>VGUH01000004.1 GCA_016874295.1 Gammaproteobacteria bacterium | reverse complement strand
CAGGATAGTGCTCCTCCGGAAAGTGCTTCCGGATCCGCTCCCACTGTTCGTCGCTCAGGCGCAGTACGCATGAATACTACTCGCGCCACCGCAGTTCCGCGATTTTGAGATAGGTTCTACCGTGTTGGGGCCGATCTTCAGCGTGCTGTTCTCGGTGCTGCTCCTCGGTGACATCCTGGACTTGCGCATGGTCCTGGGCGGCCTGTTGACGCTCGTCGGAGTGACCGTCATCCTGGTCCGCGAGCGGCGCGGTGCCGCCACCGCGACCTGAATCGAGTCGCCCCGGGAACGCGCAACCCCTGTCAGCCGTCACCGGCGTTCAAGAGGGTGAGCAGGTCACGGAGTGATCAGGTGACGGCCGCCGTGACGAGCGGGTATGCCCGGGCCGCGCTGGGCATGGATTCCGGGTCGACGCTTGCAGTCGATTGGGCCAACCGCTAAGGTGGCCGTAACCGGGATACGGGGCGCCTCGTCCGGTGCTTCGAGAAAATGGCAGGAGCCGCGGCCCGGCATCCGCGCTGCGACCGGCAAGTACGAACGAGGGGAGTGGCAGGTCCAGTATGACGAATACCTATTCTGCAGGTGGCACGCAAAGAACAGCTGTCTTCGTCGGTATCGTCGTCCTGCATCTGATGTTCTTCTGGGCCCTGAAACAGGGTCTCGTTCGCGCCGGACTCAATCTGGTCCAGGACTTCTCGATCATGGATCTTCCGCTGCCGCCACCACCGGAAGATCTTGACGAGCCACCGCCCCCGCCGCCGGTGGACGTGCCTCCGCCTCTGGTGCCGCCGCCGCTGATCGACCTGCCGGCATTCGAAGGCCCGACGACCGCGATCACGGCCAAGGTCCAGGAGGCACCGCGCGCGCAGCCGCAGACGCCAGCGCGCCAAGTCCAAATCACCCCCGCGCGTTTCAAGTCGCGCAGCGACCGCATCGCGGCGGCCATTTCGGCTTGCTATCCGTCGGCATCGCGCCGTCTCAGCGAGGAGGGCCGTGTCGTCGCGACCATCGTGGTCGGTGCGGACGGCAAGGCCGGCACGGCGACGGTCACGCAGAGCAGCGGCTTTCCGCGTCTCGATGCCGCGGTGAATTGCGTCGTTGGCAAGCTGCCGTTCGAGCCCGGCAAGCGCGACGGCCAGCCGGTCGATTCGCAGGTTTCGGTGCCGATCGTCTTCAAACTGGACTGACGCGGCGGGAATCGAGAGGGACCGGACAAGCGTGAGGCCGCATTCGGGCGGCAGGCAGTCCGGAACGTATTTTCTGTCAGAGGGATTGCAGAATGGCTGGTGAAACCACAGTTACCGATAACCCTTACGGCATCGAAACGCTCTGGATGCAGAGCGACTATGTCGGCAAGGCCGTGTTCGTCATCCTGATCGTGATGTCGCTTTGGTCATGGCTCGTCATGATCAACAAGTGGCTCGACCAGCGCATGCTTCGCAAGGTCGCGGCCGAGGCCGAAAAGAACTTCTGGTCGGCCGGGTCGATCCAGGAAGGCGTCGCCAAGCTGAAAGGCAAGGTGAATCCGTTCCGTGACATCGCCCAGGACGGGCTGCAGGCGGTCGATCATCACCGGCGCAGCGCGTCGCGCGACGTCACGAGCAATATCGAGCTCGCCGACTGGGTGCGCACGCACATCGACAAGCGCACGACGATGCTGCAGTCGAGCCTGCAGAGCGGCATGGTGGTGTTGGCCTCGGTCGGCGCCACGGCGCCGTTCGTCGGCCTGTTCGGCACGGTGTGGGGCATCTACCACGCGCTGATCAGCATCTCGATCGCCGGCCAGGCCTCCCTGGACAAGGTCGCGGGCCCGATCGGCGAAGCGCTGATCATGACCGCGCTTGGCCTCGCGGTGGCCGTGCCGGCGGTGCTCGGCTTCAACGGCCTGCTGCGCGGCAACAAGGCGCTGATGGAGCGGGCCAACTACTTCGCCCACGACGTCGAGGCGGCGCTGGTCGCCGGCTCGCGCGTTTCAGGAAAGTAAGCCGTGGCGATCCAGGTCGGTCATGACGAGGGCGACCCCATGGTCGAGCCCAACGTCATTCCCCTCGTGGACATCATGCTGGTGCTGCTCATCATCATGATCATCACCGTGCCGGTGATGACCCACGCGGTGAAGATCGACCTGCCGAAGGAGATCAACCGCCCGACCGAGACGAAGCCGGAGAACATCAATCTTTCGATCGATTTCGATGGCTCGATCTACTGGAACGAGAACCCGGTGGATCGGGCGCAGCTGCTCAACTACGTGCTGGCCGAGGCCGTCAAGGACCCCCAGCCCGAAGTGCATATCCGCATGGACAGGCGGGCGCGCTTCGAGGCGCTGTCGGATACTCTGGCGGTCCTGCAGCGCGTCGGCATGCGCAAGGTCGGCTTCATCGGCGAGCCGCCGGCCGGCGCAGGTGGCGGCGGCTAGCCTCGGCGGGGTCCTGAGCCGCCAAAAGCGGGCCCGCCAGTCGCGGGCCCTTTTTCTTGGCTGGGCCGCCTGAACGCAGCCTGAACGGGTGGACATAATTTTCCGCACCGGAACCGTCCGGCAGGTGGGCAGTCCATCGATATAGGCTTCTGGGAGACAGCCATACGGGTTTTGCGGTATAACCCCGCCCCACGCACGGATGGCGGCAGCCGGCCGCAGGTGAAGGATGAGCGCGATGACTGCCTGGAAACGGTGCCTGAAGGGTCTGGCGGTGCCAGTGGCGGCAATGGCCGTCATGGTCGCGTTCCAGCCACCAGCGGTGGCCCAGAAGAAGGACAAGGAGCAGGCCGCCGAGGCCCCGCAGGCGAATTACAGCAAGGAGTTTCGCAAGCTCGGAGTTCGGGTGCAGAACCTGGTCAACGAGAAGAAGTGGGCGGAGGTTCTCGCGGCGCTGCCCCAGTTCGATTCCCTGCCGGCGCCGACCCCCGACGACCTCAAGGCCATCGCGACCTGGCGCCTGCAGGCGGCCCGGGGCTCCGGCGATTCCGACCTGTTCGCGGCCGCGATCGAGGACTTCCTCGGCAAGGGCTACGCCGAGCCCCAGAACGTCGGTGCCATGCACCGCCAGCTCGCGGCGCACTACAGCGCCAAGAAGGACAGCGCGAGAACGCTCGAGCACTTCCAGAAGTACGTCGAGAACGTGGCGGACGTGGCGCCGGAGGATTTCGAGACCCTCGGCCGGCTGCGCATGCAGGCGAGCCAGTATGCGGAAGCCTGTCAGACCCTCGGCGAGGCCATCGACCTCGCCAAGAGCCGGAACGAGAAGCCCAAGGAGATGTGGTTCCAGCTGCGTGACCGTTGCTTCATCGAAACCAAGAACGATGCCGCGCGCGGCGCCAATCTCGAGGCGCTGGTCACACAGTATCCGAACAAGGAGTACTACAGCCGCATCGTCGCGCTCTACCAGACGCAGACCAAAGACGACCTGATCGTCATGCTGAATGCCTACCGTGTCGCCGCCAGCGACCCGGCCGGCGGGTTCGCCACCGTCGGCGGCTATCTCGGGTACGCCGACATCGCGCTCGTTGCGGGCAGTCCCGGCGAGGCGCAGCGCGGGCTCGAGCGCGGCATCAAGGAAGGCATCGTCCCGGATGCGTCCGCCAACCAGCAGTTCGTGATGCAGGCCAGGAACGCTGTCGCGTCCGACAGGAAGACCTTGCCGGGCGAGGCGGCCTCGGCGGCCAAGAACCCGAAGGGCGAGGTGGACGTCAAGGTCGGTCTGGGATTCTTCAGTAGCGGCGACTACGCACAGGCGGTCGAGGTGATCCGCCGCGGCATCGCAAAGGGCGGGGTCACCCGCCTCGACGACGCGAACCTGCTGCTCGGGGCGGCGCTGGTCGAGCTCGGCCAGAAAGACGAGGCGCGCGCGGCATTCGAAGCCGCGAAGGCGGCGGCCCCGGCGGGCAGCCACCTCGGGCGCATCGCGGATCTGTGGATCGCGCGCCTCGCGCGCGAGGGTACGGCCCCGGCGGCCGGTTCTGGAGGAGAATGAGGTGATGTTGGCAGTGAATTCGTTTTTCCGGGCAGGTGCGATGGCGGCGCATCTGGTGCTGTCGGTCGCCGGGTTGTCACTTGCCGTACTGCCCGCCGAGTCGGTGGCCCAGTCGCAGGGTGGCTGGCGCAAGGAACTGGCCGACAAAGCCGCGCAGGCGCAGGCCGCAGGCCAGAACGGAAACTACAGCGAGGCGATCCGGCTGCTGAAGGAGGCCAAGACCAATGCTCCGCTGTCGCCGCAGGAGGAGCAGGGCATCAATGAGCTCCTGATCTGGGCCGCAAGCGGCGCCAAGGAGCACAAGCTCGTGCTCGCGACCGTGGACGAGCGTCTCGCGACCGGTCGCGTCGCCGGCGCCGACCTGACGCGCAAGCTTCGCCTGAAGGCCACCACGCACTACGCACTGCGTGACTACCGCAATGCCGCCGCAGCCTTCGACAAGCTGGCTGCCCAGGGCGCGCTCACGGCTGACGACCTGACGCTGCTCGGAACGTCGCAGGTGCAGCTGCGCGACTTCGGTAGGGCCGCGACCACGATCGAGAAGGCGATCGCCGCCAATGACAAGGCGGGCCGCACGTCGAAGAACGGTCCGCTCCTCGAGATGCTGAACTCCGCCTACTTCGAGACCAAGCAGGATGCGAAGCGCAAGGAAACCCTGCACCGACTGATGGCGGTGGCGCCCAAGGCCAAGGTCTTCGACCAGCTCGTCAATGTCTACGCGAACGAATCCGGCAAGGATCCCGTGGTGATGGTCAACCTCTACCGCCTCGGCGCCGCCAAGGGCCTGCTATCGGGCGACCAGTTCGTGGACTACGCAGAACGGGCGCTCGATTTGTCGAGCCCGGGCGAGGCGGTAGCCGCCCTGGAGAAGGGCATGGCGGCGGGCGCCGTCAAGAAGGACGATCGCAACAACAAGGTGCTGGCCGACGCGAAAGGCCAGGTGGTGCGCGTGAAATCGACGCTGGTGCAGCAGGAAAAGGAAGCCCAGGCGATCAAGACCGGCGAGCCGGACGCGAAACTCGCGACCACCTACTTCACGCTCAGGAACTACCCGAAGGCCGCCGAAGCCGCACAGCGTGCGGTGACGAAGGGCAACCTGAAGCGCGCGGACGACGTCCACATGGTGCTCGGCATCGCCCTCGCCAATCAGAAGAAATCCGCGGACGCGAAGAAGGCCTTCACGGCTGCGGGCGCCGCGAACACCAGGTCGAAGGATGTAGCCAACCTCTGGTCGAGCGTCGGCTGAATCCGCCAAGGGGCAGGAAGTACCGGGGCCGCGGCGCGCAAGAGTAGCGGCCGCGGCGTTACAATTCCGGCCATGCAGGCGGCGCGCAGCATCGAGATCGTCGAAGTCGGCCCGCGCGACGGCCTGGAAAACGAGACTGCCGAACTCACGACAGCAGTCAAGCTCGAATTCATCCGCCGGGCGGTGGATGCCGGCGTCCGCCGGATCGAGGTTGCGAGCTTCGTGAATCCGCGCCGCGTGCCGCGGATGGCGGACGCCGAGGCGATCTTCGCAGGGCTGCCGCGCCGCGCGGATGCGATCTATGGCGGGCTGGTGCTGAACCGCGCGGGATTCGACCGCGCGGCCGCGGCGGGCTGCCGCGAGATCGGCATGGTCGTCTTCTCGACCGACGAGTTCAATCGTAGAAACCAGGGCGTCACGAGTGCGGAGTCGATCCGCACCTGGCGCGAGATTTCTTCCGCCGCCCGAGCGACGGGCATCCGCGCGCAGGTCACCCTCTCCGCAGCGTTCGGCTGCCCCTTCGAGGGGGAAGTGCCGGTTTCGCGCGTCGTCGAGATCGCGCGTGCGGTTGCGGAAGCGGCGCCCTTCGAGATCGCGATCGCGGACACGATCGGGGTCGCCGTGCCCGGGCAGGTGAGCGAGATTTTCGGCCGCGTGGCCGAGGCCTTGCCCCGCATGGCATTGCGCGGGCATTTCCACAACACGCGCAACACGGGCCTCGCGAACGCCTACGCCGCCGTGATGGCCGGTGCGCAGGTACTCGATGCCAGCCTCGGCGGGCTGGGCGGCTGTCCGTTCGCGCCTGCGGCTACCGGCAACATCCCCACCGAGGATCTCGTTTACATGCTCGGCCGCATGGGCATCGAGACCGGCGTCGATCTCGAGCGCGCGATCGATACGGCGCGCTGGATTGAACAACACGTGGGTCATGCCGTTCCCGGCATGCTGGCCAAGGCCGGCCCATTTCCCGGCGCGCGCCGTGCGGCGGGCTGAATTCACCAGCGGAAGGAACACGACGATGACCATCCAGCCAGGGGACCGAATTCCGGACGGCAAGCTCAAGACCATGGGCGCTGACGGACCCGTGAACGTGACGGCGGTCGAGCTGCTCGGCAAGGGCCGGGTGGTCCTGTTCTCCGTGCCCGGCGCGTTCACGCCGACCTGCAACGCCAGGCACTTGCCAGGTTTCGTCGCACAGGCATCGGCGCTCCGCAGCAAGGGCGTCGCGAAGATAGTTTGCATGGCCGTGAACGACGTATTCGTGATGGATGCCTGGGGCAAGTCCGCGGGTGTCGGCGAGGCGATCGTGATGGCTGCCGACGGCAACGGGGACTACGCCCGCGCGCTCGGGCTCGAGCTGGACGCGCGCGGGTTCGGGATGGGCATGCGCGGCCAGCGCTTTGCGCTCGTGATCGAGGACGGCGTCGTGCAGCAGGCGCATGTCGAGGCGCCGGGCGAGTTCAGGGTCTCGAGCGCCGAGCACGTCCTCGCATCGCTATAGCGGCTACAACAGCTTCTCGATCTCCGGGACCAGTGTGAAGAGGTCGCCGACCAGGCCGTAGTCGGCGACCTCGAAGATCGGCGCCTCCGCGTCCTTGTTGATCGCGACGATCGTTCGCGCGTCCTTGATGCCGGTCAGGTGCTGGATCGCGCCGCTGATGCCGATGGCGACGTAGAGTTCCGGCGCGATGATCTTGCCCGTCTGGCCGACCTGCAGCTCGTTCGGCGCGTAGCCCGCGTCCACCGCCGCGCGGGAGGCACCGACCGCCGCGCCCAGTTTGTCCGCGAGCCCCTGGATGAGCTTGAAGTTGTCGGCGCTGCCGAGGGCACGCCCGCCCGACACAACCCGAGCCGCGGTCTGCAGGTCCGGGCGGTCGTTGCGCGCCGCGGACACGGACACGAAGCGCGTGGAAGGTGGCACGGGTGCATCGACCGCAATGGATTCGATCGGCGCCGAGCCGCCTGTTGGCGCCGCAGCGAAGGAAGCAACCCGCACCGTGGCAACAACTTGCCTTCCGGCCGGCGCTTCGACGGTCACGATGGCAATGCCCGCATAAACCGGCCGGCGGAAGCGCGTCGCAGACTCTGCAACCATGACATCGCTGAGCTGTGGCGCGCCGAGCAGGGCCGCGATGCGCGGCATCAGGTCCCTGCCGAACGTGGTCGAGGGCCCCAGCACGAGATCAAATCCGGCGGCCAGCTTCGCGAACTGCGGTGCGAGCACCGCCGCGAGTGCAGGCTCGTTGGCCGGATTGCGGACCAGCAGGACCCGCGCGACACCCTGGATGGCCGCGGCCTCGGCCGCAACCGCGGCGCCGTCTGCCGCGAGCACCGCGACGCAGACTTCCGCGCCGGGAACCGACGTGCCGCAGGCAATGCACTTCGCGGTGGATGCGTTGAGCTTGCCGCCCGAGTGCTCGGCGGCGACGAGGATGCGGGCCATCAAGCGAGCCCTCGCTGCTTGAGCGCTGCCACAAGTTCACCGGCGTCCTTCACGATGATCCCTTTCTGCCGCTGCGGGGGCGCCTCGTACTTCACGACCTTCAGTACCGGGGTGGCATCGACGCCGAGCGAAACGATCTCGATCACGTCGAGTGGCTTCTTCTTCGCCTTCATGATGTCCGGCAGCTTGATGTAGCGCGGCTCGTTCAGGCGCAGATCGGTGGTGATCACTGCCGGCAGGTCGACCTCGATGACCTCGAGGCCGGCGTCGACCTCGCGCGTGACACGCGCGGCCTCGCCCTGGATCTCGAGCTTCGACGCGAACGTGGCCTGCGGCCGGTTCCACAGGGCCGCCAGCATCTGCCCGGTCTGGCTGCAGTCATCGTCAATCGCCTGCTTGCCGAGGATCACGAGCCGCGGACTCTCGCGTTTCGCGAGCTCCAGGAACACGTGCGCAACTGCCAATGGCTCGAGCGCGGTATCCGACTTCACGAGGATCGCGCGGTCCGCGCCCATCGCGAGCGCGTCGCGCAGCTGCTGCTGAGCTTCGCCGGGCCCGATACTGACCGCCAGGACCTCGTCCGCCTCGCCGCGCTCCCGGAGCCGCAGGGCTTCCTCCAGCGCGATGGAATCGAATGGATTGGCGCTCATCTTGACCCCGTCGGTCACGACGCCTGCTCCGTCGGGACGCACACGCACGCGCACGTTGAAATCGATGACGCGCTTGATGCCGACCAGGATTCTCCGCATACACGCCACTCCGCTGCCCGCGCGAATGGTATCGGATTCGCGGGCACGGCGCCTCACATCGTTCTTATATTCAATGAGTTAGGTGTATTATTTCAGGCACGGGATGGCCACGATCGCATTCGTCCTCCGGCGCCTGCTCGGCGCGATACCGACACTGGCGCTGGTCGTCGCCCTGTCATTCCTGCTGACGCGACTCGCGCCCGGCGGCCCGTTCGACGAGGAACAGGTGCTGCCGCCGGAGATCCGCGCCAACCTCGAGGCGGCTTACGGTCTCGACCAACCCGTCCACGTCCAGTTCGGCCGCTACGTGGGCGGCCTGCTGCGGGGGGACTTCGGGCCCTCGTTCAAGTTCCGCGACTTCACGGTCGGTGAGCTGATCGCCGACGGGCTGCCGGTGAGCCTCGCACTCGGTGCCGCCGCGGTGGTGGTCGCGCTCGCGCTCGGAATTCCCGCGGGTATCGTGGCCGCGCTCGCGCGCGGTCACGCCGCGGACCGCGCGATGATGACAATCGCCATCGCCGGCATCTCGATCCCGGTGTTCGTCGTGGCCCCGCTGCTCGTGCTCGTGTTCGGCATCTGGCTCGGGTGGCTGCCCGTCGCCGGCTGGGTCCCCGGCCGGCCGACGGATCTCGTGCTGCCCGTGGTCGCGCTTGCCTTGTCGCCGGCTGCCTTCATCGCGCGCCTGACGCGGGGGAGCTTGCTCGAGGTGTTGCGCGCGCCGTGGATCCGTGCGGCCCGGGCGCGTGGCCTGCCAGAGCGGGTGGTGATCCTGCGCCATGCGCTGCCTGCCGCCCTGCTTCCGGTCGTGAGTTACGCGGGCCCGGCTGCCGCCTCGGTGCTCGCGGGCTCGCTCGTGGTGGAGACGCTGTTCGGGCTGCCCGGGATGGGGCGCCACCTGGTGCAGGGGGCGCTGAACCGCGACTATACGCTGGTGATGGGGATGGTCATCGTCTACGCCGCGCTGATGATCGCGTTGAATCTCCTGGCCGACCTCGCCTGCGCCGCGCTCGATCCACGCACCCGGCGGGAGCGACCCCGGTGACAGGCAGCCTGTGGAGCGAAGTGCGCGCGGCGCTCGCACGTGACCGCCTGGCAATCACTTGCGGCGCGATCCTCGCGGTGCTGGCACTCGCGGCGATCGCCGGGCCGTCGCTCCTCGACTACCGCGAGGACGAGATCGACTGGTCGCACATGGCGGCGCCGCCCTTCGAGGCGGCCGGGCACTGGCTCGGCACCGACCGGCTCGGCCGCGACCTCCTGGTGCGGACGCTGTACGGACTTCGAGTCTCGCTCGCGATCGCGCTGGCCGCGACCTTCGTGAGCCTCGTGATCGGCGTGGCCTGGGGCGCGTTCGCCGGCTACTGGCGCGGCCGTACCGACGCGCTGATGATGCGCTTTGTCGATGTGCTGTATGCGCTGCCGCAGGTGTTCTTCGTGATCATCCTGACGGTGGTGTTCGGGCGCGGTCCGCTCACGATCCTCGCCGCGATCGGCGCATTCGGCTGGCTGACGATGGCGCGCATCGTGCGTGGCCAGGCGCTGGCCCTGCGCGAGCGTGACTTCATCGAGGCGGCCGTCGTCGGAGGCGCCGGCACGGCCCGCATCATCGCGCGCCACATCGTGCCGAACCTGCTCGGTCCGGTCATCGTGTACGCGACACTCAGCCTGCCGCAGGCGATACTGCTGGAGAGCTTCCTGAACTTCCTCGGCATCGGCGTGCAGGAACTGCTCGCGAGTCTCAGCAACCTGATCGCGGACGGCGCCGCCGAGATGGAGACCGCGCCCTGGATGCTCGCCGTTCCGGCGACCTGCCTGATGCTGGTCGTGTTCTGCATCAACTTCCTGGGCGACAGTCTGCGCGACGCGCTCGATCCGAGGGAGCGGTGAGCGCGCTGCTCGAAGTCCGCGACCTCACGGTGGATTTTGCGGGCAGGCCGGCGCCGCGCGCTGTGGACGGCGTCGCGCTGTCCGTCGCAGCGCGCGAGCGGCTGGCGATCGTCGGCGAATCCGGCTCCGGCAAGAGCCAGTTGCTGCTCGCCTGCACGGGCCTGCTGGCGGCCAATGGCAGCGCCCGCGGCCCGGTGCGATTCGAGGGCCGCGAAATCCTCGGCAACGCCCGCTCCGCCGCGGCCGCACGCGGCCGCGGCATCGGCTTCGTATTCCAGGATGCCTCTGGCAGCCTCACGCCCCACCGCCGCATCGGCGACCAGCTGGTGGAGGTCGCGATGGCGTCGGCCGGGACTGGTCGCCGCGCGGCGGTCGACGCGGCGGTCGAGATGCTGGGCCGCGTGCGCCTCGCGGAACCCGCGTCGCTGATGGCACGGTATCCGCACGAACTGTCGGGCGGCATGCGCCAGCGGGTCGCGATCGCGCTGATGGCGCGACCGCGCATCCTGTTCGCGGACGATCCGACGACCGCGCTCGACGTCACCGTGCAGGCGGACATCCTGGCGTTGCTCGCGCAACTGTGTGAGGACCTCGGCATGGCGCTCCTAATCGTGACGCATGATCTCGGCATCGTCGCCGCGCTCGCCGATCGCGTGGCCGTCATGTATGCGGGACGCGTGGTGGAGGTGGGTATGGCCGCGGCGTTGCTGTCGCGCCCGCGGCATCCCTACACGGCCGGCCTGCTCGCAGCGGTGCCCCGCCTCGGTGGTCGCGGCGAGCTGGCGACGATTCCAGGCGCTCCGCCCGCGCCTGGCGAGTGGTTCCGGGGCTGCCGTTTCGCGCCTCGCTGTCCGCACCGCGCGGAGCACTGCGGCGTCGACGACCCCGTGCTTGCGGGCCCGGCTGCCCGGGGCGTGGCCTGCCATTTTCCGCATACCGGGAGCGATACGGCGTGAGCGCCATGCTCGAAGTACGCAACGCCACGGTGACCTTTCCGCGACCGGCGGCGGATGGCGGCCGCCTGACGGCCGTCGGCGGCGCGACCTTCGCTCTCCAGGCCGGGGAAATCCTCGGCCTGGTCGGCGAATCGGGCTGCGGGAAGTCCTCCCTTGGCCGCGCGATCCTCGGCCTCGTGCCACTGGCAGCCGGTGAAATCCGCTGGCGCGGGCGGCGGATCGATACCGTGCCGCGCGAGGCTTTTCGGCCGTTGCGTCGCGAACTGCAACTGGTATTCCAGGACCCGGCCGCGAGTTTCGATCCACGCATGACGATTGCGGAAAGCGTCGCCGAGCCGCTCAGGGCGCTCGTCCCGCAGCTGTCCGCACCGGATCGGGCTGCACGCGTCGAGGCGATCCTTGGCGAGGTTGGCCTTGCAGTGGAGCTGGCGGCCCGCTATCCGCACCAGCTGAGCGGCGGCCAGCTGCAGCGCGCTGGAATCGCGCGCGCATTGATCGTCGATCCCGCTTTCCTGGTCTGCGACGAGCCCGTGAGCGCGCTCGACGTCTCGGTGCAGGGTCAGATCGTCAATCTCCTGGCGCGCATCCGGCGTGAGCGCGGCCTGGCCTGCCTCTTCATCAGCCACAACCTGGCCGTGGTTGCGCATCTTGCGGAGCGCATTCTCGTCATGCACCGCGGCCGGATCATCGAGGACGGGCTGCGTGACGAGATACTGCAGGCGCCGCGCCATCCGTACACGCGGACGCTGCTGGACTCCGTTCTCGCGGTCGAACCGGTCGCGGCCCGGCGGCTCATCGCGGCGCGTCCGTCGTCCCGGGACGCCGTGGCAGCGCCAGAGCTCACGCCCTGAGCCAGCACGGGCGCTAAGCTCGGGTCCGCGACTCGGAGCCCTCGGATGGACTTGAACCGCAGTTGTCTCGGGCACCTGGGTGCGGGTGGCCTGATCCTGACGGCGAACCTGCGCCAGGCGCGCATCCTGCGCCGCCTGCACGACCGGATGCAGCTGGCTGCGGGGCGCAGTGCCTGGCCGACTGCACAGGTACTCCCGCTCGAGACCTGGCTTGCAGCTGGGTGGCGGACCGCGGGTGCAGAGCGCGCGGAACTGCCCGTCGCGCTGCCGGCCATTGCGTCGCGCTGGCTGTGGCGCCGGTGCGTCGCCGACGATGTGCCGGGTCTGCTCGATCCCGCAGAGATCGGCGCACGCGCGCGCGCGAGCTGGCTGTGCCTGCGTGCCCATGGCGGCGAGACTGCCAACCTTACGCGCTGGCCGCTGACCCGCGACCAGCAGGCCTTCCTGGGCTGGTCCCGCGCTGTCGAGCGCGAGCTCGTGGCGCGCGGCGCCTGCGATGCTGCGGATCTCGCGCGCCTGTTCTTGGCCGATGACGCCTTGCCACCGCCCGGACCGCCGCTGATGCTGGTGGGATTCCGCGCTCCGATGCCGGCCGAGGCGGCTCTGTTCACGGCGCTCGAGCAGCGGGGCTGGTTGCTCCGGAAGGCGGGTGGCGACGCGCTCGGCGGCGCCTGCTCCCGCTACGCGGCGGCCGATCCGGACGTTGAACGCGCTGCGATGATCGCGTGGCTGCAGGAGCGCCTCGCCGAGCGCCCCGACGGCGTGCACGGCGTCATCGTGCCGGACCTCGAGCGGCAGCGGGCCAGTCTCGAGCGTGCGCTGGAATCCGCGCTCCAGCCGGCGCTCGAACTCGCCGGCGCCCCGCAGGAGCGCGCATTCGACCTCGCCGGGGGGCCGCCCTTGCTGGCGCGCCCGGTGATCGAAGTCGCTTTCGATGCGTTGCGCTTCACACTCGGGCACGGCGACTGGACCGACGCAACGCGCCTGCTTCGCAGCCGCCACGTCGCGGGTGGCAACGCCGAGCAGGAAGCGCGTATCCGCCTCGACATTCGCCTGCGGCGCAATGGTCGCATCCACCCCGGAGAGCCCGCCAGCCTTGCCCAGGAGGCCCGTCGCGGCGCCGCACCGATGCTGGCGACGACGCTCGAGGCCGCGGCGAGAGCCTGCACCGGGCCGGTACGGCGCGATGCGACCGCCTGGGCGGAGTGTTTCGGCCGTTGTCTCGCCTCCTGGGGCTGGCCAGGCCCAGCCGCGGAGCTCGTTTCTTCCGACTGGCAGGCAGCAGCACGGCTCGGGGAGCTGTTGCGCGAGCTGGCCGGCCTCACAGGGATCGCTGGCAGCCTGACCGCTTGGCAGGCGCTCGCCCAGCTGCGCGAGCTTGCGGCCGCTCCCTTTCAGCCGGAAAGCGGCGAGCCGGCCGTGTTCGTGCTGGATCACTGGGAAGACCCAGGGCTTGAACTCGACAGCCTGTGGGTCGCGGGCCTGACCTCCGCCGTCTGGCCGCGGCCCGTGCATGTCGATCCATTCCTGCCGATCGACGTGCAACGCGGCCTCAATATGCGGTTCGCGACCGCAACGGGTTGCGTCCGTCACGCGGAAGGCGTGGTCCAGGCCTGGCGGGCGCAGGCCGGTACGCTGGTGATGTCCTGGCCCGAGCGGGAAGACGATACCGACGTCGACGCTTCGCCACTCGTACCCGAAGATCTCCCAATGCTCGCGCGGCCGGCGGGGCGCCCGTCGCGCGCGACGCTGCAGTATCAGCGGGCGATGCTCCTGCCGGTCGGAGAAGACCCGGCGCCGCCGCTCGCTGAGGCCCGCGCGGCGGGCGGGGCGCGCGTGCTGGAGCTGCAGTCGGCCTGTCCGTTCCGGGCCTTTGCGGAGCTGCGCCTCGGCGCCGAGCCGCATGAAGAGCCGCA
Source organism: Gammaproteobacteria bacterium (assembly GCA_016874295.1). Taxonomy (GTDB): domain Bacteria; phylum Pseudomonadota; class Gammaproteobacteria; order Steroidobacterales; family Steroidobacteraceae; genus SCUD01. The sequence continues at coordinate 112,550 of VGUH01000004.1, read as the reverse complement.
GGCTGGTATCGACCGGCGGGTCCGCGGCACTGTCCTGCACCGCGCGCTGGAGTATTTCTGGTCGGGACTTCCGTCACAGGCCGCCTTGCTGGCACTTGCGCCGGGCGAGGTCGCGAGCCGTGTGGCGGACGCGGTCGAGCGCGCGATGGCGGATGCTGTACCTGCCGGCGTGGGGCCGAGGGCCTGCACGCTCGAGCGCGAATGGCAGGTCAGCGCCATCGGCGCCTTGCTCGAGCGCGAACGGGGTCGTGAGCCATTCACCGTGATCGAGACGGAGCGCGAACTCACGGGGCGGCTCGGCGGGCTCGAATTCCGGTTACGGGTCGATCGCGTCGATGCGCAGGGCGATGCCCGCGTGGTGTTCGACTACAAGACCGGGGAGGCGCGCAATTCCGCCTGGCGCGGCGCGCGGATGGAGGCGCCGCAGCTGCCACTGTACGCCGTGTTGCACCCGGAGCGCCCCGTCGCAGTCGCGCTTGCGCAGGCCGGCTACGCGCGCGCGAGCTGGGCCGGCGTCGGCGACGAATCGGTCGTGCTCGAGGGCGTCACGCCGGCGCGCAGGTTCGCCCTGACCGAGGACAGGGAACGAGGGTTCGACTGGCGACAGATCACGGAGCACTGGTGGGCGTGGCTCGAGGCCCTGGCGCGCGGCTTCGCTGCCGGGCACGTATCCGTCGACCCGAAGCTCGCTGCCGTCACCTGCCGGCGCTGCCATCTCGGCGGGCTCTGCCGCGTGGATACCGTGGGGGCCCGCGAAGTGGCGGTCGTGGAGTCAGGCGATGAAGCCTGATTGCGATCGCGATGCCGCAGCCCGGCGCGAAGCCATCGATCCGCACCGGTCGTTCATCGTGCAGGCACCGGCAGGCTCAGGCAAGACGAGCCTGCTAACGCTGCGCTACCTGCGCCTGCTGGCGGCGGTGAACAACCCGGAGGAGATCGTCGCGATCACCTTCACCCGCAAGGCGGCCTCCGAGATGCGGCACCGCATCCTTGCCGCGTTGGCGGGAGCATCCCGGCCACCCGCGCCGGACGCACGCCCGCACGAGCGCGAACTGCATGCACTCGCAACGGCCGCGCTCGCGCGCAGCCGGGAGCGCGGCTGGGATCTCGAGCGCAACCCGGCCCGGCTGCACGTGCAGACGATCGACGGGCTGAATCATTGGCTGGCGCAGCGAATGCCGCTGGCCGCGCGGATCGGCCTCGCCGCAACGCTCGTGGATGACGCGCAGCCGCTGTACCGCGAGGCAGCCCGCCGCATGGTCGGCGCGCTCGAGCTAGGCGATGAACGCGCGGACCCGCTGGTGCGGCTTGCGCGCTCGCTCGATCACGAGCCGCACCGGCTCGCGCAGCTGCTGGCCGACATGCTGGGCACGCGCGAGGTCTGGCTGCCGAAGCTGCTGGCCGAGCCGGACCGCCGGCGCCTGCGCGCAGGCATCGACCGTCTGCTGCTCGGCGCGCTGGAGGCCGAGTTGTCATGCATCCGGGACGCGGTTGCCGGCGCCATTTCAGCGGAGCTGCTCGCAGTCCTGTGTATGGCCGCAAGTGCCGGCGGCGCCGCGAGCCCGCTCGCGGCCCTCGCGCCATTCGACGCGCTCCCCGCGGCGCGCGTCGACGCGGTGCCACGGTGGTCGGCGCTCGCCGATGTGCTGCTGACCGCGGGCCGGGAAGGCGCCGTGCGCAAGACTGTGGACCGCAATCAGGGCTTCCTGGCGGCCTCGGAGGGCGCCCCGTGGCCCGCGCTGAAGCAGCACATGAACGACGAACTGGAATCGCTCGCTGGCGTGGCGGGCTTCGCACAGGCCTTGAGCGGCGTCCGACGCTTGCCACCGGCCCGGCTGACCGACGGGCAGTGGGAGCGGATCGCAGCGTTGCTGGCGGTCCTGCCGCACGCCGTCGCGGAATTGCTGGCGCTGTTCGCCGAGCGAGGCAACCTCGACCATCCGGCGGTTGCCGCCGCGGCGCGCGATGCGCTGCGGGAGGACGCCGCCCCGACTGAACTCGCGCTCGTGCTCGACTATCGTGTCCAGCACCTGCTGGTGGACGAGTACCAGGACACGTCGCCGGCCCAGGAGCAGTTGCTCGCCCTGCTGCTCGCGGGCTGGCGGGAGGGCGACGGCCGCACGTTGTTCTGCGTCGGCGACCCGATGCAGTCCATCTACGCGTTCCGTGAGGCCGACGTGACGCTGTTCCTGCAGGCCGCGGAGCAGGGGATCGGCGGCGTGCCGCTCGGCTCGCTGCGACTGGAGCGGAACTTTCGCTCGAGTCGCGTCATCGTGGACTGGGTCAACGCCAGCTTCGCGACTTTGCTGCCAGGCCGCGACGATTTCGAGCGTGGTGCCGTGCGCTACTCGCCCGCCGAGTACGTGCACGAATCGCGCAACGGCGACGGCGTGCACCTGCACGCCCTCGTGGATGCTGACGAGCGTGCGATGGGCGAGGAAGTCGCGCGAATCGCGGCTGACGCACTGGCCGGCGCGCCTGCTGGCCGGCGGCCGAGCATCGCCGTTCTAGTGCGCGCGCGGAATTCACTGCCCGCGATCATCGCCGCGTTGCGTGCGGCTGGAGTCGACTACCGGGGCGTCGAGCTCGAGTCGCTCGCCGACCGCGCGGCGATCCGGGATCTCGTCTCGCTCGCGCGCTGCATGCTGCATGCCGGCGACCGCGGCGCCTGGCTCGCGGTCTTGCGCGCGCCCTGGTGCGGCCTGACGCTCGCTGACCTGCACCGACTGGCTGGAGATGACCCCGACGCGACGATCCCGTTTCTTGCTGGGGATCCTGCCCGGCTCGCGCGCCTGTCGCCGGACGGTGCGGCACGCCTCGGTCGCCTGCGGGAGGCGCTACAGCCGGCTATCGCGAGCCGCGGGCGGCGGTCGCTGGGCGGATGGCTGAGATCCGCCTGGCTCGCGATTGGCGGACCCGCCACCGTCGACGATGTCTCCGACCTGACGAATGCGGAGCTGTTTTTTGGCGCCCTCGATCAGCTCGAGTCGGAATCCGGCGCCTGGCCGGAGGTCTCGGACCTCGAAGCCACCGCCGAGCATATCCGCGCCTCGCCAGTCGGGCTTGAGGATGCGCCCGTGCAGATCATGACGATCCACAAGGCGAAAGGACTCGAATTCGACGTCGTGGTCGTCCCCGACCTGCAACGCATGGCGCCGTCCGGAAATCGCCGGCTCCTGTACTGGACGACGCTCGCGACCGGGCCCGGACAGCGCGGCGTGATTCTCGGCAGCCGCAGTGAGTCGGGCGAAGTCGAGGGTGTGGCGGACCAGCTCGAGGCATGGATGCGCCGACTCGAAGCCGAGCGTGCCGAGCTCGAGCTCGGCCGGGTTGCATACGTCGCGGTGACACGCGCGCGCCGTGTGCTGCACCTCGTTGGCAGTGCGCGGACGCGCCAGGAAGCAGGTGGCGAGCTGTTGCGCAAGCCGCCGGCTGGCAGCCTGCTGCGCTTTTTCTGGCCGGTGCTGAAAGCGGAGTTCGAACGCGCGCGCGCTGCCAGCGCGCCGCAGACCGCGGCCCGGGGCCCGCCATCCCGCCCGAAGCTCACGGCGCCCGGGCTGACGAGGATCCCGCTGAACTGGCAGCCGCCGGTGCCCGACGCGTTGCCGCTGGTGCCGCCGCTGCGCATTCTTGGGGCGACGGAGGAGTCCGTGCGGCCGGAGTTCGATTGGGCAGGCGCGATCGCTACGGCCGTCGGTGAAGTCGTGCACCTCGAGCTCGACCGCCTGGCGGGGCTGCGCTTGCACCGCGAGGCGCTCGCGGGGCGATCGACTGCCTGGACCCGGCTGCTGCGCTGCGCGGGCATGGACGAGCGTCACCTGCCCGAGGCGCTTGCGCGCACGCAGGCTGTCGTCGACGGCTTCCTGCGCAGCGAGTTCGCCGGACGCCTGCTCGATCCAGCAGCGCAGGAGGCGGGCGGCGAACTTGCGGTGTCCGCGAGGATTGGCGGCGGGGTGCAGAGCCTGCGTATCGATCGCAGCTTCGTGGATGCGACGGGCGTGCGCTGGGTCGTTGACTGGAAGACCAGTCAGCACGAGGGCGGTGATCGCGAAGCCTTCCTGGACCGTGAACTCGAGCGCTACCGACCCCAGCTCGAACGCTACGCCGAGGCGATGCGCTGTCTGGAGCCCGGACGGCCACTCAAGGTCGGCCTTTATTTCCCGCTCCTCGACGGCTGGCGGGAACTCTGACGGCCGAAACGCGGCAGCGCTACAGAGTACCTTCGATGGTGAAAGGGCAGCGGCCCTGGTTGTCAGGCGGGCCGAGGAAGCCGAGCGTGTCGAAGATCGCGGGGCCCGCGCCAGGCCCCGGCGCGGCCTCGCCCTGGATCAGGTACCGGCCGTCCTCGAAGAGTTCGACGGCGCCGCGCACGCGCAGCGGCCCACCGAGGTCACGCAATCTCCCGTTCAGCGTCGCACCGCCCACCGACCCCTCGCCGACCACCAGCTCGAAATCGCCCAGGTACTGGCCATGCGCGCCCGGTGCACGCAGGCCGCGCAGAAACAGGGTGCCAGATGCCGACTGCGGCCGGCGCGCGGCGATCGCGAGCTCCTCGAGGTCGAGCTCCAGACTGCCGGTCCAGCCGCGCGGCGTCGCCACGCCCTCGAACAGGCCGATCGGCACGCTGCCGCGGATACCGCGGCCGACCATGTCGCCCGCGAAATCGCCGGTGAATTCGCCCGCCAGCTGACCGCCTTGCGGCTGCAGGCTCAGCGTGCAGGACCACTCTAGCAGCACCAGGCGCCACGGCCCGCAGGACCAGCGCAGCGCGCCGAATGTCCGGCCCTGGACCGCCAGCGCACGGGCCCGCCCGGACCAGACCGTGCCGGAGACGCCGTCGAGCGCCATGCCCGCGGGTAACCGCCGCGCCAGCTGGCTCGCGGGCACCATCGCCACCATGAAACCGAGGAAGGCGGCAATGCCTGCCGCGACGTACAGGCTGCGCTTGGCCATGGCGTCAGGGACCGCGGATGACGAGCGTCGCGTCGACGAGGCCGCTCGCACCGGTCGCGGTGACGCTCGCTGACTCCACCCGAGCGCCGCGCTCTTTCTGCAGGCGCGCCAGCAGCAGCATCATGGAATCGAATGAGGCGGCGGTGAAGCGCGCGCGCATCGCGCCGTTGGCGGCCGGCTCGATCCCGGCCAGCTGCTCGGCTAGCCCGCTCTCGCGAGCCATCCGGTCGAGGCCGATCGTCAGCGATTCTCCCGGGCGTGCCGCGGGCAGCGACTGGATCATCGGCGTCGCCGCCTCGATGAATGCGAGATCCTGGCGGCGGCGCTCGACGCGCTCTTCCGCCATCGCGACGGAAGCGGTGAGCTGCCAGGCGAGCCCGACGATCAAGATGCATGCGGCGGCCGTTCCGCCCCAGAGAACCGTTCGCCGTTCGCGCTCGGCAAGTCCGGCATACCATTCGCGCAGCGTCACGGCGCGGCTCCTGCGGCAATGCGTACCCTAGCCTGGATCCCCTGCTCGTTGCTGGTAGTCGACGTGACGTCGGCGGCGAGGCCGCGCTCGCTGATGCCCTGCGCAAAGCGCGCGATCGCATCGGTATTCGGCGCGTTCATGTTGAGGTCGAGCGCATGGTCGTGCCAGTTGAACGATTCGAGCTTCGGGCCCGGCGCGCCCGCGAGTGCTCCGCCCACGGCGGCGAGGTGCTCGAGGAGACCGTGCGGGTCGTTGGCCCCGGCGCCGCGCAGGCGCTGCTCGACCTGGATACGCGCATCCTCGATGCGCTCCACGTCGGGCATGGCGATGCGCGCCGCCTGTTCGATGGCGATATCGAGGCGACCCTGCTCGGCATGCAGGCGGACGAGATCGTAGCCACGCACGCCGATGAACAGCGCGATGGCGGCAGCCGCGAGCAGAGCCGCGACCCGCCAGCGTTGCCACTCGGCCCGCCAGCCGGTGCGGCGAGCGAACTCGCCCTGCAGCAGCGACAGCGTGCCCGGGCGGACCGCGCCGGCGGCCAGCAGGGGCAGGGCGCCGTCAGGCAGGATCTGCAGGTCGAGGCTGCCCGTGACCTCGCGCAAGGCCTCGATCATCTCGCGCGAGTACTGCCAGTCCTGCTGCGAGACGAAGAGCTGTACATGGCGGTCCTCGCCCTCGAGGCCTGCGAGCGTGAATGCCTCGGTCAATGGTTCCGCATCGAGCGCGACCGGCAAGCTCCCGGGCGCGCGCACCAGCAGCTGGCCGGAATCGATGACGGCGACCGTCTTGCCGGGATTGTCCGGTACGCAGAGCGTGTCGGGCACGACGCTCATGGGCTCAACGCCCGCCGCCTCGAGGGCCTCGAGCCAGCCGCGCAGCTCCTCGCGGCGGACCGCCGCGATCAGCGTGCTCTGACCTGTGTCCGCCGCGCCGATGGCGAAATGGAACTGCTCGACCTCGCCGGCGAGCGAATCCTCCATCGCGTAGGGCACGACCTGTGCGAGCTTCGCGCCGCCCTTCACCGGAAGTTCCGGCTGCGCGAGCGTCACGCTCGAACCGGGCGCGATTACGACCACCTGTCGCTCGCGCGCGACCGGCACGGCGTCCGCGAATTCCCCGGTAACGACCGGCCCGGGGCGGCCGCCATCGCCGCCGGCGATCAGCCAGCTGACCGGATTCGCGAGCCGCAGGACGAGAAACTGGTTCATGCAGGGCTACTCGGTGCCGGTCGAGCGCAGGACGGTGCGGATGGAATTGGACCTGTTGCGTTGCATCAGACTGTACAGCGTGAATTCCGAGGTGCCAATACGAACCGCGGTCACGGCGCGAAACCAGTCACTGTTTTCGGACACCAGGCTGCTGATCGACTGCCACGCGGCCGTATCGAGCGTGCCTCTCACGATTTCAACGGTCGGGTAGCACCCGTCGCCACGGTTCGCCTCGAGCAGATTCGCATCGCTGAAATCCGTGCCACCCTCGACGATCGCGGTAAGCACCGGCGCCTTCGCGGTGCAGAGATTGATCTTCGTGCCGACCGGCAGGGCTGCCACGTAAGGACGGATCCGCTCGAACTCCTCGCGGGTCATGCCGGGTAGCGCCATCATCTCCGTGGTCGTCGAGATGAGACCATTGGCCGCGCGATAGGGCGGATTCTGCGCGAGGTAGGTACCGTCTTCCGCGCCCTCCAGTTCCGGAATCGTGCCCTCGTCCAGCCAGTCGGCCATGATGCTCGCCCAACGCGGCTGTGCGCCCACATGGAAGAGCAGCCGCTGGAAGCGTGCGACAGCGCCTTGATCGATCACGCGGCCGGCATTCACGAGGCTGTTGAGGTTGAAGCGTCCTTGCATGTCCTCGAGCGCGCCGCGTAATTCGCCGCCGTCGATCGGCAGACCCGGCAGCGGCTGCGCCCAGGCCTCGCCGAGATGGTCGATGTCCGGGTCGTCATCGTAGTCGTCGCTCAGGACCTCGGCCGCCCAGGCTTCGGCGCCGAGGGCGACGTGCCAGCCCTGGTCGAGCGCGGCGAGACCGGCCGTACGGCGCAGGTCGAGCGCCGCGCGCGTGCCGATGTGGACCGCGAGGATGGTCGCGATCGCGACCAGCACGATCGCCGTGATGAGCGCGACACCGCGCTGCCGGTTCATCCCGAGACCTCGACGACGCGGCGGATTTCGCCGTAGTCGGCTAGCACCAGCGTGATCTCCACGGCGAGCGGGCGCATGTAGAAACCGAGGTCCGCCGTATTGTTGAACGGCGGCCATTCCGCGATCCACTCGCGCCCGTTCGTCAGGTAGCGAAGCTCGACGCGTTCGACGCGATCCAGGAGCTCGCGCCGGACCGGCGGCGTCGCGAGCGTTGCATCCATGACGATCCAGTGCTCACGGATGAGCTTGCCGTCGTCCAGGCGGTAGGCGACGCGCTGCGCCGTGCCGCGCGGCGTGCCGGCGCCGTTTGGCCAGCCGGCGCGCGAGAGCTCCACCAGCGTGACGGCATTTGCATCCCGCAGGAGCGTCGCGCGCTGGCCGTCGCCAATCGGCTCGCGCACCGGCCGGCGCGTCAGCGTACGGAAATCCGTGACCATCAGCTGGACCCCGCGCTGCACGGCGTGCAGCCGCTCGAGGTGGCCCTCGGCATTGCCGACCGCGACACGCGCCTCGCTGACGCCGCGATAGGCCATGAGTCCCATGACGGCGAGGATCACCATCGCCACCAAGATCTCGAGCAGCGTGAATCCGCGTGATCTCTGCTGCGTGCTCATTCGCCGTCTTCCCCGCTGCCGTCACCTTGCTCGTCCTCACCGTCGGCCTCGCCGCCGGGACCGCCGGCGCCGTGCAGGTGCAGCCAGTCCGGACTGCTCGCGGGCGAGGCCGTTGCGACAGCGCCGACAAAGCCGGCGAGGCTCACGAGGCTGGCGCTCTCCAGGTCGTCGTCGCGGCGCACGCTGACGTCGATTCGGCGCAGGCCCTTCACCTGGGTCTGCGAAACCTTGGCGACCCAGTGCCAGCGACGGCCCGCAAATTCCACTTCACCCGTCGTCTCCTCGACCGACGGCATCTGGCCGGAGACGCGGATCTCGGTGAGGCGATTGTCGGCGATCCAGGTCGCGAAGCTGCGGTCGCGCAGGTTCGAGACATTGTGGGTCGTGTCGCCGATCGTCTTGAACACGGCGAGCATGCCGATCGCGACGATCGCGAGAGCGACCACGACCTCGACCAGCGTGAAGCCGCGTTGGTCAGGATTTCTCATCGCCGCGCTCGATCTCGATGCTGCCGTCAACCAGCCCGACCAATGTGATCCGGCTGCCTCCCCGGCGGACGATTGCGAGTCGATAGGGCGTCATCTCGCCGCTTCCCCAGGCGACAAGCTGCGGCAGGCGCGCCTCGGGCACCGGTTCCCGCCGCAACAGGAGGACGCGGCCCTCGAGCGTCAACTCGAAGGCAAGCCCCGCGGGCAGCTCGCGCGCGCGCAGCGCCGGGTCGGCATCGATCACGACCCAACGCTGCTCGAAGGCGTCGAAGCGCTGAAACTCGTAGCGGACGGTCTCGAGCAGGATTCCGTAGTCGCGCCCCTCGAGCTGGGCCTGCTCCTGGAGCAGTGCGATGGCGTCAGCCAGCCGCGTGCTCTCGTCCTCGATTTCCCGGTCCTCGCCAAGCAGGCCGATGGACAGCGTCGCGAGCGCCGCCAGGATGCCGATGATCAGGACGACGACGAGAATCTCGATGAGCGTCATGCCGCGCATCGAGCGGCGCAAACGGGCGACGGGCATCGCCACGGTCCTTCAGTCGGTCACTCGAGGTTCCAGCTGCCGATGTCCGCGTTGGCGTCTTCGCCGCCCAGCTCGCCGTCGGCGCCGAAAGAGTAGAGGTCGTATTCACCGCCCTTGCTGCCTGGCTGCAGGTAGCGGTACTCGTTGCCCCAGGGGTCCTTGGGGATGGTCGTGGACTTCAGGTAGCCGCCGGCCCGCCAGTTCCGTACCGACGGGTCGTCCGGCTTCTGGACCAGCGCCTGGAGCCCCTGGTCGGTCGTGGGGTAACGGAAGTTGTCCATCTTGTAGAAGTCGAGGGCGGTGCCGAGCGTGCGGATGTCCTGCTTGGCCGCCGTTACCCGGGCCTCGTCCACGCGGCCGAGGATCTGGGGCGCGATCAGGGCACCGAGGATCGCGATGATCACCAGGACCACCATGATCTCGATCAGCGTGAAGCCCGATTCGCGTCGTGAAATCAGCATGATGCGCCTCTCCTCGGCCGGGCCCGATGATAACAGGTCGCTTCCCGGGAGCTGGCCATCAGCCCTGCCAACGTGAGACTGCGCTCAACCTATAATCCGGGCTACGCGGACGGGGAGACGACCTTGAAGCTGGCGATGATGTTCCCGGGGCAGGGCTCGCAGTCCGTGGGTATGCTGGCAGCACTTGGAGCCTCCGAACCCGTCGTGCAGGAGACCTTCGCCGAGGCTTCGGCCGTGCTCGGCTACGACCTGTGGGAACTCTGCCAGCAGGGTTCCGACGCTCGACTGTCCGAGACCGAGCGCACGCAACCGGCGATGTTGACGGCCGGGATCGCCGCCTGGCGCGCCTGGCTGCGTCACGGCGGGCCGAGGCCTGCAATGCTCGCGGGCCACAGTCTTGGCGAATACAGCGCCCTGGTTGCCGCCGACGCCATCGATTTTGCTGCCGCCGTCGCGCTCGTGCGGTTTCGCGGCGAGGCCATGCAGCACGCGGTGCCGGCGGGCACGGGTGCGATGGCCGCGATCCTCGGGCTCGAAGATGCCGTCATTGAGGCCTGCTGCGTGGCAGCGGCACACGGCGCGGTGGTGCAGCCGGTCAACTACAACTCGCAAGGCCAGCTGGTGATTGCGGGCGAGGCCGCCGCCGTCGCGCGCGCCATCGAATTATGCAAGCTGCGGGGGGCGAAACGCGCGGTGCTGCTGCCGGTCTCGGTGCCCTCGCACAGCGCGCTCATGAAGCCGGCCGCAGATGCCCTCAGGGGGCGGTTGCGCAGTCTCGATATTCGCCCGCCCACCGCGCGCGTGTACGCCTTCGATGCCGGTGCCTACACCGACGCGGAATCGATTCGGGACGGCCTGTACCGCCAGCTGTTCAATCCCGTGCGCTGGTCGGCTATCGTGGCCAGCATGATCGAGGAGGGCGCCACCACGCTCATCGAGTGCGGGCCCGGCAAGGTCCTGTCGGGTCTTGCGCGGCGCGCGCCCGGCGGGCGTGACCTCACGCTGCAGGCCATCGAGTCGCCGGAGACGCTGGCCGCCGCGCGCGCGGCCGCAGGAGGCGATACCGCGTGACGGCAGGTCCCTTGCGGGGCGAAATCGCGCTCGTCACCGGTGCCTCGCGTGGCATCGGTCATGCCACAGCCCTCGGACTCGCGGCCCAGGGCGCGACCGTGGTCGGCACCGCGACGGGAGCGGCGGGCGTCGCGACGATTGACGCTGCGCTCCGGGCCGCCGGCCGCGCAGGGCGGGGCATGGTGCTCGACGTCGGCGACGGCGCCGCCTGCGACGCGGCAATCGCAGAAATCGAAGCGCGCGAGGGTGCAGTCACCATTCTGGTGAACAACGCGGGTATCACGCGCGATACACTGCTGCTGCGCATGAAGCCCGAGGACTGGGATGCCGTCATCTCCACCAACCTCGGCTCGGTGTTCCGTCTCAGCAAGGCGGTGTTGCGCGGCATGATGAGAGCCCGCAAAGGGCGGATCATCAACATCGCCTCGGTGGTCGGGCTGATCGGCAATCCCGGCCAGGCCAACTATTGCGCTGCCAAGGCGGGCATTGGCGGCTTCACGCGCTCGCTGGCGAAGGAAGTCGCTTCACGGGGAATCACGGTCAATGTGGTCGCTCCGGGCTTCATCGACACCGACATGACCAAGTCATTGCCGGCTGCGCAACGCGAGATCCTGGCGAAGCAGATCCCGCTCGGGCGGCTGGGGGTGCCCGAGGACGTTGCCGAAGCGGTCTGCTTTCTGGCGGGCGCCGGCGCCGCCTGGATCACTGGCGAGACCCTGAACGTAAACGGCGGCATGTACATGGGCTGAAAAGGCCATGCAAAACAGCAAGTAACATAGGTTTCTGGTAGTCAGGGGGGGTCCGTGGCATAGAATGGCGCGGCCCCGGGCCGGCTCGTGCGGTTTCGGGCACAACAAGGTAAGGGACATCAAACCGATGAGCACAGTCGAAGAACGGGTCAAGAAGATCGTCGCCGAGCAGCTGGGTGCGAAGGACGAGGAGGTCACCAGCGACGCGTCCTTCGTGGACGATCTGGGTGCCGACTCCCTGGATACCGTCGAGCTCGTGATGGCGCTCGAAGAGGAATTCGAGACCGAGATTCCAGACGAGGATGCCGAAAAGATCACCACGGTGCAGCAGGCGATCGATTACATCGTCCAGCACCAGTCCAAGTCCTGAGGCCTGTCGCCCGCGAGCCCCGGTCCCACGGCCGGGGCTCGTTGCGTCATTGCCCCCGATGCCCGCCGGAGGCTGATACTTTGAGCAAGCGACGCATTGTCGTCACGGGCCTCGGCATGGTCTCGCCACTCGGCAACACGGTGGCCGACAGCTGGGCCGGGGCCCTCGCGGGCAAAAGCGGCATCGGGCCGATCACCCGCTTCGACGCGAGTGCCTTTCCCTGCCGGATCGCGGGCAGCATTCCCGACTTCGACGTGACGAAGTATCTGCCGGCCAAGGACGCGCGGCGCATGGACCTTTTCATGCAGTTCGGCGTCGCGGCGGGCGTGCAGGCCATCGCGGACAGCGGCCTCGCGATCACCGATGCGAACCGGGCACGGGTCGGCCTCGTCATGGGGGCCGGCATCGGCGGACTCGCCACCATCGAGGACAACCACTCGAAGTACCTCGAGACGATGACACCGAAGAAGATCTCGCCGTTCTACATCCCGGCGTCGATCGTCAACATGGTCTCCGGTCACCTGTCGATCATGTATGGCATCACCGGCCCTAACCTCGCCGTGATCACGGCCTGCACGACTTCGACCCACGCGCTCGGGGTCGGCATGCGCACCATCCAGTACGGCGACGCGGATGTCGTCATCGCGGGTGGCGCCGAAATGGCGCAGACGCCGACCGCGCTCGGCGGTTTCGGCCAGGCGCGTGCCCTGTCAACACGCAATGACCAGCCGGCGAAAGCCAGCCGACCCTGGGACCGCGACCGCGACGGCTTTGTCATGGGCGACGGCGCCGGGGGCATGGTGCTGGAGGAGTACGGCCACGCGAAGTCGCGCGGTGCGCGGATCTACGCAGAGCTGGTCGGTTTCGGCATGAGCGGCGATGCCCACCACATCACCGCGCCGCCGGACGATGGCGCGGGGGCGCGGCTGTCGATGGAGAACGCCCTGCGCGACGCCGGCATCAACGCAGACGAGGTGCAGTACGTGAATGCGCACGCCACCTCGACGCCGCTCGGCGACATCGCGGAGACCGTCGCGATCAAGAACGCTTTCGGCGCGCACGCGCGCAAGCTCGCGATCAGTTCGACCAAGTCCATGACCGGGCACTTGCTGGGGGCCGCCGGCGTGGTCGAGGCGATCTTCAGCGTGCTCGCGATCCGTGACCGGGTCGTCCCGCCCACGATCAATCTCGACGCTCCGGACGAGGGCTGCGACCTCGATTACGTGCCGCATACCGCCAGGCAGATGACGGTCGACACGACCGTCAGCAACTCCTTCGGCTTCGGCGGCACCAACGGGACGCTGATTTTCCGCGCGTTGCGCTGACCGGGCCGACCGGCATGCCGCCGCGGAATCCCGTCCTGCGCGCGCTCCCGGTACTGCCCGATGCCTGCTTGCGCCTGCTGTCGCTGCACGACCGGGATCCGGGTTTCTACCCGGCCTTTCTCGATAGCGCCGCGACTGCCGGTGAACTCGGTCGCTACAGCCTGCTGCTTGCGGCGCCCGGGGAACGCCTGGAACTGGACCGGGGTGGCCGCCTCACCGGACCCGGGGCTGGCGAGGCGTTCTGCGCGCGCCTGAATGCCTGGTGGCGCCAGGAATGCGGAGCCGCGCCGCCTCATCCCTGGCCGTTCGCGGGCGGGTGGTTCCTGTATCTCGGCTACGAGCTTGCAACCGAGGTCGAGCCGACGCTGAAACTGCCGGCATCGCCGCTCCCACTCGTCGCGTCGGCCATCCGGGTCGCCGCGGCGATCGTTCACGATCACGCCACGGGCAAGACCGTCGCGCTCGGCGAAGAGGGTGCGGCTGAGGCCGTCGCGAAGCTTGCGCAGGACTTCATCGTCGCGGCCCCGGCGGCCGAAGGCGATCGGCGTCCGGCCGCCGTGTCGGTCGAGGAGGACGATCCGGGCATCTACCTCGACGCCTGCCGCCAGGCGCTGGATCACATTGCGGCGGGCGACGTCTACCAGGCCAACCTGGCGCGAGGCTGGAGGGTGCAGACGCCCGGTGGTCCCGACGCCGCCGGGCTGTACCTTCGCCTGCGTGCCGCGAACCCCGGCGCGTTTGCGGGCACTGCGCAACTGCCCGGCTTCCGCCTGCTGTCCAGTTCCCCCGAGAGGCTGGTGCGTGTCCGTGGGCGGCGGATCGACACGCGGCCGATCGCCGGCACGCGGCCGCGGCGGCGCGGCGGCGACGAGCGCGCAATTGCCGAGTTGACCGGTAGCGCCAAGGAGCAGGCCGAGCACGTGATGCTGATCGACCTGGAGCGGAACGACCTCGGACGGTTGTGCGAAGCGGGCACGGTGCAAGTGGACGAGTTCATGGTCGTCGAAAGCTACGCGCATGTGCACCATATCGTGTCGAATGTCAGCGGCGGGCTGCGGCCGGACGTCGAGCCGGGCGACGTGATCCGCGCGCTGTTTCCCGGTGGCACGATCACCGGTTGCCCCAAAGTGCGCTGTATGCAGCTGATCGGCGAGCTGGAAGGAAAGGGGCGGGGCGCCTACACGGGGGCCATGGGCTACCTGGCGCTCGACGGCAGCCTGGACCTCAACATCCTGATCCGCACCATGACGATCGAAGGCGGCGCCATCGAGCTCCGCGCCGGCGCGGGCATCGTGGCCGACTCGATCCCGGAGCACGAGCTCGACGAGACCCGCGCGAAGGCCCGCGGCCTGCTGCGCGCGCTGGGCAGCGAAGCTTGATGCACGTCCTCGTCGACGGGCTACAGGGTGGCCAGGTCGATCCCCTCGACCGTGGACTGAATTACGGTGATGGCCTCTTCGAGACCATCGCCGTGCTGGACGGCCGGCCGCGGTTCCTTGACTGGCACCTGGAGCGGTTGGCGGGCGGTGCGGGCCGCCTCGGTTTTCCCGCGCTGGACGCCGCGCTGCTGCGCCGTGAGATTGCGGCGATCACGTTCGGCGCGCGCTGTATCGTCAAGCTGATCGTCACGCGAGGCAGCGGCCCGCGCGGCTACCGGCCTCCGCGGCCCGCCTCGACGAGGCGCATCGTCGCCGCCTGGGACTGGCCGGCGCCGCCTGCTTCCGCAGCCGCCGGCGCGCGAGTCGGCTGGTGCCGCATGCGGCTCGGCCGCAATCCGGCGCTCGCCGGCGTCAAGCACCTCAATCGACTCGAGCAGGTGCTGGCGCGGGCGGAGTGGGATGATGGCGTCATGGACGAAGGGTTAATGTGCGACGAAGGTGGAAGCGTGATTTCGGCGACGCAGGCCAACCTGTTCGCGAAGTTAGCGGGTCGCTGGGTCACACCGCGCCTCGACCAGTGCGGCGTGGCGGGCGTCATGCGCCGCGCTTTCTGCGCATGGCAGGCAGAGCAAGGGAGCCCGGTGGAGGAAAGAGTGCTTGCGCGCGCCGACATCGAATCCGCCTCGGCACTCCTGCTCACGAACGCCCTGGCGGGCGCCTGGCCGGTACGCGAGCTGGAGGGCCGGCCTGTCCCCGTGGATGGGGATTGCGGCGAGTTCAGCGCGTGGCTCGCGCGGGTCTGAATCGCTGGGTCCAGGCTACGGCCGCCCTCGCGCTCGCGGGGGCTGCCGCCTGGCTCGGCTGGCGTCAGTACGAACGCAACTGGCTGAACACGCCGCTTAACGCGCTCACCGAGCCAGTGACATTCGATGTGGTGCAGGGTGCCTCGCTCGCGACCGTGGCGCGCGACCTCGAACGGCGCGGTCTGCTGGATCGGCCGGGAATCTGGCTACGGCATGGAGCAAGGACCGGGTTTGCGACCAGAATCCAGGCCGGCGAATATCGCCTGTTGCCGGGTACGTCCCCGGCCACGTTGCTCGACCAGTTCGTTGCCGGCGACGTCTTGCTCCACGCCCTCGCGATTCCGGAGGGATGGACGTTCCGCCAGGCCCTTCAGCTGCTCCAGGGACATGCGCTGGTGCGCGTCGAACTGGGGGGGTTGACCGACGCCGAACTGCTGGCACGGCTCGGTATTGCCGAGTCGCACCCGGAGGGGCTTTTCTTTCCCGACACCTATCGATTCCCGCGCGGCGCGAGCGACCGGGCGCTCCTTCTGCAGGCCCATGCGCGCCTCGAGCGCGAACTGCGGGAGGCCTGGGCGGCGCGCGCGCCGGACCTGCCGCTCACGACTCCGCGCGAAGCGCTGATCCTCGCCTCGCTGGTGGAGAAGGAGACGGCCGTGGCCGACGAACGCCCATTGATCGCCGGTGTGTTCGTCAATCGCCTGCGCATGGGCGTGCGGCTGCAGACGGACCCTTCCGTGATCTATGGGCTCGGCGAGCGCTTCGACGGCAACCTGCGGCGCCGGGACCTCGAGGCCGACACGCCATACAACAGCTACACCCGCGCGGGCCTGCCGCCGACGCCGATCGCGCTGGTCGGGCGCGAGGCGCTGGATGCAGCCACGCAGCCGGCCGAGACGCCTGCGCTCTATTTCGTGGCCACCGGCCTCGGCGACGGGCGGCACTATTTTGCCGAGACACTGGGAGCGCACAACAGCAACGTCGCGCGGCACCTCGCCAACCTGCGCGCCGGCCGCGACCATGGGGTACGCTGACGCCGTGCGTGGCAGGTTCATCACATTCGAGGGGGCCGAGGGCGTCGGCAAGACGACGCAGATCACGCGTGCGGCGGCGCATCTGCGAGCGCGCGGCATCGAGCCGCTGGTGACGCGGGAGCCGGGTGGCACGCCGCTCGCGGAGAAGCTGCGTGCCCTCGTGCTCGAGCCCGGGCAGGGAGCCGTGGGCGCGACCGCGGAACTCCTCATCATGTTTGCGGCGCGCGCGAGCCATGTCACGGATGTGATCCGCCCGGCGCTCGAAGCCGGGCGCTGCGTCCTGTGCGACCGCTTCACCGATGCGACCGAGGCCTACCAGGGCGGGGGGCGCGGCGTTGAGCCGGACTGGATTCGTGCGCTTGCGGGCATCGCCCATCCGGGCCTCCTGCCGGACCTGACGATCGTGTTCGACGCGCCGGCGGAAGTCGCGCGCGCGCGAATTTCCACGCGTGGGTTCGGCGAGGACCGCATCGAAGCGGAAGATACCGCCTTCTTCGAGCGCGTGCGGAGGGCCTACCTGGCGATCGCCGCCCGCGAGCCGAAGCGCGTGCAGGTCGTGGACGCGACGCGGCCGGAGGCGGCGGTGGCAGCGAGTGTCGCCGTGCTGCTCGACGCGGTGGTCGCCGGCATGGATCGATAGTCATGGCCGACACCGAGTCGCAGGATGAAGTCGCACTCGCACCGCCGGTCGCGCCGCTGCTCGAGCGCGCTTCCGCCGCATGGTTCGCGCCACTGCGCGACCGGTTGGCTGCGCTGCGCAGCCAGGGCCGGATGCCGCATGGCCTGCTGCTCGCCGGCATCCGCGGCGCGGGGCAGGCCGAAGTCGGCGTCTGGCTGGCGGCGAGCGTGTTGTGCCGCGGGCCTGCGGTCGGCGCTTGCGGCCGCTGCGGCGACTGCCGGCTGTTCCTGGCCGGCAACCACCCGGATTTCCACTGGGTCAGCGTGCTGCCCGACAAGAAGGAAATCAGCATCGAGCAGATGCGACGGCTGTCGCGCGCGCTCGCGCTGCGCAGCTACCGGGGCGGGGCGAAGGTTGCGGTGATCACGCCTGCGGAAGCCATGAATGCCAAGGCCTTCAATGCGCTGCTGAAGACGCTCGAAGAACCTCCCGCACAGACCTATCTTCTACTCGCCGCGAATCGCATCGACCGCGTGCCGAAAACGGTGCTGAGCCGCTGCATGCGCCTCAGGCTGCCAGTGCCGGAGGAGCACGAAGCCATCGCGTGGCTCGAGCGCGGGCGCAAGGACCCGGGCTGGCCGGTGCTCCTGGCGCTCGCGGGCGGCGCTCCGTTCCTAGCCGCGGAATACGCGGAATCCGGGCTTGCCGGTCTCGACGCCGAAATGCAGGGTGCAATCGAGGCGGCGCTGGACGGCCAACTCGACATCGTGGGCTTCGCCGAGGTTTGCGCGCGGAACTCACCCGCGGCGCGCCTCGTTTGGCTGGAAAGCTGGCTGACACGCCGCTTGAAGGATGCGGCGCTGGGGAGTGATCTGGGTAGCACTTATCGTTTACCATGCTTGCGGCCGCCCGGCGCGGAAACGAAGATACGGGCGGCTTACGGGCTGCTGGACCAGTTGCGGGAAGCGCGGCTGCAGCTCGGCGGACCACTCAACGCGCTGCTGCTTTTCGAGCAGCTCGCGGTTTCGCTGGCGGACCTGGTCGGCCGGCCGGCGCCAAAGGCGGGGAAGTCATCGGGCTGAAAATGCGCGAGCAATCCACCAAACCTGGCCTTCTGACCCTGACCATCAAGGACAAGAGCGCGCTTTATCTCGCGTACATGCCATTCGTGAAGAACGGTGGCCTGTTCATCCCGACCAACAGCAGCTACCGGCTCGGCGACGAGGTCTTCATGCTGCTGAACCTGATGGGGGAGGAAGAAAAGCTGCCGGTCGCCGGTTGCGTCATCTGGCTGACGCCGAAGGGCGCGCAGGGCAAGCGGACAGCCGGCATCGGCGTGCAGTTCAGCGAACAGGATCGCGGCGCGACGCAGAAGAAGATCGAGTCCTATCTCGCCGGCGCACTCGGCGGCGACAAGGCCACCCACACGATGTGAACCGAAGGGGACGCGCCCCTTCGACCTACTCCGGCCCGAGTTTGTTGGCGGTCATGCCGCCTTGCAGGCAGTAGGCATCGAATCCCCGTTCTGAAAGCAGGAAGGCGGCGGCGGAACTGCGTCGGCCCGTGTCGCAGACCGCGATGTAAGGCGTCTTCGGGTCGAGCGTCTTCACCTTCAGGCGGATGAAATAGAGCGGCACGTTCAGCGCGTCATCGAGGTGAAAGGTCTCGAACTCGGACGGCAGCCGCACGTCCAGCCATTTCGCGCCGCGCCCGATCAGCTCGCGCGCGTGCGCAAGGTCCGCCCAGTGCAGCAGGGGCTCGTTCAGGAGCTCCTTGAAATCTTCCTTGCCGAGACGGACCAGGGCGCCGTCGGTCTGCATGGTGATGGTCGCGTTGCGCTTGGCGTCCGATATCAGGGCTTCCTCGCCGAACGATTCACCGATGCCGAGTTCGGCCAGCTTGAGGCCGTCGCGGTTCATCGGCGTCTCGCGCGTCACCACGGCCGATCCCTTGGTGATGACATAGAAATAGTCGCCATCGTCGCCCTGCTTGATGACCATCTCGCCGGCGCGGCAGGTGACGTGCTGCATGCGCATGAACAGGGCCTGCAGGTTGGCCGGCGGGATACGGTGAAACGCCTTGGTCTGCAGCAGCACGGTCATCCAGTCGTCGGCCTCGGCTCCGCCGCCGCCGGAGATCTCGCTGACCTCGTAGGAGCCGGTCTGGTCCCAGGTGATCATCACGTCGAGCAGTTCGGATGCGATCGCGATAAAGGTGATGTCCGAGAGAGCGCATGCGGTGAAGCGACGCGGCTGGCCCGGGGCGATCGCGATCCGGGCTTCCGGCATGCCGGCGCGCAGCATGGAAACCGTGCGGTCGCCGGTACGCAGCTCCACCTCGCCGCCGACCAGGTAGATCGTGCGCTTGTCCGATTCCCCTTCCTTGAACAGCACCCGCCCGGCGTCCATTTCCTGGAGGCGCGTCTTGCGGGAGAGCGCGTGCAGGTTTTCTCGCTTCAGGCCATCGAGCGGACTGAAGCTGCGCAGTACATCGAGTTCGACCGGCTTTTCTTGTGCCATTTCAAGCAATATCCACAGGAGGCACCGGCCCCCACGCGCGCGCGAATCCTATCCCAGCCCTAACCGTGATCCCTGAGTTCGGCCCAGCCCTCGTCGGGCGTGAACCGCGGGCCGTGCCGCGCAGTAAGCTCCTCGAGCCGCGCGACGATCGCGGGTACGCCGCGCGCGCGCGCGTAGTGCAGCGGCCCGCCACGGAATGGTGCGAAGCCGGTGCCGAAGATCATCCCGGCATCCAGCAGGTCCGCGTCCTCGACCACGCGCTCACGCAGGCAGGCGACGGCTTCGTTGAGGTACTGCAGCACGAGCCGGTCCGTGAGGTCCTCCGGTACGCGTCCCGCGGCAGCAGGTTTGACCGGCTTGCCGTCCTGCCAGGCGTAGTAGCCGCGTCCGGACTTGCGTCCGACGTGGCCGGCCGCGAGCAATTCGGCGGTGCCGCGCGGCACCGGCAGACCGAACGCCTGGGCGAGGATCCTGCCGACGTGCGAGGCGACGTCGAGGCCGACGGTGTCGGCAAGCTCGATAGGGCCCATCGGCATGCCGAACTCGACGGCGGCGCGGTCGATGAGCGCGAGCGGCACACCCTCATCGGCCGCCAGCATGGCCTCGGTCATGTACGGCATCAGCACACGGTTGACGACGAAGCCCGGCGAGCTGCGGCAGGGCAGGGGCAGCTTGTCGAGCCGGCGGGTGAAGGCGAGTGCGTCCCCGACCACGGCGGCCCGCGTCCGGTCGGAGCTGATGATCTCGACCAGCAGCATCTTCGCGACCGGGTTGAAGAAATGCAGACCCACGAGGCGCCCTGGGTCGGCGAGCCCGCGCGCGAGCTCCTCCAGGACGATGCTCGAGGTGTTGGTCGCGAGGATCGCGTCGGGCTTCATCCGCGGCTCGAGCTTCGCATACAGCGCGCGTTTCGCGTCCGCGTTTTCGAAGATCGCCTCGATGACGAGGTCGGCGCGCTCGACGCCGGCGGCTTCAACATCGGCGGCGAGTCGCGCCGCCATCTCGCCCGCCTTCGCCGGGTCCCGGGCCCGCTTGGCGAAGAACTCGCGCGCCCGGGCGAGTGCCGGCTCGACGTACTTCATCTCGCGGTCCTGCAGCGTGACCGTGAGGCCGCGCGAAGCGCACCAGGCGGCAATGTCCCCGCCCATGACGCCGGCGCCGACGACGTGCACGTGCGCCACCTTACGCGCCGACTTGCCGCCCAGCACCTTCATCCGGTTCTGCAGGAAGAATACCCGCACCAGATTCCGCGACTGCTCGGAGAGGAACAGTTTCGCGATCGAGCGCGCTTCCGCCTCGTAGGCCGCGTTCCCGCTGGCGCCATGACGCTCGAAGAGGTCGATGATCGCGTATGGGGCCGGGTAATGCTCCGGTCGCGCGCGCCGCGCGACCTGTTTGCGCGCCTGGCCGGCGACCAGGCCGCGAACGACCGGCCAGCACAGCGCTCGCTGCGCGAGTGCCGGGCGGCGGGGAGACGGTGACGCCAGTGCCAGTTCGCGGGCCGCCGTCATGAGACCCTCGCGCGGCGCGAGCCGGTCCACGAGCCCGAGCTTGAATGCCTCCGGCGCGCGCAACGACTTGCCAGTGAGCATGAGATCGAGCGCAGCGGTCGGTCCCATGAGCCGCATCGCGCGCACGGTGCCGCCGAAGCCCGGGTGCAGCCCGAGCTGAACCTCCGGCAGGCCGAGATTCAGCTTGCTGTCATCGGCGCCGACGCGGTAACGGCAGGCGAGCGCAAGCTCGAGTCCGCCGCCGAGCGCGAAGCCGTGGACGGCAGCGACAGTCGGCATCGGCAGGTGCTCGAGCCGGTCGAACACCTCCTGGCCCGCGCGCACGAGGCGAAAAGCCTGCTCGGGGTCGCTGAGCTTGCCGAACTCCGTGATATCGGCCCCCGCGACGAAACCGTTGTCCTTCGCCGAGCACAGGACGACGGCGCGTGGTTTCGCGACTTCGATCCCGGCGATACACTCGCCGAGCTCGCGCATCGCCTCACTGCCGAGCGTGTTGGTGCTGCCGCCCAGCAGGTCGAAGGTGAGCGTGGCGATGCCGTCGGCATCGGTTTCGAGGCGCCAGTGCTTCGGGGAAGTCGGCATCGATCGGAACCCGCAGTGGAACGACGCCCGATTATGCGCTCCCCGCGCCGATCACGCCTTCGCCGCAGCCTCCACGGCTGGCGCGCGCACAAAGTCGGGATCGACCTCGAAATCGAACACCAGCGGCAGGTGATCGGAGAGCGGCACGGTCGGGATGTCGAAGCCCTTCGATACGATGCCCTGACCATAGAGAATGAAGTCGAGCTCCTTGCGGGGCCAGCGGCTCGGGTAGGAGGGCAGACCGGCGATGTTTGCGCTGCGCAGGCCCGCGGCTTGCATGAAGAGGTAGATCTCATGCTCGCCCCAGAACGTGTTGAAATCGCCGGCGACGATCACGGGTTTCGTCTGGCGCCGTACCAGCTGGTGCAGGTGGCGGAGCTGGTAGTGCCGGTGCCTGAACTTGAGCGACAGGTGCACGAGGAAGACCGCGACGTCGTCGAGCTCGAGCTCGATGATCAGTTTCTTTATGCCGGTCTCGAAATAGTGGAAGCGCTCACCGTGCACGCGCGGCGCCGCCAGGAAGGCGTTCGCCTGCTTGCGCACGATCGGCATGAACTGGTTCAGCGAGTCCTCGCCGTACTTGCACTGGTAGGTCGAGAAATGCGCCAGGTGGCTGGCGATGAACTCGGCCTGGTTGATCATGCCGCTCCGGATCGAACCCGTGTCCACCTCGATCAGGCCGACGATGTCCGGGTCACGCTCGGCGATGAAGTCGGTGATGCGTTCGAGAATCTGGTGGCTGCTGCGCAGATAGCCTGCGCCAGGCACCGGCAGATGGAACGCCGGGCCGGTACCGGTCGCATAGCGGATGTTGTAGACGAGCAGGCGCATCAGCGGCGGCGGTACCCGGGTGCGGGCCAAAGGCGTGTTCTAGGCGAGGGACGAGGATGGAGGCGGTACCGGTGACGGCGGAGAACAATCCCATCCGGCTTTTCGTGACCCATCTGTACGCGCCCGATGAGTCCTACTTCCGCGTCTTCGAATATCTCGAGGCCCAGCCGAACTTCTTTTACGCGAATCTCGCGACTCCGGACAAGCCGCCGCGCAGCAGGGAGAGGGAGGCGATCCGGGAGGATCTCAGGCGGCAGATCACCGACGCGGAGGTTATCGTGGTCCTGTCCTCGCTCTACCTGCGCGACGCTACCGTAATCGAGTACCAGTGCCTCTACGCGCAGTCCTGCGACAAGCCGCTCGTGGGCCTCGAGCCATTCGGCACCAGCGAGACGGTGCCGGCGAAGCTGCGCGAAATGGCCGACGAAGTGGTGCCCTGGAACGGGCGTGAGATGGCGGATGCAATCCGTCGCCAGGCGCGTCATGAGGACACGACGCGCTGGGACGTGATCGAATTCAAGCTCGATTGACGCTGATCAGTGTCGGGATGCGCGACGACGCGGTGTCGCCGGTCGAGCGCGGTCTAGGCTGGCTGCTCGCGCGCGGGCCCGCCACCAGGCTGGTGCGGTGCAGCGTGTCGAGCAGGGCGACGATGCGTGCGGCACAGGCGTCCGCCTACCGATCGACATCTTGCGCACGGTGGCACTCACCGGGCATTCGCCTTGCTGTGGCTGTATCCGCGTCATGGACTGGCGCAGCGCCTCGAAATCCTGGCGCAACTCGCCGGGGGCATCTCCTGCGTCGAAAGATCCCTCAGATGGCGCGTATAGGCGTCGGTGAGACGCTGCTTCAGCGCCGCAGGCTTGGCCAGTTCAAGCGTGGCCTTGTGTAGACTCTCCCAGGCGGTTTCGCTCACGGTGTTTCTCGGCTCCCTGACAATCGCTGCTTGGTTCTATTTCAATGGAAAGGTCATCGGCCCCAGGTTGACAACACCGTGTAACGGTTCGAAGTTCCCCGTAACATCAAATCGATACGCCGCGAATATAGCGCGATTTCTAGGCAAAGGAACCTCCCCGGTGGCGGATTTCTTGCGCTGGGTCAAGAATTTCGGTTCTACTGCCACGGAAACTCGCCTGCGAGGCGATCCCATGGCCGATTCCCAGACCCTGCGACAGGCATCGATTCTGGCCGCCCTAGCCCAGCCGACCCGCCTGCAGATTCTCGACCGGGTGGCCAACGCGGGCTCCGCGGGGGTAAAGGCAGGGGATCTCGCCCGGGCGATCCGCTGCCCGCCCTCGACGCTGTCCTTCCATCTCAAGGAGCTGAGCCGGACCGGCGTGATCGAGGCGCGCCCGGAGGGCAGGTTTATTCTCTATTCGTTGCGCAGACCCGCGCTCATGGCGCTCGCCTTCTACATCGCTGGTCTGGCAGGTGCCGGGTCGGGGGCCAGGAGCCGCAAGGGAGTCGGCGGCGGTCGTCGCCGCCGCGGACGGCCCGTGGATGTCAGCCAGCTCACGATATTCGGGGACTGAGGTCCGACAGGTGCGGCGTCAGTTACGCACCAGGTGCGCGACGAAGTCGTCGACCGCCATGGCATCGAGCCGGGCCGGGTCCGCGAACAAAGACTCGATTCGTGCCCGCTGCCTGTCCGGGAACACGGGCGAGAGCGAAGCCCGGAATTTTTCGACCAGCACGGGGTAGCCTTCCGAACGCCGGCGCCGGTGACCGATCGGCGTATCGACGTGCACGCGCGCGGTGCGGGACCCGTCCTTGAAGAACACCTGGATCGCGTTGCCGATGAAGCGCTTGTCGGCGGCGTAGTAATCGGCCGTGAAGACCGGATTCTCGCGTACCTCCATGCGTGCGCGGAGCGCATCGACGCGCGGGTCGCGCGCCACGTCGTCCTCGTAGTCCGCGGCTGTCAGACGCCCATGAATCAGCGGGATTGCGACCATGTACTGAATGCAGTGGTCGCGGTCGGCGGGATTCGCGAGCGGACCGGTCTTGTCGATGATGCGCACTCCCGGTTCCTGCGTCTCGATCAGGATGCGCTCGATGGCGTCCAGGCGGTCCTTCACCTCGGGATGCAATTGCATCGCACACTCGACGGCCGTCTGGGCGTGGAACTCGGCCGGGTAGCTGATCTTGAACAGCACGTTTTCCATCACGTAGCTGCCGAACCCCTGCTTGTAGACGAACGGGCTGCCGCGGAACAGCACGTCGTAGAAGCCCCACTTCGGCGCAGTCAACGCGGATGGATAGCCCATCTCGCCGCGCAGGGCGATCAGCGCGTGACGCACGCCGCGACTCGTGGCATCTCCCGCAGCCCAGCTCTTGCGGGAGCCCGTGTTCGGCGCGTGCCGATAGGTGCGCAGCGCCCCG
This sequence comes from Gammaproteobacteria bacterium, assembly GCA_016874295.1. Classification (GTDB taxonomy): domain Bacteria; phylum Pseudomonadota; class Gammaproteobacteria; order Steroidobacterales; family Steroidobacteraceae; genus SCUD01. Next base: position 87,723 of record VGUH01000004.1, on the reverse strand, counting down.
CCGTCGATCCAAGCGTTCGAAACTGCACTCACGACCTGTTCCTCGGTACCGCCCAGCATCGCGGCGGCGACGGCCGTGGTCGCGACCCGCACCAGGATGACGTGGTCCAGTCCGACCCGGTTATAGGCGTTTTCCAGCGCCGTCACGCCCTGGATCTCGTGTGCCTTGATCATTGCGGTCAGTAGCTCACGCACGCGGGGGGGCGGGCGGTCTTCGGCGACGGCCTTGCGCGCCTGCCAGTCGGCGACCGCGAGAATTCCGCCCAGGTTGTCCGACGGGTGACCCCATTCCGCGGCGAGCCAGGTGTCGTTGAAATCGAGCCAGCGGATCATGGCGCCGATATTGAAGGCCGCCTGCACCGGGTCGAGCTCGAAGCTGGTGCCCGGCACGCGCGCGCCGCCCGTCATGGTGGCGCCCGGCACCACGGGCCCGAGCATGCGCGTGCAGGCCGGGAAGGACAGCGCCTGGAAGCCGCAGGCGAGGGTGTCCATCAGGCAGTAGCGCGCGGTCTCGTAGGCGACGTCGCTCGCGATCCGGGCATCGCGGGCGTAAGTCGCGATGTCGACGAGCACGCGATCGGGGGCGGGCCGCTCGGCAGAGCGGATGTCATGGTGGTTCATGTCAGAAACCTATCTTTCGCTCGCAGGCGGAACCTTGCGCGGCTCCGGCCCGGTGTAATTGGCGCTGGGGCGGATGATCTTGCCGTCGGCGCGCTGTTCCATGACATGCGCGGCCCAGCCGGTGGTGCGCGAGATGACGAACAGCGGCGTGAACATCGCCGTCGGGACGCCCATGCGGTGGTAGGCGACCGCACTGAACCAGTCGAGGTTCGGAAACATGCGCTTGGCCTCCCACATCACCGACTCGATGCGCTCGGCGATGCGGTACATGCGGAAATCGCCGGACTCCGCGGCAAGCCTCTCGGCGACCCGCTTGATGACGACATTGCGCGGGTCCGCCACGGTATAGACCGGGTGCCCGAAGCCGATGACCACCTCCTTCTCCGCGAGCCGGCGCCTGATGTCCGCCTCCGCATCGTCCGGTCCCGCATACCGCTGCTGGATCTCGAGCGCAACTTCGTTCGCACCGCCGTGTTTCGGCCCGCGCAGCGCGCCGATCGCGCCGCTGATCGCCGAGTGCATGTCGGAGCCGGTGCCGGCGATCACGCGGGCGGTGAACGTCGAGGCGTTGAACTCGTGCTCGGCATACAGGATCAGCGAGGTGTGCATGGCGCGCACCCAGCTGGCCGGGGGCGGCCTGCCATGCAGCATGTGCAGGAAATGGCCGCCCGCCGAGTCGTCTTCGGTGTCGACCTCGATGCGCCGGCCGCCGTTCGCGAAGTGGTACCAGTAGCAGAGCATCGAGCCGGTGCAGGCCACGAGCCTGTCCGCCACCAGCCGCGCGCCTGCCGGCGCGTGCCCCGGGTCCTCGGGAGACTCACAGCCGAGAGCGGAGATACTGGTGCGCAGCACGTCCATCGGATGCGCCGTTGCCGGGAGCTGCTCGAGCACCGCCTTCAGCCGCCCGCTGAGGCCGCGCAGGCCCAGCAAGCGCCGCTTGTAGGCGGCGAGTTCGGCGGGGCTCGGCAGCTTTTCGTGGATCAGCAGGTGGGCGATCTCCTCGAATTCGCAGGCTTCCGCGATGTCGAGGATGTCGTAGCCGCGGTAGTGCAGATCGTTGCCGCTGCGGCCCACGGTGCAGATCTCCGTGTTGCCGGCGACCACCCCGGACAGGGCGACCGACTTCTTGGGCTTGAATGCGCCCGCGGGGGCGGCAGGTTCGCTCACGCCTTGCGCTCCCTGTCGCGGCTGAAGAGCTCGTCGAGCTTGCGCTCGTAGTGGTGATAGCCGAGCACCGTGTACAGCTCCTCGCGGGTCTGCATGCGGTCGGTGACGGCGCGCTGCGTCCCGTCCTGGCGGACTGCGGCATACACCTGCTCGGCAGCCCGGCTCATGGCCCGGAAGGCGGACAGGGGATAGAGCACGAGCCGTACCCCCGCATCGCCGAGCTCTGCAGTCGTGAACAGGGGCGTGCGCCCGAATTCGGTGATGTTGGCGAGCACCGGCACCGACAGCGCGTGAGTGAACTCGCGGTACTCCGCGAGTGAGGTCAGCGCCTCGGCGAAGATCATGTCCGCGCCCGCCTCGGCGTAGGCGGCAGCCCGGTCGATCGCGGCTCGCTGGCCCTCGACTGCGTGGGCGTCGGTACGGGCCATGACGACAAAGCCGTCGTCGGTACGCGCGTCCACCGCGGTGCGAATGCGATCGGCCATCTCCGCTGCGGCCACGAGCTCCTTGCCGGGGCGGTGGCCGCAGCGTTTTGCCTGGACCTGGTCCTCAAGATGCATGCCCGCCGCACCAGCACGCGCCAGTTCGCGCGTCGTGCGCGCGATCGAGAATGCAGCCCCGAACCCGGTGTCGGCGTCAACCAGGAGCGGCAGCGACGTCGCGCCGCAGATGCGGCGGGCATCCTCGCACACGTCGTTGAGGCTCGTGATGCCGAGGTCAGGCAGCCCGAACGAGGCATTCGCGACCCCCGCGCCCGACAGGTACAGCGCCCGGAAGCCGGCGCGTTCCGCGAGCAGCGCGCTGTAGGCATTGACCGCGCCGGCGACCTGGAGCGGCCGCTCGGCGCCGATGGCCGCGCGCAGGCGCCGGCCCGGGGAAGTCTCGCTCATCCGCGTATGATACATGGGCATTGCGCGCTCCCGGAGCGCGGCGCCGCCACGAGTTGACCATGCGCCAGCCTGCTCTTCACTTGCCGTCAGCCATTCTCGCCCTGTTTTGTCTGCCGGCTTTCGCCGGCGAGTGCCGCTCGCTGGATCCGCTCGCGTGGCTGCTCGGCGAATGGGTTGCCGATAACGAGAAATCGACGATTCGCGAATCCTGGACGGCCCGCAGCCCGCGGACCTGGGAGGGTATCGGCAGCGAGACGCCCAAGGCGGCGCCGTCGAATTCAAGCAGCGAGGACCTGCGGCTGGTCGCGATGGCGGACGGCGTCTTCTATGTCGCCAAGGTCGCGCACAACCCGTTGCCGGTGGCCATCCGCCTGAGTGAATGCGAGGACGGTCGCCTCGCGTTCGTCAATCCCGGGCACGATTTCCCGAAGCGGATCGAGTACGTACGGCAGGGGGGCGAAATGCTGGCGGTCACCGTCGGTGACGGCGCCGGAGACGGATTCACGCTGAACTTCGCCCGCGTGGTTGCCCCGGCGGCGGATCCCGACGGGGTGCTCGCAGCCGAGGACGCGCGCTTCGCGGCCATGGTCGCTGCGGAGCCGGAAGCCATGCGCCGCTGGCTGGCCGAGGACCTTGTCTATGTCCACTCCACCGGCAAGGTCGATGATCGCGAACAATTGATCGAGGGCGTCGTGGGTGGCAGATTGAGGTACCTCGCGATCGTGCCTTCCGAGCGCCAGGTGAGCTTCGGGGGCGCGGACACCGCGATCGTGCGGGGTATCGCCCGCATCCACGCTCGCGCGGGAGACCAGGCAGTCGACTTTCCGGCCCGTTACCTCGCCGTGTACGCCCGGGTGGACGGGACCTGGCGACTGCGCGCCTGGCAATCGCTGCGCCTGCCTTGAGGCCGGTGGCAGAATGCGTTCGACATTGGTGCACAGGAGGACACGCCGATGAGCAAGGGCATGGACCAGAAGCGCGAGACCAAGAAGAAGGCTCAGCACACGCTCGCCGAGAAACGCGCGCTCAAGCGCGAGAAAAAACGCCAGAAAGGCCTGATGTAGTTGCTGGCCTACGTCTTCTGGCACGTGCCGCGCCCGGGCGCCGCGGCGCGCGAGTACGAGTATGCCCACGGCGATTTTCGCCGCGCGCTGCGCGCGGCGGGGGTGCAGGGCCTGCGAGCCGTCCGGGTCTTCAGGCTGGACGCGATTCCGTGGCTCGGCGAACAGGCAGGTTACGAAGACTGGCACCTGCTCGAGAATTCCACCGCGCTCGATGCCCTGAACGGCGCGGCGGTGAGCGAAGCGCGCCAGCGGCCGCATGACCGCGTCGCTGCGATGGCGGTCGCGGGTACCGGCGGCCTTTACCACTTGCGGATGGGGGAGGTGATCGCCCCCGCGGTGGCGTACTGGCTCTCGAAGCCGGACGGCATGGGCTACGCCGCTTTCGATTCGTCGCTCGCACCGCTCGTTGCCGCGGGCTGCGCCCTCTGGGGGCGGCGCATGACGCTCGGCCCGACGCCGGAGTTCTGCCTGCATGCGCCGGCCCCGCTCGAGCTTCCCTATCCGGCACAGGCGATTCCCATGACCACTGTGTCCCCCTGACCGCGGTAAGGAGATCTCGTGAAGGCCTATGTCATCGCCAATATCGACGTGCGGGATCCCGAGCGTTACCAGGACTACGTCAAGCTGACCCCCGGCTCGATTGCGCCGTTCAACGGCCGCTTAATCGCGTGGGGAGGGCACGCGGAGAAACTCGAGGGTGTTACACTTATCGGAAAAGGTGCCCCTCATGGCGATCAGCGACGGCTTCCGCCGGTTGTGGGTGGTCGCATGGGTTCTCGGGGTTGCCTGGATCTTCGTCTTTGGGTGGGTGTGCCTCGACTGATGCTGGAATTCGCGCCCGGCCATCTACCTCTTCCTTGCGGTCGCCGTTATCCCACCGGGGCTGGTGTGGGCCGCCCTGTGGGTGATTGAGGGATTCTTGAAAGCGAGGAGACCGTCGTGAACGAGTTGGCCATCCGCACCGATTCCTTGCCGGCTGAGACGCCGACCAACCGGATCGTGGTGATCGAGTTCCCGAGCCACGAGCATGCGAAGGCCTGGTACGCCTCCGCGGACTACCGCGTCGCGATGGCGATCAGGCAGAGCGCTTCGACCGGCACGCTGATCCTCGTCGAGGGCGTCGAGCCCGCCAGCGCGCCATGAACGGCGCGCAGGCCCGCGCCGCCGGCTCGTGCGTCATCGGGCTCGCGCTGTCGGTCACTCCGGTGTCTTCGCATAACGACACGCTCGGCGCGCGCTTCGTCGCCGCCGCCGGTGCGGACGCCACCGAATGCCTCCAACACCACGAGCCATGCGCCAGCATCCAGTACGCGCTCGGGCAGGCCCGTCCCGGCAACACAATCAAGGTGTCGGCCGGCACCTACGACGTGACCGGCGTCGATCCCGAGAGCTTCCTGTTCGGGGCCATCCGCGCCCAGGGCGGCTACGAGCCGGGCGGGCATTTCGTGGAGCGCGATCGCCATGCGTATCCCACGATCCTGGTCGGCGTCGACCGGCGCTATCGACAGCAACTGATGCATCTCGGGTTCAAGTGGGCGGCGGATCTCACGTCGGCCCGGGAAGGCATGGTCGACGACAGTCCCGCGCCCGCTCTGCAGGCGACGGCCAGGCAGGCGGAAGCCTGCGTGCAAGGCGAGGCCGGCCAATTTCCGTGTCGCAATGTCGATTTCCTCGCACAGATCGCACTCGAGGATTTTTCCACGCAGCCATTCGCAGCCGCCAACGTCTGGGGCTATGTCGACCAGAACGACGGCCGCGAGTACGCGATCGTGGGGCTTGGCAACGGCACGGCCGTCGTCGACCTCGCGGATCCGGAGAATCCGCGCGAGGTCGTCACAATCCCCGGTCCGGAGTCTTCCTGGCGCGAGGTCAAGGTCTACCAGCATTTCGACGCCGGCAGCAATCGCTACCGGGCGTACGCCTATGTCACGACCGAGGCCTCCGGCGCCGGACTGCAGGTCATCGATCTTTCCGGCCTGCCGGTGAGCGCGACGCTTGCCACGACCCTGTCCGACACGGGCTCCCAGCACACGGCCTATGTCTCGAATATCGACTACGCCACCAACATCGCGTTGCCGGGCACGCAGGCTTACCTGTACCTGGCCGGCAGCAATGTCAATGGCGGTGCCTGGCGCGCCTACAGCCTCGCGAGTCCGTCGGTGCCGCAGCTCGTCGCCACCGCGCCGGCAGGCACGCAGTACGTTCACGATGCGACCAGCCTGCTGATCACCGACGCGCGCACCGCGCAGTGCGCCGCGGGGCACGATCCCTGCGAGGTATATGTCGACTTCAACGAGAACACCGTGGACCTGTGGGACGTCACGGACAAGACGGCGCCGGTCATGCTTTCGTCGACGACCTACTCGGATGCGAGCTATACGCATTCCGGGTGGCCGACCGCCGACCAGCGGCACATCTTCGTGCATGACGAGACCGAGGAACTGTTCGGCGGTCTGCGCACGCAGATCTACACCATGAGTGTCGAGGACCTGCGCAATCCGTTCATCATCGCGAGTTACCAGGGCCCCGATACGACGACCGACCACAATGGCTACGTCAGGAACGGTTTCCTGTACGTTTCGCACTATCGCCGGGGGCTCGTGGTGTTCGATGCCGCTGACCCGGAGCGGCTGCGCGAGGTCGCGAGCTTCGACACCTTCCTCGCGCCGGGCGCCAACGTCGCGGGAACGGACGGGGCCTGGGGCGTGTACCCGTTCTTCCCGTCCGGCATCGTAGTCGTCAGCGACATCAACAACGGGCTCTTTGTGCTGCGTGACCATGCCGCGACGCTGGCGCAGCAGGTCGGGCAGCTCGGCTTCGCGGTACCGGCTGCCGGCGCCGAAGAAGGCGCCGGCGATGTCGAATTGATCGTGCGGCGCAGCGGCGGCACGCTGGGTGCCGTCACGATCGACTACAGCACCGCCGACGCGACCGCCACCGCGGGCAGTGACTACACGGCAGCGTCAGGCACGTTGTCCTGGGGCGATGGCGACATGGGTGACAAGGTCATCACGATTTCGCTCATCGACGACAGCGAGGACGAGGAGGGTGAGTCCTTTGAGATCAGGCTCGCGAATGCAGGCGGCGGCGCGGCGCTCGACGGGGCGGCGTCGCTGACCGTGAATGTCGCAGACAATGACAGCACGGTCACCCCGCCTCCCGGCGGTCGGGGTGGCGGCGGCGCACCAGGCGTCGAGCTGCTATGGCTGTGCGGGCTCCTCCTGCTGTCGGCGCTGGCGCAGCACAAGTCCGGCAGCCGTGCCGACGACCGCTCCGATCAGGTGCGCCTGGGGAACCACCGCCACGCGTAGCACCTCATGGACCGGAAAGCTCGCGTCCCACGGCTGCTCGACGAGGACCTTCGCCGTTCCGCCGACCAGCGCTGCGATCGGCAGCCAGCGCGCCCGGCCCGCGGTCTGCCCGATCCACGCGACGCAACCGGCGAAGTAGATCGCGTGCAAGACGCCGGACAAGCCCCGGTACCACTGCAATTCGGGCAACGCGAGCCAGAAGGCGAGCGACAGCAGGATCGGCGCAACTGCGAGGATCCCGGCCATGTCGCGCGGCCGCAGGCGATCCGCGAACAAGTGGCCGAGCAGGACCAGCGCCACGCCGTTCAGGCAGGCGTGCAGGAAGGACAGGTGCACAAAGTGGGCGGTCAGGAGCCGCCAGGGCTCCGGGAAGGCGAGGGCGCGCCGGTACTCCAAGACCCCCGCGGGCAGGAAGATTTCCGCTGCCACGACGGCGACGGCGACGGCATACAGGCCGGAGGTGGCCGCAAGGCGCATGCTGCACTCGGTGCGTAGGTGTGCGCCATTATGGAGCCAAGCTCCTGGTCGCGGCGCATGTATGCTGCCGTTCCTGCCATCGTCCCCGCGCTGAGGAGGTCTCGGATGAGCGCGTACCGGTTCCGCTTCTCCCTCCTGGTGGGCATCATCCTGTTGCTGCCCGCAGCCCGTGCGTCGTGCGAGACGCCGGCGGCCGATCCCGCGGCCATCCAGGCGGCGATCGCGGAGGCCAGGGAACGGCTGAAACTCACGCCAGAGCAGGAAGCGCAGCTCAAGCCGCTGCTCGAGGAACGCGCGGCGAAGTTGAAAGCGATCCGTGAAAAGCATGCCGGCGACGAATCGCGCACCGACAGGCGCGTCATGTATCACGAGGCGCGGCCTGTGGCGGACGAGTACCAGGAAAAAGTACGCGCGATCCTGGACGACGAACAGGAAGCCGAGTGGGAGAAGATGCGCGCCGAGGCCCGGGAGCGGCTCAAGGAGCGGTACCGTGCAGGTAACGGGCCCGACTGATACCGCGGCGGTTACGGAGGTCCTGCGCGGCAGTTGCCTCTGCAGCCGCGTGCGCTTCGAGGTCGCCGGGCCATTCCCGACGATGCCGGCGCGCTCGAGATAGCGGCGCAGTTGTTTCTCGATTCGAAGCTGCCGTGCGATCTGCCGCGCACTGTGATGGCCGGCAATACGAGACGGCGCCGGCCCTGGCTGTACTGATCGATTTACTGCATGGCCGCGGAGCAGAAGGACAGTGAGCTAGTCGACCCGAACACCCCAAGCGCCGGTTTCCGCCGCCCGGTACTTAGTTCGCATAATGTATATTATGGTAAATGTTATATAGGATTAGGTCACTGGAAAACAAGGGATGAGGACATCGATTGCCGCTGCCGCCCTGCACTCACGCCGGCTTCGATGCCTCCCTGTCTGTACGACGACCCCGAGTTCATCGAGCTCGCGAAGGACCACAAGGCACCCCCCTCAGAGGCGTAATAAATAGCCGTCAGGCCACAGCGACGTCGCGAGCATGACGTCGTTGATGTGCCGATGCTCCGTCCAGGCGGCCGACCGTCGATGGGCAGGATCGGACCAGCAGGCGTCGATGCCGTCGGCAAGCCACAGGTAATCCAGGACGCGGTGCAATGCAGCGGCGAGGCTGCCCGCGCACCTGCCGCTATCACGAAGCTCCTGCATGGCGCGCAGACCGATGGCGAGCCCCAGTTCGCGAAAGGCAAGACGCGCGTGCGCGGGGACTCGAAGGGGACCCTCGCGCGCCACGGTGGGCAGCCGGGCAACCAGCGGTTCCTCCCGCGACGCGCCACGCGCCGGAAGCGTCGCGAGCCGGTAAGCGTTCGTCGGCAGGGCGCCGATGCCGAGCGCATCGCCAGTCTCGAGCGGACCGGCGGCAGCCAGCGGCCTCAGGTCTGCGATCTCGCGCTCTAGCGCGTCGGCGCCGCCCTGCAGTTCGAGGTAGACCGCAAGCGCGTCGAGCGCATCGTGTTGGCCCATGGAAGGCACCAGCGCGCGCCGAAGATCGATGCTCATCTTCCAGGCCAGGTCCTCGATGCCGCGAGGGGTGCGGCCGCGCGCAAACGCGGCATGCGCAGCCAGCGCGAGTTCGGTCGCCCAGGCCGCAAACACGCCCTGCCCCGTTGCCACCGACACGCGCTGCAGCGCGTGCATCCATTGGGTCAGATAATGAAGGTGCTGGCCGTCACGGTCCCACTCCGCGTGCGCGTCGAAGGCTTCGCCTGGCGCGCGTTCCGGCCTCGGCTTGCCGATGCGCAGCCCGCCGCGCGTCGGGTGACGACTGCCCTCCTCCTCGCCGAGGCCTCTGATCCAGCCTTGCCGAACGTCGTCAGAGCGATGCCTGCCGAGTTCACGATGCACCTGGTCCACCAGTCGCAGCGCGAACTCGAGCCAGGACGCCTTGCCGGTCGCCCGGTGCAGGCCGAGGAAATTGCAGACGGCGAAGGCATCGGTCCAGAGGTATCTGACCGGCCGCGACCTGCCGTCCAGGCCCGTTGCGACGGCGAATCCTTCCATGAGGGTTGCCGCCAGCCGCAAGCGTTCCGTGTCGTTCACAGCCCGAACGGATAGGTCTCCGGCAGGCCGGCGAGCTCGCGACTCTCGAGCGGCTGGACGGCCGATGTCTCGTCGAACCAGACGTACTCGTCGAATTGCCGCGGCAGGTGCGCGGCGAAATAGTGGCTCGCCATCTCCGTTTCCGGGCGGTAGATCACGCCGATCGCCCGCTCCCGTCGTTGCTCCATCAGCGCCTCGCGCAGGTCGCCCGCCGGCCGCAGGCCGAGGAAGAACCGTGCGACCCCGCTGTCGTGGCAGACGCGCTCGTAGCTGTGCTCGTGCGAGGGGCGGATATCCTTGATCTGCATGGGCTCGTCCCAGTTGCTCGCCGCTGCTACCGTCCCGCGGTCGGTGCCGAAGCCAATCGCGTAGGCGGACGTGCCGAAATGCCCCCGGCACAGCTCGCCGATATTGGTCTCCCCGCGCGCACCCAGCTCGGTCGCCGAGGCATCGCCGACGTGCGAGTTGTGGGCCCACACGACCGCGCGCGAGGTGGCGCCGTGCGCGTCCAGCACGCGTCGGAGCGTGTCGAACATGTGCGTATCGCGATGGTCCAGGAGGCGGGACCGCCGTAGTACATGAGGCGGTAATACCGTTCTGCCTGCACGACGATGCGGGCGTTCTGCAGCGCATCGAAATACCGCGCTCCGTCCGCCTCGACCAATTCGAGCCGCGCGGCCAGCAGGCCCTGCAGCATCCGGACCACGTCGCTCTCACAGGAGCGATAGCGCTGCGTCAGCGCGGCATAGCCGTAAGTGGCGGGGTCGGACTCCCAGGGCGACAGGCAGCCGTAGCGGTGCCTGGCCACGCGAGCCGTCGCCGGGTCCACCTCGTCCAGGTATTCGAGCACGGCGGCAATCGACGTGAACAGGCTGTACAGGTCGAGGCCGTAGAATGCCGTCCGTCCCGCAGCGGGCAGGGGGCGATTGCGCTCACGCAGCCAGTCCACGAATTCCCGGGTCTCGCGGTTGCGCCGCATCCAGGTCGGAAAGCGTGCGAAAGCCACCCAGTCCGCCGCCGGCCGCTCCGCGTGGCGGACATGGCGGTCGATGCGGGCGGCATCAGGCCAGTCGGCCTCGGCCGTGACGACCGTGAAGCCCTTCTGCACGATGAGTTCGCGCGTGATCCGGGCCCGCATGCGATAGAACTCGCTCGTGCCATGCGTGCATTCGCCGAGCAGCACGACGCGTGCGTCGCCGATCCGGTCAAGGAGCGGCGACAGGTCAGCGGTCCCGATCTCCGCGAACGGCTCGCAGGCAGGCCGCCACCATGGCCGGCAACGGCCTGGACAGCCGTGGGCGCGCGGGGGGCTGCGCGCGCGCAGGCCGTTCCGCTCCCTCCTCCCAACCCTCTTCGCCCACAAGCGGGACGAACGCGACCGGAATCAGTTCCTCCTGGTCGAAGTCGTGCTCCCCCCTGCGCGTGATGCGGACCAGTTTCTGCGACCGGACGGAGGGCCCGACGGGAATGACCAGGCGGCCTCCCGGCGCGAGCTGCTCACGCAGGGACGGCGGCACTTCCGGTCCGCCGGCGGCGACCACGATCGCGTCATAGGGCGCGTGCTCGTGCCATCCGAGCGTGCCGTCCCCGTGCAAGACGTGCACGTTGCGGTAGCCGAGCCGGGCGAGGCGCTCGGCCGCGCCGTCGGCGAGGTTGCGGTAACGCTCCACGGTGTACACATCCCCCGCGATCTCGGCGAGCACCGCGGCGGCATAGCCGGAGCCGGTCCCGATCTCGAGTACTTTCTCGCCGCCGCGCAGGCCGAGCGACTCGGTCATGTAGGCGACGACGTACGGCTGGGAAATGGTCTGATCCGATTCGATCGGCAGCGGAGTGTCCTTGTACGCGAACTCCGCCAGGCTTTCCTGCAGGAATTTCTCGCGCGGCACTCGGCCCATCGCAGCCAGCACACCCCGGTCGCGGATGCCACGCCCGGCGATGTGCCGCGCGACCATTTCTTTCCGCTGCCGGTCAACGCTCGATTCGGGACTTGTCATGGCGAAGTCCCCTACGGGAACCGATCCCCGCTCACAACGCAAGATACTCCGTTGCAAGCCGCTCGAGGTGCCTGCGGCTCCCGGCCTCCAGGAACGGCGCCACGAGCATCAGCACCTGGTAGGCGCCCTGCGAGACGGCCTTGCCTGCCGGATGCGCCCGCGGGTGCCGGGCGGCGTCGAAGGACAGCCAGTAGAGGGACACCACCGCGATGTTGGCGGCCAGCGCGTCGACCTCGGCGCCGGTCGCCGTCAGAAGGCCGCGCTCTGACAGCCCCTGGCAAATGCCGCGCGAGACCTCGACCGCGCGCTCGAAGACCGTCGCGAGGCGCTGCCCGGCGCGACGGTCGCGCGCCATGATTCCGGAGAGATCGCGGAACAGAAACCGGTAGCGCGACATCGTCTCGAGCAGTAGGTGCAGCAGCAGCCAGGCATCCTCGACGTGGCGGGCACGCTAACCCTTGGGCGGCAGCAGTGCAGCGAATTCGGAGACAAAGCGCACCAGCAAAGCCGCGGACAGCAGGTCCTTGTGGCGAAAGTGGTAGTGGAGATTGCCGGCGCTGATCCCGAGTTCCGCGGCGATCAGCGAGGTGGAAACCCGCGCTTCACCGCGCTCGTTGTAGAGCGCGAGCGTCGTGTCGAGGATCCGCTGGCGCGTGCGCCGGCCGGGCTCGGACTTCTGGCGGTTTGACATGCGGCTGATGTACGACGGCCGCAGCCATCGTACACCAGCGCGCCATCGCGGCTCAGGCGGCGCGGCGTGCCGCGCGGCGGGTCGCCTTGCGGGTGCCGGCCTTCTTCGCGACCGTGGCCCTCGGGGCCTTCGCGCGGACGGCCAGCCTCTGGCCCTCGTGAATCGCGAGGCTGATGACCTTGCCGGCCTCGACGCGGGTGGTTTCGAACGCCGCGCGGTGCGCGTCCCAGATCGTGCGTGCGGAACGGCGGGCGGTTCTGGCGAGCTCGGTCTCGGCGACCGTCCCGAGGAACTGATTGACATTGGCGATCATTTCGGACTCCTTGGGGGATGCTGCTTCACGGAGCAGTATCCAATCGCCGTTAGGGGGAGCACCCTAGGTGTGCAGAGCTTTCCTGGCCTCAGAGCCGTGAAAACCACTCCGCGATCGCCCGGCGCTGCCCGGCGTGCGGCACCAGCCCGGTAGCCGCCTCAAGGTTTTCGGCTGCGTGTCGGGGATTGCGCGTGGCCGCGAGCACCACGGTCACCGCCGGATCGCCCAGCACCCACTTGATGAAGAGCTGCGCCGCACTCCGGCACCCGAGCTCGGCTGCCACGGCAGGCAGCGCCTCCCCGGCGGCGCGCTCGATCATCGCGCCCTTGGTGAAGGGCCGGTTGATGAGCACCGCGATGCTGAGCTCACGCGCCGCCGGAAGGAGGCGTGCACCCGCTTCGGGTTCGAGGAGCGAATAATTGACCTGCAGGAAGTCCGGCTTTTCGCGACGGAGCACGCGCTCGAGCTCGGTGTGCGCGCTCGCGAGGTAGTGCGTGACGCCCACGTAGCGCACCTTTCCTGCGTCCTGCGCCGCGCGGATCGTGTCGAGTTGCGTGCCCAGATCCTGAAGGTTATGGACCTGCACGAGGTCGATCGTCTCGGCACGCAGGAAGCGATGTGAGCTGGCGAGCTGGCGCTGACCCGCCTCGCGCCCGCTGGTCCAGACTTTGGTCGCGAGGAACGGACGCGTTGCAGGCTGGATCCGGGACAGGATGTCGCCGATGCGCTCTTCCGAACGCCCGTACATCGGCGAACTGTCGATGACGCGGCCGCCCGCCGCGAGGAAGCTGCGCGTGGTGGCGAGTGCGGCTTCGAACTCGCTGCCGGCAGCCGGCACGTCCAACACCTGCCACGTGCCGAGCCCCAAGACGGGCAACTGCTCGCCGGTGCGCGGTATCGCACGCAGGATCGGCTCGCTGCGGCCGTGAGCCGCGGGGCGGCGCAGGCGGCAAGCAACGCCAGAGCCGCGCGTCGCGTGAGCCGCGGCCTTGGGTCGTCGGAGTGCTTCATGCCCTCCTCCCTTCATGTGCCCCGGGATTGGACCGGTGGCGGGCGGCGAAGTGCCGTCCTGGCGCCGCTCGAAGGCGCGACCGAGCCGCAGGGCGATGGCAGTTGCCGGAATCATCAATGCGGCACAAATCCAGGCGTGACCGACCAGGCCGACCCCCGCGGCGTGCAGTACCGCGAATAGCCATACGCCGACCAGGTCGCCGGCCCGCTGCAGCACCGTGTCGATGAAGTTCTTGGCCTTGTACTTGGTCTCGGCATCGACGACCGTGAACAGCACCTCGCGGCTCGGCTTTGCGATGCCGTATTCGCCGGCGCGGCGCAGCACCTGCCCCGCCGCAAGTACCAGCAGCACCGGCGCCGCGGCCAGCGCCAGGAACGAAGCGAGCGCGGCGATCGGCACGGCGACGAGCGCACCGCGCACATCGAAGCGACGGATCAGCCAGCCGACGACGACGCCCTGGAACAACCATGACGTGAGGCTCACGGCGAATTCGATCCGGCCGAGGAACTGCCCGCGGCTGCCGAGGTCCGGGTAGCCCGCCTCGACGAAGCGCAGGTGTTCGTTGTACATGAAGGCGGCAGCCGTCGAACTGATCAGGATGACCGCCGTGATCCCCATGAGGTACGGCGAGCGCGCGACCAGCAGCAGGCCGGTCAGGACGCCACCGCCGATCCGCGCCTGCGGGTCCAGCAGGAATCGGCCGTGCCGGCGCTCCGCCCAGCGCGAGAGACCGCGGATGCAGGGCAGCGTGCCGAGCAGGAACAGCATCGACAGGCCGACCACGGCGTCAACGCCGATTCGCGGGGTCAGGTACTGCATGAGAAGCGGTCCGAGGATTGCACCGGTTCCGCCCCCCGCCGCAATCGGGCCGAACAGGCGCTTCGCCTCCTCGTCGCGGAACACGTCGGCCATGAAGCTCCAGAACACGGAAACCACGAACATGTTAAAGGCCGAGACCCAGATGAAGAACGCGGCGGCGAGCAGGCGCGCGTCGGGAACGAGCTTGAACAGCAGGTAGAACACCAGCAGGTTCGCCGCGAAGAACCCGTGGGTCAGCGGCAGCAGCAGCGTCTTGCGCACGCGCGCGACCAGCGCGGCGAAGCCGGGCGAGAGGACAAGCGTCACCGCGAATGTCCCGACGTACAGCCAGGGCAGGTTCTCGAGGCCGGCCTCGATCGCCATCGCGTCCCGCAGCGGCCGCAGCAGGTAATACGAGCACATCAGCATGAAGAAGTAGGCGAATGCGAGCGCGACGGCGCCTTCCTCGCCCGCCCGCGCGCCAAGGAACTTGCGGACCAGGGTCACCGCGTCCGCCTCAGGCGCGGCGCGTCGAGCCCGCGAGGTGCGGGCGGCCGCTGTCGTCGTCCTTCAGCACGAACACCTCGCGGCCGTCCTTCGACCAATGCTCGAGCCGCGCGACTGCCGGCATGAAGAGCGGGAACTTGAACGACACCTGCGCCCGCACGGGCGGCGCGAGCCGAGCTGGGCCGAGTGCCGCGAACGCGCGCGCCATGGACCACATGTCGTGCGCGACCGCGCGCTCGAATCCGAACAGCCTCGCTCCGCGATCCGCCAGATGGATCGGATTGAGGTCGCCCGAAAGCCAGCCGTAGCGGCGGCCAAGCGAGCGCGGCACGTCGATGTCCACGGCTGCCGGCCGATCGTCTGGCGCGGGTTTTTCGTACCGCAATGCCTGGCGCGCGCCGCGCGAGGCAGGCCTGGTCGTGGCGGCACGCCGCGCCAGCAGTGTGGTCTTCTCGAGCCAGGCGGTACCGCTCCCGTCTTCGAGCGACGTGTACAGGTCGAACTCCTGGCCGCGTTCCGAGTCGCAATATCCTTCGATCCAGCTGCGCAGACCGTAGGTTCCGCCGGCCGGCAGCGCCCGCGCCAGCTCGATATCGTTCGCGACGTGGATCAGGCCCATCAGCCGCACGACGAAGCGCGGATGCGTCAGGATCGCGAACTGCAGCGGCATTGCGAGCACGTGCGGGTAGGTGACCGGCAGGCAGCCGTCGTCCGGGAAACCGCAGACGTCCCGGTAGCGCGCGAGGTGGCCGCGGGAGACCCGCACGGTCGCGACACTTCCCTCCAGGCGAGGTACGCCACGGCCAGGCGGCACGAGCGCGTGGCGACGCCCGAAAACCGCGCGCGGAAAATACCGGAACACGGAAGGCAGACGCTGGAAGCGGTAGCTGACTACGGCCGGCCCCATGGCGCTCCTCCGGCCGCTGACTACGGGACGATCCGGTCTATCGTGATGCTCGCCGGATGGGCCGAGGCGAAATCATAACCGACCTCGCCGTACAGGTCGCCGCTGGCCGCCATCGGCTGGCGGCTCGCAGAGACGCGTGCGATGAGCTTGAGCGGTCCGCTGCCCGCAAGCCGGGTGCCGGGCAACATGGCGTCCGCGTCGCTCAGGCGGACGGTGACCGGCCAGTCACCGGCACTGCGTCGCTGGACCGCAAGCGGCGGTCCGCCCTCGGTGCGCCGCGCGATGACGAACAGCGTTGCATTCAGCGGCACGCGCGCGGCGAGGCCCGCGTCGAGCGCAATCGAGATTTCGCCGCCGCCCGCTGCCGCCGGCGACTGCACGGGCGTGGCCTGCGTCCCTTCCCGGCCGTCGAGCTGCGCGAGCTGCTCGGCCAGCACCTGGCGCAGCTCCGGCGGGAGATCGTGGTTCTGCAACTCGACCCAGCGCTCGCGGGCGAGCGCGAGGTTCCCGCGCCTGAAGGCCGTGATTCCGCCGTACCAGAGCGCGCGCGGGTTGTCCGGGGCGAGAGCGAGCGCCTGCTCGAACAGCTCAGCCGCCTGCCCGTCGATCTCGCTTTCATCGACCAGCACGCGGGACTCGGCATATCCGACGATCGCCTCGGCGTCGCGTGCTTCGCCGCGTTTGTAGGCCTCACCGAAAGCATCCCGTGCGAGCGTGAAGTTGCCGAGCACCGTGGCCGAGCGACCGAGGAGTTTCCAGCTTTCGACGTCTTCCGGCTGCTGCGTGAGCTTGATCTGCAGCTGCTCGACGGCGCTTTGCAGGTCGGGTGCGGCGATTCCGGTCGCGGGCGGCGGCGCGTCCCACTCCCAGTTGCTCGCCTGCAGGTAGATGAGTATCGCCGCGGCCGGCAGCGCGATCGCGACAGCCACTGTCGCGGCACGCGAGCCGAGACGAACCAGGGGCCACGCCAGCAAGCCGATGGCGGCGGCGAGGAACAGCGCTGCAATCACCGCGAAAAGCGTCACGGGCGGTCAGGCTCCTCCTCGAGCGCGGCGGCATTCGCGAGCCCGATGCGGGCGCGACGGCGAATGACGACCAGCACGACGGCGAACCCGCCAGCCAGGAACAGCGCGGGCGCGGCCCACAGCAGCCAGGTGCGTGGGGCGACCGGCGGCCTGAGCAGGATGAAGTCCCCGTAGCGCTCGGTCATGAACGCGTAGATCTCCTCATCGCTGCGGCCGGCGCGGATCAGCGCCTCGACCTCGCGGCGCAGGTCCGCAGCCAGCGTCGCGTTCGAGTCGGCGATGCTCTCGCTGCGGCACACGAGGCAGCGCAGGTCGCGGATCAGGCGCTCATAGCGCGCCTGCATCCCGGGATCCTCGAATCGTTGTCCCGTATCGACGGCGACCGCGAGCGGGGACAGCGCGAGGCAGGCCAGCAGCGCCGCGATGCGGATCACGGCCCGCCCTCACCCGCCGGCAGCAGCGGCAGGAACTCGCGCTGCCAGACATCGAGGTTTATCGGACCGATGTGCTTCTTGACCACGCGACCGGTCGCGTCGATCAGGAAGGTTTCCGGCGCGCCGTACACGCCCCAGTCGATGGCCACGCGCCCCTCCGGATCAAAGGCAACGGAAACGTACGGATTGCCGAGCTGCGCGAGCCAGCGCAGCGCGAGCGTGCGGTCATCACGCCAGTTGAGGCCCATGATCGGCACGCGGCCCTCCCGCGCGATCGACATCAGCGCATCGTGCTCCTGGCGGCAACCGGCGCACCAGGTGGCCCAGACATTCAGGAGCCACGGCCGCCCGGCCAGGTCCGCGGACCCGACTCGCCATGCGGGATCGCCGAGCGATTCCAGGGAAAAAGCCGGCACCGGCTTGTCGATCAGGGGTGACGGGATTTCCCCGGGGTCACGCTTCAGGCCTGCGATGAAGAAACCGACGAGTACCGCAAAGGCCAGTGCTGGCGCCAGGAAGCGTAGCGGCAACTTCATGGCGCGGCCACGGCCGTTCCCTCGGTGGCCTGAGCCTGCGCGCGAAAGCGATAGCGTCGATCAAAGGCCGCAATCGCCCCGCCGAGTGCAATGAATATCGCGCCCAGCCAGATATAGCGGATGAGCGGCTTGTATTGCAGGCGCACGCTCCAGCGGCCCTGGCCGAGGTCGTCGCCGAGAGCTGCAAAAAGGTCGCGCGCCGGACCAACCTCGATGCCAGCCTCGGTCATCGGGTTGCCGCCCGAGTTGTAGGCGCGCTTCTGCGGGCGAAGCACGGTCACTCGTTCAGCATCCCGGGAAACAACGATATCGGCCTCGACGCCGGCGAAGTTAGGACCCTGGACGTCGCGCAGCGCCGTCAGGCGGAAGTCATATCCGCCGAGGCTCGCGGTGTCGCCGATGCCGAGCGCGAAGTCCTTCTCGATCTTGAAGGACTGCACGCCCGTGATGCCGAACGTCGCAAGACCGAACCCGAAGTGCGCGACCACCATGCCGAGCGTGGCGGCCGGCAGCGTCTGACGCGCGCGTATGCGTGCCACCGGAATCAGGAGCGACGACAGCATCACCCACAATGCGAGCGCGAAGCCCAGGGTCGTCATCGGCCGCAGGTCCGCGTATGCCGCGGCGCCGATCAGGATCGCGCCCGCGAGCGCGGCGACCGCGGCGATCCAGAGCCGCGCCTTCATCGTGCCGAGCAGGCCGCGCTTCCAGGCTGCGTGCATGCCGACGCCGAGCAGCGCGGCGAGCGGCAGCATCGGCACGAGGAACATCAGGTTGAACCAGGGCGGACCCACGGTGACCTTGCCGAGCTCGAGAGCGTCCATGAACAGCGGGTACAGCGTGCCGAGCAGGACCAGGCAGAGCGCCGCGACGAGCAACGCGTTATTGGCGAGCAGGAAGCTTTCGCGGGACGTCATCTCGAACGCCGCCGAGGACTTGAGGCGCGGCGCGCGCCAGGCGTAGAGCAGGAGCGCACCGCCTATTACCGCGCTGAGGAAGGCGAGGATGAAGGCGCCGCGCGCGGGATCGGTCGCGAATGCGTGCACTGAAATCAGGATGCCCGAGCGCACCAGGAAGGTACCAAGCAGCGACAGCGAAAAGGCCGTGACGGCGAGCAGCAGCGTCCAGCTCTTGAACAGGCCGCGCTTCTCGGTAACTGCCAGCGAGTGGATCAGCGCCGTGCCCGCGAGCCACGGCATGAAGGACGCATTCTCGACCGGGTCCCAGAACCACCAGCCGCCCCAGCCAAGCTCGTAGTACGCCCACCAGCTGCCAAGCGCGATCCCGACGGTCAGGAACAGCCACGCGGCCAGCGTCCAAGGACGCGTCCAGCGCGCCCAGGCGGCGTCGAGCCGGCCTTCCAGCAGCGTCGCATAGGCGAACGCGAATGCGACCGCAAAGCCGACGTAACCGAGGTACAGGATCGGGGGGTGCACGGCGAGTGCGAAGTCCTGCAACAGCGGGTTCAGGTCACGGCCTTCCACCGCGGCCGGCACGAGTCGTTCAAAGGGATTCGAGGTGGCGAGCATGAACAGCTGAAAGCCGATGCTGATGAGCGCGAGGATGCCGATGACCCGGCCGCGGAAGGGCCCCTCGAGCGAGCTGCTCGCGGCGGTGACGGCCAGCGTCCAGCCCGCGAGGCACAGGGCCCACAGGAGCAGCGAGCCCTCGTGTGCGCCCCAGACGGCCGCAATCCGGTAGAACAGCGGCAGCTCGGAGTGCGAATTGGTGGCGACGTAGAGCACCGAGAAATCGCGCTCTACGAATGCCCAGCTCAGGGCGGCGAAAGCGAGCGCGACGAACACGAACTGGCCGACGACCGCCGAGCGCGCCGCCGCAAGCCAGGCACCGTTGGCACGCGCTGCGCCGCCGAGTCCGAACACGGCCTGCGCGATCGACAGCAGCAGCGCGACGATCAGCGCGAAATGGCCGAGTTCCGGGATCATTCGGCTGCCTGCGCCGGGGTGGGCGGGTGCAGCGACTCCGCGACTTCCGGCGGCATGTAGTTCTCGTCGTGCTTGGCGAGTACTTCATCTGCGACGAAATCGCCGCCGCCGTTCAGACGGCCATGGGCGATAACGCCCTGCCCTTCCCGGAACAGGTCGGGCAGGAGTCCCTCGTAACGCACCGGCACGGAATGCCGGAAATCGGTGACGACGAAGCGCACCTCGAGCGTCCCCGGCGTGCGCTGGACGCTGCCCTGCGTCACCATGCCGCCGATGCGGAACGTGCGCCCGCTCGGCGCATCGCCCGCCAGCACCTGTGACGGATTGTAGAAATAGAGCAGGTTGTCGCGGAACGCGAACATCGCGAGCGCCGTCGCGGCGCCGACGCCCGCGACGATCGCGATCACGGCCAGCAGCCGCTTGCGCCGCGGCGTCATGCGCGATCCGGCGCGGCGGCGCGCCGCAACGCCTGCTCGCGGGCGAGCGCAAGCTGGCGCCGCGCCGAACGCACATTCCAGGCGAGCACCACGGCAGCCAGCGCGAAGCAGGGCCAGACGAAGGCACCGTAGCCGCCCATGGCGAGGAATTCGCTCATCACGCCAGCTCCGCCCTCAGCCAGGCGGCATCGCGCTCGCGGCGCAGGATCTCGGCCCGCAGCCTCACCAGCAGCACCGCACCGAAGTAGAGCGTGAAGCCGAGCAGCATGGCCAGCAAGGGCCACAGCATGTCGCCCGCCATGGAGGGCTTGCCGAGCTTCGTGAGCGTCGCGGGCTGGTGCAGCGTATTCCACCAGTACACGGAGTAATGAATGATCGGAAGGTTCACGACACCGACGATCGCGAGCACCGCCGAGGCGCGATCCGCGCGATCGCGGTCGTCGATCGATGCGCGCAGCGCGATGACGCCGGCATAGAGGAACAGCAGGATCAGCTCCGAGGTCAGCCGCGCGTCCCAGACCCACCAGGTGCCCCACATCGGCTTGCCCCAGATCGCGCCGGTCGCGAGCGCAAGCGCCGTGAATGTTGCGCCGATCGGCGCCGCGGCCGCGGCCACGGCATGCGCCAGCTTGATGCGCCAGACGAGTCCGACCGCCGCAGCGACCGCCATGGTCGCGTACACGAGCATCGACAGCCAGGCGCTCGGCGCGTGCACGTAGACGATGCGGAATGCGTCGCCCTGCTGGTAGTCCGCCGGCGCGAGGACGAGCCCGCCATACAGCCCCGCGAGGATCAGCATTCCCGCCGGCCAGCCAAACCACGGCGCCAGGCGCCCCGCGATGCCGTAGGCATGCGGCGGCGACGCGAGCTTGTGAAACCAGATCCAGTTCATCGGCTCACTCGCTGCTGATCCTCAAGGCGGCCGCGACGGCCGGCGGCGCCAGCGTCACGCACAATACCAGCATCGCAGAAAGCAGCAGCAAAGGCCCGCAGGCGCTGTCTCCGTGGATCGCCAGGTCAATCGCCCGCGCGCCGAAGATGAGCGCCGGCATGGCGAGCGGCAGGACCAGCAGCCCGAGCAGCAGGCTGCCCCGTCGCAGTCCCAGCGTGAGGGCCGAACCGATGGCGCCGAGCGCGCTCAGGATTCCCGTGCCGAGTCCGAGCGACAACAGGATTGCGCCATTGGCTTCGATGGGCACGCCGAGGCTGACGGCGACGAGCGGCGCCAGCAGCACGAGCGGCAGGCCGCAGACAGTCCAGTGCGCGAGTCCCTTGGCAAGGGCGAGAACCGCGAGCGGCTGCCCGGAGAGCAGCAGCTGCTCGAGCGAGCCGTCGGCGTGATCGGTGCGAAACAGGAGCTCGAGCCCGAGCAACGACGCCAGCAGCGCGGCGACCCAGAGCGTGCCGGCCGCAATTTCCCGCAGCTGCCCGAGCTCCGGCCCGAGCGCGAGGGGAAACAGCGTCGTCACCATCACGAAGAACACAAGTGGCTGGGCGACCTGGCCCCAGTGGCGCATGGCGAGCAGGAGGTCGCGCCGGAACGCCAGGACGGCGGCAGCCAGCGCGCCGGTCGGCGCCGTCATGCGAGCTCCAGCCGCCTGGGCACATGGTTACGGATCGCGGGCGGCTGGTGAGCCGCGATCAACGCGGCGCCGCCGCCATCGAGGTGGCGGCCGATCACCCGGGAGACCAGTTCCGTTCCGGCGGTGTCCAGATTCGTGTGCGGCTCGTCGAGGATCCACAAGGGCGCCGCGGCCAGCATGACGCGCGCGATCGCAAGGCGCCGGCGCTGCCCGGCGGACAGCGTGCCCGCAGGCAGCGATCGGGAGCTTGCGAGGCTGACCTCATCGAGGACCCGTGCGATTTCGGCGTCGCTCACCGCATGGCGCATACCCACGTCGAACGCCAAGTTCTCGCGCGCCGTTAGTTCGGGCTTGAGGCCGTCGCTGTGCGCGAGGTAGCTGAAGCTCGCGCACCACGCGTCGCGGTCGGCATGCGTCGGATACCCACCCCACTCCACCGTGCCTTTCTCCGGCGTGAGCAGACCGGCGACGACGCGCAGCAGCGTCGTCTTGCCCGCTCCGTTGGGCCCGAGAACGTGCAGGCATTCACCGGCACCGAGCTCCAGCGACACGCCGGCAAGCACCCGCCGGTCGCCTCGCCAGAACTCGATGCCGCGCGCGGAAAGTCCCGATAAATTAGATGCTTGCAATGCGAATATCGGCCCAAGTTTGAAGTCGGGCGGACTATATCAGACTGCCCCGGATCAGGCCCCTCGCGGGGTCAGGATCGGCAGCGACATGTGTCGCGACACTGCGCCCGACGAATGGTGCCCCGGGCTGGAGTCGAACCAGCACGGCCTTGCGGCCAACGGATTTTAAGTCCGTTGCGTCTGCCATTCCGCCACCGGGGCGAGGATTGCGCGGTCCTCAGAGGCTAGCCGCTCGGTCATGACATCCGCAAGCGACCGTGTTCGCTGAGGTTGCCGCTCGGCGCCAGTGAGGACGTCATGTCACTAGACTGTGAAGGCCGTCAGCCAATTCGCGATCGCATGCCACTGCGGCGTCTTCGAGATGGGGATGCGGCCAAACTGGATGGCGAGTCAGAGTCCGCCACCGACCAGGTAAACCGGATGCGGGCGGCCACGCGTACGCCAGTCGTGAATGATCGCCGCGACGATCAAGAGGTCGGTCGCGAGTGATGGCAGGGCGCTGAACTCGATGGGCGGCGGGCCGGTCAGCGGCCCGGCCTTGGTCAATGCGAGACGCAGCAGGCGCGCGACGGCCGCCATGAGGATGGCGACGCTCGCGAGAACGATCAGCCGCTTGTGAACTTCCGGCCGGCGCCGGTTAGCGATCGCCACGGCCATGACGGCTGCAAAGAACAGGATCGTGATGACCGGCACGATCAGGAAGCCGCGCGCCCGCTCTGCCATTCCCGCTGCGATCTGCACGTTCGTCGAATGAATCGCGGTCGCGAGACCCACGAGCAGCATCGCGGTTGCGAGCGAGATGCCTGCAAGGCCTAGAGCCCGGTGATGCGCGAAGCGGCCATTCGCGATCAGCGTCGCTTGCAGGATGAAGAACAGCGACCAGGCCGAGAACAGCAGCGCGTGAAAATGAACGATCGGGGCCTAGTCGATGCCGCCGGCGGCGAGCGGGGCCCAGTAGCTGGGCGTGAAGCCGAGGAACGCGATGACCGCGCAGGTCACGGCCATGGCGACATAGAAACGGTGGGAAGGTCCAGCCGCCGTAGTCAATGCTGTAGCTGCCATGGCCCTTTCCTTGCGCGATCGGGGCTGGCTCGAATGGAGGCTAGGGTCGGAATCGAACCGGCGTACACGGCTTTGCAGGCCGCTGCATGACCACTCTGCCACCTAGCCTTCGGGGGCATCAGACACGAAACCCCGGATCGGGGCTCCGGGGTCTGCGTGAAATCTGGAGCGGGAAACGAGGCTCGAACTCGCGACCTCAACCTTGGCAAGGTTGCGCTCTACCAACTGAGCTATTCCCGCGGCAGCGCAATCGAACGCGACATTCTAGGAGGGTGCCCCGGAGTGTCAAGTTCCCCGGTTGCCGCGCAATTCCGGCCCGGCCGCCACGACGTAGGTGACCAACGACCAGAGCGTCAGGACCGCCGCCAGCACCGTCAGCACGAGGCCGATGTCGTAGATCGGCAGACCGAGGAGGTCTTCCCGGAACAGCATCATCGACAGGCCCGTGATCTGCACGATGGTCTTGAACTTCGCCACTCCGGACACCTGCATCTTGTGCCGTGCGCCGATCTCGGACATCCACTCGCGCAGCGCCGAAATCGCGATCTCGCGGCCGATGATCACCGCCGCCGTCAGGGTCACGTACCAGACGGGATCCTTGCTGACGATCAGCACCAGCGCCGTGACGACGATCAGCTTGTCGGCCACCGGGTCCAGGAATGCCCCGAGCGGCGACACCTGGCCGAGCTTGCGCGCCAAGTAACCGTCGAATGCGTCCGTGATGCCCACGACCGCAAACAGGAGACCGCTCGCGATGTCGGACCAGTGATACGGAAGATAAAACAGCACGACGATCACCGGGAGCAGCGCAATCCGGAGGCCCGTCAGCAGGTTTGGAATCGTGTACGGCCCGCTCATCCTGCTCCCGGATGCAGATGCTCGTAGATGGCCTGCGCCAGCGCAGTCCCGATGCCCGGCGCGTGCGCGAGGTCCTCGATGCCGGCGCGCAGCATGCCCTGCAGGCCGCCGAAGTGCCGCAACAGCGCGCGCCGGCGCGCCGGGCCGAGCCCCCCGATAGCTTCCAGCATCGAGGTCTGGCGCGACCGTGCGCGCTTGCGCCGGTGCCCGCTGATCGCGAATCGGTGCGCCTCGTCGCGCACGCGCTGGATCAGGTGCAGCGCCTTCGAGTCCGGCGGCAGTATAGAGGGCGGTTTCCGGCCGGCCAAGAAAATGCGCTCCTGACCGGCGCGACGGTCGGCGCCCTTCGCGACGCCGGCGACCGCCGGCAAGCGGATCCCGAGTGCCGCGAGCACGTCGATCGCCTGCGCGAGCTGCGCCGGTCCGCCGTCGATCAGCAGCACGTCGGGCAGCACCTCAGATTCCTGCTGGCGCCTCCGGTAGCGCCGCTCGAGCGCCTGGCGCAGCGCGCCGTAGTCATCGCCGCCTGCGACGCCCGCGATGTTGTAGCGCCGGTAATCCGCCTTGATCGGGCCGGCACGGCCGTACACCACGCAGGAGGCGTTGGCCGCCTCGCCCTGCGTGTGGCTGACGTCGAGGCATTCGATGCGCTGGATCGGAGTGGCGAGCCCGAAAAACCGCCCAAGCTCCTCATATTGCTGGTCGAGGCGCGCACCTGAAGCCTCGCGCATGCGCAGGGCGTTGGCGGCGTTCTGACCTGCGAGCTCGACCCAGCGCTGGGGGTAGCCGCGCCGCGCGACCGCGATGCGGACCTTGCGGCCGGCGCGGGCGCCGAGCGAGGCCGCGAGCGCGTCTGCATCCTCGACCGCGTGTGACAGGTAGATCCGCGGCGGCGCGTCGCGCTCGAGATAGTGCTGCGCAAGGAAGGCGGAGAGCACGTCCGGCGCCTCGCCGATCGGCGCGCGCAGGAGGAATGTCGAGGTGCCGAGCACCTGGCCGCCGCGCACGAACATCAGCGCCACGCAGAACGCGCCACCCTCCTCCGCGACGGCAAGCACGTCGGTGTCGGCGCCCGCGCGGGTCCGCGTCACGACCTGCCGCGCCTGAACACCGGTCAGCGCCGCGAGCTGGTCGCGCAGCATCGCCGCGCGCTCGTAATCGAGCCGCTCCGCGGCTCGTTCCATGTCCTGGCCGAGCCGCACGGTCGCGTCGCGCGTCCGCCCCTCGAGCACCAGAGCTGCCGACTCGACATCGCGCGCGTAGGCATCCGCAGCGATGAGTCCGGTACAGGGCGCCGAGCAACGGCCGATCTGGTACTCGAGGCAGGGCCGCGAGCGATTCGCGAAGTAGGTGTCCTTGCAGCTGCGCAGCCGGAACAGCTTGTGCAGCTGGTTGAGCGCATCGTGGACCGCGCCCGCAGACGGATACGGGCCGTACAGCCGCCCTGGGAGCTTGCGCGTTCCGCGGTAGAAGGCAAGCCGGGGAAACTCGTGCGCCGAAAGGTGCACGTAGGGGAAGCTCTTGTCGTCGCGCAGGATGACATTGAATCGCGGCCGGTGGCGCTTGATGAGGTTGTGCTCGAGGAGCAGGGCCTCGGTCTCGGAGTTCGTGACCGTGACCTCGATGCCCGCAATGGCTCGCGCCAGCGCCTGGACCTTGGGCTGCAGCTGGTCGGGACGAAAGTAGCTGCCCACGCGCGCGCGCAAGCTGCGCGCCTTGCCGACGTAGAGGATCTTCCCGTCGGCGTCGAGCATCCGGTAAACGCCCGGCCTGGCGGGCAGCCGCTTGACGAATTCCTTTGCGTCGAATTGACTCACGGGGCCATGGCGCGGCCCGGATCAGCGCGCCTTGAACTGCGCCTCCTCCGTGGAGCCGTGCATCGCCGTGATGGACGAGGTCCCGCCGGTCACGGTCTGCGTCACGTCGTCGAAGTAGCCGGCGCCGACTTCGCGCTGGTGCTTGGTCGCGGTATAGCCCGTCGCCTCGGCCGCGAACTCGGCCTGCTGCAGCGCGACGTAGGCGCTCATCTGCGCGTCCTTGTAGCTGCGCGCCAGCTCGTACATCGAGAAGTTGAGCGCGTGGAAGCCGGCAAGCGTGATGAACTGGAACTTGTAGCCCATCGCCCCGAGCTCGCGCTGGAACTTCGCGATCGTGGCGTCGTCGAGCTTCTTCTTCCAGTTGAAGGACGGCGAGCAGTTGTAGGCGAGGAGCTTCCCCGGGTATTCAAGGTGGATGCCTTCGGCGAATTCTCTGGCCTCGTGCAGGTCGGGGGTGCCCGTTTCGCACCAGACCAGGTCGGCGTACGGCGCGTAGGTAAGCCCGCGCGCGATCGCCTGCGGGATGCCGGCCTTGACCGGGAAGAATCCCTCGCTGGTGCGCTGCTTCGAGGCGATGAACGCGTGGTCGCGTTCGTCGACGTCGGAGGTGAGCAGCGTCGCCGACTCGGCGTCGGTGCGCGCGACCAGGATCGTCGGCACGCCGCAGACGTCCGCCGCGAGGCGCGCGGCGACCAGCTTGCTGACCGCCTCCGCCGTGGGCACCAGGACCTTGCCGCCCATGTGGCCGCACTTCTTGGCGCTCGAGAGCTGGTCTTCGAAATGCACGCCGGCGGCGCCCGCGTCGATCATCGCCTTCATGAGCTCGAAGGCGTTCAGCACGCCGCCGAAGCCGGCCTCGGCGTCCGCGACGATCGGCTGCAGCCAGTCGACCTTGTCGTTGCCCTCGGCATGGCAGATCTGGTCTGCGCGCAGCAGCGTGTTGTTGATCCTGCGCACGACCGACGGCACGGAATCGGCCGGGTACAGGGACTGGTCGGGGTACATCTCGCCCGCATTGTTGGCGTCGCCCGCCACCTGCCAGCCGGACAGGTAGATGGCCTTGAGGCCCGCGCGCACCTGCTGCATGGCCTGGTTGCCGGTCAGCGCGCCGAGCGCGTTCACGAACGGCAGCTCGTGCAGGTAGCGCCAGAGCTTCTCCGCGCCAAGGCGGGCGAGTGAATGTTCCACGTGCACCGTGCCGCGCAGCCGCGCGACGTCGGCCGCGGCGTACCCGCGCTCGACGCCCTTCCAGCGCGGGCTGTCTTTCCAGCTGCTTTCGATCTGTGCGGCGGTCAACAGGTTCATGCAGGCTCCAGTTCAGTCGATGTCTTCATAGGCATTCAGCGTCAGGAACGGCTCGAAGACCGGCGCCGACGTCAGCCGGTCGAGATGCCGGAATGCGCGTTCATAGTGTCCCTGCCCCCAGGCGTCTTCGCCGGTCTCGCGCCGGATTTCTGCCATTACCGACTTTGCCTCCTCCCGCACCCGGGCAAGCGTGACCCGCGTCCCATCCTCGAGCGGGGCATTATGTCGCACCCACTGCCAGAGCTGCGCGCGTGAGATTTCCGCGGTCGCCGCGTCCTCCATCAGGTGGTGGATCGGCACGCAGCCATTGCCGCCGAGCCAGGCGGCGAGGTAGCGGATGCCGACGTCGATGTTGTTCACGAGTCCGGCGCGGGTGATGCGTCCGTCCGGCACCCGCAGCAGGTCCGCGGCTGTCACCGCAACGTCCTCGCGCAGGCGGTCGAGATTGTTCGGGCCCGGCATCAGGCGGTCGAAGACCTCACGCGCCACGGAAACGAGGCCGGGATGCGCGACCCAGGTGCCGTCGTGGCCGTCACCCGCCTCGCGTTCCTTGTCGGCGCGCACGCGCGCCAGCGCCCGGTCGTTGGCGTCGGGGTCGCTCCTGATCGGGATCTGCGCCGCCATGCCGCCTATCGCGAATGCACCGCGCCGGTGGCAGCGCTGGATCACGAGCAGGGAGTACGAGCGCAGGAAATTCGAAGTCATCGTCACCGAGCCGCGGTCCGGAAGCACGAACTCCGGTCGGTGGCCGAACCTCTTTATGAAACTGAAGATGTAGTCCCAGCGACCGCAATTGAGCCCGACGATCCAGTCACGCAGCTCCCAGAGGATCTCGTCGATTTCGAACGCGGCCGTGATGGTCTCGATCAGGACCGTGACTTTGACCGTGCCGCGCGGCAGTCCGAGCGCGGCCTCCGCGTGTTCGATGATGCGGGCCCACAGCCGCGCCTCGAACCGGTCCTCGAGCTTCGGCAGGTAGTAGTACGGCCCCGTGCCGCGCCGCAGCAACTCCACGGCGTTGTGATACAGGTACAGGCCGAAGTCCATGAACGCGCCGGCGATCGGCTCCGCGCCATGCAGCCAGTGTTTTTCGGGCAGGTGCCAACCGCGCGGCCGCACCACGAGCACGGCGGTTCGGTCGGCGAGGCGATACTGCTTTCCCTCGGCCGTGGTGAGCGTGAGCGTGCGCCGTACCGCGCCCATGAGATTCGCCTGGCCTTCGATGAGATTGCTCCAGGTGGGGCACAAAGAGTCCTCGAAGTCCGCCATGAAGACGCTCGCGCCAGAATTGAGCGCGTTGATCACCATCTTGCGCTCCGGCGGGCCGGTGATTTCGACGCGCCGATCGAGCAGGTCCGCGGGAATGGCGCCCACGCGCCAGTCGGATTCGCGCAGCGCGCGTGTCTCTTCCGGGAATTCCGGCAGCTCGCCCGCGTCGAAGCGCTGCTGCCGGGCGTTGCGGCGCGCGAGCAGCGCCAGACGCTCCTCGGAGAACCGCTCGACCATGCCGTTCACGAAGCCGATCGCCCCCGGTGTCAGGATTTCCCGCCACTCTGGCGGCGGAGCTGCGGCCGGCCCGGGTCCCGCGATCATCGCCGCGGCCGTTGGCGCGCGATCTGCATGGCGAGCTCCAGGGCCTGTTCGTAGTTGAGCCGCGGATCGACAGCCGTGTGGTAGGCGCGCGCCAGGTCGGCGTCAGTCAGTCCACGGGCGCCGCCCGTGCATTCGGTGACGTCGTCGCCGGTCAGCTCGAAGTGCACGCCCCCCAGGATCGAACCCGACTCCTCGTGAATCCGGAACGCCGACTCGACCTCCGCGAGGATGCTCTCGAAGCGCCGCGTCTTGATGCCCAGCGCTGTCGTCTCGGTGTTGCCATGCATCGGATCGCAGACCCACAGGACTTTCCGTCCGCTGTCGCGCACCGCGCGGATCATGGCGGGCAGCGCGGCGTCGATGCGCTTTGCGCCGAAGCGGTGAATCAACGTCAGCCGGCCCGGCTCGTCATCCGGGTTCAGGACCCGGATCAGTCCGCGCAGCGTCTCGGGGTCGGTGCCCTCGCCCACCTTGACTGCGACCGGATTGGCGATCCCGCGGAAGTACTCGACGTGCGCGCCGTCGGGCTGCGAGGTGCGCAGGCCAATCCACGGCAGGTGGGTCGACAGGTTGTACCAGCGCTGGCGCCGCTTGAGGTAGCGCGTCTGCGCCTGCTCGTAGAGCAGGTGCAGTCCTTCATGGCTGGCGTAGAAGCGCGCCTGGGTCGCCTCGTGGACCGGAGAACCCGAGATCGCCGCGTAGAAGTCGAGCGAATCCGATATCGAGTCGATGATCTTGCGGTAGCCGTCACGCAGCCTCGCGTGCTGCAGGAAGCCGAGGTCCCAGTATTCCGGGTGGTGCATGTCCGCGAAGCCGCCGTCGACCAGGGCACGCACGAAGTTCAGGGTCAGCGCGGCCCGCTCGTAGCCGCGCAGCAGCAGTTCCGGGTCGGGCTCCCGGTCCGTCGCCGTGAACGCCGCGCGGTTGACGAGGTCGCCGCGGTAAGACGGCAGCGTCGTGCCGTCCCGGGTCTCCATGTCGGCGGAGCGCGGCTTCGCGAACTGGCCCGCGAAGCGTCCGACGCGGATCACGGGCTTCTTCAGGCCGTGCAGCAGCACGACGCTCATCTGCAGGAGGATCTTGAGCTTGCGGGCGATGGTGTCGGAGTCGCAGTCCGTGAAACCCTCGGCACAGTCCCCGCCCTGCAGCAGGAAGCGTTCGCCGCGCTGCGCCGCCGCGAGTTCGTCGCGCAGCTGGTCGACTTCCCAGGACACGACGATGGGCGGCAGCCGCGCGAGCTCGCCGAGCACGCGCGCCAGCTGCTGCGGGTCGCGGTACGACGGCTGTTGCAGGGCTGGAAACCGCTGCCAGCTGTCGGGCGTCCACACCCCGGAGTCCATCGCGACGTTCATATGCGCGGTCATCGTACACGGATTGATTGCACTGCAAAAATGGCCCCGCCAAGGGGTGGCCAATGGGCTCCGGAATGGGCAGAATGCGCCACCCGATTTCAGGCGACTGCTCGATGCACGACAAGACCGGCGGCGAGACCGGCCGGATTCTCGCGGGCCTCGGCCTTGCGGCCGTCAATCCCGGCGCGTGTTGCGGCTCGGAGTGGCATGCTGCCGCCGACGCGCCGCTCATCGATTCGGTGAACCCGTCGACCGGCGCGGTCATTGCGCGTGTGCGCGCCGCGGGGCAGGCGGATTACGAGCGCGTGATGGCGAGCGCCGTCGCGGCATTCGCCGCCTGGCGCGAGGTGCCCGCGCCGCGCCGCGGCGAGGCCGTGCGCCTGGTCGGCGAGGCGCTGCGCGCGAAGAAGGGGCTGCTCGGCAGCCTCGTCAGCCTCGAGATGGGCAAAATCAAGGTCGAGGGCGACGGTGAGGTGCAGGAGATGATCGACATGGCCGACTTCGCCGTCGGCCAGTCGCGAATGCTCTACGGCCTCGCGATGCACTCCGAGCGCCCGCGCCACCGCATGTACGAGCAGTGGCACCCGCTCGGCGTCGTCGGCATCATCTCGGCATTCAACTTCCCGGTCGCGGTCTGGTCGTGGAACGCCTTCATCGCCGCGGTCTGCGGGGATGTGTGCGTCTGGAAGCCCTCGCACTACACGCCGCTCTGTTCCATCGCCGTACAGAAGATCTGCCAGCAGGTCATCGAGTCGGAGAAGCTGCCGCCGATCTTCCAGCTCTTCATCCCGTCGGACAACGCTCTGGCGAGCCGCTTCGTGGACGACCGGCGCGTTGCGCTGGTGAGCTTCACGGGCTCGACCCAGGTCGGCCGGCGCGTCGGCGAGCGCGTGGCTGCCCGCCTCGGCCGGAGCCTCCTCGAGCTCGGCGGCAACAACGCCATCATCGTCGACGAGACCGCGAATCTGGACCTGGTCATCCCCTCGGTGCTGTTCGGCGCCGTCGGCACGGCCGGCCAGCGCTGCACGACGACGCGGCGGCTGCTGGTGCACGAAGCGCGGATCGACGAGGTTCAGCGCCGACTGGCCGCGAGCTACGGGCAGGTACGGATCGGCGACCCACTCGACCCCAAGACGCTGATGGGGCCGCTGGTCGACGCCTCCGCGGTACGCCAGTACGAATCGGTGCTCGCCGACGCCCGCGCGCAGGGTGGCGAGATCGTGTGTGGCGCACGCGCGCTGCCCGGCGCCGGGTTCTTCGTCGAGCCGACGATCGTGCGCGCCCGCCACGACATGCCCGTCGTGAAGCACGAGACCTTCGCGCCCATCCTGTACCTGGTGCCATTCCGTACGATCGACGAAGCGATCGCCATGCACAACGACACCGATTACGGCCTGTCCTCGGCGATCTTCACCGACCGGCTGCAGAATGCCGAGCGATTCCTGTCCGCCTCCGGGAGCGATTGCGGCATTGCAAACGTGAACATCGGCACCTCGGGCGCTGAAATCGGCGGCGCGTTCGGCGGCGAGAAGGACACCGGTGGCGGTCGCGAGGCCGGCTCCGACTCGTGGAAGGCCTACATGCGGCGGCAGACGAACACGATCAACTACTGGGGCGATCTGCCGCTGGCGCAGGGCATCAAGTTCGACGTCACCTGACCGGGTGGGACTCGGTCGCGTCCCGGTAAAGAATGCGGGCAAAGCGCTCGGACGTGATGAAGTCCCAGGACAGCCGCTCGTCGTAGTCGGCATTTGGCTGCGCCGCGAGGACTTCCTCGATCGACTTGCCTGCCTTGACGAGCTCGCGTACGCGCCCGCTCGCGGTCGCGAGCATCTCGCGGTAGGCCGCGAGCCCGGCCTTGTCCGTCACGTCGCCGTGGCCCGGGATGATCCGGGTGCTGTCGTCCGCGAGCGCGAGCATGCGGTCCACCGCGGCAATGACGCCGTCGACCGAACCGCCGGAATCGAGGTCGATGAACGGATACCGCCCAGCGAAGACCAGGTCGCCGGTGTGCAGCACATTGGCACTGCGGAACTGGATGAAGACGTCGCCGTCGGTGTGCGCGTGGGCGACGTGGGCGCCGCGGATTTCATCGCCATTCAGGAAGAACGAAACACCGTCATTGAATGTGACCACGGGCAGTGCCTTGCCCGGCGACGCAGGCGTCGTGCGGTCGAAGAACCTGCTGAACTGATCGGCGCTCATCCGCCGCCGCACGTTGTCGTGGGCGACGATCAGCGAGCCCTTGGCGGCGAGGTTCTCGTTGCCACCGGTGTGGTCGCCGTGCCAGTGGGTATTGAGGACGAAGCGCGGCGGTTCCGGCGCGAGCTTCGCGAGCGCCTCGGAAATCTTCGGCGTCATGACCGCGTACTGGTCGTCGATCAGGAATACGCCATCCGGCCCGGCGGACACGCCGATGTTCCCGCCGCTGCCGTAAAGCACGTGCACCCCCGGCGCAACCTGTTCTGCGCGAATCTCGGGTTGCGTCGCGTCCTGCGCCGATGACGCGATGGGCGTCGCCGCGGCCAATGCTGCAATCAGGAATCCGGCTTTCATCGCTCCCCCAGCTTGTGGCAAGTCCGGGGTATGATAACTGCCGGCCGCGCAGGAATCCGTCGATGTTCATCGCGCGCACTGCCCCGTTCACGGTCCGCGTCCTGGCCGCGGCCCTCGGCGGGCTCGCCATCACCGCCATCGCGCAGGACGGCGGTTCGCCGGATTCGGGCGGTCCGGAACGCCTGCGCACCGCGGTGCTGGTCGAGATCAGCGATGCCATCAGTCCGGCCACGCGCGAGTTCTTCGAGGGCGCACTCGAGCGGGCCGAGGAGACGGGCGCCGAACTCCTGATCCTCCAGCTCGACACGCCGGGCGGCCTGTCGGACTCGATGCGCGACATGATCCGGGCGATCCTCAACTCCCCGGTCCCGGTGGTCACATTCGTGGCGCCGCCGGGAGCCCACGCCGCGAGCGCCGGCACGTTCATACTGTATGCCAGCCACGTGGCGGCCATGGCTCCCGGCACGAACCTTGGTGCGGCAAGCCCGGTACCGATCAGCGGCCCGCCACCGCGCGACCCGGGCGGCGCTGACAAGGAGGGCGAGCGCGAGCCCCGGGATCCGGCGACTGCCATGGACCGCAAGGCCCTCAACGACGCGGTCGCCTACATCCGCAGCATCGCGGAAATGCGCGGCCGGGACGTCGAATTCGCGCAGGCAGCGGTGGCGGAGGCCGCAAGCATCACCGCGGCCGAGGCGCTGCGGAGGGGCGTCATCGACCTGATGGCGGACGACTTGCCGGGCCTGCTGCGCGCGCTGGACGGGCGGGAGGTCTCGCTGCCCGCCGGTAAGCGCGCGCTCGCAACGCAGGACATCGCCGTCGAGCGCATCGAGATGAACTGGCGCACTGCGTTGCTGACGGTGCTGGCCAATCCGCTCGTGGCATACGGCCTGCTGCTGATCGGCATCTACGGGCTGCTATTCGAGGGTTACAACCCCGGGGCGATCCTGCCCGGTGTGGTGGGCGGGGTCTGCCTGCTGCTCGGTCTGTACGCGTTGCAGGTCCTGTCGGTGAACTTCGCCGGCCTCGCGCTCATCCTGCTTGGCGTTGGCATGATGATCGGCGAGTTCTTCGTGCCAAGTTTCGGGGCGCTCGGCCTCGGCGGGCTGGTCGCCTTCGTATTCGGCTCGATCGTGCTGATGGACACCGACGAGCCGGGCGCCTATCTGAACCGCGGCCTGATCGGCGGCATCGCGGTGGCTGCAGGTTCGGCGATGCTGGGCACGGTATGGCTCGCCGTCCGCCAGCGCAGGCGCCGCGTCGTGACCGGCCCGGAGAGCATGGTCGGCGACTTCGCCGTGGCGCTCTCCGGATTCGCGGAGCGCGGGCGCGTGCGCATTTACGGCGAGTCCTGGAATGCCGTGGCGAGCCGTCCGGTCCGCGCCGGACAGCGCGTGCGGGTCGATCGCATCGACGGCCTGACCCTTCATGTGACTCCCGAGGACTGACAGGAGGTCGACGATGAACGAAATGCCGTTTTTCTGGGGCGCGATCGCGATCCTGCTGCTGATGCTGGTCATGAACGCGGTCAAGGTGCTACGGGAGTACGAGCGGGGCGTGATTTTCTTTCTCGGCAGGTTCGCGGGCGTGAAGGGACCCGGACTCATCATCGTGTGGCCGGTGATCCAGGCCATTGTCAAGGTGGACCTGCGCACGATCGTGCTCGACGTGCCGAAACAGGACGTGATCTCGCGCGACAACGTCTCGGTGAAGGTCAACGCAGTCGTGTACTTTCGTGTCCTCGACCCTGCCAAGGCCATCATCCAGGTCGCGAATGCCTTCGAGGCGACCAGCCAGCTCGCACAGACGACGCTGCGTTCGGTACTCGGGCAACACGAACTGGACGAGATGCTGGCGCAGCGTGAAAAGCTGAACGCCGACGTCCAGCAGATCCTGGACTCTTCAACGGATGCCTGGGGCATCAAGGTCTCGCATGTCGAGATCAAGCACGTGGACCTCGATGAGACCATGATCCGTGCCATGGCCCGCCAGGCCGAGGCCGAGCGGGCGCGGCGCGCGAAAGTCATCCATGCCGAAGGCGAGAAGCAGGCGGCGCAGACGCTGGTCGAGGCGGCGCAGCTGCTCGGCGCGGATCCGCGGGCAATCCAGCTGCGCTACATGCAGACTCTGACGGAGCTGGGGAACGATCGCAGCAATACCATCGTGTTCCCGCTGCCGATCGACCTGCTGCGACCCCTGCTCGAGCCCTGACGGCAGGAATCAGCGGCCCGGCAGGCGGGCACGGACCAGCGCTCCGCCGTGCCGGCTCGCGCCGATCTCGAGCGTCCCGCCGTAGACGGAGGCTATTTCGCGCGCCACGGCGAGCCCGATCCCCTGCCCACCGACGCTCTCGTCGGCGCGCGCACCACGCTCCAGGATGCGGTCGCGTTCCGCGGGCGGGATGCCGGCGCCGTCGTCCTCGACTTCCAGCACGAGACCTGGCCGGCGCCATGCTGCGGCAGTCCAGGGCATCGCCCGTACCGCCACGGTGTTGCGCCCGTACTTGCAGCCGTTGTCCATGAGATTGCCGGCGAGCTCGAGCAGGTCCCCGGCATCCACCGGATAGGCCGTACCCGGCGCGACGGCGACGCTGATTGCGATACGCTTGTCGGCGTACACCTTCGCGAGCGCCGCGCGCAGCTGCTCCAGCGGCTCGGCCACGCGCTGGTCCATGAGGGTCGCACCGCTGCCGCCGAACACCGCCCGTTTCAGCTGGTGCTGGACGATCGCCTGCATGCGGTCGAGTTGCGGCACGAGCGCGGCGGGTGCGGATTCGCCGCAGTCGACCAGACCGCGCAACGCGGCGAGCGGCGTCTTGAGGCTGTGGGCGAGATTGCCGAGCGTGGTCCGGTAGCGCTCGAGCCGATTGCGCTCTCCGACCAGCAGCGCATTGAGGTTGCCGGTGACGCCGGAAAGCTCGCGCGGCCATCCGCCGCCGAGCGATTCGCGCCTGCCTGCCTCGATGTCGACGATCTCGCGCTCGAGCCGGCGCAGCGGCTCGAGCGCGACACCGAGCGCGACTGCCAGGCCGCCGAGCAGCAGGAACGCGAGCACCAGGAAGCCGGTAGCGAGGCCGGCACGCACCCGCAGCAACTCGCGCTGCCAGGGCACGAGGCTCTGCGCGGCGCGGATCACGAAGTCGCGGACCTGCCCGTCCTCCTGCT
Organism: Gammaproteobacteria bacterium; assembly: GCA_016874295.1. Taxonomy (GTDB): domain Bacteria; phylum Pseudomonadota; class Gammaproteobacteria; order Steroidobacterales; family Steroidobacteraceae; genus SCUD01. The sequence continues at coordinate 51,596 of VGUH01000004.1, read as the reverse complement.
CCCAGCGCACACCGAGCGACAGCCCGAGCACCGGCGTGCCATCCGCGAGCTGTGCCCGCTCGACGCGTCGCTCGCCAGGCAGCGGGTCGGCGGCAAGATTGAGCCCACTGCCAACCGCCGAGGGCGAGCGCCAGCTGCCGCGTGCGCCGAGAATCTCCGCGTAGAGACCGGAACCCGGCGTGGCGAGGCGCGGCTCGGCCAGGTTCTGCGGCACGAGACGGCCCTCGGCGTCGATCTCCGCAGTCGAGATGAGCGCGATTACCTGGGCGTCGAGAACGTTCTCCTGCGCGCGCTGGCCCAGGTTGCGGTACAGCGAATCGAGCGCAATCGCCGCCGCGGCAGCGGCGACCAGCAGCAGGGCGGCCAGCGTGAGCAGCAGTCGCGAACGGAGCGAAGGGGCGGTCGACGCCACGGTCAGGTGCGCGCGACCCGGTAGCCGCGGCCCCGCAGCGTCTCGATCGGCTGGTGACGATTGTCCGGGTCGAGCTTGCGCCGCAGCCGGCCGATGAAGACCTCGATGGTATTGCTGTCGCGTTCGAAATCCTGCTCGTAGAGTTTCTCGGTGAGCTCGGCCTTCGAGACCACTTGGCCGGCGCGCAGCATCAGGTACTCGAGCAGGCGGTACTCGAACGCGGTGAGCTCGACCGGCTCACCCGCGACCCGCACCTGCTGAGCGCGGGTATCGAGCTCGACGGCGCCGCAGGTGATGAGCGGCTGCGACCAGCCGCCGGAACGGCGCAGCAGCGCCTGCACGCGCGCCAGCACTTCCTCGAAGCGGAACGGCTTGGTGACGTAGTCGTCCGCTCCGGCGTCGAGACCGGTGACCTTTTCCTGCCAGCTGTCGCGCGCGGTGAGGATCAGCACGGGAAACGTCCGGCCGGCCTTGCGCCAGGCGCGGATCGCGTCGAGCCCGGACCGGCCAGGCAGGCCGAGATCCACGACCGCGACGTCGACCGGGTATTCACGGCCGGCGAACTCGCCTTCCACCCCGTCTGCCGCGAGGTCGACCGCAAAGCCTGCGTCCCGGAATTGCTGCGCGAGGGTCTCGCGCAGCGCAGGCTCGTCTTCCAGCACGAGGAGGCGCATGACAGGCTCTCCCGCGGTCTCAGTCTTCGCGGCCGGTGGTTGCGTCGATGCGCACCTGGAACACGCGTCCGTCATCGGCGAGCAGCCGGATCCGGTACTCGATGCGGTCGCCGTGGCGCTTCTCTTCGGCGCGTACTGCACGCGCCCTGTAGCGCCGCTCGGCGCGGGCGACGGCTTCGTCCAGCGAGATCGCCCGCTTGCTCTCCTGCCTTGTGTCGCCGTCGCGGTGACCGTTGCCTGCGGCGGCGTCTGTCGTCGGCCCGAAGGCCGCCGCGAGCGCCAGCAGGAGCGCCGCGACGGGAAGCTTGCAGTGCAACGTCATGCCGACATTCTAGAGGAAGCGCGGGCCCGGGCCGCAGGACGCGGCCCGGACCGGTCGCGTCAGCCGTCGGCGGGGCTGACGTCCACGCGGACGCGGATGCGCTCGCCGGGGTCATACGGCATGCGGGTCACGTACTCGCGCCCGGCATAGGCATAGGTGACCTCGTAACCGTCGATGCGCTCCTCGTAGCGATCGCGGTAGCGCACGTCGCAGCACTCATGGGTCTGCCCACGCGCCCCGCCCAGCTGGCGCTGCCGGTCCACCGACACGTTGTGGCCGATGGCGCCGCCGACCAGCGCGCCGGCCACGCGTGCAACGTCCTTGCCGCGCCCGTGCCCGATCTGGTTCCCAAGCGCCACGCCAAGCGCGCTGCCGAGCAGCGTGCCGCCGATGTGGTTGTACGAAAAGGGGCCCTCGGAAGCGTAGCTCGTTTCCCGCCAGCACTCCCGGACCGGTTCACTGACCCGGACCTGACGCCGCAGTGGCTCCACGCGCACGACGTCGGCGAAGTCCGTGTCGTCGTACCCGCCCGCAGTCCCGACAATGGGCCCATCGGCGAATGCCGCACCTGACGCCAGGACGAGCCCGGCAGCCGCCGCGAGTGACCGAATCGAGGGTTTCATGGTGCGCCTCCTTGAATGGCACGGCGCCAATCTAGGGGGGCGCAAGTGAATGCCTCCTGAACGGCCCGGGCGACCGCTGAATCAGGGGTATTCGGCCTTGGCCTCCGCCCACAGGCGGTCGAGCAATGCGGCGGGCGCCCCCGAAGCCGGCTGCCCGAGCCGCGCGAGCTCGAGCTCCACGTGCCGGTAGCGGCGCGCGAACCGGTCGTTGGCCCGGCGCAGGGGCCGATTCCGGATCCACCTCCAGATGCCTTGCCAGGTTCAGGACCGAGAACAGAAGGTCACCGAGCTCGGCATCCCGCGCCGCGGTATCGCCGGTCGCAACCGCGCGATCGAGTTCGGCCAGCTCCTCATCGACCTTGGCGCGGGGCCCCGCGGCGTCCGGCCAGTCGAAGCCGGCATCCGCCGCGCGCCGGCCGAGCTTGCGGGCGCGGGTCAGCGCCGGCAGACCCGCCGGCACGTCCGCGAGCGCGCCCTGCACACCGCGTGCGGCGCGCTCTTCGTGCTTCATGCGCTCCCAGGCACGGGTCTGGTCAGCAGCATCGGCAACGACGGCGTCGCCGAACACGTGCGGATGGCGGCGCACCAGCTTGTCGCAGATCGCGTCCACCACGTCGTCGAACGCGAATGCGCCGCGCTCGTGGGCGAGGCGCGCATGGAACGCGACCTGGAACAGCAGGTCTCCGAGTTCGTCGCGCAGCGCCCCGAGATCCTCGCGCTCGATCGCGTCAGCCACCTCGTAGGCCTCCTCGATCGTGTGCGGCGCGATCGAGCGGAAATCCTGCTCGAGATCCCAGGGGCATCCGCGAGCGGGGTCACGCAGGCGGGTCATGATCCCGAGCAGGCGCTCAATCGCCATGAGATGGCGCTCCGCCGAGCACGTCGCGCAGCGTGAACAGCATCCCGGCCGTCGCCCCCCAGATGTTGAACTGGCCCCAGGGCAGGTCGAGGAACTCGATTTGCACACCCGCAAAGCTGCGCCGTCGCCGGGTGCGGGTCGCCGGGTCCAGCAGGTGGCGGAGCGGCGCCTCGAACGTGCCGGCGACCTCGGTTGGATCGAGCAGCAGCGAGAATCCCGGCCGCACGAGCGCGACGACAGGCGTCACGCGATAGCCACTGACGACCGCGTGGTCCGGAAGCTGGCCGAGAACTTCCACGAACTCGCGGTCAAGCCCGATCTCCTCGCGCGCCTCGCGCAGCGCGGCCGCGGTTGCGTTCGCATCGCCCGCCTCCAGGCGCCCGCCGGGAAAAGAGATCTGTCCGGCGTGCTGCTTCAGATCCGCGGCGCGCAGTGTCAGGAGCACGGTCAGTTCCTCGCCGCGATCCACGATCGGCACGAGCACCGCCGCGCGCGTCGCCGCTTCCGTCATCAGCGCCGCGAGCCGACGCGGCGTGGCGCCCGCGTAATGCGAGATGCGCGGTGCGCCGCCCGCCGTGCAGGCCGCCAGGCGCGCGCGAAGCTCCGACCGCAGCATCGCGGTCGGCAGGCGGTGCAGTTCCAGCGGGTCCGCGGCGCTCACGGGTCCCGGTCATCGCCGCGCACCAGCCGCGCCGGATCCAGGAGCCGCCCGAGCTCCTCCCGGGGCAGACAGGTCTCCTCGACCGCGACGTCGACGATCGGCCGCGACTCGGCGGCCGCGCGCTGCGCGATCCGCGCCGCGCGGTCGTAGCCGATGCGCGGCGCGAGCGCGGTGAGCAGCATCGGGTTGCGCGCAAGCGACTCGGAGATCCGCCCCGCATGCACGACGAGCCCGGGGATCACGCGCGCTGCGAGCGCATTCGCGGAGTCGGCAACCAGCGCGATGCTTTCGTCGAGTGCGTGCGCGATCAGCGGCAGCATCACGTTGAGCTGGAAATTGCCCGACGCACCCGCCATGCCCACGGCAGCGTCGTGAGCCATCACCTGGGTCGCGGCCATGGCGACCGCCTCCGGTATGACCGGATTGACCTTGGCCGGCATGATGCTCGAGCCCGGCTGCAGTGCCGGCAGCGATATCTCGCCCAGGCCGGCGAGCGGCCCCGAGTTCATCCAGCGCAGATCGTTGGCAACCTTCAGCAGCACGACGGCCGCGCCGCGCAGGGCCGCGGACAATTCCACGGCCGCATCCTGGCCGGCCATGACGGCGAAGCGGTCCGGCGCGGCGACGAACCCGATCCCGGTCCGCGACGCCAGGCGGGCGATCGCGCGCGCCGCGAACCCGGGGTGTGCGTTGGCTCCGGTGCCGACCGCCGTCCCGCCGAGTGCAAGACGGTGCAGCCGGACCCGCGCAGCTTCGATGCGTGCGGCGGCATCGCTCACCTGGGAACGCCATGCGCCCATTTCCTGGCCGACCGTGACGGGCAGCGCGTCCATCAGGTGGGTGCGCCCGACCTTGACTTGCCCGCGCGCCGCCTCGGCCCTGGCGCCGATCGCGGATTCGAGCTGCCCAAGGGCCGGCAGGAGATCGTTGCGCACCGCCAGGGCGGCGGCGACGTGGAGAGCCGTCGGGATCACGTCATTGCTGCTCTGACCGCGATTGACGTGGTCGTTGGGATGTACGCGCTCGCCGAGCCGCTCTGTCGCAAGGCGTGCCACGACCTCGTTGACGTTCATGTGGGTGCTGGTGCCGGAGCCGGTCTGCATGACGCCGAGCGGGAAATGCCCGTCGTGGCGCCCTTCGACGACCTCGAGGGCGGCGGCGGAAATCGCCGCGGCTAGCGGTGCAGGCAGCTCGCCAAGCTCGCCGTTGGTCTCGGCCGCGGCCCACTTGACGAGCCCGATCGCGTGCACGAGATTCGCCGGCATGCGGGCGCGGCCGATGCGGACATTGTCCAGCGCACGCTGCGTCTGCGCGCCCCATAGCGCCCTTGCGGCGACGCGGACTTCGCCGAGGCTGTCCTTTTCGATGCGGTCCTGGGCGCTCACGGGTAACATATGTATTCTATCACTCGCGCCCCGGGCTCATGACCGACTCCCACCTGCACGCGCTCTCGCCGCTCGATGGCCGCTATGCCGACAAATGCGCGGACCTCGCCACGCTGTTCAGCGAGGGCGCACTGATCGCGCACCGGGTGCGCGTGGAGGTCGCATGGTTCTCCCACATGGCGAACTCCGGCCGCTTTCCTGCGCTTGCCGGACTTGCGGCCGGCGTGGCCGCGCGCCTCGACTCGCTGGCGGCCGGCGCGGACCCGGCCGGCATCGCGCGGGTCAAGGAGATCGAGCGCCGGACCAACCATGACGTGAAGGCGGTCGAATACTGGCTGCGCGAAGAGCTCGCCGCCGCCGGGGCGACGCCCGCCCAGCTCGAGTTCGTGCACTTCGGCTGCACTTCCGAGGACATCAACAACCTCGCCTACGCATTGACGCTGGCCGAGGCGCGCGAGCGCGTGCTGTTGCCCGCTATCGGCGCGCTCGGGGGCGCACTGGCTGGGCTCGCGGCCAGGCATGCCGCTCTGCCGATGCTGTCGCGAACGCATGGTCAGCCAGCCTCGCCGACGACGCTCGGCAAGGAGGCCGCCAACTTCGCCGCGCGCCTGCGCCGTGCGGCGGCCGTGTTCGGGCGCGTGGAGATCCTCGGCAAGTTCAACGGCGCGGTCGGCAACTTCAACGCCCATCTCGCCGCCTTTCCGGCGCTCGACTGGCGCGCGGAATCGCGTGCGTTCGTCGCCCGGCTCGGGCTCGTGCCGAACGAGCACACGACGCAGATCGAGCCGCACGACTGGATCGCGGAATACTGCGACGCCCTCGCGCGCGCCAACACCATACTGGTCGACCTGTGCCGCGACCTCTGGGGCTACGTCTCACTCGGCTACTTCGCGCAGAAGGCTGTTGCGGGCGAGGTCGGCTCGTCGACGATGCCGCACAAGATCAACCCCATCGCGTTCGAGAATGCCGAGGGCAACGCGGGCCTTGCCAACGCGATGCTGCGCCACTTCTCGGACAAGCTGCCGGTCTCGCGCTGGCAGCGCGACCTCACGGATTCGACGGTGATGCGCAACCTCGGCGCCGCCTTCGGACACGCGTCGCTCGCGTGGCGATCGGCGCACGCGGGCCTCGCTCGCATCGAGCCGGACGCGGCGCGCATGGCCGCCGATCTCGACGGCCATTGGGAAGTGCTCGCCGAGGCGATCCAGAGCGTGCTGCGCGCGCACGGTGGCGCGGACGCGTACGAGCGCCTCAAGAAGTACACGCGCGGGCGCGGTGTCGGCGCGCAGGAACTGCGCGCTTTCGTGGCGACGCTCGGCCTGCCGGAGGATGCCAGACGGCGACTCGAGTCGCTGGTTCCCGCGGCGTACACAGGACTCGCCGAGGCGCTCGCGCGCGACCTGTGACGCGGCTCCCGTGGCGCAGGCACGGATAGAATGTGTGCGCGCGGACTGGAACGCAGACCGGGCGATCATCGAGCGGATCCGCCGCGAAGTGTTCGTCCGCGAGCAGGGAATCCCTGAATCCGACGAGTGGGACGGCGAGGATGCGACCAGCGTCCACGTGCTCGCGGTCCTGAACCGTGACCCAGTTGGCACCGGGCGCCTGAACCGCGCCGGTAAGATCAGCCGCATCGCGGTCATGTCCGGGCTGCGCGGCCGGGGAATCGGCACAGAGATCCTGCGCTGCCTGCTCCGGGAAGCGCGCCGCCTGGGCAACCGCGAACCCTGCCTGCACGCGCAAGTGCAGGCCGTGCCCTTCTACGAGAGGCTGGGCTTCTCGCGCAAGCGCGAGGCGTTCGACGAGGCCGGCATTCCGCACGTGAGGATGTCGCTCGTCCTGGAGTGAGATTCAGTGCAGACGCAGCGGCAGGACGTGACCGGCTCGCGCTCGATCATCGCGACACTCGACGAGGCGCGCAGTGCCACCCAGCAGGTGGCATTCGCGGCGCGACGCCTGCTCACGATGTACACCCAGGACCTCGAGCCCGCGGTATACGACCAGCCGCAGTTCCTCGAAACCGTCAAGAAGCTGGTGCTCGCGAAGAGCTACGCGAAGGTGCGAGTCCTGCTCGCCGATCCCTCGCGGGTCATGTACGAGGGCAGCAAGTTCGTGCACCTCGCCCGCCGGATAACGAGTCACATCGAGATCCGCCGCGTGAAGGCGCAGAATCGCGACTACCAGTCCGCGTTCCTGATCGCCGATGATCGCGCGCTGGCGTACCGCCTGCAGGCCTCGCGCTGGGAAGGCATCCTCGAGATGAACGATCCCATCATCGCGCGTCGTTATCTCAACTACTTCGACGAGATCTGGATCGCCAGCGAGCCGGAAGCCGAGACGCGCCAGCAGCACCTCTCACGTCGAGCAAAGCCGTGAAGGGGTGCGTCCCCTCCGTGCCCCTATAATCGCCCCATGAGCTCCAAGGTGGACCTCACCGTCGCGGCAATCGCCGAGGACAGCGGGCGCTTCCTGCTCGTCCAGGAGCGTGCCGCACGCCGCGTCGTCCTGAACCAGCCGGCCGGGCACGTCGAGTCCGGAGAGTCGATCCTGGACGCCGTGGTCCGCGAAACACGCGAGGAAACCGGGCGCGAATTCCGGCCGCGGTCGCTGATCGGCATCTACCTCTGGCAGAGCCCGGGCGGACGTACGGTGCTGCGCATCGCGTTCGCCGGCCAGGTCGGAGAGCGTGCCGCGGGCTCGCGGCTCGACCGCGCGATCCTCAAGGCCCTGTGGCTGGACCGGGGCGAACTCGCCGCGCGGGCCGCGGAGCACCGCAGTCCGCTGGTGCAGCTGTGCGTCGAGGACTACCTGCGCGGCGCGCGCTATCCGCTCGAGATTGTTGTGCAACTCCCGCTCCCCGGCCTTGCCGCGCGCGTGGCGCGCGCCTGACGTCATGGCACGCGTCGTCGTCGCACTTTCGGGGGGCGTGGATTCCGCGGTCGCGGCTGCGCTCCTGCAGGACGCCGGCCACCACGTCGAGGCTCTCTTCATGGCCAATTGGGCGGAGGACGACGACGGCTACTGCACGTCGGCCGCCGATTTCCAGGATGCGAGTCGCGTGTGCGAGGAGCTTGGCATTCCGCTGCACAAGGCGAGCTTCGCCCGCGAGTACCGCGAGCGCGTGTTCGCGCGCTTCCTGGCCGAGCTCGAAGCCGGCCGCACGCCGAATCCGGACGTGCTGTGCAATCGCGAGGTGAAGTTCGGCGTCGCGCTCGACTACGCCGGGCGTCTCGGCGCCGAACGCTTTGCGACCGGACATTACGCGCGTAAAGACGGCCGGCGCCTGCTGCGCGGCGTCGACCGGGCCAAAGACCAGAGTTACTTCCTCCACGCGCTCGACGCCGGGCAGCTGGCGAGCGCAGAGTTCCCGGTCGGCGGCTTGCGCAAGGCGGAAGTCCGGCGCATCGCCCGGGAGCGAGGCCTGCCGGTCGCGGACAAGCGGGACTCCACCGGAATCTGCTTCATCGGCGAGCGGCCGTTCGGCGACTTCGTAGGTCGCTGGCTGCCGGGCCGCCCCGGCGCGATCGAGACGCCGGACGGCGCGGTCATCGGCCGCCACCGCGGCCTCGAGCGCTACACGCTTGGCCAGCGCAGCGGGCTCGGCATCGGCGGCCGCAGGGGCGCAGTCGAAGCGCCGTGGTTCGTGGCGGGCAAGGATCTCGCCCGCAACGTGCTGATCGTCGTCCAGGGCGCGGAACACCCCGCGTTGCTCTCCATGGGTGTCCGCGCGGCCGCGCCACACTGGATCGCAGGCGCTCCGCCTGCCGCGGATTTTTGCTGCACGATGAAGCTGCGTTACCGCCAGCCTGACGCCGCGTGCCGCGTCACGCACTCGGACGGCGTACTCGACGTACGGTTCGACGCGCCGCTTGCCGGCGCAGCTCCCGGACAGTACGTCGTCTTCTACGACGGTGAAGAGTGCCTCGGCGGGGCCGCTATAATGACACTCCACCCGCTGGAGGATGCATGCAGGACAGCTTCAAGGCCCGCCGCAAGCTCGAGGCGGGCGGCCGCCGCTACGAGTACTTCGCGCTCGACGCGATCGGCGAGCCCAACGTCGGACGGCTCCCCTACTCGCTGAAGATCCTGCTCGAGAATCTGCTGCGGCACGAGGACGGCAAGAGCGTCACCCGCGAGGACATCCTCACCCTCGCCAGGACCGATCCCGGAAAGCTGCCCCAGCGCGAGATCGCCTTTACGCCGGCGCGCGTGATCCTGCAGGATTTCACCGGCGTGCCGGCGGTCGTGGACCTGGCCGCGATGCGCGACGCGATGGCCAGGCTCGGCGGCGACCCGGCGCGCATCAACCCGCTCATCCCTGCGGAGCTCGTGATCGATCACTCCGTGATGGTGGACCACTACGGTACGGCGGACGCACTCGACCTGAACGCACTGCTCGAGTTCCAGCGCAACCGCGAGCGCTACACCTTCCTGCGCTGGGGCCAGTCCGCGTTCGACAACTTCTCGGTGGTCCCGCCGGACACCGGGATCGTCCACCAGGTGAATCTCGAGCACCTGGCGCGCGTGGTGTTCGCGGACGACACGGGCCTCGCCTACCCCGACACGGTGGTCGGCACCGACTCGCATACGACCATGATCAACGGCGTCGGCGTGCTCGGCTGGGGTGTCGGCGGCATCGAGGCCGAGGCCGCGATGCTGGGCCAGCCCTCGACGATGCTGATCCCGGAAGTGATCGGCGTGCAGCTGTCGGGCCGGCTCATTGAAGGCGCGACGGCAACCGACCTGGTGCTCACGGTCACCGAGATGCTGCGCAAACGCGGCGTGGTCGAGAAGTTCGTGGAGTTCTTCGGCGACGGCCTGGCGCAGCTTCCGCTCGCCGACCGTGCGACGATCGCGAACATGGCGCCGGAATACGGCGCCACCTGCGGCATGTTCCCGATTGACGACGTCACGCTCGACTACCTCAGGCTCACCGGTCGCGCCGAGTCGCAAGTCGCGCTGGTGCGCGAATACGCCGGGAAACAGGGCCTGTGGCGCGAGGACGGCGCCCCGGCCGCGCTGTACACGGACGTGCTGCACCTCGACCTCGGCTCGGTACAGCCCTCGCTCGCAGGCCCCAAGCGCCCGCAGGACCGCGTCGCGCTCGGCGACATGCAGAAGGCCTACCGCGACGCCCTGGCCCGCGACCAGGACAAGTGGCAATCGGCCGGACCTGCGCAGGTCCAGGACGGCAAGGCCGCCTTCGAGTTGAAGGACGGCGCGGTCGTCATCGCGGCGATCACCTCCTGCACCAACACCTCCAACCCGGCCGTCATGATCGGCGCAGGCCTGCTGGCCCGCAACGCCCGCCAGCGCGGGCTCGCGGTCCAGCCGTGGGTGAAGACCTCGCTCGCGCCCGGGTCGAAAGTCGTGACCGAGTACCTGCGGCGTGCCGGGCTGATCGACGACCTCGAGGCCCTCGGGTTCAATGTCGTGGGCTACGGCTGCACGACCTGCATCGGCAACTCCGGCCCCCTCAACGCGCCGATCGCAAAGGCGATCAGCGACAACAGGCTCTCGGTCGCCTCGATCCTGTCCGGCAACCGGAACTTCGAAGGCCGCGTGCACCAGGACGTGAGGATGAACTTCCTCGCCTCGCCGCCGCTGGTGGTCGCGTATGCGATCGCGGGCACGGTGGACCTCGATCTGACGCGCGACCCGATCGGCCACGACGCCTCGGGCAGGGCCCTGTACCTGCGCGAGCTGTGGCCGACGGCGCACGAAATCCAGCAATTCGTGGCGACCAGCGTCGATGCCGAAATGTTCTCGAAGACCTATGCCGACGTGTTTCGCGGCGACGTGCGCTGGCGCGGCATCGTCGTACCGCCGGGGAAGACCTATCGGTGGGACGGGACCAGCACCTACATCCAGAATCCGCCTTACTTCGCCGGCATGGGCAGAAAGCCGCCCGGCCTTCCCGAAGTCCGCGGCGCGCGCTGCCTGGCGCTGTTCGGCGATTCGATCACGACCGACCACATTTCGCCTGCGGGCGCGATCCGGAAGGACGCGCCGGCCGGACGGTACCTGCTGGAGCATGGCGTGGCGCCGGCCGATTTCAACAGCTACGGCTCGCGCCGCGGCAACCACGAGGTGATGATGCGCGGCACCTTCGCCAACTCGCGCATCAGGAACCTGATGGTGCCCGGCGTCGAGGGCGGCGTGACCGCCTTCCAGCCTGGCGGCGAGCGCATGCCGATCTACGATGCGGCGATGAAGTACCAAGCGGATGGCGTGCCGCTCGTGATCGTGGCCGGCAGGGAGTACGGCACCGGCTCTTCGCGCGACTGGGCGGCCAAAGGTACGAGCCTGCTCGGCGTGAAGGCCGTGATCGCCGAGAGCTTCGAGCGCATCCACCGCGCGAACCTCGTCGGCATGGGCGTATTCCCGCTCACATTCCGCCCGGGGCAGTCCGCGGCCTCGCTTGGGCTCGACGGCGCCGAGGTCTACGATGTCGACGGACTCACGACCGGCAGCCGCGAGGCCACGGTCACCGCGACCGCCGCCTCCGGCAAGCAAACGCGCTTCGCGGTGAGCGTCCGTGTCGATACGCCGAAGGAGTGGGAGTACATGGTTCACGGCGGCATCCTGCACTTCGTCCTGCGCCAGCTCGCCGCCTGAGCCGGGCCGCGATGCGTATCGCGGTATTCGACCTCGATGGCACCTTGACCCGGCACGACACGCTGTGGCCCTATCTGCGCGGCTGGACCCGCCGCCATCCGCGCTTGCGATTCTGGCCGGTCACGATCGCCGCGGCGGTGCGCTACCCCTTCGATCGCGACCGCGGCCGTCTCAAGGCGGACCTGATCCGCGCGGCCATGGCCGGCGCTTCACGGGCCGCGGTAGCGGCGTGGACAGCCGAGTACGTCGCCGGCCTCGGTGACGCCGAACTCTGTCCCGGCGCACTGGCGCAGGTCACCCGGCATGCGGCGGCCGGCGATCGCCTCGTGCTGCTGTCGGCCAGCGTCGATCTGTACGTCCCGGAAATCGGCTGCCGTTTCGGCTTTCACGAGGCGATCTGTACCGCGATCGCCTGGCAGGCCGATCGCCTGGACGGGGCTCTCGCGAGCCCCAATCGCCGCGGCGAAGAAAAACGCCGCTGCGTGGAGTCGCTGCGCGCGCGCTACCCGGGCGCGGCGGTGACGGCCTATGGAAATGCCGCGTCGGACTTTGCTCACTTTGAGGCCGCCGACGAGGCCGTGCTGGTCAATGCCGGCCGGGGTCTGAGGCGACGGGCAAAGTCATGCGGTTTCCGGACCGCGGAATGGCGTAACAATCGGCCCGTATCGCCGGTCCGTCAGGCATGAACCGCAGCACGCGGATCCGGCCGTCCGACATCACGCCCGAGGCGGTGTTTCGCGCGCGGCGCAGCTTTCTCGGCGCACTGGCGGGCCGCGGGGCTCGCGGCGCTCGTTCCACCCGGGCGCACGCAGGATGTGCTGACGGTCAGCCTGGTCCCTCGCCCGCTCGCGTTCCAGCGCAATGCGCGCTACTCGACCCCCGAAAAGGCGAACTCCTGGGCGGAAGTCACGGGCTACAACAATTTCTATGAGTTCGGCACCGGCAAGGAAGACCCCGCGCAGCACGCGGGACGCCTGCGCACGCGGCCCTGGACGGTCGTGGTCGACGACGAATGCGCGGCGCCGGGCCGCTTCGCGCTCGAGGACATCCTGAAGCCGCACCCGCTGGAGGAGCGTATCTACCGACTGCGCTGCGTCGAGGCCTGGTCCATGGTGATCCCCTGGATCGGCTTCGCGCTTGCTGATCTCATCAGGCGCTTCGAGCCGACCTCGCGGGCCAAGTACGTCGAGTTCACGACCCTGCATGACCCGAAGCAGATGCCGGGCCAGCGTCACGACGTGCTCGACTGGCCCTACGTCGAAGGGCTGCGCCTGGACGAGGCCCTGCACCCGCTCGCGATCCTCGCCATCGGCCTGTACGGCAAGGAGCTGCCCAACCAGAACGGCGCGCCGCTCCGCCTCGTCGTGCCCTGGAAGTACGGGTTCAAGAGCATCAAGTCGATCGTGCGCATCCGGTTCACCGAGGCGATGCCCAGGACGAGCTGGGCGCTCTCGGCGCCGCGCGAGTACGGCTTCTTCGCCAATGTGAATCCCGAGGTGGATCACCCGCGCTGGAGCCAGAAGACCGAGCGGCGGATCGGCAGCTCGAATTTCCTCGCGCGCCAGCCGACCCTGCCGTTCAACGGTTACGGGGACGAGGTCGCGGGGCTCTACCGCGGCATGAATCTCGCGCGCCATTTCTAGGGACGCGCTGCCCCGGTGGACACGGACTACGTGGTCCGGCGCTACGCCAAGCCGGTCGTCTTCCTCCTGTGCCTGCTGCCGGCGGCCTGGCTGGTCGCAGGCATCATCGCCCTGCAGTCGGGCGATGCGACTTCCGTCGCGGCGCGCGCGCTCGGCGCCAACCCGGTCGAGAAAATCCAGGACACGCTCGGGATCTGGGGGCTGCGCCTGCTGCTCGCGACGCTTTCCGTCACGCCGCTGCGGGTCCTGCTCGGCTGGCCGAAGCTATACCTGTTCCGGCGCATGCTGGGCCTCTTCGCTTTCTTCTACATTGCCATGCACTTCCTCTGGTACCTGTTCGTTGACCAGGCCTTCGACTGGGTGACGCTTGCCGCCGACGTCGTCAAGCGGCCGTACGTCACGGCCGGCTTCACCGCATTCGTCCTGCTGGTGCCGCTCGCCGCAACCTCGACGGCTCGGGCCATGCGCCGGCTCGGGCGGCGCTGGCAGCGACTGCACTGGCTGGTTTACGCGGCGGCGGTTCTTGGCTGCGTGCATTTCTGGTGGCAGGTGAAAGCCGACATCCGCGAGCCGGCGCTGTACGCCGGGATCGCCGCGCTGCTGCTCGGCTGGCGGGTCGTCCAGACTCAGCTGCGCCGGCGAGCCTTGAGGGTCGCGAGCGCGATACCGGCGAGTATCAGGAGCCCCCCGCCGACCGTGCGGTCATCGACCGATTCGCCGAGCAGCCACCAGCCGAGCATTGCGGCCAGCACCGGCTCGCCAACCGATGCGACGGCGACGAACAGCGGGTCGAGGTGGCGCAGCGACCAGTTGTAGCCGCTATGGCCGATGAGCTGGGAGACGGCGGCCATGCCCGCGAACGCCCACCAGGTGCGGGCATCGAAGCCGATGGCTTGCGTGCCGGTGAGCAGCACGGCCGCCCACAAGACCACGGCGGCGACCCCGTAGGCGATGCCGAGGTAGCTGCGGAATGCCAACTGCGACTGCGCGGCGCGCGAAAACAGGAAATAGCCCGCCATCGCGAGGCCGCCCGCGAGCGCCAGCGCATCCCCCAACCACAGACCGCCGGCCTCGCCGCCGCTCACCACCACGGACCCGGCGACTGCGAGCGCGAGCGCCGCGAGCGTCTGCCTTGAAGGCAGGCCGCGGCCGCCGAGGAACTGCAGCACGGCGACCCAGATCGGCGAGGTACTGACGAACAGCACGCTGCGGGCGATCGTCGTGTGCTCCAGGGAGGCAATCCAGGTCGCGAAGTGCAGTGCCAGCATCGCGCCGGTGCCTGCGGCACAGGCGAGGGCTCGCCGGTCGAAGCCAACCGGGCGTCGCACGGTTGCGGCAAGCGGCAGCACGACGAGCGCCGCGAGCCCCACACGCCAGGCGGCGATTGCGAGTGGCGGCGCCTCGGCGATGCGCGCGAAGATGGCACCGTTCGACACCGCGAGCAGCGCGATGCCGAGGACAACGAATGGCCAGACGCCCCTCAGGTGAGCGCCCACCCGGGAACCTCGCGCCACCCGCGTGATAGCGCGGCGTCGAGCTCGCGCCAACGCGGCTCGAAGTGCTCGACCAGCTGCCAGAAGCGCCGGGAATGGTTCATGTGACGCGTGTGCACGAGTTCGTGGATCAGCAGGTAGTTCACGACCGCGGGCGCCTGGAACAGCAGGCAGGCGTTCAGGCTGATGGTGCCGCTCGGCGAGCAACTTCCCCAACGCGTGCGCTGGCGGCGGATCTGCATGCTCGAGTAGCGCAGCCCTGTCGCGGACGCAAGCCGCGCGAGCCATGGCCCGAACGCTGCATGTGCCTCGCGCATCGTGAACCGTTGCAGCGCGTGGCGCAGCAGCACCGGGCGGTCGGCGGCGCCGGTCAGCACCAGGGCGCCCTCGCCCACCTGGAGCCGCGGCGCACCCGCCCCGCCGGCATGGCGCAGTCTGAGGGTTCGCCCGGTCGCAGCGAAATGCACTCGATCGGGCAGGCGATCGGCGCACGTCGAGACCGCCGGCCGGTAGAGATCGAGCGTGCGCTCGATCCAGTGGCGATGGCGCGCGACGAACTGTTCGACGGTGCCTGGGCGCGTACCGCGCGGCACGACGATCTCGACCAGGCCCCCGGGCAGGACCCGCACCGCCAGCCGCCGCGCGCGCGCGCTCGCGCGCACCCGCCAGTCGCCGCCGGTCGCGCCAGGGTCGTCCAGCAGCCCGAGTTGTGCTGTCTCGTCGTGCATCGTCACAACGCCGCCGCGAGACGCGCGCCTTCGTCGATTGCGCGACGGGCGTCGAGCTCGGCGGCGATCCTGGATCCGCCGATCAGGTGCGGCCGCAGGCCTCGCGCTTCCAGCCCTGCCGCGAGCTCGCGGCGCGGCTCCTGTCCGGCACAGATGACGACGTGGTCCACGGCAAGGATACGCGCCTCGCCGCCGTGCTCGATCGCGAGGCCCCGGTCGTCGACGCCCCGATAGATGACACCGGCCAGCATCCGTACCCCGCGACGCTTCAGCACAAGACGGTGCACCCAGCCGGTCGTCTTGCCGAGGTCGCGGCCGGGCGGCGTAGGCTTGCGCTGCAGCAGCCAGATCTCGCGCCGCGAATGCACGGCGGCTTCAGGCGTCAGCCCGCCGCGTTCCGCGAGCTGCATGTCGATTCCCCACTCACTCATGAACGCCGGGATGTCGAGGCTCGCGGACACACGATCGGCATCGTGACTCAGGAATTCCGCGACGTCGAATCCGATGCCGCCGGCTCCCACGATCGCGACCCGGGCGCCGACCTGCCGCCCGTGCAGCAGCACGTCCACGTAACTCAGCACTTTCGGATGATCCAGGCCCGGGATCGCCGGCACGCGCGGCAGGACGCCGGTCGCCAGCACGACCTCGTCGAAGCCGCCGCCGGAAAGTTCCGCGACGCCGGCCGCGTGACCGAGCCGCAGGCCGACGCCGGCGAGCTCCAGCTCGCGGCGAAAATAGCGCAGCGACTCGTGGAACTCCTCCTTGCCCGGAATGACTTTCGCCATGTTGAACTGGCCGCCGATGCGGTTGCTGGCCTCGAACAGCGTCACGCGGTGCCCGCGCCGCGCGGCCACGGCCGCGCAGGCGAGCCCGGCCGGGCCCGCGCCCACGACCGCGACGCGTTTCGGCCGGGCCGCGGGCCGGTACACGAGCTCGAGCTCGCGACCCGCGCGCGGGTTGACGAGGCAGGTCGCGATCCGGTTCTCGAACACGAGATCGAGGCAGGCCTGGTTGCAGGCGATGCAGGTGTTGATCTCGTCGGCGCGGCCGGCGGCCGCCTTCGCGACGAACTCCGGGTCGGCGAGCAGCGGCCGCGCCATCGACACGAGGTCGGCATCGCCCGATGCCAGCACGCGCTCGGCGACGTCCGGATCGTTGATCCGGTTGCTGGTCACGAGCGGTATTGACACGACGCCCTTAAGGCGCCGCGTCACCCAGGTGAAGGCCGCCCGCGGAACCATGGTCGCGATGGTCGGAATGCGCGCCTCGTGCCAGCCGATGCCGGTATTGATGATCGTCGCGCCCGCGTCCTGCACCGCCCGCGCGAGCGTCGCCACCTCGTCCCAGCTGCTGCCGCCCTCGACCAGATCCAGCATGGACAAGCGGTAGATCACGATGAACCCGGTGCCGACCGCCGCCCGCGTGCGCGCCAGGATTTCGAGCGGCAGGCGCATGCGGTTCTCGTAGCTGCCGCCCCAGCGGTCGGCGCGCCGGTTGGTACGCGCGGCCAGGAACTGATTGATGAAGTAGCCTTCCGATCCCATGACCTCCACGCCGTCGTAACCCGCCTCGCGGGCGAGCACGGCGCAGCGCACGAAGGCCGAGATCTGGCGCTCGACGCCGCGCTCCGAGAGCTCGCGCGGCGTGAACGGCGTGATCGGCGCCTTGAGCCGCGACGGCGCGACCGCGAGCGGGTGGTAGGCGTAGCGTCCGGTGTGCAGGATCTGCATGCAGATGCGCCCGCCCGCGCCGTGCACGGCCTGGGTCACCAGCCGGTGCCGCGCGACATGCCGTCGGCCGCTCAGCGTGCCCGCGAATGGCTTGGTCCAGCCGGCAGCATTCGGCGCGATGCCGCCGGTGACGATGAGGCCCACGCCGCCGCGCGCACGCTCGGCGAAATAGGCGGCGAGCTTCGGGAAGTCATCGGCGCGATCCTCGAGACCGGTATGCATCGAGCCCATCAGCACCCGGTTCGGGAGCGTCGTGAAGCCGAGATCGAGCGGCGCCAGCAGGTGCGGGAACGGGTTCGGCGTCACGCAGGCATGATATAGCATGCGCTCGCAATGACCCCCGTTCTCGAGGTCCGCGATCTCGTCAAGCGATACCCCGGCGTGCGCGCCGTGGACGGCGTGTCGTTCTCGATCGCCGAGGGCCAGTGCTTCGGGCTGCTCGGCCCGAATGGCGCGGGCAAGACGACGACGATCGAGATAATGGAAGGCGTCACCACGCCGACGTCAGGGCAGGTCCTGTATCGCGGCGAGCCGCTCGGCGCACGCTTCCGCGAAGAGGCCGGTATCCAGTTCCAGAAAACCGCCCTGCAGGACTTCCTCACCGTACGCGAGACGCTCGAGCTCTTCAGCAGGCTTTACCCGCGCCGGCGTGCGGTCGACGAGCTGATCCGCGCCTGTGCGCTGGAGCAGGTGGCCGCGCGCGACAATCGCAAACTGTCCGGGGGCCAGATGCAGCGCCTGCTGCTCGCAATCGCGCTCGCCAACGACCCGCGCGTGCTGTTCCTCGACGAGCCGACGACCGGCCTCGATCCGCAGGCACGCCACAACTTCTGGGACCTGATCCGGCGGATCAAGGCCGAGGGACGCACGGTCCTCCTGACCACGCACTACATGGAGGAGGCCTACTTCCTGTGCGACGTCATCGCGATCATGGACCGCGGGCGCATCATCGCCGAGGGCCCGCCGTCGCGCCTCCTGAAGGAGCATTTCGACGACGTCGTCCTCGAGCTGCCCCGCGAGGATTTCCGTACCGCGCCGAAAGGCTTTCCGCTGCCGGTCCTGGTCGCCAGCGACCGCGTGGAGATTTCGACCGGCGATGTCGAGGCGGCGCTGAGAGTCCTGCTCGAGCGCGGCGTGCCGCTCCGGCACCTGCGGATCCGCCCGCGAAACCTCGAGGACCTGTTCCTCGAGTTGACCGGCCGGGAGCTGCGCACGTGAGTCTCCGGCGGCTGCTCGCCGTCTGGCACGCGCGCAATCTCGAGTTCCTGCGCGACCGGTCGACGCTCGTGTTCAACTTCCTGTTCCCGCTCGCGCTGGTCGTCGCCTTCGCGGTGATCTTCGGCGGCCAGCCGCGACCGCTCTTCAAGGTCGACGTGATCGCGCCGCGCGGCGCCGCGCTCGACGCGCATTTCGATCCATTCCTCGACACGCGCTACGTCGACTTCGTGCGCATCGAGCCGGCGGCGCTCGAGGCCACCATCCGCAAGGTCGAACGGCACCAGGTCGACCTGCTGCTCGACCTGCGCGCCGCGCCCCGCTACTGGGTCAACCAGGACTCGCCGAAGGGCTACCTCGCCGAGAGGCTGCTGCTCGAGTCCGCTGCAGGCGGAGCGACGCGCGAGCCGGTGAGCGGCGCGGCAGTACGCTACGTGGACTGGCTGCTGCCGGGTATCCTCGGCATGAACATGATGTTCAGCTGCCTGTTCGGGGTCGGCTACGTGGTCGTGCGCTACCGCAAGAGCGGCTTCCTGCGCCGCCTCTCGGCGACGCCGGTGACGGCGCTCGAATTCGGCGCCGCCCAGGTGCTGTCGCGGCTCCTGCTCACGGTGTGCGTCACGTCGCTGCTCTACGCGGCCCTCGCCGCCTTCGTGCCGTTCCGCAACGAGGGCAGTGTGCTGCTGCTGCTCGTGATCACGGTGCTGGGCGCGCTCGCCATGATTTCCTTCGGCTTCATGATGGCGGCGCGCTTCGCGAGCGAAGAGCTCGCGAACGGCGCCATCAACCTCGCTTCCTGGCCGATGATGCTGCTATCCGGGGTCTGGTTTTCCCTGGAGGGGGCGCCCGCCTGGCTGCAGGCCGCCGCCAGAGCGCTGCCGCTCACGCAGATGCTCGACGCGGCCCGCGCCGTGATGCTGGACGGCGCCGGAATGCCGGAAGTGCTGTCGCACCTAGCCTGGCTCGTGGTGATGACGGCGCTCTTCCTCGGCATCGCTGCAGCGGGGTTCCGCTGGCGCGCGGACTGAACCCGGACGGCCGGGCGGCGGACCCGCCGTCTGTGGCACACTGTGCGGCCGGAACCTCGCGCCCCTGTGACCCTTGGACAAGTCTGAACTGCTGAAGGAACTGCGCATCGACCGCGATGCACCTGCGGAGGGTTCGTCCCGCCTGCGCACCTGGTTGGCGCTCGCCGCGGCGCTGGTCGTGCTTGCCGGCCTGCTCGCGTGGTTCTTCGGCCGCGAGCAGCCGGTCGAGGTGACGGTCGCCGTCGCCGACGCGATGCCGGCGGTGAGCGCCGGCACGTCGGTGCTCGATGCCACCGGCTACGTGACGGCGCGCCGCCAAGCAACCGTGTCCGCCAAGATCACCGGCAAGGTGCGCGACGTGCGCATCGAGGAAGGCCAGCATGTCAGGGCTGACGACGTCCTCGCGACGCTCGACGATGCCGAGGCGCGCGTGGATGCGGAGCTCCGGCGCGCGCAGGTCGCGGTCGCCCGCGCGCAGCTCGCCGAGGCCGAGGTCGCGAGCGCCAATGCCGACCGCGAGTTTCAGCGCCAGCAGGACCTCGCCGAGAGCAGGCTGACCAGCGTCGCCGCGCTCGACGCCGCACGCACGCAGTCCGAGGCGTTGCGCGCGCGCGTCTCGAGCCAGGCAAGCTCCCTGCAGGTCGCCCGGGAAGCCCTGCAGGCCGCACTGGTGCAGCTCGACAACACCATCGTGCGCGCGCCCTTCGACGGCGTGGTGACGGTGAAGGCCGCGCAGCCTGGCGAGATGATCTCGCCGATCTCCGCGGGCGGCGGTTCGATCCGCACCGGCATCGGCACGATCGTCGACATGGGCTCGCTCGAGATCCAGGTCGACGTGAGCGAGTCGTACATCAACCGCGTGCAGCCTGGGCAGAAGGTCGAAGCGGTCCTGAACGCCTACCCCGACTGGCGCGTTCCCGCGTCGGTGATCGCGATCGTGCCGACCGCGGACCGCTCCAAGGCCACGGTCAAGGTGCGCATAGCGCTTGCCGAGAAGGATGCGCGCATCGTGCCCGAGATGGGCGTGCGCGTCGCCTTTCTCGAGTCGGCGCCGGCGGCGGCCGGCACTCCGGCGCCGCCGCGCGGCGCGCTGATTCCGGCCGCGGCCATCCGCCAGGATGCGGGCAGGGACGTGGTATTCGTGCTGCGCGACGGGCGCGCAGAGCGGCGCATGGTCTCGCTCGGCGGCACGCTCGGCGACCGCCGGCAGGTGCAAGCGGGCGTTTCGCCCGGTGACGAAGTGATCGTGGACCCGCCGGCGGGTCTCCGGGACGGCAATGCGGCGAGAGCGAGGGAGTCCGGCGATGAGTGAGGCGATGGTGCAGGTCCGTAACGCCCAGAAAGCCTACGTGCGCGGCCGGCAGACGGTCGAGGTGCTGCACGGGCTTTCGCTCGACATCCCGAGAGGGGACTTCGTCGCGCTCATGGGCCCGTCCGGCTCCGGCAAGACCACGCTCCTCAACCTGATCGGCGGGCTCGACAGCCCGACGGCCGGCGAGATCCGGGTCGGCGGCCAACGCATCGACCAGCTCGCGGGCGGACCGCTCGCCGAATGGCGGGCGCGAAACGTCGGCTTCGTGTTCCAGTTCTACAACCTGATGCCGGTGCTGACGGCCGAGCGCAACGTCGAGCTGCCGCTGCTGCTGACGCGGCTCAACGGCGCGCAGCGGCGCAAGTCAGTCGCGGTCGCGCTCGAAGTGGTCGGTCTCGCCGACCGCGCCCGCCACAAGCCCAAGGAGCTGTCCGGTGGCCAGGAGCAGCGCGTCGCGATCGCGCGTGCGCTGGTCTCGGACCCGGCGCTGCTGATCTGCGACGAGCCGACCGGCGACCTCGACCGCAGGACGGCGGACGAGATCCTCGGCCTGCTGCAGGTCCTGAACCGCAATCACGGCAAGACCATCGTGATGGTGACACACGACCCGAAAGCCGCCGAGTTCGCCAACCGGATCCTGCATCTCGAGAAGGGCCAGCTCCTCGAGCAGGCAACCGCCGCGGCCTGAGTACGCCATGACTCGCACCGGCTTCGTGATCGCCAATCTGTGGCGCAAGAAGACCCGCACGGTCCTGACACTGCTGTCGATCGTGACCGCCTTCCTTTTGTTCGGACTGCTGCAGGCGGTCAACGTCCTGTTCACGTCCGGCGCGGACTTCATCGGCGCGGCGCGGCTCGTGACCCAGGCCCGCGTTTCATTCACGCAGTCGCTGCCGATGCGGCTGCTGCCGCAGATCGAGTCGGTGCCCGGCGTCGAACACGTGATGTGGCAGCAGTGGTTCGGCGCGGTCTACCAGGAGAACACACAGCTCATCTTCCTTGCGACGGATCCGGCACGCCTGCGTCTCGTGTATCCCGAGTACATCATGCCGGACGCGCAGTGGCAGGCCTTCGAGTCGACCCGCACGAGCATGATCGTCGGCCGCAACCTGGCGAACCAGTACGGCTGGGAGATCGGCCAGAAGGTGCCGATCGCCTCCAACATCTTCCCGCAGCAGGACGGCAGCAAGAACTGGACCTTCGACCTGGTCGGCATCTACGACGGCAAGGACGAGGACTGGCAGCGCAACACCAACGTGGGCTGGATCAACTTCGCGTACTTCGACGAGGCGAACCAGTTCGGCCGCGGCCGCGCTGGAACCTATACGATCAAGCTTGCCGACGCCGGGCAGGCGGAGCAGGTCGCACGCACGATCGACGCCATGTTCGAAAACTCGCCGGACGAGACCAAGACCCAGACCGAGAAGGACTTCAACATCGGCTTCATCAAGCAGATAGGCGACATCGGCCTGATCGTGCGCTGGATCCTGTTCGCGGTGTTCTTCACGCTGCTGCTCGTGGTCGGCAACACGATCGCCCAGAGCGTGCGCGAGCGCATCCCGGAGCTGGCGATCCTGAAGACGCTCGGCTTCAGGGACGGCGAAGTGCTCGGCTTCGTGCTGGCCGAGGCGGCCCTGCTGTGCGCACTCGGCGGTCTCGCAGGCCTCGCGATCGCGACACCCCTCGGGGTCGCGATCACGCGCGCGACCGGCGGCAATCTGCCCATCGCCGTGGACGGCACGGTATGGCTCGTCGGCGGCATCGCCATCGTGCTGCTCAGCCTCGCCGTGGGGCTCCTGCCCGCGCTGCGTGCCGGCAGACTGACCATCGTCGACGCGCTGGCCGGGCGCTGACCGGCACCGCCATGCTGCAGCAGATCCTCTCGATCACGTTGCTGGGCCTCCGGAGCATTCCGGAGCGGCTCGGCGCATCGCTCGTCATCGTCGTCGGCCTCGCAGGCGTGGTCGCGGTTTTCACAGCCCTGCTGGCGATGGCAGCCGGGTTCCGGTCCACGCTCGAATCCGCCGGTCGGACCGATGTCGCGCTCGTCCTGCGCGGCGGCTCGCAGGCGGAGCTCAATTCGGGCATCTCGCGGGAACAGGGCGCGATCATCAAGCAGGCGGCGGGCGTCGCGAAAGACCCGGATGGCCAGGCGCTCGCCTCCGCGGAAGTGGTCGTCATCGCGGAACTCATGCGGCCCGGCGGGAAGACCAGCTCCAACATCACCGTACGGGGCGTCGAGCCCGCCGCGTTCGCGTTGCGGCCGCAGCTGCGAATCGTCGCGGGGCGGATGTTCGGTCAGGGCCTGCGCGAGCTGATCGTCGGCCAGGGCGTCTCCCGCCAGTTTGCGGGTGCGCGCCTCGGCCAGGTCGTGCGCATGCGCGGTTCGGACTGGACGGTGGTTGGCGTGTTCGCCTCCGGCGATGCGTATGAGAGCGAACTGTGGGCGGATGTCGATGTCGCGCAGTCGACCTTCAATCGCCAGGGATACAGCTCGGTGCGTCTCGCGCTGGCCGACAGCGGCGGCCTGCGGGCGGTCAAGGACGCCCTCTCGGCCGACCCGCGCGTGAATGTCGACGTCGAGACCGAGAAACAGTATTTCAGCGGCCAGACCGAGCAATTCCGCAGGACGATCGGCGCGCTGGCCGGCGTCGTGACGCTCATCATGGCGCTCGGCGCCATCTTCGCCGCCCTCAACACGATGTACGCCGCCGTCGACACCCGAGCGCGGGAGATCGCGACGCTGCGAGCGGTCGGCTTCCGCGGCCTGCCGGTCGTGGTTTCGATCATGCTGGAGTCGCTGATCCTCGCGCTGGCAGGCGGCCTCCTGGGCGCGCTTGCGGCCTATGTGCTGTTCAACAACATGGTGGTCTCGACGCTGGGTGCAAATTTCACGCAGGTCGTGTTCCGCTTCGCCGTGACCCCGTCCCTGGTGGCAAACGGGCTGATCATCGCCGTCGTGATCGGCATGATCGGCGGCTGCCTGCCGGCCCTGCGTGCCGCGCGCCAACCAGTGACGGCCGCCCTGCGCGCTGCCTGACGCGGCACGGTGAGCATGCACACGCTGATCGACATCGGCGCGAATCTTGCGCACGACTGCTTCGATGCGGACCGCGACGCCGTGCTGGCGCGGGCGCAGGCCGCGGGCGTCGCCGCGATGATCGTCACCGGCAGCACGCTCGACGACACGGACAAGGCGATCGCCCTCGCCCGCCGCCATCCCGGAGCGCTGCGGGCGACGGCCGGCGTCCACCCGCACCACGCGAGCGGGTTGCGGGATGCCGACGCGGGCCGGCTGGCCGCCCGGCTGCACGACCCGATGGTCGTCGCAGCGGGCGAGTGCGGGCTCGACTACTTCCGGAACTTCTCGCCGCCCGCCGAGCAGCGTCGCGCCTTCGAACTGCAGCTCGGGCTCGCGGGACAGGCCGGCAAGCCGCTGTTCCTGCACCAGCGCGACGCGCATGACGACTTTGTCGCCATGCTGCGCGGCCACCCGCAAGCGGCCGCGCGCGGCGTCCTGCACTGCTTCACGGGCGGAGCGGCCGAGCTCGAGGACTGCCTCGCACTCGGCCTGTCGGTCGGCATCACGGGCTGGATCTGCGACGAACGCCGGGGCCACGCGTTGCGTGAGGCCGCGCCTCGGGTGCCGCGCGATCGCCACATGATCGAGAGCGACGCGCCGTATCTCCTGCCGCGCACGCTGGCGTCGAAGCCGCCCCACCGCCGCAATGAGCCTGCTTTTCTGCCGGCGGTGCTGATGGAGATGGCGCGTTGCCGCGGCGAGGATCCGGCCGCGCTCGCGGCAGCCACGACCGCCAACGCCTGCCGCTTCTTTGGCCTTACACTGGCGGCAATCAGTTGCGGAGACGCGGCGTCGGTCGAGTTGCTCTGACATTACCCGCTGCATCACCGGTTACGGGGAACACATGGACTTCAAGCGTGCGGCCGAGACGACAGCATCGGCATTCCGGGACTCGATCGTTCCGCGTCTGTGCGATTACATCCGCATCCCGAACAAGTCGCCGCTGTTCGACGCCGACTGGGAGTCGCACGGCCACATGCTGCGCGCCGCCGAACTGATGGCCGCGTGGTGCCGCGAACAGCCGATCGCCGGGCTCTCCGTGGAGATCCTGCACACGCCCGGCCGTACGCCGCTCCTGTTCTGTGAAATCCCCGGGGTCGGTCCCGACACGGTCCTGCTCTACGGTCACATGGACAAGCAGCCGGAGTTCACCGGCTGGGCGGATGGACTGTCGCCCTGGGAACCTGTGCTGCGCGACGGCCGGCTCTACGGTCGCGGTGGCGCCGACGACGGCTACGCCGTGTTCTCCTCGCTGACGGCGATCCGGCTGCTGCAGGAGCAGAATGTCCCGCATGCACGCTGCGTCGTGCTGGTCGAGGCCTGCGAGGAAAGCGGCAGCTACGACCTTCCCTACTACGTCGAGGCGCTCGCGCAACGCATCGGCTCGCCGAGCCTCGTCGTCTGCCTCGACGCCGAGTGCGGCAACTACGAGCAGCTCTGGTGCACGACCTCGCTGCGCGGCAACCTGGTCGGCGACCTCGTCATCGAGGGCCTGATGGAGGGCGTGCACTCGGGCGCGGGCACCGGCATCGCCCCGTCGGTGTTCCGCATCGCTCGCACGCTGCTCGGGCGCGTCGAAAGCGATGTGACGGGCGACATCCTCGTGGACGAGCTGTCGGCGCCGATTCCCGCCGCCCGCATCGACCAGGCGCGCGCCGCCGCCGGAGTGCTCGGCGGGATGATCGCAGGCAAGCTGCCATTCGTGCCCGGCGCGCGTCCGCTCACCGATGCGCCGGTGGAGCTCGTGCTCAACAATACCTGGCGCCCCACGCTCGCCGTCACGGGCGCCGCGGGCCTCCCGGCGATGGAGAACGCGGGCAATGTCCTGCTGCCGCGCGTCGAACTCAAGCTGTCGTTCAGGCTGCCGCCCCCCACCGACGCGGAAGCGGCCGCGATCGCCGTGAAGAGGCGCTTGGAGGCCGATCCGCCCTACGGCGTGCGCGTCCGATTCGAAGTGGGATCCTCGCAGCCTGGCTGGGACGCGCCGCCGGTCGCGCCATGGCTCGCAGACTCGATGCGCGAAGCCTCGCGCGCGAGCTTCGGTCGCGACGCCATGTATCTCGGCACCGGCGGCAGCATCCCGTTCATCGGCATGCTGGGGCAGCGCTTCCCGAGCACGCAGTTCCTGGTGACCGGCGTGCTGGGGCCACACTCGAACGCCCATGGCCCCAACGAGTTCCTGCACCTCGAGTGCGCGGAAAAGCTGACCCTGTGCGTCGCGAAAGTGATCGCCGACCACCACGGCCGGCCGCCCGCCTAGCCGCGCGCGAGGGGACTCGCCTCGGCCTGCGATGTGAGCTGGTCCCAGGCGGCGCGGAAGCGTTCGCCGGGATGCGGATTGCCGGCCTCGACGGCCGGGTACTCGGCTTCGAGCAGGTCGAGGCGCATCACGCGCGGCGGCCGCCCCTTCGGGAACTTCGAGCGGCTGGTGAAGACGATGCGCCCGTCGACC
Organism: Gammaproteobacteria bacterium; assembly: GCA_016874295.1. Taxonomy (GTDB): domain Bacteria; phylum Pseudomonadota; class Gammaproteobacteria; order Steroidobacterales; family Steroidobacteraceae; genus SCUD01. The sequence continues at coordinate 25,359 of VGUH01000004.1, read as the reverse complement.
GGCACTTCGCCCGCCAGCAGCTTGACCGCGGCAACGCGGTCATAGAGCGCTTCGAGCGGGTTCAGGAATGTCGTGCGCCGACCGCCGTCCATGACCGCCCATTCCTTCATGTGCTCGCCGCCGAACACGACACCTTCGACGTCCCGGTAATCCACCACCAGCAGGCCACGGCCGGTCAGCAGCAGGAAATCGATGTGCAGCTGCCCGCCGCTGCCGTCCGGTATGAGGACGTCACGCAGGATCGCGGCGGACACGGCCTCGAATGAACGGATGAGCCGGCGGCGCGCGTGGTAACGGCTCCAACGGCGCCAGCCGGCAGCCCCTGCGACCGCGAGCAGCCCGAGCAGCATCACGGCGACCGTGACCTGGAAGATGACGTCGTTCGGATTCACGCCGAGCGGCTCGCATGCCAGCGGCGCAGCAGCCGGGCGCCGCCCGGCAGGCACAACAAACCGAACAGGACGCGCGCGGCAAGCCGTTCGCGGCGGCCGAGCGCGAACGGCCGATGCAGTTCCGCGTACAGGTCCGGGCGCGCGACGATGCTGAAATCCGGGCTGGTGCTGTCCGGCATCAGCAGATGATAGACGGCGGAACGCAGCGTCACCACTGCGGCGCGGATGCGGCATGATGCGCGCATGGGATTTCCCGCCGCGCTCGCGGAATTGCTCGCCTGCCCATCCTGTGGTACGGCGCTCGCGGGCTCGGGCTGCCTCGCCTGTCGTGTCGACTACCCGGAGATCGGCGGCATTCCCTAGCTCACGCCGGAACCGCGACTCGCGCTCGCCGAGTGGCGCGGCCGGCTGCATCACCTGCTTACGCATTATGCGGCGGAGTCGCAGCGACAGCGTGCGGCGCTCGAGCGGCTCGCGCCGACCTCCCTCGCGTGCCGGCGCATCGAGCACGTCGCGAATGCGCTCGACGACCAGGCCGGGCGCATCCGCGCGCTGATGCAGCCGCTCGGGGCGGAACGCAGGAGCGAGGCGCACGCGGTGCACGTCGCGCTCGGCACCGAGCTGCCGCTGAACCAGGGATTGTCGACGTACTACCCGAATCTGCATCGCGACTGGTGCTGGGGGGAGGCGGAGAACGCGGCGAGCCTGGCGGCAGTCCGGGCGAGCCTGCCCGACGGCGCGACGCCGCAGCGCCTGCTGGTGATCGGCGCAGGCGCGTGCCGCCTCGCCTACGACCTGCACCAGGCCTGGCGTCCTGCGCTCACCGTCGCGCTCGACTTCAATCCCCTGTTCCTGCTGGCCGCCGCGCGCATCTTCGCCGGCGAGGCGCTCGAACTCTACGAATTCCCGATCGCGCCGAAGGGCATCGCGGAGCACGCGGTGCTGCGCCGGCACCAGGCGCCGGCGCGCCCGCTGCCGGGATTGCAACTGCTCCTCGCCGATGCCACGGCCCCGCCATTCCTGCCGGGGCGCTTCGATGCGGTGCTCACCCCGTGGTACATCGACGTCGCGGGCGAGCCCGTCTCGCGGCTGCTGGCGCGCATCAACGCGCAGCTCGCGCCGGGGGGCGGCTGGATCCATCACGGCTCGCTCGCCTTCACGGACGCCGCGCCGGAGGAGGCGTCCAGCCTCGAGGAGCAGCTCGCGGCGCTGCCCGCGCACGGATTCCAGTCCACGCACGTGGGGGAATCGCGCCAGCCCTACCTCGGCTCGCCGGCCAGCCGCCATGCGCGGATCGAGAGCATCGTGACGATAGCGGCGCGCAAGGTCCGCGACGTGCCGGTCCCGGCGCCGGGGCGCGAGCTGCCCGAGTGGATCCACCGCACGGACCTGCCTGTGCCGGCGCTGGCCGAATACCGCGCGCAGGCGTTGTCCACGCGCGTCTACGCGTTCCTGCTCGCGATGATCGACGGGGAGCGGTCGATCCGCGACATGGCTCGGCTCATGGAACAGCAGAAACTGATGCCGGCCGAAGATGCGGTGCCGGCCATCCGCCGCTTCCTCGCGCGCGCCCTGCAGGACCCGCACCGGCGGCCGCAGCTCTGAACCGCACTTGTCCGGCCTTGGCCGGTCCGATTATCGTGGCACGGGCGACGGGAGACTGGCAGGGATGGCGACCGGCACACTGATTCGCGCGACAGCCTGGATCGCGACCGCCGTCGCAGGCGCGTCCGCGCTCGGCGGCATCGCCCTGCACCGCGGCGAGAGCATCAACGCGCTGTGGTTCGTGGTCGCCGCGGTCTGCACCTACCTGGTCGGCTACCGCTTCTACAGCAGCTGGATCGCGGCGCGCGTGTGCCGCCTAGACGCGACCCGGGCCACGCCGGCAGAGAGGCTCGACAATGGCCGCGACTTCATGCCGACGCACCGCTCGATCGTGTTCGGCCACCACTTCGCGGCGATCGCCGGGGCGGGCCCGCTGATCGGCCCGACGCTCGCCGCGCAGTTCGGCTACCTGCCGGGCACGCTGTGGCTGCTGGTCGGCGCGGTGCTGGCAGGCTGCGCGCAGGACATGCTGGTGCTGTTCTGTTCGACGCGCCGCGATGGCCGCAGCCTCGCGAACCTCGCGCGCGACGAGCTCGGCCGCCTCGGCGCCTCCGCGGCGATGGTCGGGACGCTGTTCATCATGATCATCCTGATGGCGGTGCTCGCCCTGGTCGTCGTCAAGGCGATGGCGCACAGCCCCTGGTCGACCGCGACCGTGTTCGCGACGATCCCGATAGCCATCGTCATCGGGGTCTACCTGCGCTTCGTCCGGCCGGGCCGCGTCATGGAGGCCACGGCCATCGGTGTCGTGCTGCTGCTGGCCGCCGTCGCCGCCGGCGGCTGGGTGAACAGCCACCCGGCGATCCGCGCCTGGTTTGACCTGGACGCCAAGGCGCTCGCCTGGTTCGTTATCCTGTACGGTTTCGTGGCCGCGATCCTGCCGGTGTGGCTGCTGCTGGCGCCGCGCGACTATCTCTCCACTTTCATCAAGCTCGGCGTCGTGTTCCTGCTCGCGATTGCGATCTGCGTCCTGCAGCCGGACGTGCGCATGCCCGCCCTCACGCAGTTCATCGACGGCACCGGACCGATCTTCAGCGGCTCGCTGTTCCCGTTCCTCTTCATCACGATCGCCTGCGGGGCGATCTCGGGCTTCCACGCGCTGGTCGCCTCCGGCACGACGCCCAAGCTGATCACGCGCGAGACTGACGTGCGCATGGTCGGCTACGGGTCGATGGCGCTCGAGTCCTTCGTCGCGATCATGGCGCTGATCGCCGCCTGCGTACTCGACCCAGGCGTCTACTTCGCGATAAACACGGCCGCGGGCGTGGTCGGCAGCGACCCCGTGACGGCAACGGCGACCATCACGTCCTGGGGTTTCCCCGTCGACCCGGCGCAGATGGAAGCGCTGGCCGCCAGCATGGGCGAGGCGTCGCTCTACGGCCGCACGGGCGGCGCGCCGTCGCTCGCCGTCGGCATGGCCCACATCTTCGGCTCGGCGTTCGGCGATGGTCTGTTCGCCATCTGGTATCACTTCGCCATCATGTTCGAGGCGGTCTTCATCCTGACCGTGCTCGACGCCGGCACGCGCGTCGGCCGCTTCATCATGCAGGACGCCCTCGGCAGCCTCTGGGCACCGCTCGGCCGGACTTCATGGTACCCGTCGGTCTGGATCGCGAGCATCCTGGTCTGCGCCGGCTGGGGGTATTTCCTCTACATCGGCGTGATCGACCCCAATGGCGGCATCAACATCCTGTGGCCGCTGTTCGGGATGGCGAACCAGATGCTGGCCGCGATCGCGCTCGCCGTGGTGACGGCGATCTTCGTGAAGTCGGGACGCCTGCGCCATGCCTGGGTACCCGGCGCCCCTCTCGCCTGGCTCGTCATCGTGACCTCGGTGGCTGCCTGGCAGAAGATCTTCAGCGATGATCCCCGGATCGGCTTCTTCGCAGCGGCGCGCGACCTGTCGGACAAGCTCGCGGCCGGCGTGCTGACGCCCGAGCGTGCGGCCGTGGCGCCGAAGCTGATCTTCAACCAGCAGCTCGATGGCTGGCTGACCGTGGTCCTCATCTTCATCGTCTGGATCATCGTCATCGACATGGCGCGCGGCTGCTGGAGCCACCTGTCCGGCCGGCGGCCGGCGGCCAACACCGAGTCGCCGTACGTGGCGACCCAGCTCACATGAGCCCGGTCGCCCCGCGCTGGCACAAATTCTGGACGGGCATGCGCACGCTGCTCGGCGACGATGCCTACGAGCGCTATCTCGCTCATTGCCGGGCGCGGCATCCCGATTGCACGCCGCTGGACCGCGGCGCCTTCTACGTCGCCGAACTTGACCGGCGCTGGCGACAGGTCAATCGCTGCTGCTGAGCCGTCGTGCGCCCGGCAGGACCGGGTGCCTGGCATGCTGGACAGCCCGGGTTGACTCAGGTCAATGCAAGTGGCGAGCCCGCCGCGCGAAAATGCCGATGCGAAAGGAGGTCACTCCATGGCGAGTTCACGGGGGCTTTTGCCACTGGTTGTCGCTCTGGCGAACGTTGCGGCATTCGCCGAGGAACCAAAACCAGCCACGTCCTACTTCGACCCGGGCCTCGACCTGCGCTATCGCTACGAGGGCGTCGAGCAGGAAGGCTTCGCGAGTGACGCCGATGCGAACACGCTCCGCATCCGCGCGAACCTCGCGCTGCGCGAACACCTAGGATTCTCGGGCCTCCTCGAGGTGGACCACATCGAGGCAGTCGGCTCGCAAGACTACAACGATACGCGCAATGGCAATACGGAGTTCCCGGTGGTCGCCGACCCCGAGGGCACCGATCTCAATCAGCTCTGGCTGCAATACGCGCCGCGCGCCGATACGCGGTTCCGGCTTGGGCGTCAGCGGCTCAACCTGGACAATGAACGGTTCATCGGCTCCGTCGGCTGGCGGCAGAATGAGCAGACGCTGGACGCGATCCGGATCGAAACCACGGCGCTCGCGAAGGTTGCCGTCAATTACGCGTTCGTCGACCGCGTGAACCGTGTGTTCGGCCCGGATGCCGGTACGCCGCCCGAGACGCTCGAGGGCGCGAGCCACCTGCTGAACGTCAAGTGGAGCCCGGGAGCGGCCGGCTTCCTCGTGGCCTATGCTTATTTGCTGGATTTCGACGAGGCGCCGCAGCTCTCGTCATAAAGCCTGGGCGCGCGCTACGAGGGCAGCCATGCCGTCCGCGAGGGATTGTCGCTGGCCTGGGCCCTCGAGTACGCGCGCCAGCGGGATGCGGGGGACAATCCGCTCGACGTCGACGCTTCGTACGCGCTCCTCGAGGGGCGGGTCAAATTCGCGGATTTCGATTTCGTTGCCGGATACGAGCAGCTTTCAGGCGTGCGCGCGGCTCCGGATCCCGCGGGCAGCCCGGCCTTCCAGACGCCGCTCGCGACGCTCCACAAGTGGCAGGGCTGGGCGGACAAGTTCCTGACCACGCCGTCCGCCGGCGTCGAAGACATTTACGTCGGCCTCAATGCCAAGCGCTCCATCTGGCGCGCCCAGGCCATCTGGCACGATTTCGCGGCCGAGGCCACGGGCCTGCACTACGGCAGTGAAATCGACCTGCTCGTGGCCTGCACCATCGCCAAGCGCTACGAAGTCATGCTCAAGTTCGCTGACTACAGCGCGGACGAGGGTTTCACGGACACCCAGAAGCTCTGGTTGCAGCTCGGCGCCTCATTCTGAGGATAGCGTGGTAGCACGCAGACGGTCTGGTGGGCCGTGATGGGATCGAACCATCGACCAACTGGTTAAAAGCCAGATGCTCTGCCACTGAGCTAACGGCCCGCACCGGGTCGCGAATGATACCCGATCATTGTGCCGTGGCGGCGCAGGCCGCGGGCAAGCGCCGGACGCACTCGCCTGACTGGCGCCGGCTGCTACCATGGCGCGATGGTTCATCCGCATGACGCGCTGCCCCCCGCACGGCTCATGTCCAGCCAGTGCCGCCGCGTTCGGGGCAGACCCCGTGACGGTAGCCGTATTCCCCGGCTCGACGCACACGGTCGTTACCGACGACGGCGATGCGGCCCGGTTCTGCACGACCTGCGCATTTTCATCCGTCTGCCTGGCCGAAGGCCTCGACAAGGGTGCGCTACGGGAGCTGCACATGCTCGTGGAGCATGTCGGACCGCTGCCCGCCGGCACCCACGTGTTTCGGACCGGTGATCGGTTCGAATCGATCGCGGCGGTCCGCGGCGGCACCGTGAAAACCTGCCGGGTGGACCGCGAGGGCCGTGAGCAGGTCCTGGGTTTTCACCTGCCCGGCGAGATCATCGGCCTGTCGGCAATCGACGGGGAGCGTTATCCCCGCGATGCCGTCGCACTCGACACCGTCCAGTTGTGCCGGTTCTCGTTCCCCAGGATCGCCATGCTGGCAAGGCAGATTCCCGGGCTGCAGCGCCAGCTGTTCAGGCTCATGAGCCGGGGCATCGGGCACGCGGAGCGGCTTTCGGGCGATCATTCGGCCGATGAGCGCATTGCCGCGTTCCTCATCGACTTGTCGAAGCGCCTGCAGGCCTGCGGATTCTCCGCGACGCGTTTCGAGCTGACGATGCCGCGCACCGACATCGCGAACTACCTGCGTCTCGCGCCGGAGACGGTGAGCCGGGTACTGCGCCGCTTCCAGGACGACGGCATGGTCCACGTGCAGCGCCGCGAGATCGAGCTGGTGGACCCCGCGCGGCTCGCTTTGCTCGCAGAGCCCATGCTCGCCATGTGACCAGCGCCGGCGTGGAACGATGATCGAGTTCTATCCGCAGCTGCGCCTGGCTCACGTCGTCGCTGTTCTGGCGAGCGGCATGCTGTTCCTGGTGCGCGGTCTGCTGGTCTGCGCCGGCAGGGGCGGGTGGGCCCTCGCCCGTCCTCCCCGCATTCTCAGCTACGCGATCGACTCGGCCCTGCTCGCCGCGGCGCTCCTGCTGCTGGTCATCCTGCCGGCAGCTGCCTACTCCGGCGGCTGGCTCGCGGCCAAGCTCGCCGTGCTGCCCGTCTACGTGGCACTGGGATGGTTCGCGCTGCGCCGTCGTTCCGCCAGCGGCAGGCAGCTTGCCTGTTTCGCCGGGGCGCTGCTCGCTTACTTCGCGATGCTGGTCATCGCGCGCACCTACGACCCGCTGGGTCCCCTGAGGCTGCTCACGGGATCCTGAGCAGTTTCGCTGCGGGGCCGTCAGGGTCCATCGTGATCAACGATAGCGGGTCGGGTCGGCGACCCCGGCAGCCGCGAAGCCGGCACGCCGCAGCCTGCAGCTGTCGCAGCGGCCGCAGGCGCGGCCCTCCGTGTCGGGCTGGTAGCACGACACCGTCATCGCGTAGTCGACGCCGAGCGCTGCGCCGCGGCGGATAATGTCGGCCTTCGACAGGTCGATCAGCGGTGCGTGCAATTGCACGGTCTCGCCCTCGACCGCCGCGCGCGTCGCCAGGTTTGCGAGGCGCTCGAAGGCGTGGATGTACGCCGGACGGCAATCCGGGTAGCCGGAATAGTCGACCGCGTTGACGCCGATGTACAGGTGCCTGGCGCGCGTGACTTCTGCGCAGGCGAGTGCAAATGCGAGGAAAATCGTGTTGCGCGCCGGCACATAGGTCGGCGGGATGCCGCGGGTCGGCGTTTCCGGCACCGGAATGTGCGTATCCGTCAGCGCGGAGTGCCCGAACTCCCCGAGCGGGATGGCCAGCACCCGGTGCTCGACGGTGCCGAGGGCGGCCGCGACGCGGCGCGCAGCGGCGAGCTCGGCCGCATGGCGCTGCCCGTAGTCGATCGACAGCGCGTGGCAGCGATGCCCGCGCTCGCGGGCGATCGCCAGAGTGGTCGCGGAATCGAGACCGCCCGACAGGAGCACGATGGCCGCGGTGCCTGCGAGGCCTTGCGGCTCAGCGTCCAGGGACGTCACCCCACAGCAACTTGTGGAGCTGGACCTGGAAGCGCACCGGCAGCCGGTCCGTCAGGATCCAGTTGGCGAGCTGCGCGGCGGGCAGTTGCCGGTAACTCGGCGAGAACAGCACGGTGCAGCGCGCATCGAGCCGCTCGGCGCGCACGCGCTCCCGGCTCCATTCGTAATCGGCCCGGTCGCAGATGACGAACTTGAGCTGGTCGGACTCGCGCAGGCCATGTACCGCGAAGTCCAGGTTGCGGTGCGCCTCGCCGGAGCCGGGCGTCTTCACGTCGATCACCCGCGTGACCCGCGCGTCCACTTCCGCCGCATCGATGGCGCCGCTCGTTTCCAGCGACACGCTGAAGCCCGCCTCGCAGAGCACGGTGAGCAGCGTCGTGCATTGCCGCTGCGCGAGCGGCTCGCCGCCGGTCACGCAGACGTGCCGGGCACCGGATTCGCGCGCCTCGTCGGTCAGCCGGGCGATCGTGCGCCACTCGCCGCCATGGAAGGCATAAGCCGTGTCGCAGTAGTGGCAGCGCAGCGGACAACCGGTCAGCCGGATGAAGAACGTCGGCCAGCCGACGGACGCCGCCTCGCCCTGCAGCGACAGGAAGGTCTCCGTGATGCGCAGCCGCGCCGCCAGCGGCACGGCCGAGACCTCGGCGGACATCGTCCCTCCTCAGCCGCCTTCGGCCGGCTGGCGCTGGAGCCGCTCCCGGGCATCCGCGGCAGCCTGGGTATCCGGGTATTCCTTCACGACGCGCGTCAATACGGCCCGCGCATTCGCGAAGCGCTTGAGCTCGAACTGGCAGTAGCCGGCCTTGAGCAGCGCGTCCGGAGACTTGCGGGCGCCGGGGTAGTCACGAAGCACGCTCTCGAACGCGGCCAGGGCCGCGGGGAAGTCGCGCTGCACGTAGTGCGCCTCGCCGAGCCAGTAGACGGCATTCGACGCGAGTTCATGCCGCGGGTACCGGGCCACGAACTCCCGCAGCGCGCCCTCGGCTTCGCCGTAGCGGCCGTCCTTCAGCAGGTTGAATGCAGCCTGATACTCGGCCTCCGGACTGCCCGGCGTCGTGGTCGCCTGCGCGGCGGTCACTGCCGCCTCCGCCGCGCGCAGCCGCGTGTCGAAATCCAGGTACTGATCGCGCTGCTGGGTGCGTGCCCGGTCGAGCTCGTGCTGCAGCTGGTCGACCTCGCCGCGCAGGCGGCGCAATTCCTCGGTCAGCGCGTCGATCTGCCGCGACATCTCGAGCAGGCCCTGGTTCGCGAGTTGCCGCTCGACGCCGTCCATCCGCGACTCGAGCGCATCGAGCCGCTCGTTCTTGGATTGCGCCACCGCGGGACCGGCCGTCCACGCGGCAGCCAGCACGGCAAAGACCGGCAGGGATCCGCGCATCACCGGCTCAACGCCCGTAGATGAGCTCGACCCGCCGGTTCTGTCCATAGGCCGACTCGTCGCTGCCGACGGCCGCCGGCCGCTCCTCTCCGTAGCTGACGGTGGTGAGCTGCGCGTCGCCTGCGCCCTGCAGCATCAGCGCGCGGCGCACGGCCTGGGCGCGCCGCTCGGCGAGCGCAATGTTGTATTCGCGCGAGCCGCGCTCGTCCGTGTGGCCCTCGACGCGGATCCGGACCGCGCTCGACCCCGCCAGGTACTTCGCGTGGGAGTTGATGAGCGAAGCGTACTCCGGGCGGATATCGCTGCGATCGAAGTCGAAATAGATCACGTTGGCGACGCCCGCGGGACCGCCGGTCGGGCTGCCCGAGGCGCCCGGCAGGTCCCGGCCTTCGCCGACCTGGCCTTCTCCTTGCGCGCCCGCCGTTTCGCCGCCCTCCACGGCTGTGGAACCCGTCCCTTCAGGCACGGTCGTCGCCTTCTTTCCGCAAGCGCCCAGCACCAGGGCGCCGACCAGGATAAGGAGAATGGACAGCGATCGCATTGCGGGAACTCCTTGAGTCGACGAACTTCGTTGCATCTGCCGCCTTCTAGCACAGGGAGCCGGGCGCGTCACGCGTGCTAATCCAGGAATGGCGACCATGCGGCTTCGCGCAGCTCGCCGGCGCTCGCCGCGATCTGCCGCTGGACTCGCCCGTCGCTCGAGACGATCGCGAGCGTGTCACGACCGCCGACGCGGCTCGTGTACAGGATGTCGGCGCCGTTCGGCGCGAACGACGGGGATTCGTTGAGCGCCCCGCCGCTCAGCACCTGCAGGCCGCCGCTCCGCGCATCGACCGAGCCGATGCGGTATGCGCCGCGGTCGAGCGTCACCACCGCGATCTGGCGGCCGTCCGGCGAGATGCGCGGGCGCGCGTTGTAGCCGCCCTCGAAGGTCACGCGCTGCGCGCGCGCGCCCGGCTCGACCGCGACGCTGTAAACCTGCGGGGCGCCCGCCCGGTCGGACGTGAAGTAGAGAGAGCGGCCGTCCGGCGACCAGTTCGGCTCGGTGTCGATCGCCGGATCCTCGGTGATGCGCTGCAATTCCTGGGTCGCGAGCGTCAGCACGTAGACGTCGACATTGCCGTCGCGGCGCGACAACGCAAGCGCGAGGCGCGAGCCGTCCGGCGAGAATGCGGGTGCTCCGTTGATTCCCGATTTCGCGGACACCTGCACCTGGGACCCGGTCGCGAGCGTCTGCACATAGACCGCCGACAGGCCGCTGTGGAAGGACACGTAGGCGATCGAGCGCCCATCCGGCGACCAGGCCGGCGACATGATCGGGTCCGGGGAACCGAACACGACGCGCTCGTTCGCGCCGTCGGCGTCGGACACGATGAGCCGGTAATTACGCTTGTTGACCGGCCCATCTACGGCCACGTACGCGATGCGCGTCGCGAACGCGCCGCGCACGCCGAGGATCTTCTCGTAGACCGCGTCGGACACGCGGTGGCTGGCGCGCTTCAGCGCCCTGGGATCGGCCGGCACCGCCGTGCCGTGCAGGCGCTCGCCATTCGCGACCGACACCAGCTCGTAGCGGATCTCGAACCGCCCGTCCGCCAGGGCGGACAGGCGTCCGACCAATACGTAGTCGACTTTCAGCATGCGCCAGTCCGCCGTGTCCACCTCGCCCGCGGCATGCGGCTGCTCGAGCAGCTGCGCCCGCGGCAGCGGCCGGAAGCGTCCGCTGCGCTCGAGGTCGGCGTGCACCGTGGCGGCAACGTCGTAGGGCATCGCGCCCGGCCCATCCCAGGCGAGCGGGACAATGGCGATCGGGACGGACTCCGCCATCCCTTTCAGGATCTGGACGGTCAGCTGGGCGCCGGCCGGAGCGGCCGGCAGGGCGAGAACGGCGGCGATAGCGATGACAGCGAGGATGCGGCGGAACATCAGCGGCGGGACTCCCTGGGCGTGAAGACGAGCTCGACTTCGCGCTCGAACAGTGCGGGCTGCGGCGGCGCGGGCAAGGGGGAGGCATTTCGCACCGCGGTCTCTATGGACTGGCGCACGGCCGCACCGCCATTGCAGGACCCAAATCGCATGCCGACCACCTCGCCGCCTGGAATCTGCGTCACGTAGATCGTACAACTGAGGCCCTGCGCGACGCCCGGCGGCTCGTACCAGCGCTGCTCGACGTGAGCCTGGATCGCGCGCACGTAGCTCGCCTTCAGGCTCCGGAAACCGGCGCTGGCACGCGTCTCCTCGTCCGCGAGCCGCGCGCGCAGGTCGGCCTCGCGCGCGTCGCGCTCGTGCCGTTCCTGGGCGGCGCGTTGCTGCTCGGCGGCCGCCTTGGCTTTCGCGTCCTGCTCGGCCTTGCGTTTCGCGTCGGCTTCCGCCCTGGCCCGGGCGTCCGCCTCGGACTTCGCCTTCTTCGCGGCCTCGATGCGCGCGGTCTCGATTCGCTCCCGTTCCTCGCGCCGGCGGCCCGCGGCCTGCAGGACTGCATCGTCAACGACCATGGCGTCGATCGGCAACACGATCGGCTGCTCCGCACGCTTGGGCAGCGAGAGCCCGAACACCAGGAGCACTGCGAGCACCGCATGCAAGGCAATCGACCAGCCGATGGGCGCAAACGGTGCGCGCAGGGTCGCGCTCATCGGCGTCGCTCGAGCTCCTCGAGCGCCCGCACCGCCTTCGGATCGGTGAGGAACCCGATCTTCGTCGCGCCGGCCTGCTGCAGGAGCACCATGCCCCGTACGACACTGCCATACGGCACGCGTTCATCGGCCTTCACCAGGACCGGCGTGGCCGACTCGCGCGCCAGCACCGCACCCGCCCGGCGCGCGACCTCCGCTTCGCCGATCGGACTATTTTCGTTGCCGCCGACATTGAGGAAGTAGCGCCCGTCGCGATCCACCGACAGCACGAGCGGTTCCCGGTCCCTCAGCAGTTCCGGGTCGAACGGCTGCGCGTCGGCATCCGGCAGTTCCACCTGCACGCCCTGGGTGAGTAGCGGCGCCGTCACCATGAAGATGATCAGCAGCACCAGCATCACGTCGATATACGGGACGACGTTGATCTCGCCCATCAGCCTGCGACGGCGCGCCTTGACCGGCATCGTCAGGTCCGGGAGGCCGCGTGGCGCTGCAGGAGCGTCGAGAACTCGTCCATGAAGGCGTCGTAGCGCAGCTCGAGGCGGCTCATCTTGTCCGCGTAGCGGTTGTAGGCGACCACGGCTGGGATCGCGGCGAACAGACCCGCGGCGGTCGCGATCAACGCCTCGGCGATGCCCGGGGCGACCATCGCGAGTGTCGCTTGCTGCGCGTTCCCCAGGCCCTGGAACGCGCCCATGATACCCCATACCGTGCCGAACAGGCCTACGTACGGGCTGGTCGAGCCGACGGTCGCGAGCGTCGCGAGGCTCGCTTCCAGCCGGTCGATTTCGCGCAGCTGTGCGACCCGCATGGCGCGCCGCACGCCTTCGAGCAGCTCGGCAGCGGGCACCGACTGCCCGCGCAGCCGCGTGAACTCGCCGAAGCCCGCCTCGAAGATGCTTTCCATGCCGACCGACGGCTTGTTGCGGGTGCCGATCTCCCGATACAGCTTGCTGAGGTCACCGCCCGACCAGAACGCACCCTCGAAGCGATTGGCCTCGCCCTCGGCGAGCGATACCAGGCGCTTCTTGCGGAAGATGATGGACCAAGAGACGAGCGAGGCGATCAGCAGCATCGCGATGATGGCCTTGACGACCGGGCCGGCGTTCAGGATCAGGGACAGGACGGAATGCGGGTCATTCAGATTCAAGTCGTTTCCTTCAGGACTGCGGCTGCAGTGCTTTCGGCAGCGGCTTCGGCTTCAAGGTGTCGGCGTCCACGCAGGCCGCACGCACGGCCGCGCTGACGAGCAGCTCGCCGCCGCGCCGGATCGCCTGCCCCATTGCGAGCGACGCGCCGCGTAGCGACTCGAGCGTCACCGACACCAGCAGTTCGTCGTCGAATTTCGCGGGCCGGTGATAGCGGACGTCCGCTTCGACCACGACGAACTGCAGGCGTTCGTCACGCATCAGGCGGACCTGGTCGATTCCGAGGCTGCGCAGCCACTCGCTGCGCGCGCGCTCCAGGTACCTGAGGTAATTCGCGTAGTACACGACGCCGCCGGCGTCAGTGTCCTCCCAGTAGACCCTGACCGGGAACGAGAAGTCCGCCATCTTCGGCCCTAGCCGCGAAACAGCGGCAGGCTGCCGCCGCCCGCGTCGCCCTGCGGTGGTTCGAGGCCGAAGTGCCGCCAGGCCGCCGGCGTCGCGACCCGGCCGCGCGCGGAGCGCACCAGGAAGCCCTGCTGGATCAGGAAAGGCTCCACGACGTCCTCGAGCGTGTCGCGCTCCTCGCCGAGCGTGGCGGCGAGGCTGTCGATGCCGACCGGGCCGCCGGAAAACTTCTCGATCACAGTGAGCAGGAAGCGGCGATCGAGCAGGTCAAAGCCCTCGAGGTCCACCTCGAGCAGGTCGAGCGCGCTCCTCGCGACTGAGGCGTCGATGCGGCCGGCGGCCTTCACTTCCGCATAGTCGCGCACGCGCCGCAGCAGCCGGTTGGCGATGCGCGGGGTTCCGCGCGAGCGCTGTGCGAGTCCGGTCGCGCCTTCCTCGTCGATCGGCAGGCCGAGGATGCCCGCGGCGCGCAGGACGATCTGGCGCAACTCGTCGCGCGCGTAGAAATCGAGCCGCTGGACGATGCCGAACCGGTCGCGCAGCGGCGAGGTCAGAAGCCCCGCGCGGGTCGTCGCGCCGACCAGCGTGAAGGGCGGCAGGTCGAGCTTGATCGAGCGCGCCGCCGGCCCCTCCCCGATCAGGATGTCGAGCTGGAAGTCCTCCAGCGCCGGGTAGAGGATCTCCTCGACCACCGGACTCAGGCGATGGATTTCGTCGACGAACAGCACGTCGCGCGGCTGCAGGTTGGTGAGGATCGCGGCGAGATCGCCGGGCCGCTCCAGCACCGGGCCCGAGGTCTGGCGCAAGTTGACCCCGAGCTCGTGGGCCACGATGTGCGCAAGCGTCGTCTTGCCGAGCCCCGGCGGCCCGAAGATCAGCACGTGGTCGAGCGCCTCGCTGCGGCGCCGCGCCGCCTCGATGAAGATACCCATCTGCTGCTTCACGCCCGGCTGGCCGATGTACTCGGCGAGCCGGCGCGGCCGTACGCTGCGCGCGATGTCCTCGTCCTCGCGTGTCGCCGCGGCAGCCGTCACACGATCCTGCTCAATCATCGCGGTTCATCCTACCGGGCCGCCGCCTGCAGCGCGCGGCGAATCAGTTCCTCGGTGCCGGCGCCCTCCTGCTCGACGCCCTGCAGCAACCGGTTCACTTCGACCGGCCGGTAGCCGAGCGCGACCAGTGCCGAGAAAGCTTCCGCGCGCGCGCCGGCGCCGGTGGCCGATTTCGCCGCCGCAGGCGGCAGCTGGCCCAGCGCCCGGATGCGGTCGCGCATCTCGACCAGCAGGCGTTCGGCGGTCTTGCGGCCGATGCCCGGGATGCGCGTGAGCGCCTGCGCGTCCTCGGCCTCGACGCAGCGCATGAAGGTCTCGACATCGATGCCGGACAGCAACGCGAGCCCGATCTTGGGGCCGATGCCGGTCACGCGCAGCAGGTCGCGGAACAGGCGCCGCTCGTCTTCGGTCGCAAAGCCGTAGAGCAGTTGCGCGTCCTCTCGCACCACGAGGTGGGTGTGCAATTCGACCTCGCTGCCGAGCTCCGGCAGGCGGTAGAACGTCGACATCGGAGCCTCGAGCTCGTAACCCACGCCGTTCACGTCCAGAATCAGTGCGGGGGGTGCCTTGCGCACCAGCCGCCCGCGCAAGTGGCCGATCACCGGCCCCTCCCGGGTCGCAGGCGTGCTGCGCCGTTGCGGTGCTGTGCGTGACAGACCGCGATCGCGAGCGCGTCCGCGGCGTCGGCCGACAGGCGGCCCTCCAGCACCAGCAGTGACTTGACCATGTGCATGACCTGGGCCTTCTCCGCATTGCCGGAGCCGGTCACCGTCAGCTTGACCGCCCGCGGCGCGTACTCGAAGACCCGCGCCCCGGAACCGCAGGCACCGCACAAAGCGGCGCCTCGAGCCTGACCCAGCTTGAGCGCGCTGTCGGGGTTCCTGGCCATGAAAACCCGCTCGACCGCGACTTCCCCGGGCGAGTATGCATCCACCAGCTCGCTCACGTGGCGGTGGATCGCGAGCAGACGCGCGGCCATCTCACCCTCCCCGACCCGGATGCAGCCGCTCGCGACGTAGCGCAAGCCCCGTGCACCGGCATCCACGACGCCGTAACCCGTGATCCGCGATCCGGGATCGAGACCGAGGATCCGCACCATGGGAGTTATGATAGCCATTCGCCATGAAGACGACGACCACCACGGCGGCTGCGGGCGCGGCGGCGCTCGACGCGCTGCGCGCCGCCATCGATGCCCGGCTCGCTCCGGACGGTGCCTGTGCCGCCGCCATGCAGCAAGGCGTCGACACGGCTGCCATCCTAGTCGCGCTCGACGCGGAGCGCGAGATCGTAGCCGGCGCGCTGCTGCAGCCGCTGCTCAGCCGCGCGCTCCTGTCCCGTGCCGACGCGGTCGCGATTGTTGACGAGGCCGCGGTCCGCCTCGCGGAAGAACTCGCCAGGCTCGGCGAATTCCGCGCCGGCTCGCAGTGGGCACCCGGCCGCGGGTTGTCCGCCAGTCAGGCCGACGCGCTGCGGCGCATGCTGCTCGCGGTCGTCACCGACCCGCGACTGGTGCTGGTACGGCTTGCGGAGCAGCTGCGCCGGATGCGCGCCGCGCGCGAACTCGACGAGGCCGCGCGGCTCGGCCTCGCGTGGGAGACACAGGAGATCTATGCCCCGCTCGCCAACCGGCTCGGTATCTGGCAGCTCAAGTGGGAGCTCGAGGACCTGTCATTCCGCTGGCTCGAGCCCGCGGAATACCGCTGCATCGCGCGCTGGCTGAACGAGTCGCGCATCGAGCGCGAGCGGTACATCCAGACGGTGATCGCCGAGATCTCGGCGGAGCTGTCAGGTGCGGGCGTCGTGGCCGAGGTCGTCGGGCGGCCCAAGCACATCTACAGCATCTGGCGCAAGATGCACCGCAAGGGGCTCGCCTTCGAGCAGATGTTCGACGTGCGTGCCGTGCGCATCATCACCTCGAGCGTCGAGGACTGCTACGCGGCGCTCGGCGTCGTGCACGGCCGCTGGCACTACATCCCCGGCGAGTTCGACGACTATATCGCGACTCCGAAGGACAACCTGTACCGTTCGCTGCACACGGCGGTGCTCGGGCCGTCGGCCGTGCCGGTCGAGATCCAGATCCGCACCCGCGAGATGCACGAGCACGCCGAGCTCGGGGTCGCGGCGCACTGGCGTTACAAGGAGGGCGCGGCACGCGATGCGGCCTACGACCGCAAGATCGAGTGGCTGCGCGAGCTGCTCGCACCCGCTTCCGACACCGAGAGCGACAGCGACTTCCTGAGCCGCGTACGCGCGGACCTGTTTGACGACCGGGTCTACGCGCTGACGCCCAGGGGCGAGGTTGTCGACCTGCCGGGCGGCGCCACGCCGATCGACTTCGCCTACCACGTGCACACCGAGCTCGGCCATCGCTGCCGCGGCGCCCGCGTGAACGGCCGTCTCGTGCCGCTCAATCACCGCCTCGCTAACGGCGAGGTGGTGGAAATCATCGGCGGCAAGAAGCCGCGGCCAAGCCGCGACTGGCTCATCGAGCGCGAGGGCTTCCTCGCCTCGCCGCGCAGCCGCGCCAAGGTGCGCGCGTGGTTCAAGCGCCAGGACCAGGGCGAGAATCTGCGCGAGGGACGGCAGATGTTCGAGCGCGAACTGGCGCGTCTTGGCGGCGAACATGCGCTGGTGTCCGACCTGGTCGGCGAGTTCAGGCTCACCGGTGCGGACGCGCTCTATTTCGCGATCGGTTCCGGCGAACTCGGACTAGCGCAGGTGGCGGGCGCGATCGAACGCCGCCTGCGCGGCAAGCCCGACGCGCCCGGTGGCCGGGACATGCCGCCGATCGGAGCGGCGCGCCGCGAGCAGGCGGCCCCCGTGCAGGTCGAGGGAATTGGCGACCTCCTGTCGACGCATGCGCGCTGCTGCAACCCGGTGCCGCCGGAGCCCGTGACGGGATACGTCACCGTCGGCCGGGGCATCACGCTGCACCGGTCGGGTTGCCGCAACCTGAGGCGCCTGGCGGCGCGCGCGCCGGAGCGGCTCCTGCAAGTGGACTGGGGCAAGGCGGCCGGGGGCCGCTATCCGGTCGAGATCGTGGTACGCGCCATGGACCGGCGTGGGCTGCTGCGCGACATCACGACGGTGGTCGCCGAGGAGCACATCGACATCGAACGCCTCGACTCGCAGGGCGACTCCGCCCAGGGCAGTGCGGACCTCAGCCTGCGCGTCGCCGTCGGCGGCCTGCCGGAACTCACGCGTCTTCTTGCCCGCCTGTCTGCGATGCCAGGCATCATCAGCGCCCGCCGCCGCGCCTAGCGGTTCGGTATGTCTATCGCCCGCCTGTCGGCCGCGAGCGCAGCCTCGTGCAGGGCTTCCGAGAGCGTCGGATGCGCGTGGATCGTGCGCTGCAGGTCCTCGCTGCTCGCGGAGTACTCCATCGCGAGCACCGCCTCGGCGATCAGCTCGCCGGCCATCGGGCCGATGATGTGCACGCCGAGAATCTCGTCGCTGCCGGCGTCCGCGACCACCTTGCAGAACCCGGCGCCCGCTTCCATCGCCCTGGCGCGCCCGCTGGCGGCGAACGGGAAGCTACCGGTCTTCACCGTGCGCCCCGCGGCCCTCGCCTGCTCTTCCGTCTGCCCGACCCAGGCGATTTCGGGGGCCGTGTAGATGACGGACGGGATCGCCTTGTAGTTGACGTGTCCGTACTGTCCGGCGATCAGGTCGGCGACCGCGATGCCCTCCTCCTTGCCCTTGTGCGCAAGCATGGGCCCGCGCACGCAGTCGCCGATCGCCCAGACATTGCCGGCGCCGGTGCGGCAGTGGTCGTCCACCTGGATGAAGCCGCGCGCATCGAGCACGACGCCTGTACCCTCGGCCAGCAGATCCTGCGTGTAGGGCCGCCGGCCGATCGCGACGACGACCCGGTCCACGACCACGACCTGTTCGCCCGATTTGTCGGCGTAGCGCACTTCCACGCCGCTCTTGCCTGTCTTCGCGCCGGCAACCTTCGCGCCGAGCCGGATGTCGAGTCCCTGCTTCCTGAAGTGCCGCTGCGCCTCCTTGGCGACCACGCTGTCCGCCATCGGCAGGAACTGCTCGAGCGCCTCGAGCACCACGGTCTCTGCTCCGAGACGCCGCCAGACGCTGCCGAGCTCGAGCCCGATGACTCCGGCGCCGATCACGCACAGCCGCTTCGGCACCGCCTCGAACTCGAGCGCACCCCAGGAGTCCACGATCGCCTTGCCGTCGAAATCGACGCCGCGGAGCGGCATTGGCTCCGAGCCCGACGCGAGCACCACGTGCTTCGCCTGCAGCGTCCGCTTCGTGCCGTCGGCTCCCGTGAACTCGACCTTGCGCCCTGGCAGCAGCCGCCCGTGGCCGGCGAGCGGCGTGACGCCAGCCGCCTTGAACAGCGCCAGGATCCCGCCCGTCATCCCCTTCACGATTGCGGCCTTGCGCTGCTGCATCCGCGTGACGTCGAAACCGATCCCGTCGAGCTGCACGCCGTGCGCCGCGAACTCGTGCTGTGCGCGGTGCAGCAGTTCGGACGACTCGAGCAGCGCTTTGGAGGGGATGCAGCCGGCATTCAGGCAGCTGCCGCCGAACGCGCTGCTGCCGTCGCGGTTCTTCCAGCCGTCGATGCACGCGACGGTGAGCTTGTTCTGCGCCGCCCGGATCGCGGCCGGGTAGCCCGCGGGGCCGCCGCCGATGACGATGACGTCGAAACTGTCATTCATGTGTCTGTCTCAATCAGACCTGCAGCAGGAGCCGCGCCGGGTCCTCGATGATTTCCTTGACCGTGACCAGGAACTGGACGGCCTCGCGCCCGTCGATGATGCGGTGATCGTAGGTCAGCGCGACGTACATCATCGGCCGCACCGCGACCGCGCCGTCCACGGCGACCGGCCTCTCCTGGATCTTGTGCATGGCGAGGATCGCGCTCTGCGGGGCGTTCAGGATCGGTGTCGACATCAGCGAGCCGAATACGCCGCCGTTCGTGATGGAGAAGGTTCCGCCGGTCAGCTCCTCGATCGTGATCGTGCCGCTGCGCGCGCGCTCCGCAAAGCTGGCGACCGCTTTTTCGATGGCCGCAAAATCCATGCGGTCGGCGTCGCGCAGCACCGGCACGATCAGCCCGCGGTCGGTCGAGACAGCCATGCCGATGTCGTAGTACTCGTGATAGACGATGTCGCTGCCTTCCACCGAGGCATTGACCACGGGAAAGCGCCTGAGCGCCTCGATGCAGGCCTTGGCGAAGAACGACATGAATCCCAGGCGCACGCCGTGCCGCTTTTCGAAGGACTCCTTGTGACGCGACCGCAGCGCCATCAGCGCCTGCATGTCGATCTCATTGAAGGTCGTGAGCATCGCCGCGGTCGCCTGCGCCTCGACCAGGCGTTGCGCGATGCGCGCGCGCAGCCGCGACATCGGCACGCGCTGGTCCACGCGCCCGGCGGCCGGACGCGCCGCCGGCGCGGCCCCGAGATGGTGAGCGATGTCGCTCTTGGTGATGCGTCCGTCGCGTCCGCTGCCGGCGTTGGCATCCGGGACGAGCTTGTTCTCCTCCACCAGGCGGCGCGCGGCCGGCGACAGCTTGCCGGAGGGTTCGGCCTTTGCGGACTCGGCACCCTTGCGCGCCTCCGCCTTGGGCACGGGCCTCGCCGGCGCAACGGCACCCGCCTGTTCCTCGATGACCGCCAGCAGTTGGCCACTCGTGACGCTCGTGCCCGCCTCGCTCTCGAGCGACTTGATGACGCCCGCGACCGGCGCCGGAACCTCCAGCACGACCTTGTCAGTCTCGAGATCGGCGAGATTTTCATCGCGCGCGACGGCATCGCCGACTTTCTTGTGCCAGGCGACCAGCGTCGCATCGGCGACCGACTCGGGGAGTTGCGGTACTCGGACTTCCAATGTCATTCGGGTTTCCTGGCAAGGGCTGCGGCAACCAGCGCTTCCTGCTCGCGCTGGTGCATGGCGAACAGGCCCGTGGCAGGCGCAGCGGCGCTGTTGCGACCGGCGAAGCGCAGCTTGCGACCGGCGCCGAGCGGCGCCTGCAGTCGGTGGCGGATCTGGTACCAGGCACCCTGGTTCTGAGGTTCTTCCTGGCACCAGACGATGTCGCGCGCGCCCGGGTAACGGTCGAGGATGGCCTGGTAGTCCTCGGCCGGGAAAGGATAGAGCTCTTCGATCCGCACCAGGGCGACACGACCGTCCTGCCCGGCGCGGCGCCCCTCGAGCATGTCGAAATAGACCTTGCCGCTGCACAACACGACGCGCCGGACCTTGCCGGCGTCGATCGCGTCCGCCTCGTCGATCACGCGCTGGAAGTGCCCGCCGGTCAAATCCGACATGGTCGAGACGGAAAGCTTGTGACGCAGGAGGCTCTTGGGTGTCATCACGACCAGCGGCTTCCTGAGCGCGCGCAGCATCTGCCGGCGCAGCAGGTGAAACATCTGCGCCGGCGTCGACGGCACGCAGACCTGGTGGTTCATCTCGGCGGACAGCTGCAGGAAGCGTTCGAGGCGCGCGGAGCTGTGCTCGGGGCCCTGCCCCTCGTAGCCGTGCGGCAGGAACAGCGTCAGGCCGCACAGCCGCCCCCACTTCGCCTCCCCCGAGGTGATGAACTGGTCGATGATGACCTGCGCCCCGTTCACGAAGTCGCCGAACTGGCCCTCCCAGATCACGAGGGTCGACGGGTCCGTGGTCGCATATCCGTACTCGAAGCCGAGCACGGCCTCCTCAGAGAGGGTCGAGTCCGTCACGCGGAAGCGCGCCCGATCCGTGGCGACCCGCGCGAGCGGCGTGTCGGTCCGGCCGGTCGCCTGGTCGTGCAGCACGGCGTGGCGGTGGAAAAACGTGCCGCGCTGGGAATCCTGCCCCGTCAAGCGGATATCGAAGCCTTCCGTCAGCAGCGTCGCGTACGCGAGCGTCTCGGCCGCGCCCCAGTCGAGCGGCAGTTCGCCCGCGTACATGCGCGCGCGATCGTCGATGATCCGCGCGACGCGCGGGTGCAGCGAGAAGCCGGCCGGCGGGCGGGTCAGCGTCTTCGCAAGTCCGTCGAGCTTCGCGCGCTCGACCGCCGTGACCGCCTGCTCGGCGGGATCCGCGTCGAGGTGCCGGCTCCAGTCGACCGTGAACTTGTTGCCCATCGTGCCCGCGAAAGCGCGCGCCTGCGAGCGGTCTTCGTCAAGCCCGCGGCGGTAATCCTCCATCAACTTCGCGGTCTGGCCTTCGTCCAGCAGGCCGTCCTGCTCGAGCCGCTCGCCATAGAGCTGCCGCGCGGTCGCGTGCTTGCGGATCGCCTGGTACATGAGCGGCTGCGTGGCCGCCGGTTCGTCGGCCTCGTTGTGACCGTGACGCCGGTAGCAGACGAGGTCGATCACGACGTCCTTGCGGAATTTCATGCGGTAGTCGAGCGCGAGCCGTGCGACCAATACCACCGCTTCCGGATCGTCGGCGTTCACATGGAAGATCGGCGCCTCGATCATCTTCGCGACGTCGCTGCAGTAGAGCGTCGAGCGCGCGTCCGCCGGATCGCTGGTCGTGAAGCCCACCTGGTTGTTGATGACGACATGCAGCGTCCCGCCGGTCGTGAACCCGCGCGCCTGCGAGAACTGGAGAGTCTCCATGACGACGCCCTGGCCGGCGAAGGCAGCATCGCCATGGATGAGGAGCGGCAGGATCGTGGCACCGGTCACGTCCCCGCGCTGTTCCTGGCGTGCGCGAACCGAGCCCTCGACCACCGGGTCCACGACCTCGAGGTGCGAGGGATTGAAGGCGAGAACGACGTGGACATTGCCCTTGGTCGTGCGCAGGTCCGCGGAGAACCCCTTGTGGTACTTGACGTCGCCCGAGCCGCGCGCAGCATCGCCGTCCTGCTTGCCCTCGAACTCCGAAAACAGCATGGCCGGCGACTTGCCGAGCACGTTGACCAGGACATTGAGGCGTCCGCGGTGTGCCATGCCGATCACGATTTCCTCGACGCCGGCGGCGCCGCTCCTCTGCACGACGTCGTCGAGCAGCGGAATCAGCGCGTCGCCGCCTTCCAGCGAGAAGCGTTTCTGTCCCACGTAACGCGTGTGCAGGTAGCGCTCGAGGCCTTCCGCCGCCGTCAGCTGCCAGAGGAAGTTCAGGCGCTCGTCGTTCGTGAACCGGTGATGCAGGCGCCCTTCCTGGTACCGGTCCTGGAGCCACAACCGCTCCTCGGCCGTGGAAACGTGCGCGAACTCCGCCCCGATCCGGCCCGTGTAGATGTGCCGGAGCTGTTTCAGGATCTCCGACAGCTTCATCTGCCGGTCGACACCGCTCGTCCGGCTCCCCGTATAGAACACCGTGTCGAGGTCGGCCTCGGTCAGCCCCACGTATGCCGGGTCGAGCACCTTCGGCACCGGCCGCTGCATCAGTCCGAGCGGGTCGATGTCCGCGATCAGGTGGCCCCGGTTGGCGTAGAACTGGATCAGCCGCGAAACCGAGGACTGCTGTTCGACGTCGGACGCCTGCGGGGTGGCCAGGGGCGGTCCCGGAGGAGTGCTCGGCAGGGGCTTCGCCGGTACCACGCGCGCAGCCGGCGGCCGTCCGCCGCCCACCTGGCCGAAGAACTCGCGCCACTCGGCGCTGACCCGGGCGGGATCTTCGAGAAAGCGCTCGTATTGCTGTTCGACGTACGGCGCCTGCACGCTCGAGAACGGGCTCGAGTCGTAGAGTTCGCGCAGGGATCGGCTCATGGCCTGACGAATTATACCGGACCGGTCCGGTACGCCTTCGTGACTGGCGCCCCGGGCCGGAGTTGAACCGACGACCTGCCGCTTAGGAGGCGGCCGCTCTATCCACTGAGCTACCGGGGCGGGCGGCCGAAAATACTACCCGAGGCCGGCCCTGCCGGCCCCGGGTACGTTCAGGCGCAATCGCGTGCGTCAGGCGGCCTGGGCGGGCGCAGTGGCCGCGACCGGCCTCGGCTCCGCGAACGACTGGTCGACCGCGATCGTTGCCTGCTCGGCCCTGGCGGCCGTCGCGCTGACGAGCTGGTTCGCGGCCTTCTCGGCCTTGACGGTCATTTTGCGCACGCCACTCGCCGTGCCGCGGATCGCTGAGCGCGCCTCGCGCTTCGCGACGCGTACGTTGCGCTTCGCCGCGCGCGCAGCCTTGCGAACCGTGCGGCGTGCCTTGCGCGCCGCGACACGCGCCTTGGCGCGTACGCTGATCGCGCGCGCCCGGATCTTGCGCTTGGCGACCCGTGTCCTGCGGGCGACCTTGCGCTTGGCGACGCGGCTCTTGCGCTTGGCCGAGCGCCGCGCGGACCTTGCCGACTTCTTTCTTGCTGCCATGGGATTCTGGAGAATACCTCTCACGCCCTGCCTTCAAGCTAGGCTTCGCGTGGCGGCGTGTCAACGCGGAAAAGGAGAAAATTTGGTGGAGCGGAAGTCTACCTAAAGAAGATCATAACGATTTGATTTGTAAAGCCGTGCGTTGGAAGTTCTCAGTCAGATACCCCCAAATATACCCCCAAAATGCTCTGGTTGGGACGCTTCTCTAAAGTTTACTTTGAATGCCGACGCCGACAGGTTACTCGCACCGGCGACCGCCCCGGCCTTGCCCGTACCCAGCAGCCAATCCTCCCGTCTCCATTCGGCCTTTAAGTTGCCCAGCCCGGGATCTGCCGTAACGGAGGCGGCGCCCCACCCAAGGCCGCGCCGGGAGTAGGCAACTCCGTTGTTTCTGGCGCTATAGTCCCGACGGGAGGGTCAATCTGTGAAAAGGCTGTTAGTCATCGCCGTTTTTCCGCTACTCCTAATTGGATGCGCGTCTACCCCAACATCGGTAGCACTTCCCGATGGTAGCCAAGGCTACTCCGTCTCCTGTGATGGTAATGGTTCAAGCATCAGCGATTGCATGAACGCTGCCGCCAAGCATTGCGCCGGCCCATACACAGTCGTCGCGCAGGAATCAGGAACAGCGCGTAGATCGCTCGTTTACAAATGCGACAAACAGTGATGAGCGAAAGATCAACTCGTTTTCCCAACAACCCAAACTCCGGTCAGTTTGAGCCCGATGCTCCCTTTGAGCCGCCCACGCCTATCGCAGAGGGAAGCGACGAGGCTAGGTTTGCATCACATCGTGCGCGATTCGCTGGCGTGAAGTTTGATCTTGCCGAATTCAATCGGATGATGGGTTTCGCTGCGTTCAAACGGTGGCATAAGCGGCAACTAGACGCGAGAGACGCGGAGTAGACGACAAACCGGAGAACAATAGATGAAAGCAGCGGCACTCGGCCTACTGGCGTTCGCGCTGGCTGGCTGTGCAAAGACGTATCCGTGGGAGGGCTTCGTTTATCCCAAGACTGGTACGTTGCCCTATGACCTTGCAATTGGACGATTTGGCACTCTGGAAGAATGTCGTGCCGCTTCGCTTGCAGTTCTGTCCAAGACTATTCCCGAGCCGGGAGCCACCCCAGATTACGAATGTGGACTCAATTGCCGCATTGACGATTTCTTCCCGACTGACCCGGGACAACTTCCTATGCGGATATGCGACGAAACCTCCAAATAAGTTTGTATAAGAGCAGCGTGAGAAGAGGATCGCCAACCGTGGAAACACTCAACCAACTTGCCAAATCTGTCGCGTGGGGATTCTGTGCGCTAGTCAGCGTGCTTCTCATCGTTGGCGGCGGGTACGGTGCCTTTCTACATAACCTTTCCCTCCGCGATGTGGCAGAGACAACAACAAAGGCTCGCGAGGTTACGGCGGAGGTTGCTGCATTAGATGAACGCATCAGCAGTGCTTTTAGAAAATTAGAATTGATAGAAGGATTTTCTGGCCCGAATTTATCTAACTTGGGAAACATGCAGGAGTTACGCGGCGCTCTGGCGCCGAGCGGCAACTCGGGCTGGTAGGGATCCGGCGCCGTGCGCTCCAGGTGCGCCAGGATCTTCGCAATGACCGCCGGCTCCTCGA
>VGUH01000003.1 GCA_016874295.1 Gammaproteobacteria bacterium | reverse complement strand
GATGTCCATAACCAGAGCCGACTTCCGACGCGCCGTCCAGCGCTTGATCTCTTCGTCCATCTCGATACTCATGTGCTATCTCCTTCGAGAACATAACACCTGAGCAGGAAATCAGTGGGTCAGTACAAATGGGTGATACCGAGTCCCGACCATGCGATGGTGGAGTCGGGAGCAGTCCGATTCCTCCGAGCATCGTCCATGTCATCGTATGGCCGGGCTTGAGCTTTGTGACCCGTCGCAGCAGCGCTTCGGCGGGTTGTCGCTCAACGCCTGAAGCCCGGCAACGATTGGAAGTGCCTCTAACCTTCCTTTTATTATGGCCTCCGTAGAAGCGAATATTGAGGATTGCGAGTGCCCAAGGTGCTTTTGATTCCCACATTGCGCATTCATGGAACGGACTGCTGATGCAACTCGCGGTTACACGGGAATTGATCCCGCTGTCCGCGCCGTTCACGATCACGGGCTACACCTCCACGGACTTGACCGTGGTCGTTGCCTGCGTCAGCGAGCGCAGTGCGGCGGGTCAGGGCGAAGCGGCGGGCGTCTATTACCTCGGCGACGAGGAGGACCGCATATGCGCCGCGATCGAGGACGTACGGCACGACGTCGAGGCGGGAGTCGACCGTGAATCACTGCGCCGCCTGCTGCCGCCCGGCGGCGCGCGAAATGCCCTCGATTGCGCGCTCTGGGACCTCGAAGCGAAGCTTCTCGGACAGCCTGTCTGGCGCATCGCCGGGCTCGGGCGCCCACGCCCGCTCCTCACGACCTTCACGATCCCTGCGAATGATCCCGGCACGATGGCCGCCAAAGCCGTCGAGTATGCGCAGGCGAAGTCGCTGAAACTCAAGCTTACGGGCGAACTTCCGCTCGACGCCGAGCGCGTGCGGGCGGTGCGCAAGGCGCGGCCTGATGTCTGGATGGCGGTCGATGCCAATCAGGGTTTCACGCCCGCGAGTCTCGCTGCGCTCATGCTGGATTTCGTCGCTTGCAAGGTCAAGCTCGTCGAGCAGCCCTTTGCGCGCGGGCGCGAAGCGGATCTCGACGGGTTCCGCTGCCCGATCCCGGTCGCCGCGGACGAGAGTGTGCAGGGACTCGCCGACCTCGAGTCCCTGGTCGGGCGCTTCGACATCGTGAACATAAAGCTCGACAAGTGCGGCGGCCTCACCGAGGGCCTGGAGATGGCTGCTGAAGCTCGCCGCCTTGGCTTCGGCGTGATGGTTGGCAACATGATCGGCACGAGCCTTGCCATGGCCCCGGCCTGGATTCTGGGCCAGCTGTGCGACATCAATGACCTCGACGGCACGCTCTTCATCTCGCGCGACCGTGTTCCGGCGATGAGATTTGAGAGCGGCAAGGTTTCCTATCCGGATGCCGGCTGGGGATACCCGTGATCCGTGGTGGGCAGGTGGATGGCATCGGCCGACGCACGAAGCCAAACACATCCGCGTCACGCCCACGACCGCCGTCACGCAGTGGCCGGCGAAGCGCTGGACCTCGGCCTCGCTGTCGACGTCCTCATGCAACGACACCGAGTCGAACCTGCTGGCCTGCAGCCATGACGAGCAGCGTGCCCCCAGGCTGATCCGCTTTACACGGACGGCGGCGAACGGCAGGCTCATGCGCCATGCCGCTGCCATTCCGGTTCCTGTTCATGGCGTGGGTCGCGATCGCACCGGCCTGGGCAGAAACGGGCCCGCGCCTGGATGATGCGGATCTCTCGATCGCGGGCCAGGCCGTACAGGAGCTCGCCCGGATGGGAGCCTCGGCATTTCCAACGATCAGGGAAGTCCTGGCTTCGGGCTCGGCACAGCAGCGTTGGGGCGCGACCGTCGCGCTTTACCACTCGACGGCGGATCCCGACCCCTTCCTTCCCGAGCTGTCCCGGCAGCTGTCCGAGCAGGACGAGCGTCTCGTGCAGGCGAGCCTCGGCGTTCTGGCGCGGCTCGAGTCGCGCGCGGAGCCCGCGCTGCCCGCACTGAAGGCGCTGCTCGCGCACGAGGAACCGGAGATCCGCCGGGCAACGCTTGCGGCGATCGCCGGCATCGGTACCGCGGCCCAGGATTCCGTGCCCGGGATCCTGCCGTTGCTCGAGGATGAATCCGACGCGGTCCGCCTGGCTGCGGCGGACGCCATGCGGCGAATCCAGCCGCCGGTTCCATTGTCCGCGGAGCGGCTCGCGGACTACGTTGCGTGGGTGCAGGAACGCGTGCCCGCGCTGATGCGCGAGAACAGCGTGCCCGGCGTCTCGATCGCGATCATCCAGCGCGGCGAAGTCGCCTGGGCGCAGGGCTTCGGTGTGCGCGATGCGCGCACGGGTGATGCGGTGACGACCGAAACAGTCTTCGAGGCCGCCTCGATGTCGAAGCCCGTCCTCGCGCTCATCGCGATGCAGTTGGTCCAGGACGGGCGCCTCGACCTCGACCGGCCGCTGGTGGACTATCTGGGGCGTGACTACCTGCCCGGCCAGCCGGAACATCGGCGCATCACGGCGCGCATGGCGCTCGCGCATCGCACGGGCCTGCCGAACTGGCGTGAGGGATACGCCGAGATGGGCGGCCCGCTGACGTTGCGGTTCCCGCCCGGATCCGAGTACACCTACTCGGGCGAAGGGATCCTGTTCCTGCAACGCGCCATCGAGGCGATCACCGGCGTGCCGCTCGATCGCCTCGCGAGCGAGCGCCTGTTCGCGCCGCTCGGTCTCGTGCGCACGAGTTTCGTCTGGAACGAGGCGCTTGAGCGCGACCTCGCGAGCGGCCACCTCGAGGACGGCAGCTTCAAGGAACGGACGCGCTACCGTGCGCCCAATGCTGCTTACTCGCTGTACACGACGCCGCGCGAGTACGCCCGGCTGATGCTGACGCTGCAGCGGCCGCAGCTGCTCGGCGAGCGGGCGCTCACGGACGCGAGCATCGGGCTGATGCTGCGGCGCGAGTTGCGCGTGGATGATGAGAACGCCGTCCTGCGCCCCGGTCTCGCGCGCTCCGTCGCCAGCTACCGCGCGCTGGGCTGGAGCCTCGACGTCACGGCCGAAGGCGACGTCGTCGCGCACTCCGGCTCGAACAGCTCAGGTTTCAGGTCATTCGGCCAATTCAATCCGGCGAAGGGCTCGGGACTCGTCATCTTCGCCAACGGCGAAGGCGGTTATGCCCTGCGCGCCGCGGTGATCGAACGGATCGGCGATCTCTAGACCGCCCGCAGGTACCACTCGTAGTCGCGATCGCTGATCTCCGAGTGGAAGCGCTCTTCCTCCTCGCGCCGGCAGGTCGCATAGAGCCTGTGGTACTTCTCGCCCAAGTACTTCGGCAGGATCTTGCCGGCCTCGAACGCGTCCAGCGCCGCCGGCCAGCGCACCGGCAGCAGGACCTTCTCGTCGATGATCGATCCCTGGGCGACCATCGGGCCCGGCTCGACCTTGTGCGTGATGCCGTGGTGCACGCCGGCGAGGATGGCGGCGATCACGAGGTAGGGATTGCCGTCGGCGCCGCCCGGGCGATGCTCGACGCGCGTGTCCTCGGCGCCCGACAGCGGAATGCGCAGCGACACGCCGCGATGATTGCGTCCCCAGTTGGGCTCGAGCGGCACGAACACGCCCGGCCGGTAGCGGCGGTAGGAGTTCGCGGTCGGCGCGAAGATCGCCATCGACTCCGGCATCGCCTGCGCGAGCCCGCCGATCGCGTGGCGCAGCGTGTCCGAGAACGGTCCGTCCTTGCTGGTTCCTGCGAAGACATTCCTGCCGCCGGCATCCACCAGGCTGACGTGCACGTGCAGGCTGCAGCCGGCCCATTCGGCGAAGGGTTTCGCCATGAAGCTCGCCGCCATGCCGTGCTTGCGGGCGATGGCCTTCACGGCGCGCTTCAGCAGGACGCCGTGGTCGGCCGCGAACTCCGCGTTCGCGACGTGGTGCAGGTTGATCTCGAACTGCCCGGGCGAGAACTCCTTGAGCGTCGCGCCTGCCGGGATGTTCTGCGCCTTGCAGGTGGCGAACAGGTCGGCGAGGAAGGGGTCGGCGTTCTCGACGTCTTCCATGCAGCCGTACTGGATGCCGGTCTGGGTCCGGCGCATGCCCGGAACATTGCCGACCCGCGGGGTCGGCACCTCGGTGCCCGTGTCGACCAGGTAGAACTCGAGCTCGGTGGCGCAGACCGCAGTCAGGCCCATCTCCTGCAGCGGCCGCAGCGCGTGGCGCAGCACCTGGCGCGGGTCGGCGAAGAATGGCCCGCCCTTCGAGTCGTTCATCGCCAGCAGCACCTGCGCGGTCGGCACGTGCGCCCAGGGCACGGGGGCGAGGCTACCCGGGACCGCGGTCGAGATCGTGTCGGGGTCGCCATCGCGCCCGCCGTTGTCGATGCGGTGGTAGGTCGAGCCCTTGGCGTCGAGCAGCACCATCGCGCCGCAGAAATTGAGTCCGTCGCCGAAGGGCTTGGCGAACTCGCCGCGACCGACGCGCTTGCCGCGCAGGATCCCGAGTATGTCGGGCTGTAGCAGCTCGAGCTGCTGCGTGTCCGGGTACTTCTCCAGGAACTTCGCGAGTTCCTCGGGCACGCGTTTGTCCGCCTTGCTCATGCAGTTCTCCCGGCCCGCCAGGCGATCGCCGCCTTGGCGCCGTCTCGTTTCAGGATCAGGTTGAATTCGCGGGATTCCGCGGTCTCGTTCGTCTCGATCACGACGTCGGTCTCGAGCGCGGCGAGGAGCGCCTGGCGCATGCCGCCGATGTCGAGGCTGCGGTTGATCGCCTGCTTGGTGAGCCGCACGGCCTGCACGTCGTTGGCCGCGATGCGCTGCGCGAGCGCGAGCGCCTCGTCGAGCAACATCGCTGCCGGCACCACGCCGCTGACCAGGCCCATGGCCTGCATCTGTGCGGCGCTCACCCGGTCGTCGCCGGTGAGCAGGAGGTACTTCGCGGCCTTCGGGCCGGCAAGCCAGGGCAGGAGCAGGGCGACGACGCCGCTGCCGAACTTCACCTCCGGCTCGCCAAAGCGGCAGTCCTCCGCGGCAATCGTGACGTCGCAGGCGAGCGCGAGCTCGAGGCTGCTGCCGAGGCAGTAGCCGTGCACGGCGGCGACGGTCGGCTTGGGCGAGTCCCAGAAGCGCATGATCAGCCGGAAATCGTTCTCGAGCACACGGCGCACGTCCGCCGGGTCGGGCCGGTCCTCGCCCGTGTCCGCGCCGAGGTCGAAGCCGGCGGAGAACGCGCGCCCCGCGCCGGCGACGACGATCGCCCGCACGGCGTCGTCCGCCTCGGCCGCGTCGAGCGCGGCGTCGAGCGCGGCGATCATCGGCTCGTTGATCGCATTCAGCTTGTCGGGCCGGTTGAGCGTCAGGAGCGCCACGGCGCCGCGACGCTCCGACCGGACCAGCGGTTCCGGCACGCTCAGCCTTCCTTCAGCCGGAACCACGCGGACTTGGACTGCGTGTAGCTCTTGAAGCTGTCCAGGCACTTGTCGCGCGCGTTGCCGGATTGCTTGTAGCCGCCGAACGGCTGGGTCATGTCGCCCTCGTCGAAACAGTTGATCCAGACGATGCCGGCCTCGATGCCGCGCACCAGCCGGAAGGCGGTGTCGAGGTCGCGCGTCCAGACGCCCGAGGCGAGCCCGTAGACCGTGTCGTTGGCGATCCTGATCGCCTCGTCCACGCCGCTGAACTCGATGACCGAGGCGACCGGCCCGAAGATCTCCTGCTGCGCGATCGACATGCTGTTCTTCACGCCGGTGAACAGCGTCGGGTTCACGTAGGCGCCGCCCTTCAGCCTGGCCGGCACGTCGCCGCCGAACTCGAGCTTCGCGCCTTCCTTGCGGCCCTTGTCGATCATGCCGAGCACGCGCTTCTGGTCGCCGTGCGTGACCAGCGGGCCCATGTTGGTCGCCGGGTCGAGCGGGTCGCCGGGCTTGAAGGCATCCTGGCCGAGCTCGATGAAGCGCTCGACGAACTTCTTGCGGATCGAGCGGTCGACCAGCAGGCGCGAGCCGGCGTTGCAGACCTCGCCCATGTTCGCGTAGATGCCGCAGTAGGCGGCGGTGACCGCGCGGTCGAGGTCCTCGGTGTCGGCCATGAACACCTGCGGCGTCTTGCCGCCGCACTCGAGCGCCACCTGCTTCATGTTCGACTGTCCGGCATACTGCAGGATCAGCTTGCCGACCGCGGTCGAGCCGGTGAAGGTGATCTTGCGCACGTCGTTGTGCAGCGCGAGCGCCTTGCCGGCGACCTCGCCGAGGCCGTTGACCACGTTGAACACGCCCGGGGGACCGCCGGCCTCGACGAACAGCTCAGCGAGGCGCAGACAGGAGAGCGGCGCCTGCTCGGCGGGCTTCAGCACCACCGAGTTGCCGGCCGCGAGCGCGGGCGCGATCTTCCAGGTCGCCATGAGGAGCGGGTAGTTCCAGGGCGAAATGGCGCCGACGACGCCGTAGGGCTCGCGCAGTACCAGGTGCACGACGCCGGACTCGGTGCTGGTCACCGCGCCGTCCACCTTGTCGATGCACTCCGCCATGAAGCGGATCGTTTCGACGACCGCCGGGAGGTCCAGGTTGACGACGTCGGCGATCGGCTTGCCCATGTCGAGCGTCTCGAGCACGGCGAGCGCCTCGGCATTCTCGTCCACCAGCTGCGCGAACCGGTACATGACTTCCATGCGCGCGCGCGGCGCCATCTTCGACCAGGCGCCCGCCTTGAAGGCCTTCAGGGCTGCGGCCACTGCGCGGTCGATGTCCTCGGCCGTGCCGGCCGAGACCTCGGCGATGACCTTGCCATTCGCCGGGTTGACGCTCTCGATCCGGCCGCCCTTCTTCGCATCGACGAATTTGCCGTCGATAAACAGCCGGGTCTCCGGTTTCTTCTGCGCCCTGGCGGCGATTGCCTGCCACTTGAGGTGATTGTGCTTGGTTGCTGCCTGGATGCTCATCGTGCTTGCCTCTTGTGTTCAGTTTCAAAATGGGGAACCGGTCGCGGAACGATCAGGGCGTCGACAATCGTACAGCCGTCCGCGCGGACGATCACGGGGTTCAGGTCGATCTCGGACAGCTTGTCGCCGAGTGCGGCCACGAGCGCGGAAAACCGGGCCGCGACGCGGCAGAACTCGTCGACGGCGAGTGGCCGGCCATGCCGGCGGCTCGCGAGCAGCGCCGCGACGCGCAGTCGCGACACGAGGCGCGCAGCCTCGGCGGCGTCGAATGGCGGCACGGCATGGACCGCGTCGGCGAGCGCCTCGACGTGCACGCCGCCCGCGCCGACCAGCACCACCGGGCCGAACTGCGGGTCGCGCACCATGCCGAGCAGCATCTCGACGCCGTGGCCGGTGACCATCGGCGCGACCAGCACGCGCGCGTCGATGCGCGTGGCGAGATCGTCGTACGCGGCCGCGACTGCAGCCTCGTCCGCGAGGCCGAGATGGATGCCGTGCAGTTCGCTCTTGTGGTCGAGGCCGCGCTTCGCGGTCTTCAGCACGACCGGGTAGCCGATCGCCCGCGCCGCCATCTGCGCCGCCGCCTTGCCCTCGACGATGCTGCCGGCGTTGGCGGGCAGGCCGGCGTCGCCGAGCAGCGTCAGGGCGTCATTTTCGTCGAAGCGGCGGCGGTCGGCGAGCCGCGCGCGCATCTTCGCGAGCGTCGGCTCCGCGAGGGCCGGCGCCGCGGCGCGCGCGCGCGCCGCGAAGTCGCGGTGGTCGAGGAGGTGACGCACGCCGCGCAGGAAACTCTCGAGCCCGTCGAGGACCGGGAAGCCCTCGCGCGTCGCCGCGACGACCCGCGGGTCCGCGCCGGTGCCCTGGCGATTCGCGACCAGGACCGCGGGCTTGCCCGACGCCGCGTGGCCGGTGCGCAGGTAATCGAGATAGTTCGGGTAGATGCCGCCGTCCGTGGCGCGATCGTGCACGACGGCGCCGATTGCCGCCTGCGGGTCGCTCATCAGCACCGCGAAGCAGTCCTGCATCGTGACGTCGTAGTCCGGGCCGCCGGTGCTCCAGGCGTCGAGCGGGTTGACCGCCGGCAGGCCGGGATCGAGCAGGGATTCGAGCCTGCGCGTGGACTCCGGCGAGAGCTGCGTGAGCGGCACGCCGTGGTCGTGGGCGAGGTCGATGAGCAGCTGGCGCTCGCCGCCGGAGTCGTGGATCGACACCAGGCCGCCGGCGCCGAGCGGGTGCGGCTGCGCGAACAGGATCAGCGTGGTCGCGAGCTCGTCCATGTCGCGCACGCGGTGCACGCCGTAGCGGTCGAAGATCGCGTCGTAGACCGCGTCCTCGCCCGCGATCGCGCCGGAGTGGGAGACCGTGAGTTTCGCCGACAGCTCGGTGCGCCCGACCTTCAGCGCGACCACCGGGATGCCGCGCTCGCGGGCCATCGCGAACGCCTTGACGAGCCGGTCCGGGTGACGCGCGGTCTCCATGAACAGGCCCACGGCGCGCGTGCCCGGCATCTCGAGCGCGAACTCGAGGTACTCGTCCATCGAGACCGCGAGTTCCTGGCCGGTGGAGACGACCAGGCTGAAGTCGATGCGCTCCTCGCAGTCCACGATGCCGCACATGCCGGAGCCCGAGTGGCTGATGAAGGCGACATTGCCGCCGCGGCGGTGCGGGCGGGTGCGGAAGCCGCAGCCCCAGACGCCGTCGGCGAAATTGTAGAAACCCATGCCGTTCGCGCCGCACACGACCAGGCCCGACCTGCGGATCTTCGCAAGCACGCGCTCGCGCAGCGGCGGATCGGAGTCGCCCGCGACAATGAGCGTCGACATGATGGTCGCCGCGCGTGCGCCGTGCGCGATCACCTCGTCGAGCGCCGCCTCGACGCGCGTGTCGGCGATCGCGAACATCACGTGCTCGACCGGCGCGGGCAGCGCCGCGAGCGAGGGATAGCAGGGAACGCCGAGCACCGACTGGCGTCCCGGGTTGACGGCGTAGAGCTTGCCTGCGTAGCCGCCCTTCAGCAGGTTCTCGAGCGTGTGGCGGCCGACCGTGCCCTCGCGCTCGCTGGCGCCGAGCACGGCGATCGACCGCGGCCGGAGCAGGGGATCGAGCCGGTGTGCCATGCGGGCTGCGCGCCCGGGCGCGTCAGTAGTCCTGCGCCGGCGTGGCGCGCTTGCGCGGCGGATCCCAGAACGGCTGCTCGGCGACCTGGCAGCGCGCCATGACCTTGTACCACTTCAGCTCGCGCTGGTAGTAGATCTCGGCCCACAACTCGTCGCCGGGCCTGCCCCAGGGCATGTGCAGCGAAGCTAACGCGATGTTCTTCTTCGCCGACGGCGACCACTCGGCGGAGGTCACCGTGCCGACCACGTTCTTGTCCTTGTCATAGATGTAGGCGGAGCGCGCGGGCTTGTTGCCCTCGACGTCGAGCCGCACGAAGCGGTAGCGCGAGCCCTTCGCCTGCTCCGCGAGCAGCGCGCGGCGCCCGTTGAAGCAGGGTTTGCCGAAATCAACGAGCCGGCCGAGATCGAGTTCGAACGGCGAGCGCGAGCGGTCGGCCATGATCGTCTGGTCGGCCGGGTGGAAGTCCACCTGGGCCGCGAGGAAGCCCGCCTCGATGCGCGCGACCTCGAGCGCGTGCGTGCCCATCGGCCGGATGCCGTGGATCTTGCCCTTGTCGAACAGCGCGTCCCACAGTTCGAGCGCCTGCGCCGGCTCGATCCACAGCTCGTAGCCGAGGTCGCCGGTGAAGCCGGTGCGCGAGACCGTCAGTTCGGTGCCGTGAAACTGAAAGAATCCGATCGCGAACGGCTTGAGGTTCTGCACGCCCGTGCAGCCGATCGCCTTCAGAACGGCGCAGCTGGTCGGGCCCTGCAGCGCGAGACCGGCGACGTCGTGCGTGTCCTCGACGATCGTGACGTCAAAGCCGAAGGCGTTGCGCGTCAGCCAGTCGAGTTGCCGCTCCTGCGAGCACAGCCGGTACACGCCCTCGCGCAGGTGGAAGATCGTGCCGTCGTCGATGACCTGGCCGTTGTCGTCGCACCAGATCGTGTACCCGACCATGCCCGGCCTGATCTTTGCGACGTCGCGCGTGACCAGCCGGTTCAGGAATGCGAGCGCGTCCGGCCCCGTGATCAGGTGCTTGGTCATCGGCGTCAGGTCGAACACCGCGCAGGCGTTCCTGATCGCGGCGTACTCGAGCTGCTCGTCGAAGAAGGCGTCCGCGGTCGTGTAGTCCTTCCAGGCGTGCCACTGGTTCACGATGTTGAGCGCGGAGGTGCGCGCGTGGAACGGCGTTTCCCAGACCGCCTTGCGGAAATGCTCCTTGCAGCCCATCGCTTCCTTGACGCTCATGCTGCACGCTCCGAGGCGATGACCGCGTTCGCGGCGTTGCGGCCGGCCGAGCCCATCACGCCGCCGCCCGGGTGGCAGCCGGCACCGCACAGGTACAGCCCGCTGAGCGGCATCCGGTACTGCGCCGCGCCCGGCACCGGGCGCAGCATTATGAACTGGTCGAGCGCGAGCTCGCCGTGGTGCCAGTGGCCGCCCGTGATGCGGAATTCGCGCTCGATGTCGGCCGGCAGCAGCAGTTCGGAAGCGATCACCTGGCGGCGCAGGCCCGGCGCATGGCGGTCGAGCACGGCGAGCGAGCGGTCGAGCAGTTCGCGTCGCGCGGCCTCGCCATTCGCGCGCTCGTCGTAGGGCGCGTACAGGACGACCGCCGACAGCACGTGCTTGCCCGCGGGGGCGAGCGACTTGTCGGAGAGCGACGGAATCGTGACCTCGAGCGCGGGCTCGGGAGAGGTCCTGCCGTATTTCGCCGCGTCGAACGCGTGCTCGAGGTAGACCAGGTCGGGCGCGATCACGAGGCGCTCGCCGGCGAGTTCGGACGGCAGCCGGGCAATGGTCGGCAGCGCCTCGAGCGCGAGGTGCAGTTTCGCGGCCATGCCCTTGTGGCGGAAGTGGCGGACGCGGTGCACGAAGCCCGTCTCGAGGTTCCGTGCGCCGACCAGCTTGAGCAGCGTTGTCGCCGGATCGGCGTTCGACACCACCGTGCCGGCGGCGATCTTCTCGCCATTCTCG
Organism: Gammaproteobacteria bacterium; assembly: GCA_016874295.1. GTDB lineage: Bacteria > Pseudomonadota > Gammaproteobacteria > Steroidobacterales > Steroidobacteraceae > SCUD01. The sequence continues at coordinate 131,021 of VGUH01000003.1, read as the reverse complement.
AGTTCGACACCCGAGACGCGATCGCCGTCCAGGGTAATGCGCCTGACCGGCACGCCGGTGCGGACGGTCGCGCCGGCCGCGCGTGCGGCGGCGGCGAGCGCCTCGCTGACCGCGCCCATGCCGCCGGCAGGCAGGGCAGGACCGCCGCCACCTGCGGCCTCGCCGGACAGGCGGTGCAGCAGGGACAGGACGGAGTTGTTCGAGCGCGGCCCGAGATTCGCGCCCAGCACCGCGTCGATCGCGAGCGCGCCCTTCAGGAGCGGTGACTCGAAGTTCTCCTCGAGCACGTCGTAGATGTTGATGCCGGCGATGCGCAGGAACTCGCGCATGTCCTCGCGCCCGAGCAGGCGGATGTCGAGGCCGAGCTTCGCCGTGCCCATGAGATCGGCGCGGCCGCCGCCGCCGAGGCGCGGGGGCAGGCGGTTGTGCTGCTTCGCGACGATACGCGCGAATTTCAGCATGCGCGCGCGCCAGGCCGCGAGCCCAGCGCGGTCGCTGTCCGGGAGCGTGCCGGCAACCGCCCTGCCGGCGTCCAGCACCAGGTGGTCGCCGCTCTGGGCAAGCGCGACGGTCTTGAGGTCCCTGCGCGCGAATTTCAGGCCGTGCGACTCGAGCCCGAGCTCCCGCGCAATGCCGCGATCGAGCTGGTAGAGCAGGTGCGCGCAGCCGGAGGCGCGGAATCCCGGCGCGAACTCGCGCGTGACCGCGGCGCCGCCGACCTGCGAGGCGGCCTCCACCACGGTGACTTCGCGGCCCGCGCGCGCGAGGTAGGCGGCGCAGACCAGGCCATTGTGGCCGCCGCCGACGATGACGATACGGCTCCGGTCAGTCATCGGACCAGCCCTCCGGCACGATGTTCGGGCGGCCGAGATCCATCAGGATCTCGCGCGCGGCATTCGCGCCCGGCGCGGACATGACGCCGCCGCCCGGATGGGTGCCCGACCCGCACATGTAGAAGCCCCGGATCGGCCCGCGGTATTGCGCGTAGCCGGGGAAGGGCCGGTTGAACAGCAGCTGGTCCATCGTCAGCTCGCCGTGGAAGATGTTGCCTTCGGTGAGGCCGACCTCGGCCTCGAGCTCGCGCGGCGTGCGGCACTCGACGTGCCTCACGAGGCTCCTGAAATTGGGACTGTAGCGGCCGATCTGGTCGAGCACGGTGTTCTTGAATCCCTCGCGGTCCGCGTCGGTCCATTCGCGGCCATGGATGAACGGCGGCACGTACTGCACGAATACCGACATGAAATGCTTGCCGGGAGGCGCCATCGTCGGGTCGGTCATCGAAGGGATCAGCAGGTCGAGATAGGGTTCCTTCGACCAGGTGCCGTTCTTCCAGTCGTCGTAGGCGCGTTCCATCTTCTCGAGCGAGTCGAGGAAGTGGATGTCGCCGAAGGCGAGCGGGTTGTCCTTGCCGAGCGCCGGGAATTCCGGCAGGCCGTCGAGCGCGATGTTGAGCTTCCCCGATGAGCCGCGGATTTTCCAGTTCTTCGCCTTTTCGACGATCACAGGCGGCAGGTCCTTCGGGTCGAAGATCTTCGTGTAGGTGCGGCGCGGGTCGAGGTTGCTGACCACCACGTCCGCGTAGTACTCGGTGCCGTTCTCGGTCGCGACCCCGGCGACGCGTCCGCCCTTGACGATGACCTGCCTGACCGGGGCGTCGACCACGATCTCGCCGCCGAATGACTTGAGCGCGTTCGCGATCGACTTCGAGACGGCGCCCATGCCGCCGCGCGCGAAACCCCAGGCGCCGATCGAGCCGTCCACGTCGCCCATGTAGTGGTGCAGCAGCACGTAGGCGGTGCCCGGCGAGTAGACGCCCATCGCCGAACCGATGATGCCGCTGCCCGACAGGTGGCACTTGATGGTATCCGACTCGAAGTACTCGTTCAGGAAGTCGGCGATGCTCATCGAGTAGAAGCGCAGCGTGTCGTAGATGAACTGCTCGCCGAACTTCTTGAGCTCCTTCCCCAGGAAGATCATTTCCTTGAGGTCGCGCGGCTTGAAGGAAGTCGGGTCGGGCGGGGTGCGCAGCAGCATCGGCCGGATGAATTTGCACTGACGCATCACGTCGGTCGAATAGCGGTCGTAGGCGTCCGCGTCGCGCGGATTGTGGCGCGCGAACTCGCGGCGCTGCACCTCCTCGTGCGTGTAGTTCCCGAGGATGTCACCATTCGAAGTGATCGAGACGCCGCCGCCGTACGGAACCACCTGCAGCCCATGCCGCGCGAGCTCGAGGTCACGGAACAATTCGGGCCGCAGCAGGCTGCAGACGTACGAGCAGTTCGAGTACATCCAGCCCTTTTCGATCTCGCGGCTGACGGCCGCGCCGCCGATCCAGGGATTGCGCTCGACGACCAGCACCTTGAGCCCGGCGCGCGCGAGGTAGGCAGCATTGGTCAGGCCGTTGTGGCCCGCGCCGATGACGATTGCGTCGTATTTCGTCAAGGTCAGATCCGTTTGCGTGCGTCTTGGCCGGCGGCCTGGACGACCGCGTCGACGGCTGTCTCGAAGCGCTCGAGCGTCTCCCCGAGGCACCGGTCGTCGTGCGCCTCGCAGATGAACCAGGGCTCGCGCGAGTCGGGCTCGCAGATCACGCCGAGGTCGTGCAGGTGCGGGGCCAGTGCTTCGTAGAAAGTGTAATCGCTCCTGACCCAGTCGCGGTAGTCGCGCGGCGGCTTCTCGGCGAAGAACAGCCCGCTCATGGAAGGGTGGCCGCTGAACGAGTGCTTGATGCCGCGCTGCGACAGGGTCTGGCTCATGCCCGCCCGGAGTTTCGTGCCGTATTCGGCGATGGTCGCGAGCGCCGGAGTCTCGTCGAGGATCTCGAGCGTCTTCTCAGCCGCCGCGAGGGCGACCGAGTGGCAGGTGTAGGTGCCGCCGTGCACCGTGCCCTGGCCGAAATTGCGCATGATGTCCTCGCGGCCGCAGCAGACGGAGATCGGATAGCCGTTGCCCATCGCCTTGGCGAAGGTGCAGATGTCGGCCTTCACGCCGAACAGTTCCTGCACGCCGCCCTTGGCGACGCGAAAGCCGGTCTTGACCTCGTCGATGATCAGGAGGATCCCGTACTTGTCGCACAGCGAACGGGCCTCGTGCAGGAATTCGCGCGTGGCCGAGATCGAGCAGCAGTTGCCCATGATCGGCTCGATCAGGAACGCGGCGATGGTGTCACCGTAGGCCTTGAATACGGCCTCTAGCCGTTCCGCGTTGTTCATCGGCACCGAGTGGACGAGGGCGCGCAGCATGCGCGGGACGCCGGCGCCGTAGGTGACGAGTTGCGGGTCTCCCTGGCCCGGTTTCCACTGGTCGACGGACGTGGTCCAGAGCGCGGTGTCGGATACGCCGTGGTAGCCGCCCTCGACGATGACGTAGGAGTCCTTGCGCGTGTGGGCGCGGGCGACACGCAGCGCCGCCATCACGGCCTCGGTGCCCGAGTTGGAGAAACGCACCAGCTCGGCGGCCGGCACCATCTTCGCGATCCGCTCCGCCACGGCCAGCTCCCGCTCGGTGGACAGGGCGAAGACGCCGCCGATCTCCTGGCCGGCGCGGGCCGCCGCGTCGACCCGCGGGTCGGCGTAGCCGAGGATGCAGGGACCGTAGCCGAGGCGGTAGTCGATGTACTCGTTGCCGTCGATGTCGGTGACGCGTGCGCCCTTGCCCGACTTCACGTACAGGGTCTTGTCCTCGCCCCAGTAGCGGAAATTGGAGGACACGCCGAGCGGAAGGCGGCGGATTGCCTTCTTGAAGTGGGCGTTGGACTTGGCAAGGCTTCGGGTCATGGGCGTGGGCCACCAGCCGGGCATCACGGGCACCTGTCAGGATTGCCTAGTTTCCCCCGAAACGGGCGCCGGTGTCCATTTCCAGTGAATAGACGTTCATTCATTGGATTGGTCGGGCGAAGCGCGTAAGATGCTGCCTCGTTGTGCCCCGAGGCAATTTATAACCTTATGATTTCAGAAGGGTTTCCGTGAGCGCCAGACGCCAGCTCGCGGTCCTCGCGAAACGCCGCACGGCGCCCCCGGAGCAGCGCCGCGAGCAGCTGATCCAGGCGACCATCCGCTCGGTCGCCGACCGCGGCCTCGCCGATACCACGATCGCCACGGTCGCCCAGCAAGCGGGCCTGTCCCAGGGCATCGTCAACCTGCATTTCCGCAGCAAGGACGGGCTCCTGACGGAAACCCTGCGCTACCTTGCGGACGAGTACCGCAGCGCCTGCCACGAGGCGGCCGCGATGGGCGGCGTTTCGCCGGTAGCAGGGCTGCTCGCCATGGTCGAGGTCGATTTCCGGCGCAGCATCTGCACCCGCGAGAAGCTGGCGGTCTGGTTCGCGTTCTGGGGCGAGCGGCGCTTCCGCCCCACCTACCGGCGGATCTGCGCCGAGCGCGACCGGTCCTATGACGACATGGTGCGCCTCATGTGCGCGCGGCTGTGCGAGGGGGGCGCCTACCCGGGCGTGGAGCCGGCCGTGGTCGCCGACGGACTCTCGGCGCTCACTGACGGCCTGTGGCTCGACCTGCTCGTGAGACCCGATACCATGAGCCGCGAACGTGCCCGGCGGATTACCCTGTCATATCTCGCGGACGTGTTCCCGCGGCACTTCGATCGGCCTGCCGCGAAAGGGAAGGACTGACCATGGATATCGCACTCGATGCAACTGCCCGCGAATGGCGCGAGCGCGCCTTTCGCTTCGCGACCGAAGAGCTGATTCCCCACGAAGTCGAGGCCGAACTCAACCGGGGCCGGCTGCCGCCCGAGATCGGGCAGCGGCACAGGAAGCTCGCGGTCGAGCTCGGCTTCAGCGCGATGGACGTGCCCAGATCGCGCGGCGGCCTGGAACTGCGGATGGTGGACCAGGTCGCGGTCTGGGAACAGCTCGGCCGCGTGACCAACGCGCTCTGCTGGTGCTTCTCCGAGGCGCAGCGCTGGATGTTCGAGGCCTGCACCGAGGACCAGATCCGGCGCTTCATCCTCCCGCTCGCGAGCGGCGCCAGAAAGGAGTGCTACGCGATCACCGAGAGCGGTTCGGGCTCGGACGTCGTGGTCGAGACCGTGGCGCGGCGCGTCCAGGGCGGCTACGCGATTTCCGGCGAGAAGTGGTACGTCACGAGTGCCAACCTCGCCGACTACTTCATCCTGCAGGCGCGCCTCGTCGACGGCCCGCATGCCGGCTCGGATTCGCTCTTCTTCGTGGACAAGCCGGGGCCCGGCATCGAGGTCGTGCGCACGCCGGCCTTCAGCCACACGTTCAACGCCCATCACCCGATCTGCCGCTTCACCGAGGCATTCGTCCCCGAGGCGAACCGCATCGGTGAGGAGGGCGACGGCATGCGCTTCTCGCACGCCTGGTTCCGCCACGAGCGGCTGATGATCGCCGCGCGCTGCTGCGGCGCCGCCGCGCGCTTGATCGAGGAGGCGAGCGCGTTCGCGGCGACGCGGATGGTCGGCGGGGAGCCGCTCGCCGAGAAGCAGATGGTGCAGGCGATGCTGGCCGACAGCGTGACCGAGCTGTGGGCCGCGCGGCTGATCACCTTCGAGGCCGCCGAGGCGCACGACCGCGGCGAGGACCTGAAGTCCCTGCACGTGCGCTGCTCGATCGCCAAGCTTTATGCTTCCGAGGCGGCGAACCGGATCGCCGACCGCGCACTGCAGATCCTCGGGGGTCGCGGCTACATGCGCGAGAACGCCGCGGAGCGCTTCTTCCGCGAGCTCCGCGTAGACCGCATCTGGGAAGGAGCGAGCGAGGTCCAGCGCCTCGTCATCGCGCGCGCTCTCGCCAAGCGCGGCCTCGGGGGACTGTGACCCCGTGAATCCCGCGTCGGTGCTGTTCGCGCTGTGTGCGCTGGCTGCGGCTGGCGCGGCGGCTGCGGAAGAGGAAAAGGTCCTGAACGTGTTCACCTGGCCCGACTACATCGCGCCGGACACCATCAGGAACTTCAAGCGCGAGACCGGCATCAAGGTCAACTACGACACCTATGACTCGACCGAAATGGCCGAGGCGCGCCTGCTCGCCGGCCGCACGGGCTACGACGTCGTCGTGCACGCCGAGCGATATTCCGCGCGCCTGATCCCGATCGGCGTCTACCGGCCGCTCGACAAGTCGAAGCTGCCGAACCTCCGGCACCTCGATCCCTGGGTCATGCAGTGGGTCGCGGAGGGCGACCCGGGCAACCGCTACGGCGTGCCCTACATGTGGGGCACGACGGGATTCGCCTACAACGAGCGGCTGGTCGCGGAACGCATGCCCGACGCACCGGTGACGAGCGGGGACATGCTGTTCAAGCCGGAGGTTGTGAAGCGCTTCGCCGACTGCGGCGTGACCTTCCTCGACGAGCCGACCGATGTCATCCCGATGGCGCTGCTCTACCTGGGACGCGACCCGAACAGCTATGACCCGAAAGACCTCGCCGATGTCGAGAAGCTGCTGAAGAGCGTCAGGCCCTACATCCGCTACTTCAGTTCGGCGAAGATGCTGATCGACCTGCCGAACGAGGAAGTGTGCATTGCCATGAGCTGGTCAGGCGACTACGCGCAGGCGATGATGCGCGCGCAGCAGGTGGGCAAGCCCGTGCCCCTCGCGTACACGATACAGAAGGAGGGTACGCTCGCCTGGTTCGACCTCTGGTTCATACCGGCCGACGCACCGCACCCGGACAATGCCCACAAGTTCCTGGACTACCTGATGCGGCCCGAAGTGGCGGCGCCGATCGTGGTCGAGACCCGCTATGCGACGCCGAACCTGACCGCGATTCCCATGCTGCCTCCCGAAATCCGCGACGACCCGGCTGTTTTTCCGACCGACTCGGTGCGGAAATCCCTGTACAGGGGCCATGTCGGCGACCCGATCATCGAGCGACTGCGCTCGCGCCTCTGGTCGCGCGTGAAGACCGGGCTGTGAACGACCCGCAGCCCCCGCCGCTGGTTCGCATCGACGGCGTCACGAAGCGCTTCGGCGAGGTCACCGCCGTCGACGACGTGTCGCTCGACATCCAGAAGGGCGAACTGTTCGCGATCCTGGGCGCCTCCGGCTGCGGCAAGACGACCCTGCTCAGGATGCTCGCGGGCTTCGAGCAGCCGACCAGCGGGCGGATCCTGATCGACGGCGCCGACATGACCGATGTGCCGCCGTACGAGCGCCCGGTCAACCTGATGTTCCAGTCCTACGCGCTGTTTCCGCACATGACCGTCGAGCAGAACGTCGCCTACGGCCTGAAGAAGGAGGGCGTGCCTGCGCCGCAGATCCGCGAGCGGGTCGCCGAGATGCTGGCGATGGTGAAGCTCGGGCCGCTTGCGGGGCGCAAGCCCGAGAAACTCTCGGGTGGCGAGAAGCAGCGCGTCGCACTCGCGCGATCGCTCGTGAAGCGGCCCAAGCTCCTGCTGCTCGACGAGCCGCTGGCCGCGCTCGACAAGAAGCTGCGCGAGCACACTCAGTTCGAGCTCGCCAACATCCAGTACCAGCTCGGCACCACTTTCGTGGTCGTGACCCACGACCAGGACGAGGCGATGACGCTCGCGAGCCGGATCGCCGTCATGCACGAGGGAAAGATCGCGCAGGTCGGCACGCCCGGCGAGGTCTACGAGTACCCGGCCAACAGGTACGTCGCCGGCTTTGTCGGCAATATCAACCTGATCGAGGGGCGGGTGACTGGCCGCGCGAACGGCCGGCTTACGCTGCACTGCGATGCGCTCGACGCCGACCTCGAGGCTGCCTGCGAGGAGGTGCCAGCCGCCGGCGAGACGGTCACCGTCGCAGTGCGGCCGGAGAAGATCACGATCAGCCGCGAGGCGCCCGCCGGCGCCGATCGCAATGTCGTCAAGGGCGTGGTCCGCGACCTCGGCTACTTCGGCGACCAGTCGCTGTATCGCGTGCGTGCCCGCAGCGGGGCGGTGGTGCAGGTGAGCGCCCAGAACCTGCGCCGGTCGGCGAAGCTGATCGTGGAATGGGACGACGAGGTGTTCCTGTCCTGGGAGGTCGGCAGCACCATTCTGCTGCGCACATGAGCGACGCCGCAGAGGGCCACGACGACCGGTCCCTGCGCTGGCTGCGCCGCGCGGTGAAGTTCCCGTACTTCTGGCTGCTGCTGTTCTTCCTGGCGCCGTTCCTGATCATCCTGAAGATCAGCCTGGCGGATCCGGTCGTCGCCCAGCCGCCGTTCACGCCGCTGCTCGAGTGGGGCGCCGAGGGCTTCGAGGGCCTGCGGATCACTTTCTCGAACTACGTATTCCTGTTCAAGGACGGCTACTACGGGATCATCTACCTGTCGTCGCTGAAGATGGCGGCGATCGGCACCCTGCTGTGCCTGCTGCTCGGCTACCCGATGGCTTATTTCATCGCGCGCCAGCCGCCGAGCCGCCGCCACCTGCTGCTGCTCGCGGTGATCCTGCCGTTCTGGATCTCCTTCCTGCTGCGCGTCTACGCCTGGATCGGTCTGCTCAACAACCGCGGCGTCATCAACGAGCTGCTGCTGTGGACCGGCGTCATCGACGCCCCGATCCAGATGCTCTACAACGACTTCGCCGTGTACCTCGGCATCGTCTATTCCTACCTGCCATTCATGATCCTGCCGCTGTACGCGAATCTCGAGCGGCACGACCTCGACCTGCTGGATGCCGCGGCGGACCTCGGCGCGCGCCGCTGGCGGGCGTTCGTGGACGTCACGCTGCCGCTCTCGGCGCCCGGCATCATCGGCGGCTGCCTGCTGGTGTTCATCCCGGCGGTCGGCGAGTTCACCATCCCGGCGTTGCTCGGCGGCGCCGACACGTTGATGATCGGGCGCGTGCTCTGGGACGAGTTCTTCGTCAATCGCGACTGGCCGGTGGCCTCGGCGGTCTCGGTGGTGCTGCTGCTGCTCCTGATCGCGCCGATCATGTGGTTCCAGCGCCTGCAGGCGCGCGAGCAGGAGACCGGGCGATGAGGATTCGCTCGCCGGGCCTGGTCTCGATCGTGGCATTCGGCTACGCGCTGCTGTACGTCCCGATCGTCTCGGTCGTGATCTACTCCTTCAACGACTCGCGCCTGGTCACGCTGTGGGGCGGCTTTTCGCTGCGCTGGTACGCGAGCCTGCTGGAGGACGAGAAGCTGCTCGAGGCGGCGTTGCTGAGCCTTCGGATCGCCTTCCTGAGTGCGAGCTTCGCGACCGCGCTCGGCGCGATCGTCGCACTCGCGCTGCACCGGCTCGGCCGCCTGCGCGGGAGGCTGCTGCTGTCCGGCATGGTGACGGCGCCGCTCGTGATGCCGGAGATCATCACCGGCCTGTCGCTGCTGTTCCTGTTCATCTCGATGGCGGACCTCATCGGCTGGCCGATGAACCGCGGCGCGACCACCATCACGATCGCCCACGTCACCTTCTCGATGGCTTACGTGGTGGTGGTGGTGCGCTCGCGGCTCGCCGCCATGGACGAGTCGCTCGAGGAGGCCGCGATGGATCTCGGTGGCCGGCCGCTGGCCGTATTCTTCGACGTGACGGTGCCCATGCTGCTGCCGGCGCTGGTCTCGGGGTGGCTGCTGTCATTCACGCTCTCACTCGATGATCTCGTGATCTCGAGCTTCGTGTCAGGCCCCGGGGCGACGACGCTGCCGATGTACATCTTCGCCAAGGTACGGCTCGGGGTGACGCCGGACATCAACGCGATCACGACCCTCATCATCGCGCTGGTCGCACTGGCGGTCGGGATCGCGTCTTTCGTCACCAACCGGCGGAGATCTGCATGAGTGACTCATTGCAGAAGCTGTTCGAGGAATACCGGCCCGGGCGCTCGCTGCCCGGGGCGGCCTACAAGGACCCGGGCATCTACGAGCTCGAGGTCCGTCACATCATGCTTAAGGCCTGGCACTACGCCGGCCACCAGAGCTAGGTGCCGGAGCGCGGCGACTGGTTCCTGTACGAGATCGCGGGCGAGTCGGTGATCATCGTGCGCGATGGCGAGGGCGGGATCAACGCGCTGCTGAATGTCTGCCGTCACCGCGGCTCGCGAATCTGCGACGTGCCGGCCGGCCACGATACGCGGTTCACCTGCCCCTACCATGGGTGGAGTTACGGGCTCGACGGGGCGCTGAAGGGCGCGGCGCGCATGGAACCCGGCTTCGACCGCGCCGCGCACGGCCTGCGCCGCCTGCGGGTGCGCGTGCTCGAGGGTCTCGTGTTCGTGAATTTCGACGTGGCCGCGCCGGACTTCGGCGAGTTCGAGCGCGCGATGGCGCCCGCGCTCGCGCCGTACGGGCTCGCGAAGACCCGGGTCGCGCACCGGCAGAACTACCCGATCGCGAGCAACTGGAAACTCGCGGTCGAGAACTACTGCGAGTGCTACCACTGCCAGCCCGCGCACCCGGAGTACTCCGTGGGCCACGGCCGCGCGCTCCCGGATGCCGAGTGCGTCACGATGCTCGCCGAAGTGATGGCGAGGGCGCCTGCCGTCGGCCTGACCCAGAACTCCATCCGCCGCTCCTGGCTGCGCGCCCCGGCCTTCGGTCTCGAGCACGGTTTCGACCGCTACCCGCTGCTGCGCGGGCAAGAGACCGGCAGCCGCGACGGCAAGCCGGTGGCGCCGCTGCTCGGCTCGATCAGGGGCTACGACGGCGGCGCGACCGACCTGCAGCTCGGGGCGCTGACCTTCGCGCTCGCGTACTGCGACCACGTCGTGCTGTACCGCTTCGCGCCGCGCGGCCTGAACCTGACCGACTGCGAGGTCATCTGGCTGGTGCGCGAGGACGCGGTCGAGGGCCGGGACTATCGGCTCGCCGACCTCACCTGGCTCTGGGACGTCACCACGATCGCCGACAAGCGGATCATCGAGCGCAACCAGGCGGGGGTGGACTCGCGCTTCTACCAGCCAGGCCCGCTTTCGGCGGTCATGGAGACATTTACGCGGGATTTCGCCGACTGGGTCGTCGAGACGCTGAGAAGCGCCACCGGGGGCGGATTGCCCGACAGGCGGCCGCTCGCTAGTATCGGGAAGGCTGCGGGAGGAAAGACATGACGGACTCGAATTGCAAGTCCCCGGAGCCGCAGGCCCTTTCAGCGGCGGTTTCGACCGTCCTTTGGGCGGTCCCGCGCCTGTCGATCATTCAGCCGCGAACCTACAGCGTCCAGTTCCGCTACGAGTTCTGAGCCCGGCATGGACATCGACGTCCCGATCCGCAGCTTCGGCCAGGTCGACATGGCGGCGCTCGGCGCCGCCGTGCTGGCCCAGGACGAGGCCGCCTGGAACGAGAACGTCGTGCGCCAGACCGACTACGAGGTGCACGACCAGACGCGCTCGATCGTGCTGCTGTTCGCCAATGTCGATGGCTGGCCGGCGATCGATGTGACGAAAGAGCCGGGCTGGGACCGCCTGGCCCAGTTCGCGGTGCCGGTGATGCACGAGATCATCGGCAAGTTCTACCCGCCCGGCGGCACCATCATCCGGGCGATGGCCGCGAAGCTGCTGGCGGGGGGGCGCATCCTGCCGCACCGCGACTCGCACCCGTCGTTCGGCCTCGGCCACCGCATCCACGTGCCGATTGTCACCAACCCGCGCGTGCGCTTCATGATCGACGGGCGTCCCTACCAGCTGCAGGTGGGGGAGGCCTACGAGATCAACAACCAGAAGGTCCACAGCGTCATGAACAAGGGCGCGGAGGACCGGATCAACTTCATCTTCGACTACGTGCCGCCCGGCGCGATTCCCGGACGTTCATAGCGGCGGTAGCGGGCGCGGATCGGCGCGATCACGTCGATCAGCTCGCCGAGGTGATGCTCGTAGTGGCGGAAATGGCTCACTGAGCGGTCGTAGATCGGCTGCCGCACCTGCGCGTCAAAGTCCGCGATGACCTCCTCGTACTGCACGGTGAGTACGCGCCCCGGGAGCACGCGGGTCCAGTGATCCATCATGCGCTGGTACTGCAGGTAGTACTCGCCGATCTCGGTCAGGTCGTAAATGAAATTCTGACCCTTGACGAACAGCTGCCGCCAGCACGACAGGCAGGCGTCAAGCGGGTGGCGGCGCGCGTCGATGATCTTCGCGTTGAGCAGCAGCGCCGCGATGAAGCCGGCATTCGGGAAATTGTTCGGCATGTTGTCGATGAAACGCGGCGCGCCCGTCCGGGAACAGCGCCCGGGGCGCGGCGGTCGGCTGCATCCGCGGATTCAGCGCCCGCCGGCCGGCGCGGCGAGTTCCTTCGCGATCAGGCCGAGCAGCGCCGCTTGCGCGGCGACCCGCTGCGCGAGCGGCAGCGCCGCGGCGGGGGTCTCGAGCACCAGCACGGTGTCCGCCCGCGGGCCCGGCAGCACGCGGCCGTCGACGACGACCTCGCGCGCGCTCATCAGCTCGTCGACCGAGCTGTCGGTGACCGGGCCGACGATGCCGCCCTCGATCGGCTCGTCGAAGCGCGTCGTCCCGCTCATCCTGATCGGCACGCCGTGCGCGCGCAGCACGCCGACGGCCGACGACGCGAGCGGGTCCTGCGCGCCCCGCACGCCCTGCGAATACACGTAGCCCTCGTCGATCAGGTTATCCTCGTGCAGGTTGACGCTGACCGCGGCGGGGTAGTCCGCCTGCCGCGCAAGGATCCAGGCGGTGACGGCGGCGGCCTCCGGGCTCGACGCCGCCGCGGCGCGTGCCCGGGCCGCATCATCCACGCTGGGCAGCAGGTGCGAGGAATCGCCGACGCTCTGGCCGTCGACATCCTGCGAATAAGTCGCGACGTTGAGATAACGCCAGTTGCGCGCATAACCCTGCGGGTTCAGGAGCGGCAGCAGCACGACCGGCCGCGCGGCTCCGAGCCGCGCGAGGTCCTCGATCGAGGCCGCCACGGCGTTGGGCCCGGCCGGCTCCTCGCCGTGCACGCCCGTGAGGATCCAGACCGCCGGTCCCCGGCCGGGCGAAGTGAGCGCGATGATGGGCAGCGGCGCCGCGCTGCCTGACGGCGCGGACTCGGCGATCACTTCCGCCGTCCAGCCGCGGTCCACGAGCGAGAGGCTCGCGCGGTAGAGCGACTCGATCGGCGCACGACCGTCGGCGTGGGTGGCGACACCCGCCGGCACGGTAACGGCGGCCGCGAGCAGGATGCTGGCGAGTGACATGGCTGAATGGTGGCACGGACTGACAACTGCAGCCAACCGTTCGACCCCGCGTCGCGCGCCGCGGGCCGATGCCGTAGAGTCCCCGGGGCATGGGCGCACCCCGTTTCCTGAAGGACTTCGCCGCCATGATCGGCATCGGCCACCCGGCCGATTCATTCGCGGCTGTCGGCAGCGGCTCGTTCTCGCCCATCGTGCTGGGCGGCTGCGGCCGTTCGGGAACGACGCTGTTGCGCATGATGCTCGACTCGCACCGGCGCATCTGCTGCGGGCCGGAGTCGAGCCTGTTCAGGCGCCGCGCGATCGACGCGGACTGGCTCGCGGACCGCTTCGGTTTCGGGCGCGAGGAGGTGCGCGCGCTGCGCGACTCCGCGGCTTCGCGGCCGGCCTTCATCGAGGCTTTCGCCGGACTCTGCATGCGTAAGGCCGGCAAGGCGCGCTGGGCGGAGAAGACGCCGCGCAACATCAGCCGAATCGGCGAGATCTATCGCTGCTTCGCGGCGGCGCGTTTCGTGCACGTGCTGCGCGACGGCCGCGACGTCGCCTGCTCGCTGCGGACCCACCCGCGCCACAGGATCGTGGAGGGCAAGCTCGTGCCGACCGGGACCTGGAAGCCGATCGCCGGCTGCGCGCGGCGCTGGGTGCGCGACCTTGAGGGCTCGCGCCGCTGGTGGGGCGATGCGCGCTTCCACACCGTGCGTTACGAGGACCTGGTCCTGAATCCGCGGCCCGTGCTCGAGCGGCTGATGGCCTTTCTCGGCGAGGACTGGGACGAGGGGATGCTGGCGCACGCGCATGCCGACTCGCCGTTCCGCGACGCGACGCGCTTCGCCCAGAACCCCGAGGCGCTGGGCGCGGTCAGCGCGTCATCCATCGGCCGCTGGCAGCGCGACCTCGATGCGCGCGACCGCCGCATCTTCAAGCGCATCGCCGGGCCGCTGCTGGTGGAGCTCGGCTATGCGCAGGACGAGCGCTGGTAAGGCGCGCCGCGCGATCCGGACTACTCGCGGTCGAGGTTGATGCGCGTGCCCTTGACCGTGTGCTCGACGATCTCGATCGCGAAGTCCGGCCCCTTGCGCTTCTTGACGAGCACGTCCTCGCCGTCGTCCACCTCGACCTTGTAAACGTTCTTGTCGAGCGATTTCTTGAAGGTGTCGCGGATGTCGCGCGCGCAGCCGTCCTCGCCGCGCCCCTTCTTGAGGTTCACCGGGATCTCGAACGCCGTGCCGTCCTTCGGCGTGAACCGGAAGCGGATGACGCCGTCGTTGTTCGCGCCCTCGCTGACCTCGAGACACCACTTGTTGGAGTAGTGGAGCGCCGGGGCGGGCGCCGCGGCGGGTTCGGCCGCGGTTGTCGCAGCCTCCTGAGCGACGGCGGACACCGCGGACATTCCAGCGACCAGAACCAGGGATACAAGTCGATTGCAGCGCGTCATGAGGCAGGCTCCAAGTTCGATGTGCAGCCACTATATACGGCAGTTCTGGTGCCGGCCACGGACGTCGGGTAACGTGCGGGCTTCATTGCCGATGGAAGCCCCCGTGAGCACGAATTTCATCCGCCGCACGATCGCCATCCTGCTGCTATCGCTCGGCGCGACGGCCGCCGCGCACGCTGGCCTCGATCGCACCGAGCGAGCCATCGCCCGACATACCGCGGCAGGCCAGGCGGACGCCGAGGCCCTGCTGCAGCGGGTCGTCGACATCGAGAGCCCGACCGAGAATCTTGCGGGCGTGCGCGCCGTGGGCGACGCATTTGCCGCCGAGCTGCGCGCCATCGGCTTCCGGACGCACTGGGTGGAAATGCCGCCGGAGATGAAGCGTGCCGGGCACCTCGTGGCCGAGATCGACGGCAGGAAGGGCAAGCGCCTGCTGCTCCTCGGCCATCTCGACACCGTGCTGCGCGGCGAGCCGTTCCGCCGCGACGGGACTCGCGCCTACGGTACGGGCGCGACCGACATGAAGGGCGGGAACGTCGTGATGCTGCAGGCGCTCAAGGCGCTGCACGCCGCGGGGGCGCTGAAGGACCGCCGCATCGTCGTGATGCTGACGGGCGACGAGGAGGACGCGGGCATGCCGCTCGCCATGGCGCGCGAGCCTATGCTGGATCTCGCGCGGCGCAGCGACATCGCACTCAGCTTCGAGGCGGCGATCGACGGTACGGCGACCATCGGCCGGCGCGGCATCAACGGCTGGACGCTCGAGGTGACGGGCGAGACCGGGCATTCGAGCGGCATCTTCGGTCCGGAGCGCGGCAGCGGGGCGGTATACGAGGCGGCACGTATCCTCGCGGCGTTCCAGGCGGAACTCGGGAGCGAGAGATACCTCACCCTCAATCCCAGCGTGATCGTCGGCGGCACGAAGGCCGAGCTCGACGACTACCGCGGCACGGCGGAGGGCAAGACCAACGTGATCGCGCCGGTCGCGATCGCGCGCGGCGACCTCCGCTACATCAGCCTCGAGCAGGAGCGCTCGGCCGTCGAGCGGATGCAGGCGATCGTCGCGCGCCACCTGCCGCGCACCGGGGCGACGCTGCGCTTCGACGACGGGGCCTATCCGCCCATGACGCCGACGCCCGGCAACGAGGCGCTGCTCTCAGTGCTCGACGGCGCGAGCCGCGACCTCGGCCTCGGGCCCGTGGCGGCGCTCGACCCGGGCGAGCGCGGCGCCGGCGACATCGGCTTCATCTCGCACCTGCTGCCCGGCCTCGACGGCCTCGGCAGCGGCGGCGGCGGCAACTCGCACGCGCCGGGCGAGTTCACGGGACTCGACACGCTGACGCCCATGGCGCAGCGGTCCGCGGTCCTGATCTACCGCCTGACCCGTTGAGACCGCGCATGACGGCCGGCACGCACTGGTGGGAACGGCCCGACCTCCGGTATCGGGACGGGCGCCTCGAGTTCGGCGGCCAGGATCTCGCGCCGCTCGCGTCCGCGGGTACGCCCGCCTACGTCTACCGCGCCGGGCGGGTGCGCGACAATCTCGAGCGGCTGCACGCGGCGCTCGACGCGGCCGGCGTGCCGCACGACGTGTACTTCGCGCTCAAGGCGAACCGTCACGGGCCGCTGCTCGACGCGCTGCAGGCGACGGGCCGCTGCGGCATCGACGCCTGCTCGCCCGCGGAGGTGCGGCTCGCGCTCGCGCACGGCTTCCGCGAGGAGCAGGTTTCGTTCACCGGCCACGCCGTCTCCGAGGCCGACCTCGACATCCTCGCCTCCCACCCGGGCGTGCACGTCAATTGCGACGCGATCAGCACGATCCGGCGTCTCGGCCGCCGCGGCGCGGGCCGGCGCATCGGCATCCGCCTGAATCCCGGCATCGGCGCCGGCTACAACGAGCGGCTGCAGTACGCGGGCGACAAGCCCACCAAGTTCGGCGTGTACCCCGACCGCTTCGACGAGGCGCTCGCGGCCGCCGCGGGTCTGGGCCTCGTGGTCGACACGCTGCACTTCCACGTCGGCTGCGGCTACCAGGGAGACGCGCTCGCGGTGCTGGAGCAGGTGCTGCAGAACACCATGCGGCTGCTCGATGCGCATCCCGGAATCCGGCGGCTGAACGTCGGCGGCGGGCTCGGCGTGCGCATGACGGAATCGGACGTGCCGCTGGACCTCGACCGCTGGGCCGCCGTCATCGCGCGCCACGCCGTGCCGCGGGGCCTCAGGATCGCCGTCGAGCCGGGCGATTACCTGGTGAAGGACGCCGGCCTGCTGCTCGTGCAGGCGAACACGGTGGAGGACAAGGCCGGCACGCGCTTCGTCGGCGTCGATGCCGGTCTCGGCATCGCGAATCACTGGGCTTACTACCGCATCCCGATGGTCGCCGCGCCGCTGCGGTTGCAGCCGGGCGCGCCGCGTCAGCGCGTGACGATTTCCGGGAATATCAACGAGGCGCTCGACCTGCTCGCCGAGGACGTCGAGCTGCCACCGCTCGCGGAGGGTGACTTCCTCGCCCTGCTGAACGTGGGCGGCTACGGGTCGGCCATGTTGTCGAACCACTGCATGCGCGGCGCCTGCTGGGAGATCCTGCTGCCGGGCGACGGCTGACCGGGGATCGGGGCGCGCGCCGCTCAGTCGATGCGCGCGCCCTGCCGGCGCAGCTCCGCCTGCACGGCGGCGACGTCGACCGCCGCGAACGCCTGGTCCCGCTGCAGCGAAACCGCGGCGGCGACGCCCGCGCCCTGGCCGCTCACCGCGCAGCACATCATGTTGCGCACCGCCGCGTGCGAGACCCGGTCGCCGCCGATGCAGCGGCCCGCGACGATCAGGTTCCCGACGCCGCGCGGCACGAGCGCGCGGTACGGCACGTGGAAGTAGCGGCCGGTGGTCGGCAGGATCAGGAGCCCGTAGCCGTCGATGAACTCGGGGAAGATGCCGATCGAGTCCGCGAAGCGGCCCTGTTCGCGCACGTCGGCGGCCGTGAGATTGTAGAGCGCGTCGATCTTGCGCGTGTCGCGGATGCCGATCGTCATGCCGAAGTTCCGCAGCTTGGCCGTTTCGCAGCCCGGCATGAACTGCCTCAGCGCCTCGATCGCGTGGATCGCCTGCCGCCGCCCCTCGATCTCGCCGCGACGAAGCAGGGGCTCGGCGCCTGGACGACGGAGCAGATCGCAGGCTACCTCGGCAAAGGCTACAGCGCGCGTGCGGGCAGTTTCGGGCCGATGAACGCGGTGATCGCGAACAGCACCCGCCACCTGACGCCCGCGGACCTGCGGGCGATCGCGGTGTACCTCGCGAGTCTCGGCGGCGCCGACTACGAAGGGCCGGCAGCGACCGCAGAGGAAGGGCGGCCCGGCAGGCCGCTTTATGAAGAGCACTGTCGCGAATGCCACGGCGACTCGGGCCGCGGCGGGCTGTTCGACGGGCCGCCGCTCGCCGGCAGCGCCGTGGTGCAGGGTGAGGACGCGTCCTCGCTGATCAACGTGATCCTGTACGGTTCGGACCGGCCCGAGTCAATCGCCTCGCCGGCCTGGGAGGCGATGCCCGCCTATGCGGACCGGCTCGATGACGGCGAGATCGCCGCGCTCGGCAACTACCTGCGCGCGAGCTGGGGCAACCGCGCGCCGCCGGTCACGCCGGAGAGGGTCGCGCGCCAGCGGGGCGGCGACTAGGACGGCGGGCTGAAGGAATCGCAGTGGCCCGTCGCGTCGACCGGGCCGCCGAGGATCTGGCAGGTCCCGCAGGGCCCGCCGGCCGCGTCGGCGGTGAAGAATGCGCAGCGCGCGCAGGCCACGCTCGGGTCGGCGGCCGTGCCCACGTAGTTGAGCGAGGCGCGCAGCGACTCGGATTCCGGCGTCACGCAGGACCCAGCCGCCTGCGCCGCCCGCGTGAACGCGACGCCGGCGATGCCGAGTAAAGCCGCGCGAAACACGAAGTGGCGGCGGGTCAGGCGCGTCACGGCTGCGGGGTGGCCCGGCGTGCCGTCGCGCGCAGCATCCGCTGCCAGTCGCGAAACGGCGCGGCAATGTTCTGCGTGAAACTGCGGCACTCGGCCTGGCGTTCCGGCCCCAGCCCCCAGGGCGTGTACTCGTCCGGCGCCGGGACGTAAAGCGTGCCGCACATCCGGTCCCAGATGCTGGTGACGACGGCCAAGTTCGTGTCCCGGTGCTGGGGCAGGTAGCTGTGGTGCGTGTGGTGCATTGCGGGGCTCTGCAGCCACTGCTCGAGCCAGCGCGGGTAGCGGAACTGCACGTGATAATGGCGGAACGCGCCATTGAACCCGAATAGCAGCGCGAAAATGCCGATGTTGAAGAGCGTTATCTCCTTGATGCTGCCCGCGAACAGCCAGGCGAAGGCTGCGGCCGGAACCGCATAGCCGATCGCGGCCGCGGACGCGTAGAGCGGGCCCTCCAGGACGTGCTCGCGGTAGCGCGTCAGCGGCGTCAGCACTTCGGCCGAATGATGCACCTGGTGGATGGCCCAGAGCGCCGGAATCCTGTGCTCCGCGTAGTGCAGCAGGAAAAACGTGAAGTCGTAGCCGAGCAGCAGCACCAGGCTGTAGAGCAGCATCCACGCGAGGTTCGGCTCGATCGCGGGCCCGGCCCCCAGGCCCGCAGTCAACGTTCCGATGACGGTCCTCTCGATCAGCGGCCCGAGCGAGCCGAGCAGCAGCACGGCCCAGAACGGCCGGAGCGCGCGCTCAAAGACCCAGAGCCACACGTCGACGCGCGCTGAAACGTGCGTGTAGATATCGCGCGGCAGCAGGTACTCGAGTAGCCCGCACGACCGCTCGCGGCCGTCCGCCCCCTTCGCGCCGCGCCCCCTGCGCAGCACAAAGATGAGCAGGGCGATCGCGATCATCAGCAGCAGCCAGTTCCAGCGCAGGTCGCGCGGCACGTTGGCGGCGAGCGTGTTCCACACCCGCGGACCGTACAACTCCACCAGCTCGGTGAACGGACCGACTGTCTGCGCGCCAGAATCGACGGGCATGGGCCGATTCTAGCGGAGACGACCCCTCCCGGTCACAGCAGCGGTACGAGCAACAGCGCCACGATGTTGATGATCTTGATCAGCGGGTTGATCGCGGGGCCCGCGGTGTCCTTGTAGGGATCGCCCACGGTGTCGCCGGTGACCGCCGCCTTGTGCGTGTCGGACCCCTTGCCGCCGAAGTTGCCTTCCTCGACGTACTTCTTGGCGTTGTCCCAGGCGCCGCCGCCGGTGCACATCGAGATCGCGACGAACAGGCCCGTGACGATCGTGCCGATCAGAACGCCGCCGAGCGCGCGGATGCCCGCGCCCTCGCCGAGCAGGGCGTTCATGCCGAAGCCGACGACCACCGGAATCAGGATCGGCAGCAGCGACGGCACGATCATTTCCTTGATCGCGGCACGCGTCAGCATGTCCACGGCCCTGGAGTAGTCCGGCTTCGCCGTGCCCTCCATGATGCCCTTGATCTCCTTGAACTGGCGGCGCACCTCGATCACGACCGAGCCGGCCGCGCGGCCGACGGCTTCCATCGCCATCGCGCCGAAGAGGTAGGGCACGAGACCGCCGATGAACAGGCCGATGATGACCGCCGGGTCGGACAGGCTGAAGTCCTGCAGCTTGCCGACGATCTCGAGGTTGTGCGTGTAGTCGGCGAACAGCACGAGCGCGGCGAGGCCGGCCGAGCCGATCGCGTAGCCCTTGGTGACCGCCTTGGTCGTGTTGCCGACCGCATCCAGCGCGTCGGTGACCTTGCGCACGTCCTTCGGCAGGCCGCCCATCTCGGCGATACCGCCGCCGTTGTCGGTGATCGGGCCATAGGCGTCGAGCGCGACGATCATCCCGGTCATCGACAGCATGGCGGTCGCCGCGATCGCGATGCCGTACAGCCCTGCGAGCTGGTAGGCGCCCCAGATCGCGGCGCAGATCGCGAGCACGGGGAGTGCGGTCGACTTCATCGACACCGCGAGCCCGGCGATCACGTTGGTGCCGTGGCCGGTCTGCGAGGCAGCCGCCACGTAGCGCACCGGCTTGAACTCGGTCGCCGTGTAGTACTCGGTGATCCAGATCATCGCCGCCGTGAGGCCGAGGCCGATCAGCGCGCAGCCATAGAGCGGCAGCGCGGCGTCGCCGAGCATCGACTTCGTGATCGGGTAGTAGGCGAGCGCCGCGATCAGGCCCGAGACGATCACGCCGCGGTACAGCGCGCCCATGATCTTGCCGCCGTCCCGCACCTTGACGAAGAACGTGCCGACGATCGAGGCGACGATCGACACCGCGCCGAGCACCAGCGGGTAGAGCACCGCCGCCTCGCCCAGGTCCTTCATCATCAGGCCCGCGAGCAGCATGGTCGCGACCACGGTCACGGCGTAGGTTTCGAACAGGTCGGCAGCCATGCCGGCGCAGTCGCCGACGTTGTCGCCGACGTTGTCCGCGATCACGGCGGGGTTGCGCGGGTCGTCCTCGGGGATGCCGACCTCCACCTTGCCCACCAGATCGGCCCCGACGTCGGCGCCCTTGGTGAAGATGCCGCCGCCGAGGCGCGCGAAGATCGAGATCAGCGAGCCGCCGAACGCGAGACCGACCAGCGCGTGCAGCGCGTGGTCCGCGTCGCCCGTGAGGCGCAGCATGATGCCGTAGTAGGCCGCGACGCCGATCAGCCCGAGGCCGACGACCAAGAGGCCAGTGATCGCGCCGCCGCGGAACGCGACCTGCAGCGCCGGGTTGAGGCCGATACTCGCGGCGTGGGCGGTGCGCACGTTGGCACGCACCGAGACGTTCATGCCGATGTAGCCGGCCGCGCCGGACAGGACCGCGCCGAGCGCGAAACCGACGGCCGTGTACCAATCGAGCGCCAGGCCGAGCACGACGAACAGCAGCACGCCGACGATTGAGATCGTCGTGTACTGGCGGTTCAGGTAGGCGCCCGCGCCCTGCTGGATCGCGGTCGCGATCTCCTGCATGCGCGCGCTGCCCGCGGGCTGCGCGAGGATCCAGCGCGCCATGAAAACGCCGTACAACACGGCGACCACGCCGGCCGCGATCGCAAGCCCGAGCGCATTCCGCATCAGCATGTAGAGAACTCCCTGGAAACCGCGAATTATACCGTGAAAGTCGTGCTCAGCCGCCGGCGCACGCGAGCGCCTTTCAGCGTCGCGTAGGCCGGGATGCCATTTTCATAAGGCGGGTAGGATTCGCCGCCGATCAGCGGCTCGAGATAGCGGCGCGCGGCCGCGGTGATCCCGAAGCCGTCCGCGGTGATGAACTCGCGCGGCACCATCTTCTCCTTGTTGGCAACCGCCTCGATCGCTACCGAGGAGATGTCCCAGCGGTAGGGCTTCGAGGAGCGGCGGCGGATGACGGGCATGACCGCGTTCTTCCCGGCGAGCGCGAGCTCGACCGCGGCGCGGCCGACCGCGTAGGCCTGCTCGACGTCCACTTTCGAGGCGACGTGGCGCGCGGCGCGCTGCAGGTAGTCGGCGAGCGCCCAGTGGTACTTGTAGCCGTGCGCCTGCTTGATCATCTGCGCGAGCGTCGGCGCGACGCCGCCGAGCTGCACGTGGCCGAAAGCATCCCGGGTGCCCATGTCGGAGAGGAACTTGCCGTCCGCGTCGCGCGCGCCCTCGGAGGCGACGATGACGCAGTAGCCCTTCACGTCCACGGTCTGCTTCACGCGCGCGAGGAATTTCTCGCGGTCGAAGGCGATCTCGGGGAACAGGATGATGTGCGGCGGGTCGCCCGCCTTGCGCGCGGCGAGGCCGCCGGCGGCCGCGATCCAGCCCGCGTGGCGGCCCATCACCTCGAGGATGAACACGCGCGTCGAGGTGCGCGCCATCGAGGCGACGTCGAGCGAGGCCTCGAGCGTCGAGACCGCGACGTACTTGGCGACCGAACCGAACCCGGGGCAGCAGTCGGTGACGGGGAGGTCGTTGTCGACTGTCTTCGGGATGCCGATGCAGGCCACGGCATAGCCGGTCTGTGCGCCGAGCTGCGACAGCTTCAGCGCCGTGTCCATCGAGTCGTTGCCGCCGTTGTAGAAGAAGTAGCCGATGTCGTGCGCGCGGAACACCTCGATCAGGCGCTCGTACCTGGCGCGGTCGCGCTCCAGGTCCTTCAGCTTGTAACGCGCCGAACCGAACGCGCCCGAGGGCGTGTGCTTCAATGCGCGGATCGTCGCCGCACTCTCGCGACTGGTGTCGATCAGGTCCTCGGTCAGCGCGCCGACGATGCCGTCGCGGCCGGCGTAGAGATTCGCGATGCGGCCCCGGTGTTTGCGGCAGGCCTCGATCACGCCCGCGGCCGTCGCGTTGATGACGGCAGTCACGCCGCCCGACTGCGCGTACAGCGCGTTCCGCGCCCGGGGTTTCGGCTGGCTGCGTCCTTTCATGGGGGGCGAAGCATAGCCTACACCTGCGGTTTGACGCGACCTGAAGCCGCGGGCAGCATGGGCGCCCCATGCGACTCGTACTGCTCGGCGCACCCGGCTCGGGGAAGGGCACACAGGCGCAGCGCCTGCAGGCGCGCCGCGGTGTGCCGCAGGTGTCCACCGGCGATCTGCTGCGCGAGGCGGTCGCCGCGGGCAGCGAGCTCGGGCGCGCGGCCAAGGCCGTGATGGACGCCGGCCAGCTGGTCGATGACCGCACCATGCTCGGCATCATCCGCGAGCGGCTCGCGAAGCCCGACGCGAAGCGCGGCTTCATCCTCGACGGCTTTCCGCGCACCCTCGTGCAGGCGGACGGGCTCGCGGAACTTCTGGTCGCCATCGGCCAGCCGCTCGACGCGGTCGTGATGCTCGACATCGATCCCGAGGTGCTGCTCGCGCGTCTCGCCGGGCGGCGCAGCTGCCGTCGCTGCGGACGCGTGTTCCACGTCGTCTCGAATCCGCCGGCGGCGCAGGACCGCTGCGTCGACGGCGGGCCGCACGACCTGTTCCAGCGGCCGGACGACAACGAGGCCACGGTGCGCGAGCGGCTCGCGGTCTACCGCGAGCGCACGCAACCGCTCATCGACTACTACGCCCGCAAGGGCCTGCTGCGCCGCATCGACGCGGATGGCAGCCTGGATGAAGTCGACGACCGCCTCGAACGCGCCATCGCCTAGCCGCCGGCCTGCCGCGGGAAAAGATTATGTGGATGCAGACCGAGACCATCGTCTGGAAAGGTCGCTGCGGCCCGTTTGAATTGAGGGTGGGGCCCGATACGTTTCGCCCCTCGACGATTTCGATGCTGCTCGCCGACGCCATGGAAATCGAGGACCGGTCGACGGTCATCGATGCCGGTTGCGGCTCCGGCATACTCTCAATCGTTGCCGCCAAACTCGGCGCCGGCACGGTTCTCGGCGTCGATGCCGCCCGCGGCACCGTCGAGATCGCCACGGCCAATGCCGCGGCGCAGGGCGTCGGCGACCGGATCCGGTTTTTCGAGGGCGACATGTTCGATGCGCTTCCGGAGAGCGCGATGGCCGATGTGGTGATCGGCGACGTTTCCGGCATTCCGGACGAGCTGGCCAGGGTTTCAGGCTGGTTCCCTTCGGGATTGGCCGGCGGCCCGACCGGCGCCGAGCTGCCGATGCGCATGCTCGAGGCCGCCAGGCGTCTCCTCCACAGGGGCGGGAAGCTGCTGCTCCCCACCGGTTCGCTCCAGGACGAAACCTCGATCATGGACAAGGCGCGCGCGATCTTCGGACCGATACGCATGCTGACCGAGAAGCTCATTCCGCTGCCCTCGGCGC
This sequence comes from Gammaproteobacteria bacterium, assembly GCA_016874295.1. Lineage (GTDB taxonomy): Bacteria > Pseudomonadota > Gammaproteobacteria > Steroidobacterales > Steroidobacteraceae > SCUD01. The sequence goes on along the minus strand of VGUH01000003.1, from coordinate 106,823 downwards.
TCGCCGAGCAGCCCGCGGTGATCCGCCTCATCAAGGACCGGGTGATCCGCCTGTCCGAACGCGGCAGCCGGCGTCTGTGGACTGCGCACGTCTGGGAGATGCGCGCCTGAAACGATCCGGCTAGATCGCCGCGAGCAGCGGCTCGCCGACCACGCCCTTTCGCCAGCCCGAGAGCGCCGGCACGTCGCGCTCGCCGCGCGCGAGCGCAGCCAGTTCACGGCGCGTCGCCAGCACCTCGGGCTGGATGACGAGCTCGGCCGCGATCTCGGCGAGCCGTTTCTGGAGCATCTTCTGCAGCTTCAGCTGCCCGGGACCCGGTCGGCTTGTGCCCTCGCCGATGGAACTGTCCGGCTCTGCGGGCGCGACGATCGCCGCAAGCAGGTCGTCCGCGGCGCGCGCCGCGGTGCCGGGCGGGACCGCGTCGATGCGCTCGAGCGCCTCGCGCGTGCGTGGCCGGATCGCCGCGAGCTCGAGGATCGCGGCGTCGGGCAGGACCCATCCGCGCGGCCGGTCGCGCGCCATCGCGCGGCGCTCGCGCCAGGCGGTGAGCGAGCGCGCCGCCGCCAGCGCCGGCGCGTCCAGCCGCTCGAGGCCCTTGAGCCGGCGCCAGGCCGCGTCCGGGTCCACGCGATAGAGCGAGACATCGCGCAATGCCGCCGACTCCTCCTCCAGCCAGACGCGGCGGCCGGCCGCGGCGAGCCGCTCCTCGAGCGCGTCCGCGAGCGCGGGCAGGTAGCGCACGTCGTCGGCCGCGTAGGCGAGCTGCTCGCGCGACAGCGGGCGGCGCGCCCAGTTGGTGCGCGCGTGGCCCTTCGCGAGCTCGACGCCGAGCAGCTGCTGCACGAGCTCCGCGTAACCGACCTGCGCGGGGAAACCGAGCAAGGCCGCGGCCTGCTGCGTGTCGAACACCGGCGCGAGCGGCTCGCCGGTGAGCGGCAGCAGCGCCTCGATGTCCTGGCGCGCGGCGTGCGCCAGCTTGCGGCGCCCGGCGCCCGCGAGCTCGCGCGCCAGCGCGCCGCCGTCCGGGATCGCGAGCGCGTCCACCAGCAGGATCTCGCCAGCAAGCGCGGCCTGCACCAGGCACAGCCGCGGATAGTAGGTCCGCTCGCGTACGAATTCGGTGTCGAGCGCGAGCGGCGCACCGTCCGGCCACGCCGCGATACGATCTTCGAGCGCCGCGGGATCGCGGATGGGTGTTTCGCCGCCGGTCATCGCCACCTTATTATGCGCATGCCGCCGTTGCGGCCCAAGGCGAGCGTCCGCAGCATGACCGGTCTCCTGCGCGAGTTGTTCCAGATCGCGATGCTGCGCGGGGGTCCGGCGAACCTTCCCTCGTCCTGGGCATCCGTCGCCGTCTTCGCGTTGCTGTACGCCGCGGTCGACGTGATGATCATCCTGCTGGACGACGGCTACCGCGTCGTCGCGCGCACGGCATTCGACCTTGCCCTCTCGCTGGCCGTCATCGGTTTCCTGCTCGCGGTCACCGGCCGCCTGCACCGCCTGCCACAGACGCTGGTCGCGGTGTACGGCGCCTACGCATTGCTGTCCCCGGCAATGGCAGCACTGCTGCTGGCCGGTCTGCCGGCGGAATCGAGCCAGGCGATCGCGCTGTTTGCCACCGCCGGCTCGGTCCTGATCGTGCTCTGGTACCTGCTGATCGTCGGCCACGTGCTGCGTACCGCGCTGGATACCGGCCTCGTCACCGGCTTCGCGATCGCCGTCACCTGGACGATCGGCAGCATCGCCCTGTCGCAGGCGCTGTTCGGCGGCGCGACCTGATGCACCTGCACATCCTCGGCATCTGCGGCACATTCATGGGCGGCATTGCCGTACTCGCGCGCGCGGCGGGGCACCGCGTCACCGGCTCCGACGCGAATGTCTACCCGCCGATGAGCACGCAGCTCGAGGCACTCGGCATCTCGCTGATCGAGGGCTACGAGCCGGCACAGCTCGATCTCAGGCCGGACGTGGTCGTGGTCGGCAATGTCATGAGCCGCGGCAAGCCCGTCGTCGAGCGGCTGCTCGACAGCGGGCTGCCGTACATCTCCGGCCCGCAGTGGCTAGCCGAGAATTTCCTGCGCGGGCGCGAAGTCGTGGCCGTCGCCGGCACGCACGGCAAGACGACCACCTCCGCGATGCTCGCTTGGGTACTGCAGGACGCGGGCCGCGAGCCCGGCTTCCTGATTGGCGGCGTGCCGGCCAACTTCGGCGTGACCGCGCGTGCAGGCGGCGGCCCGTTCGTGATCGAGGCGGACGAGTACGACACGGCCTTCTTCGACAAGCGCGCGAAATTCGTGCATTACGGGCCACGTCACTTGCTGCTCACCAACCTCGAGTACGACCATGCCGACATCTATCCCGACCTGGCCTCGATCCAGCGCCAGTTCCACCACCTGGTGCGTACCGTGCCGGGCGGCGGGAGGATCACCTGGAACGCGGGCGACGCGAACCTGAAGACGATGCTTGCGATGGGCTGCTGGACGCCGCTCGCCGGGTTCGCGCGCGAGTCGGCGGCGGAGTGGCGCGCGCGGCTCACCGTCCCGGACGGCAGCGCATTCGAGGTGCTGCACCGCGATGCGCCGGTCGGGATCGTGCGCTGGCCGCTGATCGGCATGCACAACGTCGAGAACGGCCTTGCGGCCGTCGCCTGCGCGGCGGGAATGGGCGTACTGCCGGCCGCGGCGGCGGCGGCGCTCGCGCGCTTCGCCGGCGTGAAGCGACGCCTGGAGCTGCGCGGTGAAGTCGGCGGCATCCGCGTTTACGACGACTTCGCGCACCACCCGACGGCGATCTCGCTCACGATCGACGGGCTGCGCCGGCAGGGGGAGGGCGGGCGCATCGTGGCCGTGCTCGAGCCGCGCTCGAACACCATGCGCCTCGGCGTGCACCGCGACGAGCTGGCCGAGGCGCTCGCGGGCGCGGACCGGGTCTGGATCTACCAGCCGGCCGGCGTCGACTGGAATCTCGACAGCGTCGCGGCCGCGCTCGGCGGCAAGGCGAGCGTGCTGCCCGAGGTGCCCGCGCTGGTCGCCGCCCTGGCGACGGAGCTCGAGCCGGGCGACCGCGTGCTGGTGATGAGCAACGGTGGCTTCGGCGGCCTGCACGGGCGGCTGCTGGACGCGCTGAGGTCACGGGCGCCGTGAATGCGGAGGTGCGGGAGCTCCCGCTGTTTCCGCTGCGCGCGGTGCTGTTCCCGGGCGGGCCGCTGCCGCTTCGGATCTTCGAGCCGCGCTACCTCGACATGGTCAGCCAGTGCCTGCGCGCGCAGACGGGATTCGCGGTGGTGCTGCTCGGCGAGGGCGAGGAGGCGGAAGCGGCGACGAGCTTTGCGGCCACCGGCACCGAGGCACGGATCGTGGATTTCGACCGGCTCGAGGGCAGCCTGCTCGGCATCAGCTGCATCGGCCGCGAACGGGTGCGCGTGGTCGAGGCCTGGCGCGAGCCCGACGGCCTGAACCGCGGTCGCGTCCTCGACATCGCGGCAGACCCCGTCGTCCCGGTCCCGCCCGACCAGGCCTGGCTCGCGGACGTGGTGCTGCAGGCCCTGCCGGAGGCGGACGAGACGTATCGCCACGTGGAGCGGCGCGGCGACGCGGCCTGGGTCGGCAATCGGCTCGCGGAACTCCTGCCGCTTTCGCTCACCGACCGGCAGGCGCTGCTGGAGCTCGCCGACCCGCTCGAAAGGCTCGCAGTGCTCGAACCCGAGGTGACGCGCAGCCGCGCCGAGTAGCGTGAAGCGCGTCAGGCGCGGCTCGCGACCGCCGGTGGCTTGAGCCAGCCACGCGCGATGGCGAGGGCGAAGAGCAGCAGGCTCCAGCCCGCGACCAGCCAGCCGGTGTAGCCGTCAAACGGACCCACGAGGAACGACGCGGCGGCCTCAGCGTCCACGACGGTCAGGTCCTTGGTGGCCTTGATGACCGAGACCCAGCCGGCGTGCAGGCCGATGCAGGCGGCGATCGCGCCCGTGCGCTGCCGCACGCCGGCCAGCAGCAACCCGACCAGCAGCAATGTCACAAACGAGTCGAGCACCGGCAGCGGGTTCGCGAAGTGCGTGAGCACGCCCCCGAGCAGGCGGAACCCGCTGTCCCAGGCGACCTCGTCGGCCGGAATCTTCGTGCGCGCGAAGAAGTGAATCGCCGCGTAGACCAGCGCCGTGAGCCAGGCGGCCGTCCAGTGGCCGGACTCGCGCGACACGGCGCGGTACATCAGGCCGCGGAAAAACGTCTCCTCGACGAGCGCGACGGCAAGGCCCATCAGCGCGCCGGCTGCGAACGCCTTGAGGAGCGCCGCGGCATCCAGGCCGGCGCGCGGCGCCAGGATGTCGAGCGCCAGCATCGCGAGCGTCATCGGCAGCATGGTCGCGAGGCCGAGCGCGAACCCCGCGCCGGCCTGGCGCAGGAACGCGGGCCGTGCCAGGCCGTAGCCCCAGTCGGCGCGGCTGGACAGATGGAGGCGCCGGAGCGCGACCAGGAGTCCGAGCAGCAGCAGGAGCTGCCAGAAGCGGCTCACGACCCGGTGGAACGGCCAGTCCGGATCGGCCGCGTGCGCGACCTGCCAGACCGGGAATGCGAGCAGCGCGGCGAGCAGCAGAGTTCCGCCGATCGCTCCGAGGAACCAGGCGAATGCGCGCATCAGCCGTCCCGCGCGACCGCCGTGAAAACGCGGCCCGCCGCCGCGACGGTCGCGGCGATTTCCGCCTCGCCGTGCGCCGCGGAGACGAAACCCGCCTCGTACGGCGAGGGCGCGAGGTACACGCCCGCCGCCAGCATGCCGTGGAAGAACCTGCGAAAGCGCGCGGCGTCGCTCGCTATCACCTCGCGGTAGTTGGTGACCGGCCCGGCGTTGAAATACAGGCTGAACATGCCGCACACCTGGTTCACCGCGACCGGTACGCCGGCCGCGCGCGCGGCACCCGCGAGCCCGTCGACGAGGCCTGCGGTCGCTGCCGCCAGCCGCGCGTGAAAGCCCGGCTTCGCGACCGCCTCGAGCGTCGCGAGCCCGGCCGCCATCGCCACCGGGTTGCCGGAGAGCGTACCCGCCTGGTACACCGGCCCGAGCGGCGCAAGCTTCTGCATGATTTCGCGGCGCCCGCCAAAGACGCCGACCGGCATGCCGCCGCCCACGATCTTGCCGAGCGTCGTGAGGTCCGGAACCACGCCGTACAGTTCCTGCGCGCCGCCGCGCGCGACGCGAAAGCCCGTCATCACCTCGTCGAACACCAGCACGGCGCCGTGGCGCGTGCACAGCTCGCGGAGCCTCGGCAGGAATCCCGGCGCCGGCGGCACGCAGCCCATGTTCCCCGCGACCGGCTCGACGATCACGCAGGCGACCTCGTCACCGGCCTCGGCGAAGCAGCGCTCGAGCGCGCCGGCATCGTTGAAGGGCAGCGTGGTGGTCGCCGCCGCGACCGCCGGCGGCACGCCGGCGGAATCCGGGATGCCGAGCGTCAGCGCGCCCGACCCGGCTTTGACGAGCAACGAGTCCGAGTGGCCGTGGTAGCAGCCCTCGAACTTCACGATGCGCTCGCGCCCGGTGTAGCCGCGCGCGAGCCGGATCGCGCTCATGGTCGCCTCGGTGCCGGAGCTCACCATGCGCAGGAGCTCGATCGACGGCACGAGCGCGGCGATCGCGCGCGCGAGTTCGGTCTCGATCAGCGTCGGCGCGCCGAACGACAGCCCGTCGGCGGCGCGGCGCGTGACCGCGGCGATTACGGCCGGGTCGGCGTGGCCGAGGATCATCGGGCCCCAGGAGCCGACGTAGTCGATCAGGCGCCGGCCGTCCTCGGTCTCGACGTGGGCACCGCGCGCGCGGCGGATGAAGAGCGGCTCGCCGCCGACGCCGCGGAACGCGCGGACCGGGGAGTTCACGCCGCCGGCGATGACCCGCGAGGCTTCCTCGAAGTGCGACATGCCCGCTTCAGCGCCGCTCGACCCGGTGCCCGCGCGCCGCGAGCAGCGCCGGCAGGCCGCGTTCCCCGACCAGGTGCATGGCGCCGACCACCAGCAGCACGTCCTCATCGCCTTCCATCATGTCGTCCACCTGGCCGGCCCAACGCTCGTTGCGCCGGTAGATCAGGATTTCCGCGAGTTCCGGGTATTTAGCGAAGTCCTCCGCGAGGCTGTCCTCGAGGCCCGCCAGGTCGCCGGCCCGCCAGGCGTCGACCATCGGCCCGACCTGCGCGTCGATATTCTCCGCTTCCGCCAGCTCCTGCAGCAGGATCTCGGCCTGCAGTTCCGGCGACAGCGTATCGAGCATCGCTAGCTGGCCGTCGAGCGTCTCGAGGCCGCAGCCCGACTTGCCGGCCTCGCGCGCTGCGGCCTGGATCACCTGCTCCACGCCGTGCTGCATGTCGTAGCCGTGCGACTGCAGGGCGAGCACCGAGACCGTGATGCCGGCGAACCAGGGTTCGAACATCGCGAGCGCGTCGATCGGCACGCCCGCGTCCTCGGCGGCCGCGCGCACCCGGCCGGCTTCGGGGCCGAGCAGCTCGAACAGGTCACGGCCCTCGGGATCCACGGCACGGCCGAGCGTGACCGCCGCCTGCGTCGCCTGGTCGACGGCGTCATTGTCGATCTCCATGCACACGCGGTCCGCGGCCCGGAACGCGTCTTCGAGCGCGCCGTCGACCGTGAAACCGCCCGCGGGCAGGAGGTGCACGGAGCCGAACAGCCACACCGTGCGCCCGTCCGCGCTCACGCGCCACAGCGCGGGCTCGGCCTGCGCCGCGGCCGCCGCGCACAGGGCGAGCGCCGCGAATGCGGCGCGGGCGGACACATTGCGGTGCGGTTCAGGCATGTTCGTCGACCCACTCGATGCCGGTCTCGATGCCGCTGTGCGCGCCGAGCTCGAGCCAGCGGTAGGCGGGAGGCCGGTCGTCGACCTCGAACTCGTCCGCGTTCTGCGCGAACTGCATGCAGGTCGATGGCGTGCCCATCAGCCGGATGTGGCCGTGCATGCCCTCGAATGGCTGGTGGGTATGCCCCCAGGCGAGCCCGCGGACGCCCGGGTGGCGCGCCAGGACCGCGAACAATTCCCTGGCATTGTCGAGCATCAGCGCATCGAGCCAGGCGCTGCCGTGCGGCACCGGGTGGTGGTGCAGGCAGACCAGGGCGAAGGCGTCCGGCTGCGCCGCGAGCGCCGCGTCGAGCTGCGCCAGCTGCTCCACGCCGAGGTGACCGCCGTGCTCGCCGGCCACTGTGCTGTCCAGCATCACGAACAGCCAGGCGCCGTGGCGGCGCGCGAAGTCGTGTGCGAACGGCGCACCGGCGAGGTTGCCCGCCAGGCCGGCCGGGTCGTCGTGGTTGCCGGGCAGGCAGTGCACGGGTGCGCCGGCGTCCGCGAACCGCTCGCGCAACGCCGCGTAGCCCAGCGGGTCGTCGTGCACCAGGTCGCCGGTCAGGAGCACGGCGTCCGGCTGCGGATGCCGGCGCTTCGCGTGCGCGACGCAGCGCGCGAGCGTCGCCGCGGTCGCGACGCCGCGGACCCGCATGTCCGGCGATCCGGTGAGGTGCGGGTCCGTGAACTGCAGTACGCGCAACGAAGCCTCAGTAGCGGTAATGGTCGGGCTTGAACGGCCCGGCCGCGGGGATGCCGAGGTAGCGCTCCTGTTCCGGCGTCATGACCGTGAGCTTCGCGCCGATGCGCTCGAGGTGCAGCCGCGCGACCTTTTCGTCGAGGGCCTTCGGCAGCACGTACACGCGGTGCTCGTACTTCGAGCCGTGCGCGAACAGCTCGATCTGCGCCAGCACCTGGTTGGTGAACGAGTTCGACATCACGAACGAGGGATGCCCGGTGCCGCAGCCGAGATTCACGAGCCGCCCTTCCGCGAGCACGATGATGCGCTTGCTGTCCGGGAAGATCACATGGTCGACCTGCGGCTTGATGTTCTCCCAGCGGTACTGGCGCAGCGATGCGATGTCGATCTCGCTGTCGAAGTGGCCGATGTTGCACACGATCGCCTGGTGCTTCATGCGGCGCATGTGGTCGTGGGTGATCACGTTCACGTTGCCGGTCGCCGAGACGAAGATGTCGGCCTTGTCGCAGGCCTCGTCCATGGTCACGACGCGGTAGCCCTCCATCGCGGCCTGCAGCGCGCAGATCGGGTCGATTTCGGTGATCCACACGGTCGCGCCCAGCCCGCGCAGTGACTGCGCGCAGCCCTTGCCGACGTCGCCGTAGCCGGCGACCAGCGCGATCTTGCCCGCGATCATCACGTCGGTCGCGCGCTTGATGCCGTCCACCAGCGACTCGCGGCAGCCGTAGAGATTGTCGAACTTCGACTTGGTGACCGAGTCATTGACGTTGATGGCAGGGAAGGGCAGGCGGCCCTCTTCCGCCAGCTTGTACAGGCGCTTGACACCCGTCGTGGTCTCCTCGGTCACGCCGCGGATCTCGGCGAGGCGCGCGGAATACCAGCCCGGCTGGGTCTCGAGGCGCTTCCTGATCGAGGCGTAGAGCGCGGTTTCCTCCTCGTTAGCGGGCTTCGCGACCGCCGACGGGTCCTGCTCGGCGCGGCTGCCGAGCAGCAGCAGCAGCGTCGCGTCGCCGCCATCGTCGAGGATCGTGTTGGCGTGCCGGCCGGCCGGCCACTCGAAGATGCGATGCGCGAAGTCCCAGTATTCCTCGAGCGTCTCGCCCTTGTGCGCGAACACCGGGATGCCGGCGGCCGCGATCGCGGCGGCGGCGTGGTCCTGGGTCGAGAAGATGTTGCAGGACGCCCAGCGCAGCTCGGCGCCGAGCGCGGCGAGCGTCTCGATCAGCACCGCCGTCTGGATGGTCATGTGCAACGAGCCCGCGATGCGCGCGCCGGCGAGCGGCTGGGCCTGCGCGAATTCCGCGCGCACCGACATGAGGCCCGGCATCTCGGTCTCAGCAATCGCGATCTCGCGCCGGCCGAAAGCGGCCTGGCCGAGGTCGGCAACCGCGTAGTCCTTGAACTGGGCATTGATCACGGCATTCATGGTCGTTTCTCTCCTCTGCGAGCGAGAGCGCCGTTGCCATTCGCGGCCCTCGAGCCTGGCGGGTCTTCACCCGTTGCAACGCTCCTCGAGGTCCGGGTCCCTTCCGGGACTGACTAGAGACCGGCGGCTTTCCTCAGGGCCTCCGCACGGTCCGTGCGTTCCCAGCTGAAAGCCGTGAACGCCTTGCCATCGTACGCCATCTCGGCCGGTTCGCGCCCGAAGTGCCCGTAGGACGCGGTCGGGCGGTACATCGGGTGGATCAGGTCGAGCATGCGGATGATGCCAAACGGGCGCAGGTCGAAGTGCGCCTCGACCAGTTTTTCGAGACCTGCGTCGGGAAACCGGCCGGTCCCGAAGGTCCTGACCGACACGGAAGTGGGCCGCGCCACGCCGATCGCGTAGGACAGTTGCACTTCGCAGCGCCGCGCGAGGTGCGCGGCGACGATGTTCTTCGCGACATAGCGCGCCGCGTAGGCGGCAGAGCGGTCGACCTTGGACGGGTCCTTGCCCGAGAACGCGCCGCCGCCGTGGCGGGCCATGCCGCCGTAGCTGTCGACGATGATCTTGCGGCCCGTGAGGCCGCAGTCGCCGACCGGCCCGCCGGTCACGAAGCGACCGGTCGGGTTGATGTGGTACTTCGTGCGCCGGCCGAGCCAGCGCGCCGGCAGCACCGGCTTGATGATCTCCTCCATCACCGCTTCGCGCAGGTCCTTCTGCGTGACGTCCGGCGCGTGCTGGGTCGAGAGCACCACCGCCTCGATGCCGGCCGGCCGGTCGTCCTCGTAGGCGAATGTGAGCTGGCTCTTGGCGTCGGGACGCAGCCAGGGCAGGCGCGCGTGGCGGCCCTTGCGCAGCTTCGCCTGCCGCTCGACTAGCTTGTGCGCGAAGTGGATCGGCGCGGGCATGAGCGCGGGGGTCTCGTCGCTCGCGTAGCCGAACATGAGCCCCTGGTCGCCGGCGCCCTGGTTCTCCGGATCCGCGCGGTCGACGCCGCGGGCGATGTCCGTGGACTGCTTGCCGATGATGTTGACCACGCCGCAGGTCCGGCCGTCGAAGCCGACGTCGGAGGACTGGTAACCGATGTCGACGATGACCGAGCGCACCAGCGCCTCGAGATCGATCCAGGCGCTGGTCGTGATCTCGCCCGCGACGATCGCGACGCCGGTCTTGACCATCGTCTCGCAGGCGACGCGCGCCCCGGGATCGCGCGCGATCAGGGCGTCCAGCACCGCGTCGGAAATCTGGTCCGCGACCTTGTCGGGATGGCCTTCGGAGACCGACTCGGAGGTGAAAAGGTAATTGGCCGCCATTCGAAAAATTATACGCCATGGGCGACAATGCCGGTTTACGCCGGAGTGATTGAATGCCCAGCCGCCGCGAACTCGCCAACGCCATCCGCGCACTCAGCATGGACGCCGTGCAGCGCGCCAACTCCGGGCATCCCGGGATGCCGATGGGCATGGCGGACATCGCCGAGGTCCTGTGGCGCGACTTCCTGAAGCACAACCCCGGCAACCCGCACTGGGCCGACCGGGACCGCTTCGTCCTCTCGAACGGCCACGGGTCGATGCTCCTGTATTCCGTGCTGCACCTGACCGGGTATCCGCTATTCATGGACGAGCTGCGGAACTTCCGCCAGCTCGGCGCGCGCACCGCAGGCCACCCGGAGCGTGAGGTCGAGGTCGGTATCGAGACCACGACCGGGCCGCTGGGGCAGGGGCTCGCGAACGCGGTCGGCATGGCGCTCGCCGAGAAGAAGCTCGCCGCCGCCTTCAACCGTCCCGGCCACGAGATCGTCGACCACCACACCTGGGTGTTCCTCGGCGACGGCTGCCTGATGGAGGGCGTCTCGCACGAGGCCTGCTCGCTCGCGGGTACCTGGGGACTCGGCAAGCTGATCTGCTTCTACGACGACAACGGCATCTCGATCGACGGCGAGGTCGCCGGCTGGTTCACCGACGACACGCCGAAGCGTTTCGAGGCCTACGGCTGGCAGGTGATCCGCAATATCGACGGCCACGACCCGGATGCGATCGCGCGCGCCGTCCGCCGCGCCAAGCGCGAGAAGGGCAAGCCCACGCTGATCTGCTGCAAGACCATCATCGGCTTCGGCGCGCCGAACAAGCAGGGCAAGGAAGAGTGCCACGGCGCGGCGCTCGGCCCGGACGAAGTCGCGCTCGCGCGCAAGGCGCTGGCATGGCCGCACGAGCCGTTCGTGGTGCCGGAGGAGATCCGTGCGGCCTGGGACGCGCGCGCGCCGGGCAAGCGAGCGGAGAACCGCTGGCGGCGCCGGTTCAAGGCCTACGAGGCCGAGTTCCCGGAGCTCGCGGCGGAGTTCCGCCGGCGCACCGAGGTGAAGCTGCCGTACGGCTTCGACGCATGGATCGCGGAAGGCGCGGCCGCCGCGCAGGCGGCGGCGCAGCCGGTCGCGACGCGCCAGAGCTCGCAGGCTGTGCTGAACGCGCTCGGTGCGCGCATGCCGGAGCTGCTCGGCGGATCCGCCGACCTCACCGGCTCGAACAACACGCGCATCAAGGGCACGGCGGCGTTCTCGGCCGCACAGCCGGCGGGCGAGTACCTGCACTACGGCGTGCGCGAGTTCGGCATGGGCGCGATCATGAACGGCGTCGCGCTGCACGGCGGCTTCGTGCCGTTCGGCGGCACGTTCCTCGTGTTCTCGGACTACATGCGCAATGCGCTGCGCATGGCGTCAATCATCCGCGCGGGCAGCGTGTTCGTGCTGACGCACGACTCGATCGGCCTCGGCGAGGACGGCCCGACGCACCAGCCGGTGGAGCACCTCGCTTCGCTGCGCATGATCCCGCATCTGGAGGTCTGGAGGCCCTGCGACACGGCCGAAACCTGGCAGGCCTGGGGCGCCGCGATCCGCCGCCGGTCGGCGCCAACCGTGCTCGCGCTGACACGCCAGTCGTTGCCGCAACAGGCGCGCGACGCCGCCCAGCTCGCGGCGGTCGCTCGCGGAGGCTACGTGCTGGTCGATTGCGCCGGGCCGCCCGAGTGCCTGCTGATCGCGACCGGCTCGGAGGTCGCGCTCGCGGTCGAGGCGGCGCGCGCCCTCACGGAGCGCGGCCGCCGCGTGCGCGTGGTGTCCATGCCCTGCACCAGCGAGTTCGACGCGCAGGACGCCGCCTGGCGCGACGCGGTGCTGCCGCCCGCGGTCACGGCCCGGGTCGCGATCGAGGCCGGCGTGCCGGACGGCTGGTGGCGCTACGTCGGCGCCCGCGGTCGCGTCGTCGGAATGACGGGATTCGGCGCCTCGGCGCCGGCCAAGGACCTGTTCAGGCGTTTCGGTTTCACCTCCGCCGCGGTCGTCGAGGCGGCGGAGTCATTACTGCACGGAGAGAAGTGACCATGGCGATCAAGGTTGGCATCAACGGCTACGGCCGCATCGGCCGCAACATCCTGCGCGCCCTCTACGAGGCGAAGCGCACGGGCGAAGTGAGCATCGTCGCGATCAACGACCTTGGCGACGCGAATACCAACGCGCACCTGACGCGCCATGACACGGCCCATGGACCGTTCCCCGGCAAGGTCGCTGTGGACGGCAGCCACATGGTCGTCAATGGCGACCGCATTCGCGTGCTCGCCGAGCGCGACCCGGCGAAGCTTCCCTGGGGCGAGCTCGGAGTCGACATCGTGCTCGAGTGCACGGGCCTGTTCGCGAACAAGGAAAAGGCGGGCAAGCACCTCGCCGGCGGCGCGGAGAAAGTGGTCGTCTCGGCGCCCGCGGACGGCGTCGACGCGACCATCGTCTACGGCGTCAACCACCAGACGCTGCGCCAGGACATGACGGTCATTTCGAACGCTTCCTGCACCACGAACTGCCTTGCGCCGCTGGTGAAGCCCTTGCACGAGGCGCTCGGCGTCGTGTCCGGCATCATGACGACGGTGCACGCCTACACGAATGACCAGGTGCTGACCGACGTGTATCACTCGGACCTGCGGCGCGCACGCTCGGCGACGATGTCCATGATCCCGACCAAGACCGGCGCCGCCGCCGCGGTCGGCCTCGTGCTCCCGGAACTGAAGGGCAAGCTCGACGGTTTCGCGGTGCGCGTGCCGACCATCAATGTCTCGATCGTCGACCTTACGTTCGTCGCGAAGCACGCAACCACGGCGGCCGAGGTCAACGGGATCCTCAAGAAGGCTTCGGCGGGCGCGTTGAAGGGCATCCTCGAGTACACCGAGGAGCCGCTGGTATCGATCGACTTCAACCACAACCCGGCGTCGGGCACGGTGGACGCGCAGCTCACCAAGGTGCTGGACGGCACGCTGGTGAAAGTCTGCGCCTGGTACGACAACGAGTGGGGCTTCTCGAACCGCATGCTCGACACGACGCTCGCCTGGTCGCGCGCAGGCTAGGGGCAGGGCCTCCCCCGTGAAGGCGATCCGCATGACGGACCTCGCGCTCGCGGGCAAGCGCGTGCTGATCCGCGAGGACCTCAATGTCCCGGTTGCCGACGGCAAGGTGACGAGCGACGCGCGCCTGCGCGCCGCCGTGCCGACCATCCGGCTGGCGGCCGACGCAGGGGCGCGCGTGCTGGTCATGTCCCACCTTGGCCGCCCGAAGGAGGGCGAGCGCGACCCGTCGCTCTCGCTCGCGCCGGTCGCCAGGGAGCTCGAACGACTGCTCGGCCGGCCGGTCCGCTTCCACGCCGGCGAGCTCGAGGCGGTAGCCGCCGGCCCGGGCGAGGTCGTGCTGCTCGAGAACGTGCGCTTCCTGAAGGGCGAGAAGAAGGACGACCCGGCGCTCGCGGCGCGCATGGCGGCGCTGTGCGACGTGTTCGTCATGGACGCCTTCGGCACCGCGCACCGCGCCGAGGCCAGCACGCACGGCGTCGCGCTTGCGGCGCCGGTTGCCTGCGCCGGCCCGCTGCTGGCGGCCGAGCTCGACGCGCTCGAGCGCGCACTCGGCAACCCGAAGCGGCCGCTGGTGGCCGTGGTCGGCGGCTCCAAGGTCTCGACCAAGCTCGAAGTGCTCGAGAGCCTGCTCGCCAAGGTGGACGCGCTGGTGGTGGGCGGCGGCATCGCCAACACCTTTCTCGCCGCGGCGGGCCTGCCGGTCGGCAAGTCGCTGCACGAGGCCGACATGATCGACGTCGCGCAGCGCCTTGCGGCGCTCGCGAAGGCCAAGGGCATCGCGCTGCCGGTCCCCACCGACGTCGTGGTCGCGTGCGAGTTCGCGGCGACCGCGCAAGCCGTGACCAGGCCTGCAACCGCCGTCGGCACCGACGAGATGATTCTCGACATCGGGCCCGACTCGGCGCGCGCCATCGCCGCGATCGTCGCGAAGGCCGGCACCATCATCTGGAACGGGCCGGTCGGCGTGTTCGAGTTCGACGCGTTCGGCGGTGGCACGAAGGCGCTGGCTGAGGCGATCGCCGCGAGTGCCGCGTTTTCGATCGCGGGCGGCGGCGACACGCTCGCCGCGATCGACAAGTACGGCATCGAGCGGGACATCTCGTACATTTCAACGGGTGGCGGCGCCTTCCTCGAGTTCGTGGAAGGCAAGACGCTGCCGGCGGTCGCCGCGCTCGAGAAGCGCGCGGCAGGAGGTTAGACGGCAATGCCACGGCGCACCAAGATCGTCGCGACGCTCGGGCCTGCCACCGACCCGAAGCCGGCGCTCGCCGACCTCGTGGCGGCCGGTGTCGACTTGGTGCGCGTCAATTTCTCCCACGGCGGCTTCGACGACCACGCGCGGCGCATCGAGCGGGCGCGGGCGGCGGCCGCGAAAGCGGGGCGGGTGGTCGGCGTGCTCGGCGACCTGCGCGGCCCCAAGGTGCGCATCGAGCGCTTCGCGGGCGGTCGCGCGACGCTCGTCGAGGGCGAGAGCTTCACGCTGGACCCCGCGCACGACCCGGCCGGCGGCACCGACCGGGCAGTCGGCGTCGCCTACCAGTCGCTGCCGCGCGACGTGCGCGCGGGCGACACGCTGCTGCTGAGCGACGGCCTGATCGCGCTCGAGGTGACCGGCGTCGAGGGCACGCAGGTGCACACGAAAGTGCTGACCGGCGGCGAGCTCAGCGACATGAAGGGCCTGAACAAGCTGGGCGGCGGTCTGTCGGCGGGCGCGCTCACGACCAAGGACCGCGACGACATCCACATGGCCGCGAAGCTCGGCGTCGACTACCTCGCGGTGTCCTTCGTGCGCGACCGCGCCGACATTGCCGAGACCTGGGACCTGCTGCGCAGCGCGGGCGGCGAGGGCCGCATCGTCGCCAAGATCGAGCGGCGCGAGGCGATCGACAACCTCGAGTCGATCATCGACGAGACCGCCGCCGTGATGGTCGCGCGCGGCGACCTCGGCGTCGAGGTCGGCTACGCGGAGCTCACCGGCCTGCAGAAGCGCATCATCGCGCTCGCGCGCGCGAAGAGCCGGCTGGTGATCACCGCCACGCAGATGATGGAGTCCATGATCCACGCCCCGGTGCCGACCCGCGCCGAGGTCTCGGACGTCGCGAACGCGGTGATGGACGACACCGACGCGGTGATGCTCTCGGCCGAAACCGCGGTCGGCCGCCACCCGGGACGCGTGGTGCGCGCGATGGCGCAGGTGATCGAGGGCGCGGAGAAGTGGCAGCTCTCGAACCGCCCGGAGCTGCGCATCGACGGCCACTACACGCGTACCGACGAGGCGATCGCCGCGGCCGTGATGTACCTTGCGAACCACCTCGACGTGCGCGCGATCGTCGCGCTGACCGAGTCCGGCTCGGTGGCCCTGTGGATGTCGCGCATGCGCTCGGACATCCCGATCTACGCCTTCACGCGCCATGCGGCGACGCAGCGGCGCGTGACGCTCTACCGCGGCGTGTACCCGGTCGATTTCGACGTCACGCATCCGCGCCCCGAGGAGATCTATCCGGCGATCTTCGAGCGCCTTCTCAAGGACGGGCTCGCCGCCGAGGGCGATCTCATCATCGTCACCAAGGGCGAGTTCTCGGGCGTCTCGGGCGGCACGAACTCGATGAAGATCCTGAAGGTCCAGCGCCGCCCCGCATGAGGCGCACCGCCCGGGTCGCCGCCTGGATCCTCGGCGCGCTCGCCGTCGTCGTGCTCGCGGCGGCGGCTGCCGTCTGGTTCGCGCTGCGCGCGAGCCTGCCGGACATCGAGGGAGAGACGACGCTCGCGGGCCTGTCTGCCCCGGCCGAGATCGAGCGTGACGCCGCGGGCGTGCCCGTGATCCGCGGCGCGAGCCGCGCCGACGTCGCCCGCGCGACCGGCTACGCCCACGCGCAGGACCGGCTGTTCCAGATGGACCTATTGCGCCGCACCGGTGCGGGCGAGCTCGCGGCGCTCCTCGGTCCCGGCCTCGTGGAGACCGACCGGCACATCCGCACGCACCAGTTTCGGCTGCGCGCGCGCGAGGCGCTCGCCGCGCTCGGCGAGGGCGAGCGCGCGTTGCTCGAGGCCTACGCCGAGGGCGTCAACGCCGGCACGGCCGCGCTCGCTGCGCGGCCCTTCGAATACCTCCTGCTCGGACAGTCGCCCGCACCCTGGTGCGCGGAGGACTCGATCCTCGTCGTGCACGCGATGTGGATCGACCTGCAGGGGCTGGACGATGCCGACGAGCAGCAGCGCGGCCGGCTGGCGGCGGCACTGCCGGACGCGGTCTATCGCCTGCTGGTCGAGCCCGACCCGGCGTGGGAGGCGCCGCTCGACGGCAGCCGCCTGCCCGAGGTTCCGATGCCGGCCGCGGAACAGTACGACCTGCGTACCCTCGACCGTTCGCTGTTCGAATCGCTCGACGCACCCGGTGCGGGCGATGCCGCCAAGGTCGGCAGCAACAACTGGGCCGTGGCCGGCAGCCGCGCGCGCGGCGGCGGCGCAGTGCTCGCGAACGACATGCACCTCGGCCTGCGCGTGCCTAACGTCTGGTATCGCGCGCGGCTGGTCGCTGCCGCCGAGGGACTCGACGTCACCGGGGCGAGCCTGCCCGGCGTGCCTGCGATCGTCGCCGGCAGCAACGGCCGCGTCGCCTGGGGATTCACGAACAGCTACGGCGACTTCCAGGACCTCGTGCGCCTCGAGGCGGGGCCGGAGGCGGACACCTACCTGACCGCGGACGGGCCGCGGGCATTCGAGCTCGATCGCGAGACCATCGAGGTCGCGGGAGCCGACCCCGTGACGCTCGAGCTGCGGCGCACGATCTGGGGTCCGGTGATCGGCGACGACGGCGATGGGCACGACCTCGCGCTCGCCTGGACCGCTCACCGCACGGGCGCGACCGACATGGCGCTGCTCGGCCTCGAGCGGGCGCGCGATCTCGATGGCGCCGCGGCGGCGATCGGCGGCGCAGGCATGCCGGCTCAGAACGTCATGATCGCGGATGCCGGCGGCCGGATCGGCTGGGTGCTCTCCGGCCGCCTGCCGCTGCGGGCCGGCATCGATCCGAAGCGGCCTTCGCCGTGGCACGCCGCGGGCGCGGGCTGGCAGGGCTGGTTGCCGCGCGAGGCAGCGCCGCGACTGCTCGATCCGCCGGCGGGCCTCGCCTGGAGCGCGAACGCGCGAGTGGTGGGCGGCGAAGACTTCGCACGCATCGGCGACGGCGACTATGCGGCCGCTGCGCGCGCGCGGCAGATCCGCGATCGGCTGACGAGGCTCGACGCCGCGACGGCGATCGACATGCTCGCGATCCAGCTCGACGAGCGCGCGGACTATCTCGCGTACTGGCAGCCGGTCCTGCTCGCCGCGCTCGGGCGTGCGGGGGAAGCCGAGGCTGCAGCCCTGGTTGCGGGCTGGAGTGGGCGCGCAGCCGTCGACGACGCGGGCTATCGCTTGCTGCGTGATTTCGAGCGGCACGTGGCGGAGCGCGCCTTCCGCACGATCGCCGCGCCCGCGCTCGCACGCTGGCCCGAATTCGACTGGCGCGCACCGGAACGCTTCACCGAGGTGGCCTGGCGGCTGCTCGCGGTGCGCCCGCCGCACCTGCTCGACCCGCGCTTTGCGGACTGGGACACCTGGCTCGCGGACATCGCGGTGCGCACGGTGCGCGACCGACCCGCCGCTTGCGCGAATCTCGCCGACTGCCGCTGGGGCGCGATCAACGTCGCGCGCATCCGCCACCCGATCAGCGAGGCCATGCCGGTTCTCGGGCGGTTCCTCGACATGCCGGCCGAGCCGCTGCCGGGCGACTGGTCGATGCCGCGCGTGCAGTCGCCGGGCTTCGGTGCTTCGGAACGTTTCAGCGTGTCGCCGGGCCGCGAGGCGGAGGGCTACTTCCACATGCCGGGCGGGCAGAGCGGGCACCCGCTGTCGCCGTTCTACCGCGCCGGCCACGCCGCCTGGGTGCGCGGCGAGGCGACGCCGTTCCTGCCCGGCGAGGCCGCGCACATGTTGCGGCTTCTGCCCGTCGTGCGCTGATCGCCGCTATCATTCGCCAATCCGGAGCCAGGGGGACCGATGACTTTCAGGAAACCGATGCTTGCCGCGCTCGCGGCGGCCGCCATGGTCGTGACCGTCACCGAGTCTGCAGAGACCGCATCGCCCGAAATGTCCGCGCAGCTGGTGCGCGGGAAATATCTCGTGCAGGTCGCCGGCTGCAACGACTGCCATACGGCGGGTTACGCGCCATCCGCAGGCAAGGTTGATGAATCGCAGTGGCTGCTGGGCGAGCGTGTGGGTTACCGCGGGCCGTGGGGAACAACGTATGCGACCAATCTGCGCCTCGCCGTGCAGGACATGACAGCCGAGCAATTCATGGTGCGCGCGCGCAGTCCGCCGCGCCCGCCGATGCCCTGGTTCAACCTCGTCGCCATGCGCGACGGTGACCTGAAGGCGATCTTCGCGTACCTGCAGCATCTCGGACCGGCCGGCGAGCCCGCGCCGGCCTACGTGCCGCCGGACCAGACGCCCACGGGGCCCTTCGTCCAGTTCCCGGCGCCGCCGCCGGGCGCGAAACCCTGAAGCCGGGAAGCAGAAGCATGCGTCACGTGACGGGGCCGGTCGCCGCGCTCGCCCTCATCGCCGCGTACGCGGCCCACGCGGAGCCCGTCGTCGTCGAAGCCGACGGGTATCTGGACGTCGTCACGGGTCGCATCGTGCGGCCCGCGGTCGTCGTCGTCGACGGCGAGAAGATCGCCGCGGTCAACCCAACCACCCGGCCTGCCGGCGCGAAGGTGATCGCGCTGCCCGGCCAGGTGCTGCTGCCCGGTCTCATGGACGACCATGTCCACCTCAACTACATCATCGCCGAGGGTTGGGAAACGGAGCCGGTACGCTTCACGGGCGCCGACTTCGCGATGCGGGCGATTCCGCACGCCGAGGCGACCTTGCTCGCGGGCTTCACGACCGTGCGCGACCTCGGCACCGGGCTCGGCTTCTCGGACGTCGCGCTCATGAAGGCGATCGACCGCGGCTGGGTCGCCGGGCCGCGCGTGGTTCCCGCCGGACACGCGCTGTCGGTCACGGGCGGCCACTGCGACCAGTCGACTGGCCTTGGCCCGGGCGTTGAACCGCCGGAGTTCATGTCCGGCCGGGCCGACGGCGTCGACGAGGTGCTGAAGGCGGTTCGTTACCAGGTCAAGCACGGCGCAAAGGTGATCAAGATCTGCGCAACCGCGGGCGTGCTCTCGTTCGAGGGCCCGGCCGGCGCCCAGCAGTACTCGCTGGAGGAACTGCGTGCGGCGGCGGAAGAGGCGCATCGTCACGGCCTCAGGATCGCCGCGCATGCCCACGGAACCGAGGGGATCATCGCCGCAAGCAAGGCGGGGATCGACAGTATCGAGCACAACTCGATGATGAGCGACGAGGCGGCCGCGATCATCAGGAAGAATGGCAACTTCGTCACGCCGAACCTGCACCTGATCGACACATTGAAGGAAACCGAGTTGCCGCCGGCGCTCGCGGCCAAGCAGGCCTACCTCGGGCCGCTCGCCATCGAGAGTTTCCAGCGAGCGCTGAAGTACGGCCTGAAGGTCGCCTTCGGCACCGACGCGGGCGTGTTCCCGCACGGGGACAACGCCAAGGAGTTTACGGCGCGGGTGAAGCACGGCGACACGCCGCTCAACGCGATCCGGAGCGCGACGATCGTCAACGCGGAGCTGCTCGGCACGCCCGATCGCGGCAGGATCGAAGCGGGGTTGCTCGCGGACGTCATCGCGGTGGCCGGGAACCCGCTCGAGGACGTCGCGCTCCTCGAGGACGTGCGCTTCGTGATGAAGGGCGGGGAGATCTACAAGCAGCCGCGCTGAATGATCGGGGCCGGCCGGGCATGGTCTTTACAGCCCGGCGTAGTGCTGGCTCAGGTACGCGACGATCGCCTGGACCTGCTCCTCACTGAGCGGCGCGCCCATCACGTTCACCATCTTGCGGACCGTCTTTTCCCAGGCCGCCTGGTCCTGGAATGGCGAATTGATGACGATGTAGTCGAGGCTGTGGCACATGCCGCAGGACGCCTGCACCGTCTCGCGCCCGGTTCCCGGCGCGAGCGCGATCGGCAATTCCTCCGCGCCCGCCGAAGGTGCGAGCAGCACGAACAGCAGCGCCACACGCCGCAGCGGCAGGCGCCAATCAGGATGCGACATACCGTATCCGCTGCACGACGTTGTGGTGGTAGCCGGCCGGGTTATGCACGAGCGCTTCCGCCTGCGTGGATCCGTCGGCAGCCCGCGCGCGCACGGCGATCGGGTATTCGCCCGCCCTGTCAGGGCGCATCGCGAAGCGCCACTGCCGCCAGGCGTAGCGCCCGAGATCGCGATCGAGCGCGGCGGGCTGCCAGCTCGCGCCGTCATCCGTCGAGACCTCGATGTGACGGATCCCCGAGCCGCCGTCCCAGGCGATGCCGAAGAGCTCGGTGCGCCGCCCGACCGGAATCGCCGCGCCCGGCGCAGGATCGACGACCAGCGAATTGACGCGGATGGACGTGATCGGTGAATTCTTGTCCGTGTCCTGCGATGCGAATCCACTCTCGCCGAACAGGCCGCGCGGCACGCGGTAGGCGGTCTTCATCCAGAAGCCGTCGAACGGACGATCGAGCAGCGAGATCGTGGTCAACGCCTTGACCCAGTAGGTCGCGGTCCAGCCGGGTACGACCAGCCGCGCCGGGAAGCCGTTCCAGCGCGGCAGCGGCTCGCCATTCATTTCTAACGCGACCAGCGTGTCCGGGTCGATCGCCTTCCACAGCGGCAGGCTCTTCACGAAGTCCGGTCCGGTGAGAAATGGGACGTCGCCGCCGTCGGCCGCGACCTCGACCGCGCCCGGCGCGATGCCGGTATGCTCCAGCACGTCCTTCAGCCGCACGCCGCTCCAGGTGGCATTGCCCATCGCGCCGTAGCCCCATTGCACCCCCGGCACGTGCGGGTGGAACAGGCCCCGACGGTTGCCGGAGCACTGGTTGACGGCCGTGACCTCGTGGCGTTCGAACCGGCGCCGCAGGTCCGCCACGCCGTACTCCCGGGGCGTGCCCGCCGCCGGTCCATCGACCCGCAGCCGCCAGTCGGCGAGCGCGAGGTCAGGGACGCCCGCGTGCCAGCGCACGTAGAACGCGTCCGCCGGCGTATGCGCATGACGGAAGAATTCGACCGGGGTTTCGTAGTTCGGCGGCCGGAAGGTCCGCTTGATCAGCGGCTGCTTGCCGGGCAGCGCGTCCAGCACGGCCGAAGCCACGGCGCCGGCCGGCAAGTCCGCCCGAGGTGCCGCCAGGGCACGGCCGGGCAGCAGCAGACCGAATGCAAGGCTCGCCGATGCGTCCAGCACGAACCGCCGCCGGTCCATCGTTCCTCCGCGTGACGCCCGCGGCGAGTATAGGCGGACGTGCCCGGTTAGCGAAGCGTGCGGATCGCCCCGTCCAGTCCCTCGAGCGTCAGCGGGAACATCCGCTCCTCGACAAGTTCGCGCGCGATACGTACCGAGGGCGTGAATTCCCAGCGCTCCTCGGGCTCCGGGTTGAGCCAGGCGTGGCGCGGGTAGGCGGCGAGCAGGCGCTTCATCCAGGCCGCGCCCGGCTCCTCGTTCCAGTGCTCGATGCTGCCGCCCGGCTGCAGGATCTCGTAGGGGCTCATGGTCGCGTCGCCGACGATCACGAGGCGGTAGTCGCGGCTATAGGTGCGCATGAGTTGCGGCAGCGGCGTGCGCTCGGAGTACCGGCGCCGGTTGTCCTTCCACACCGACTCATACACGAAGTTGTGGAAGTAGTAGTGCTCCAGGTGCTTGAACTCGCTGCGCGCGGCGGAAAAGAGTTCCTCGCAGCTCCGCACGTGCTCGTCCATCGAGCCGCCGACGTCGAGAAACAGCAGCACCTTCACGGCATTGTGCCGCTCCGGGAGCATGCGGATGTCGAGCAGCCCGGCACGGCGCGCGGTCGCGTCGATCGTGCCGTCGAGGTCGAAGGTCTCGGCCGCGCCCTGGCGTGCGAAGCGCCGAAGGCGCCGCAGCGCGAGCTTGACGTTGCGGCGGCCGAGCCGCTCGCCGTCGTCGAGATTCGCGAACTCGCGCCGCTCCCAGACCTTGACCGCGCGGCGGTTGCCGCCCGCGCCCCCGATCCTCACGCCTTCCGGGTTGTAACCGCCGTGGCCGAACGGCGAGGTGCCGCCCGTGCCGATCCAGCGATTGCCGCCCTCGTGCCGGGCCTTCTGCTCGGCGAGGCGCTCGCGCAGCGCCTGCATCAGCGCTTCCCAGCCGCCGAGCGACTGGATGCGCGCCTTCTCCTCGTCGCTGAGCGAGAGCGCCAGGTTCTTCCGTAGCCAGTCGGCGGGCACCTCGGTGGCGAGCAGCGCCGCGAAGGCCGCTTCCGCGCCGCGGAAGTGCGCGGTGAACACGCGGTCGAAGCGGTCGTAGTGGCGCTCGTCCTTGACGAGGATCGCACGCGACAGGAAGTAGAACTGCTCGGCCATCGCGCCGACCGGCTCGATCACGCGCTTCGACAGCGCCTCGAGCAGCGCGAGGAACTCCGTCAGCGTCACCGGCACGCCGGCGGTACGGAGCATCAGGAAGAAGCGGATCA
Source organism: Gammaproteobacteria bacterium (assembly GCA_016874295.1). Classification (GTDB taxonomy): domain Bacteria; phylum Pseudomonadota; class Gammaproteobacteria; order Steroidobacterales; family Steroidobacteraceae; genus SCUD01. Next base: position 83,900 of record VGUH01000003.1, on the reverse strand, counting down.
GCACGGCGCCCGGCGCCTCAGCTGAGCCTGCCCGCGCGCCGGTTCAGGAACACGAGCTGCTCGAACAGGTGCACGTCCTGCTCGTTCTTCAGGAGCGCGCCATAGAGCGGCGGGACGGCCGCCTTCGCGTCGTCGGCGCGCAGGGCCTCCGGCGGGACGTCCTCGGCGACCAGCAGCTTGATCCAGTCGAGCAGCTCCGAGGTCGAGGGCTTCTTCTTGAGGCCGGGCATCTCGCGGATGCGGTAGAAGGCCGCGAGCGCCTCGGCGAGCAGCGTCTTCTTGAGGCCGGGGTGGTGGACCGCGACGATGCGTTCCATGGTCTCGGCGTCCGGGAAGCGGATGTAGTGGAAGAAGCAGCGGCGCAGGAACGCGTCCGGCAGCTCCTTCTCGTTGTTGCTGGTGATGAAGACTACCGGGCGGTGCTGCGCGCGCACCAGCCGCTGCGTCTCGTATACGTAGAACTCCATGCGGTCGAGCTCGCGCAGCAGGTCGTTCGGGAACTCGATGTCGGCCTTGTCGATCTCGTCGATCAGCAGCACGGCCCGGCGTTCGCTCTCGAATGCGCGCCAGAGCATGCCGGGAACGATGTAGTTGGCGATGTCCTGCACGCGCCCGTCGCCGAGCTGCGAGTCGCGCAGCCGCGAGACCGCGTCGTACTCGTACAGCCCGTGCTGCGCCTTGCTGGTGGACTTGACGTGCCACTCGAACAGCGGCGCGTCGAGCGCGCGCGCCACTTCCTGCGCGAGCTGGGTCTTGCCGGTGCCCGGCTCGCCCTTGACCAGCAGCGGCCGCGCAAGCGTGACCGCCGCATTGACCGCGAGCGCGAGCTCGGGCGGCGCAACGTAGCTGTCGGAACCGTGGAAGTGCGTCAAGTCTTGTTCGCGGCAGCGACCAGCTGCCTGAGGTCGGCGATCACCGCCTCGGAGTGACCCTTCGGGTCCACCTTGACGTAGTGCTTCGCGACCTTGCCCTGCGGGTCGATGATGAAAGTGTCGCGCCGGGCGAGCTCCACGACGCCGACGTACTTCGTGAGCGTGCCGTAAGCGGCCGTGGTCTTCTTCTCCGCATCGGCCAGGATCGGGAACGGCAGGTTGTACTCGTCGGAAAACGCCTTGTGCGAATCCACGTCGTCGACGCTGACCCCGAGGATCGCGGCGCCCAGCTCGCGGTAGGCGAAGATGTTGTCGCGGAACTCGCAGGCCTGCGTGGTGCAGCCCGGCGTGTTGTCCTTCGGGTAGAAGTACAGCACGACCCACTTGCCGCGGTAGCCGGCCAGTTCGTGCCACTTGCCGGTCTGGTCCTGGAGCCGGAAGTCCGGCGCGGGCAAACCGACCGCGGGTGACTCCGCGGCGAGCGCGGAGCCCGCGATCAGGAGCGAGAGGGCGGCGGCAGCGCCATGCAGGATTCGTGTCATGGAGGTTTCTCCTCAGCGTATCGCATAGTATCGGAATGAGCGAAATGCCGCGCATCGCACTGCTGCTGCCGGGGGGAGGCGCGCGTTCGGCCTGGCAGGTCGGAGTGCTGCGGGCAATCGCGGGCTGGTACCCGCCGGGCAGCGCGCTGCCGTTCCCGGTGGTGTGCGGGACCTCGGCCGGCGCGATCAACGCGGCCGTGCTCGCCGCCGGCGCTGCCGACTTCGTCCGGGCAAGCGAGGCGCTGGCGCGGGTCTGGGGCGGATTCCGCACCGGCCAGGTGTTCCGGGCCGGCACGCTCGACATGCTGCGCTCCGGCCTGCACCTCCTGCTCGCGCTGGTGTCCGGCGGCTGGCTGCTGCCGATGCCGCGCTCGCTGCTCGACAACTCACCGCTCGGCGCGCTGCTCGCGCGCGAGGTCAATTTCGGTGCGCTCGCCCGCGCGGTTACGGCGGGCCGGCCGGATTCGGTCGCGGTTACCGCGACTTCGCTGAGCGACGCCGAGAGCGTGACCTTCGTCCAGACCTCGCGGCCGTTCTCGTCCTGGGAGCACGTCGGGCGGCGCGGTACGCCCGCGGCGCTCGGCGTCGAGCACCTGATGGCGAGTGCCGCAATCCCGCTCCTGTTCCCGCCGGTTGCCATGGCGGGCAGCCACTACGGCGACGGCGCGCTGCGCCAGTCGACGCCGTTCGCGCCGGCGATCCACCTAGGTGCGGACCGTGTGCTGGTGATCGGCGTGCGCCACCCCGGGGTCGGGCGCGGGTTGCCGGGCTCCGCGCCCAACATAGCCGAGCAGTTCGGCTTCATGCTCGACTCGCTCTTCATCGAGGGCCTGCAGGCGGACCTCGAGCGGCTGAACCGGATCAACGCGCTGCTCGTCGGGCACCGGCCGGGGCCCGTGCCGTTCGGCATGCGCCACGTGGAGACGCTGGTGCTGCAGCCGGAGCGCGATCCCGTCGACGCGGCCCTTGCGCACCGGGACGCGATGCCGGCCTCACTCCGGGCCCTGCTGCGCATCCTCGGCGCGCGCGGCGCGCGCGGCGGGCGCCTGATCTCCTACCTGCTGTTCGAGAGCGCCTACACACGCGAGCTGATCGCCGCCGGCGAGCATGCAGCCGCGCGGCGCCGCGCCGAGATCTCGGCCTTCCTCGGGCTCGATCGCGCCTACGGCGCACGCATCGACTGACGGAAGCTAGGCCGGCAGCGCGTTGTGGCGCACGAGCAGCTGCGGGTAGCGTGGCCGGAAGTGCTGCGCGAGGCGCTCGACCAGGTAGACGGAGCGGTGCTGGCCGCCGGTGCAGCCGATCGCGATCGTGAGATAGCCGCGGTTCGCCTCCTCGTATTCGGGAAGCCGGCTCTCGATGAATCGGACCAGGTCGCCCACCATGCGCTCCACGCGCGGGCTCGCCTCGAGGAACTCGATCACCTTCGGATCGCGGCCGGTGAGCGGCTTGAGCGCCGGCTCCCAGTAGGGGTTCGGGAGCGTGCGCGCGTCGAACACGAAGTCCGCGTCACCGGGCATGCCGTGCTTGTAGCCGAACGACTCGAACAGGATGGACAGGCGGCCCGGCGCGTTGGGCTCGATGCGCTTCGCGATCTGGTCGCGCAGTTCGTGCATGCCCATGCGCGACGTGTCGATGACTAGGTCCGCGTTGTCGACCAGCGGGTGCAGCAGGCGACGCTCCTCGGCGATCGCGTCGGCGAGCGACACGCCCGCGCGCGCGAGCGGATGCCGGCGCCGCGTCTCCGCGTAGCGGCGCTTGAGCACCTCGTCCTCGGCGTGCAGGCACAGCACCTCGCAGCGCAGTCCCGAGCGCTTGAGGTCAGCGACCAGCGCGGGGATCGACACCAGGTCGTCGGGGCGGTTGCGCGCATCGAGTCCGACGGCGAGCTTGCGGTAACTGGGTTCCTCGGTGCGCAGCGAATGCGAGACCAGCGCCTGCACGAGACCGGCCGGGATGTTGTCGATGCAGTACCAGCCGAGATCCTCCAGCATGTTGAGCGCGACGCTCTTGCCGGATCCCGACAGGCCGCTGACGACGACGAGGCGCGTCATGGGGTGCCCGCGCTCAGGCGGGCCTCCCGCGCATGACCTCGGCCGCGTGGTGGTCGGAGAGCTTCTCCTTGTGCTTTGTCACCAGCCGGTTGAGCTTGTCCGCGAGCGCATCGATCGCCGCGTACATGTCCTCGTGCCGCGCGTCCGCGTGGATCACCGCGCCGCTGACCCCGAGCGTCGCCTCGGCCTTGTGCACGAGTTTCTCGACCGTGAGTACGCAGTGGACGTCGACGACGCGCTCGAAGTGGCGCAGTACGCGATCCAGCTTCTTGCGCACGTAGTCGCGCAGCGGCGGCGTGATCTCGACGTGGTGGCCGGTCAGCGTCAACTGCATGGCTCGCTCCTCCTGTTCATTGCCTGAAATGCTTGCCCCGTCAGCGCCCGGCGGCCTGCCGGCGCGCGCTCGAGGGCGCGATGCCGAGCGCCTCGCGGTACTTCGCGACCGTGCGGCGCGCCACCTGCACGCCATCGGCGGCGAGCAGCTCGACGAGCTGCTGGTCGGAGAGCGGCCGGCCCGGCGCCTCCTGCGCGATCAGCTTGCGGATCTTGGCACGGATTGCGATCGACGAGACGCCGGCGCCGTGATCGTGCGCCACCTGGCTCGAGAAAAAGAACCGGAACTCGTAGACACCGCGCGGCGTGTGCAGGTACTTGCCGGTCGTTATGCGCGAAATGGTCGACTCGTGCATGGCGACGGCTTCAGCGACATCCTTCAGGACCATCGGCTGCATCGACTCCTCGCCGCGGTCGAGGAAGGCCTGCTGCCGCTCGACAATGGTGCGCGCGACTTTCAGCATGGTGTCGTTGCGGATCTCGAGGCTGCGCAGCAGCCAGCGCGCCTCCTGCAATTGCGCGCGCAGCATGGCGTGGTCCGGCGCGCGCGTGATCATGCCGGCGTAGCCCTCGTTGATGCGCACGCGGGGCAGGGCGGCGGGATTCAGCTCGACGACCCAGCCCTGGGGCGTGCGGCGCGCGTACACGTCCGGCACGACGTACTCGGTGCGGCCCGCCTGGAAGGCGGCCCCCGGCCGGGGGTGGCAGCTGCGCACCAGCGCGAGCGCGACGTCAAGTTCCTCGCCGCTCACGCTCAGTTCGCGCTGCAGCGCCGCGAGATCATGGCCGGCCATCAGCTCGAGGTGCCGGTGGGCGAGGGCGCGGGCGGTGGCGAGGCCCGGGGTCGCCGCGTCGATCTGCGCGAGCTGCAGCTCGATGCACTCCGCGACCGAGCGCGCGCCGACGCCGGAAGGGTCGAGCTGCTGCACGACCGCGAGCACGCGGCCGACTCCCGCGGCATCGGTGTGCACCTCGCCGGTCAGCGCCTCGGCGATCGCCTGGAGTGGCTCGGTGAGATAGCCGTCGTCGTTGACGGCATCGATGATCGCGCGGCCGATCGCGAGCGCCTCGGACGGCAGGTGCGCGAGTTCCAGCTGCCAGGCCAGATGATCGCGCAGCGTGCGACCCGTCTCGTCGGGCAACTCGAGCTCGCGGTCGCCGGAACCGGACCACGGCGCCTCGGATTCCGCCGCGCTTGGCTCGATCCAGTCGTCGCCGATCTCGACTACCGGATCCTCGTCGCCGCCGCCCTCGTCATCAGCCTCCTGCGGCGCCGCCCCGGTCGGCCAGGTCGCCTCGAAGTCTTCCTCGGCTTCGAGCATCACGTTGCTTTCGAGCGCCTGCCGCACCTGCGCCTGCAGCTCGATGGTCGGCAGCTGCAGCAGCCGGATGGCCTGCTGCAGCTGGGGCGTCATTGCCAGCTGCTGGCCGATCCGGAGCTGGAGGCTGGGCTTCATCATGCGGCGGGTGCCGCTCCGTCAGAGTCTGAAATCCTGCCCCAAGTAGACCTTGCGCACCTCGGGATTTGCAAGGATCTCGTCGGCCGTTCCGGAGGCCAGGACGGTGCCCTGGTTCACGATGTAGGCGCGGACGCAGATTCCCAATGTTTCCCGCACGTTATGATCGGTGATCAGCACGCCGATGCCGCGGTCGGCCAGGTGACGGGCGATGCGTTGGATGTCGTGCACCGAAAGCGGGTCGACGCCGGCGAACGGCTCGTCGAGCAGGATGAAGGCGGGGTTCGCCGCGAGCGCGCGTGCAATCTCGACGCGGCGGCGTTCGCCGCCGGACAGGCTCATGCCGAGATGGTCGCGCAGGTGCGCGACGTGCAGTTCCTCGAGCAGGCTCTCGAGCGCTTCGGCGCGTGCCGCGTCATCGAGGTCGTCGCGCGTTTCAAGGATCGCCCGGATGTTGTCCATCACGGTGAGGCGCCGGAAGATCGACGGCTCCTGCGGCAGGTAGCCGACCCCGCGCCGCGCGCGCGCGTGCATCGGCAGCGTGGTGATGTCCTCGCCGTCGAGCGTGATGCGGCCGCCGTCGCAGGGCACCAGCCCGACGATCATGTAGAAGGCGGTGGTCTTGCCGGCGCCATTCGGGCCGAGCAGGCCGACGACCTCGCCGCTCGCGATCGACAGCGAGAGCGAGGAGACGACTTTGCGCTTGCGGTAGCTCTTTTCCAGCCCCGTGGCCGCGAGCTCGCTCATGGCTTCGGGTCCGGGCGTGCGGCCGGCTGTTCGCCCGGCTGGATCGTGATCGTGACCGGATCGCGCGACTCCACGCGCTGGTTTGCGGTGCTGTAGACCAGCTTACCGCCGGTCATCTCGGTCTTGCCGTCGGAAAGCCAAGCATCGCCGTCCAGCTCGGCCGTGCCGCGCTGCAGGTGGTAATCGATGCGGTTCGCGCGGCCCTGCGCGAGTTCGTCCTCGCGCCGGTGCTCGAAGGTCGCGGGCGTGCCGGTGACCGTCGCGGCGGCCACTTCGCCGCCTGCGAAGCGCACGCTCGCGGTGTCACTCGCCAGCGCCGCATCCGGCGTCGATATGCGCACTGCCCCGCGGAACTCCCAGGTGCTGTCCTTGAAATCGACGCCGGTCGCGACCGCCCGGTCGGCGCTGATCCGGATCTCGCCCTGGGTGATCGTCACGGCGTCGTATTCGACGACGCCTTTCTGCGAGTCGTAGTTCAGCGAACTGGCCGTGAGCTGGATCGGCAGCTGGGCACGCTCCTGGGCGGCTGCGACCCCGCAGGCAGCTGCAAGCAACGCGGCCGCAAGACGCCTACTGCGTGAATTGGCCATTGACGTCCGATTCCAGCCGCAGGCTGCCGGTCTTCAGGTCGGCGTGCATGCCGACCGCGCGCAGGCGGTGGTTGCCGAACGCGAGCTCGACCGGCGAGCGCGTATTCGCCACCTCGCCGAGGGTGTCGAGCGTCAGGCGCGGCGTATGCAGTTCGGCAACCTCCGGCTCGCTGCCCGGGCGTCCGGCGAGCAGGACTTCGCCTTCGAACTCGACCGTGCGGCCGCCCTGCGGAACGCGCGCCTCGTTCGAGGTCAGGTGCCAGGTCTGACCGGACGGCGCGTGGTAGTCGACCGCGACGTCCGCCAGGCGCACGACGCTGCTGATCGGATCCTGGTTCGCCGAGAAGGACTGCAGCCCGATGCGCAGCTCGCCATCCGCGCCGAATTCCTGGAGGTCGACGCCGGTCAGGAAATAGCCAGGGCTGTCCGCATTGTCGCCGTCCACCGCCACCTCGCGGTCCACCACGCGCCACTGCACCAGCGCCGCGATCAGCGCCACGAAGCCGGCGAGCAGGAGCAGCCGCGCGATCACGGGTGTGTGCCGCGCGATTCGAGCAGCCAGTCGCAGAACTCGCGCACCGCGCCGCGCCCGCCGGGCGCGCGCGTAACGTGCTGCGCCGCGGCCAGCACGGCGGGATGCGCGTCGGCGACGGCTGCGGGCAGTCCGACCGCGGCCATCAGGCCGAGGTCCGGGGTGTCGTCGACCAGGCAGGCGACGCGCCGCGCCTCGATCGCGTTGCGCTTCAGGAGTTCCGCGAGCGCGCGTGCCTTGTCGCCGACGCCCTGGGCGACGTCACTGACGCCGAGCTCGCGCATGCGCGCGGTCACCGCGGGCGAGCGGCGGCCGGAAATCACCGCGACGCCGACGCCGGCGGCAATCAGCTGCTTGATGCCGTGGCCGTCGCGGACGTTGAACGCCTTGTGGTCTTCGCCATCGGCGCCGTACCAGAGCCGGCCGTCGGTCAGCACCCCGTCCACGTCGAGCACCACGAGTGCGATCTCGGCGGCCGGCGTCACATCACCCCCGCGCGCAGCAGATCGTGAACATTCAGCGCGCCGGCGAGTCTTCCCGAGTCGTCCAGCACCAGCAGCCCGTTGACGGCGTGCTTTTCCATCATCAGCACGGCCTCGGCCGCGAGCTCGCCGGCCCGGATCGAGCGCGGGTTGCGCGTCATGACGTCGGCCATGCGCGACTTGTGGATGTCGATGCGCCGGTCGAGCGCGCGCCTCAGGTCTCCGTCCGTGAAGATGCCGAGCACCCGGTCCTCGGCGTCGACCACCGCCGTGAGGCCCAGCTGCTTGCGGGACATCTCCAGGAGCCCCTCGGTGAGCGGCGTATCGGGCTGCACGCGTGGAAGTTCGTCGCCGCGGCGCATCACGTCTGAGACGTGCAGCAGCAGGCGCCGGCCCAGCGAGCCGCCCGGGTGCGAACGCGCGAAATCCGCCTCGGTGAAGCCGCGGTGCTTGAGCAGCGCGACCGCGAGCGCGTCGCCCATCGCGAGCGTCGCCGTGGTACTCGCGGTCGGGGCGAGATTGAGCGGGCAGGCCTCGGCCGGCACGCTGATGTCGAGGTGCGCATCCGCCTCGCGCGCGAGCGTCGACTGCGGATTGCCGGTCATCGCGACCAGCGGCGCGCCCATGCGCTTGATCAGCGGCAGGATCGTCAGCAGCTCCGCGGTCTCCCCGGAGTAGGAGATCGCGAGCACCACGTCGCCCTTGGCGAGCATGCCGAGGTCGCCGTGGCTCGCCTCGGCCGGGTGCAGGAAGAAGGAGGGCGTGCCGGTGCTCGCGAGTGTCGCGGCGATCTTGCCGCCGACGTGCCCCGACTTGCCCATGCCGGAGACCACGACGCGGCCCTGGCAGGCGAGGAGCGTCCGGCAGGCCTGCTCGAAATCGCCGCCCAGCCGGTCGACCAGCGCCGCGACGGCGCGGGCCTCGATCCGGAGCGCCTCGCGCCCCATCTCGATCAGGCGCTGGCTGTCGACGGCGTCATTCATCGGTTGCGCGCGGCAATTGGTGCAGCCTCGCATCATACACCGGCCTTCCGGTGGTGCCGGGTCGCACTTATCGCACTTATGGATGTGGGCTCCGGTCGCCATAAGTGCGATAAGTGCGACCCGGCACCATTAGAATCTGCGCCATGTTGCCGGAACAGATCACCCGACGGATCGAGGCGGCGCTGCCCGGGGCGACGGTGCGCGTCGCGTCCGACGACGGCGTGCACTTCGCCGCGCTGGTGGTCGCCCCGCAGTTCGAGGGGCTGCGCCCGATCGCGCGCCACCAGCTCGTCTATCGCGCTCTTGGCGGCGCGGTGGGCGGCCCGATCCATGCCCTGTCGCTCGATACGCCGACGCCCGGCGAGTGGGCGCGGCGCGGCGCAGGCTGAACGGATCCGCGCGGCATGGACAAGTTCCAGATCAGCGGCGGCCGGCGACTCGAGGGCGAGGTGCGGGCCTCGGGCGCCAAGAACGCGGCACTGCCGATCCTCGCGGCCGGACTGCTGACCGACCGGCCGCTCTGCCTGCGCAACGTCCCCGAGTTGCACGACATCCGCACGATGCTGAAGCTGCTCGGGCGCATGGGCGTCTCTGCGACCGAAGCGGGTGGGGGCGAAGTGCGCATGGACGCGGGCGCGCTCACGGAAGCGGTCGCTCCCTACGAACTCGTCAAGACCATGCGGGCCTCGATCCTGGTGCTCGGGCCGCTGCTCGCGCGCCACGGCGAGGCGCGCGTGTCGCTGCCCGGCGGCTGCGCGATCGGCGCGCGCCCCGTCAACCTGCACATGTCCGGCCTCGAGGCGATGGGCGCCTCCGTCTCGATCGAGGGCGGCTACATCCACGCGACCGCGGGTCGGCTCAGAGGCGCGCGCATCGTGCAGGACACGGTGACCGTTACCGGCACCGAGAATCTCATGATGGCGGCGACACTCGCGAAGGGCCGCACCGTGATCGAAAACGCCGCGCGCGAACCGGAGGTGGTCGACCTCGCGGCCTGCCTCGCGGCCATGGGCGCGAAGGTTTCCGGTGCGGGCACCGACACGATCATCGTCGAGGGGCGCGAGCGCCTCGACGGCTGCGAACATCGCGTGCTGCCGGACCGGATCGAGACCGGCACCTTCCTGGTGGCCGGCGCCATCACGCGCGGGCGGGTGCGCGTCACCGGCGCGGAGCCCGCGCACCTCGACGCGGTGATCGCGAAGCTGCGCGAGGCCGGCGCGAGGGTCGCGGTCGGCCCGGACTGGATCGAGGTCGACATGCCGCGCCGCCCGGACGCCGTGGACATCCGCACGGCGCCGCACCCCGGCTTTCCGACCGACATGCAGGCGCAATTCGCCGCGCTCAATGCCGTCGCCGACGGTGTCGGCACGATCGTCGAGACGATCTTCGAGAACCGCTTCATGCACATGCTGGAACTGCGGCGGCTCGGCGCCGACGTGCGCATCGAGGGGCACACGGCCGTGGTCCACGGCGTGCCGCGCCTGTCGGGTGCCCCGGTCATGGCCACGGATCTGCGCGCATCCGCGAGCCTCGTGCTCGCGGGCTTGGTCGCCGAGGGCACGACCGACGTGCAGCGCATCTATCACATCGACCGCGGCTACGAGCACATCGAGGCGAAGCTGCTCGGGCTCGGCGCGGACATCCGCCGCGCGCCCGGCCCTGCGACCTGAGCCGCGTTCAGGAAGAGCGCATGGCGCCTGCTTCCTGGGGGCGCTCGATCACCTCGACGCGGACGTCGTGTTCCTGGCCGTCCTCCACCACCGGCGCACGGCGCCAGAGTCGGAGGCGCGTAGTCTGGCCTGGCTGCAGCATCGCAATGCGTGCGCGCAGGTCCTGCGCGCCGCGCAGCGGTTTGCCGCCCATCTGAGTGATGACGTCGCCGCGCGCGACACCGTGGCGCTCGGCGGGGCTCCCCGGGTCGACGCGGCTGACCAACACCGACCCTTCCGGCAGGCCCGACTGCGCGAGCGCCTCGGCGGGGATATTGGCCGGCACCACGCCGATCCAGCCGCGCACCACCTTGCCGTCGCGGATGATCGCATCCACGACGCCGCGCACCAGGTCGACCGGGATCGCGAAACCGATACCCTCGATGCCCGCCTGGCGGCCGGCAATGGCGCTGTTGAGGCCGACCAGCTTGCCGGTCGCGTCCACGAGTGCACCGCCCGAATTCCCGAAGTTGATCGCCGCGTCGGTCTGGATGAAATTCTCGTAGGTCGTCACACCGAGCTGGCCGCGCCCGGTCGCGCTGACGATGCCCTGGGTCACGGTCTGACCGAGCCCGAGTGGATTGCCGATCGCGAGCACCGGCTCGCCGACCCGCAGCCGGTCCGAGCGACCGAGCGGCATGATCGGCAGCGTGTCCAGCTGGATCCGCAGCACGGCGAGGTCCGTGTCACGATCCACGCCGACCAGCGTGGCGGGTGCCGCGCGCCCGTCCTGCAACTGCACGCGGATCTGCGCCGCGCGCTCGATCACGTGATAGCTCGTGACGATGTGCCCGTGCGCGTCGAAGATGATCCCGGAACCGAGGCTTCGCTCGACGCGCTCGCGATATTCGGGCCACACGTCGCCGAACAGCTGCGCAAACTGCGGCGGCAGGCCCGAGACGTTCGGCACGACGACCCGACGCTCGGTGAAGATATTGACGACCGCCGGGGCGGTGGCGTCCACCGCGTCCGCGTAACTCACGAAGCGGGGCGGCGCGGCGGGGGGAGCCGGTTCCGCGACCGGGGCGGGCAGGACCGCATCCGCGGGCGGCGGCGCCGGCATCGGCGCGACGGGCTCCGGCGCGGGCCGCAACAGGATCCAGCCGAGCGCGGCCGCAAGACCGAGCGCGATCCAGGGAGAAATCCAGCGCAGCCAGCCCGGAATGCCCGACATGTCGCCGTGTATAATGCGACACTCCCACGCAAGAACGAAAATCGGCCGATGAACGAAACGATCGACAAGGGACGGCGGCAGCTCCTGACCGCCGCCACGACGCTGACCGGTGCCGTGGGCGTCGCATTCGCCGCCGTGCCATTCCTGGCATCCTGGAAGCCGAGCGCGCGCGCCAAGGCGCTCGGCGCGCCGGTCGAGATCGACATCAGCAAGCTCGAACCGGGCGGAATGCTCAAGATCGAGTGGCGCGGCAAGCCCGTGCTCGTGGTGCACCGCACGCCCGAGATGATCGGGCGCATCGGCGCGGACGACAGCCTGCTCGCCGACCCCGGGTCCAATGCCTCGCGCCAGCCGGAATACGCGCGCAACCCCGAGCGCGCGATCCGCCCGGAGTACCTGGTGCTGCTCGGCGTCTGCACCCACCTTGGCTGCCTGCCGCAGAACCGCTTCACGCCGGGCGCGAGCGCGGACGGCGTGCTGACGGCCAGCTGGCCGGGCGGGTTCTTCTGCCCCTGCCACGGCTCCACGTTCGATCTCTCGGGCCGCGTATACGCCGGCGTGCCGGCGCCCACGAACCTGGAGATCCCGCCCTACAGCTTCGCCGACGACAACCACATCGTGATCGGCCTCGACCCCGTGAAGGAGGCCTGATGGCGGATTCGAAGGCGGCTGCCGACCCCGGCGCGGGCCGATTCGCGCGTTTCGGCGCGTGGATCGACGCTCGCTTCCCGATGACCAAGATGTGGCAGGAGCATGCCGCCGCGTACTACGCGCCGAAGAACTTCAACTTCTGGTACTACTTCGGCTCGCTGGCGCTGTTCGTGCTCGCGCTGCAGATCGTCACCGGCATCTTCCTGACCATGAGCTACAAGCCGTCGGCGGAGGAGGCATTCGGCTCGGTCGAATACATCATGCGCGACGTGGAGTGGGGCTGGCTGATCCGCTACCTGCACTCGACCGGCGCCTCCGCGTTCTTCATCGTCGTCTACCTGCACATGTTCCGCGCGCTGCTGTACGGCTCGCACCGCAATCCCCGCGAACTGTTGTGGATCCTCGGCGTGCTGATCTATGTCGCGCTGATGGCCGAGGCCTTCTTCGGCTACCTGCTGCCCTGGGGCAACATGTCCTACTGGGGCGCGCAGGTGATCGTGTCGCTGTTCGGCACCTTCCCGCTGATCGGCGACGCGCTGATCGAGTGGATCCGCGGCGACTACTTCATGTCGGACATCACACTCAACCGCTTCTTCGCGCTGCACGTCGTTGCGCTGCCGCTGGTGCTGATCTTCCTGGTCGTCGCGCACCTGCTCGCTTTGCACGAGGTGGGGTCCAACAACCCCGACGGCATCGAGATCAAGAAGGCGAAGGGCCCGGACGGGCGGCCGCTCGACGGCATCCCGTTCCATCCTTATTACACGGTCAAGGACGTGTTCGGGCTGGGCGTGTTCCTGGTGCTGTTCGCGGGCGTCGTGTTCTTCGCGCCGGAGCTGGGCGGACTGTTCCTCGAGGCGCCGAACTTCGAGCCGGCCAACCCGCTGCTCACGCCCGAGCACATTGCCCCGGTCTGGTACTTCACGCCGTACTACGCGATCCTGCGCGCCGTGCCGGCGTTCCTGAACACCCAGGTCTGGGGCGTGCTCGTGCTGTTCGCGGCGGTGCTGCTGCTGTTCTTCGTGCCCTGGCTCGACCGTGCGCCGGTGAACTCGATCCGCTACCGCGGACCGGTCTACAAGACCGCGCTGATGATCTTCGCGGCGGACTTCATCATGCTCGGCTACTGCGGCCTGAAGCCGGCGGTCGCGCCATTCACGATGATGTCCGTCATCGGCACGATCGTCTACTTCGCGTTCTTCCTGCTGATGCCCTGGTACACGCGCATCGACCGGACCAGGCCCGAACCGGCGCGGGTGACGAAGTGAACGCCCTGGCCCGCCTCGCGGCCGCCGCCGCGCTCGCGTTCACCGCCGCGGCGAATGCGGCGACCGCGGGCTGGCCGCTGCAGGACGCGGACACCGACGTCGGCAACCTCGCCTCGCTGCAGCGCGGCGCGCGCAACTTCGTCAACTACTGTCTCGGCTGCCATTCGCTGCAATACATGCGTTACAGCCAGATCGCCGAGGATCTGGCGCTGACCGAAGACCAGCTGCGCGCGAACCTCATGTTCACCGGCATGCGCATCTACGACCCGATGCTGTCCGCGCTGTCGGCGGAGCAGGGCCGGTCGTGGTTCGGCAACGCGCCGCCCGACCTCTCGCTGATCACGCGCAGCCGCGGCCCTGACTACGTGTTCACCTTCCTGGGTTCGTTCTACGAGGATCCGATGCGGCCGGCCGGCGTGAACAATGCGGTGCTGCCGGGCACAGCCATGCTGCACGTGCTTGCGCCGCTGCAGGGCCTGCAGCGCCCACGCTTCGAGACGATCGCCGTGGAGGGCGGCAAGGAGATCCAGCACCTGGTGGGCCTTGAGCCCGGAAACCTGCCCGGCGACTTGCCGGAGGCCGCCTTCGACAGCTTCGTGCGCGACACGGTCGCCTTCCTCGAGTACGTGGCCGAACCCCACCGGGCCAGGCGGGAAGCGCTCGGTGTCTGGGTGATCCTGTTCCTGCTCATGTTCACGGCCTTCGCGTGGTTCCTCTACAAGGAATACTGGAAGGACGTGAAGTGACGCCGAGCAGCCCGCAATGAAGGCCTGAGCCGGTGGCCGCGCCGCAGACGCCCAGGCGGCCCTACCTCGTGCGCGCCATGCACGAGTGGATGACGGCCAACAACCAGACGCCCCACCTCGTGGTCGACGCCGCCTCGCCCGCCGCCGAGGTGCCGCGCGCCTACGTGCGCGACGGGCGCATCACGCTGAATGTCAGCTGGCAGGCGACGCAGGGGCTCAAGCTCGGCAACGAGTGGATCGAGTTCTCGGCGCGCTTCGGCGGCGTTGCGCAGCAAGTTCGCATTCCCGTCACCTCGGTGCTCGGCATCTACGCGCGCGAGACGGGGCAGGGCATGCTGTTCCAAAACGAGGGCGAGTCGCCCCCCCCCGCCGCCGATTCCGGCAACTCCACCGGCACACGGCCGAAACTGCGCGTCATCAAGTAACTGCGCAATCTCGCGCCGGTCGCCGCCCGCGTCGATTCGGGCGCTAGAGGCTGAACGCTCCCCTGATGAGCTTGCAGCGGAGATCGTCGGCGGGACCGCTGACCTCGACGACATCGAAGCGGGCGGGGAGTTTCGCCAACGCCGGTCGGGTGCTGAGCAGGAAGCGTGCGGCGCGGACGATCCGGGCACGCTTGGCATGGGTGATGCTCGCGGCGCCGCCGCCGTAGCGGTCCGAGGCGCGGTAGCGGACTTCGACGATCGCCAGCACCGCGCCGTCTTCAACGACGAGGTCGAGCTCGCCGCCCCTGGCGCGGAAATTCGCGGCGAGGATCCGGCAGCCCCGGCGTTGCAGGTACCGCGCTGCGGCCTCCTCGGCCGCACGGCCGAGCGCCAGGTGCGGCGCCGTGCTCACGGGGCGGGCGCAGCGAGCGGGGCAGGGGGCGGCCAGGGCGCAACGCGCCCGGTGACGATCTGCGCCCAGTCGAGCTCGCGGCGAACGCGGCCGTCGCCATCCAGCGAAAGCCGGCCGGTGGCGCCGGGCAGGTAGCCGACGCCGCTGCGCAGGCGCGGCAGCTCGCTGACCAGCCGGTACGCGTCGTAGCCGAAGGCGTATAGCCGCGTCAGCGGGCCGACACGGCCCGGGAACGCGCGCTCGACCGTCTCGCGCGCGCCGCCCGCGGCGCCCACCGGGTCGAGGATCCACGGCATGTCCGGGAAGATCACCCCGTCGAGGTCCTGGTTGCCCGCGCCGGACGGATCGAAGATGTCGGAGATCGCGTAGGTCGGCAGCGCGCTCGCGTAGTTGAAGCGCAATTGCGTGCGGATCAGGCGGCCATGCACGGGCTGCGCGGCGATGAAGATGAACGCGGCGTCGGGGCGCGGGCTGCTGCCGCGTTGCCCGGTCGTCTGCAGCAGGCGGCGCAGTGTCTCGTTGAAGTCGGCCGTGGACGGCACGTAGTCTGCCCGGTCCACGATGCGCCCGCCCGCGGCCGCGAACTCCTCCGCGAATGCGCCCACGACGCGGCGCCCCCAGTCCGACTGCGGCGCGAGCGTCACGCCGGAGAGCCGGCCGTCCGCCGCGATGCGCCGCGCCGCGAGCCGCGCCTCGTCCTCGGGCGAGAGTGCGAACTGGTAGAAGCGGTCCGGCACCTGCACTCCATCGGGCAGGAAGTTGAGCGCGAGCGTCGTCGCGCGCCCGTCGGCGAGCGACGCGAGCTCAGCGACTTCCTCGCGGGTCAGCGGCCCGACGATAAAATCGCAGCCGTCCGCGAGCGCCTGCAGGTATGCGGACGGCGCGTCACGCTCGGCGACGTCGTAGACGCGGATGCGCGGTCGCCCGGCATTGCTGCCGTCGTAGTAGCCGCCGAGGAAACCGTCGCGCACCGCGCCTCCCGCGGAGGCCGCCCGCCCGGAGAGCGGCAGCAGCAGCGCGACCTGCTGCGGGCGATCGCCGCCCGCGACCGGACGCTCCGCGATGCCTTTCCACAGCAACTCGCTGGCGGGGTGCGACGGGTAGCGGCCTTTCCAGGCCCGCAGGCGGCGCTGCACGCCGAGCGCTCCGGATTGTGCGTCCGCCAGGATGCGTCCGAGCTCGAGCCAGCCGGCGAGCACCGGGTCCGCGCCAGCTGGCGCGCGCGCATTGGCGCCGCGCAGCAGCGCGGACTGAATTCCTCCCACGATCAGCCGCTGGTTCGCCTGCCAGTCGGCGGGGGCGGTGAGCAGCCGCTCGCGCGCCATAAGGGTGGACACCGCGTCCGCCACCTGCAGGCTGCCGAACTGGACGCGCGCACGGGTTGCGAGCATGGTTGCATCGTCGCCGTCGAGCGCCTTCAGGAGCCCGGCAGCGCGCGCCGTATCGCCGCGCGCGAGTGCGACCTCCGCGTCGAGCCGGCGCTGTTCGCGCGCGTCGGCCGCGGCGAGCGGCCGCGTGAGGCCGGCGAGCGCATTCTCCGCAGCGCCTGCGTCGCGCGCCTGCAGCCACTCATTCGCGGCGGCGAGCCAGAGCGCGTTGCCCGTGCCGGCGGCTGCCGCCTGTGCCGCGGCCTCGTAGCTCTTCGCCGCGCCCGCATGGTCTCCCTCGCGCGCGAGGCGCGCGGCGCGTTCTGCCGGGTCGCCGCCCGGGCCCGTCAGGTGGGTCGCCTGGCAGCCGGCGGCCAGTGTCGCCACGAGCAGGGCGGCGAGGGCATTCCTGACGTTGCGGAGTTTCGCTTGCATCGGCAGCGGCCCTTGGCGAGGATCGTCCCGCCGCGACACTGCGGTAGTGGCAGCTGCGGTCGGGAGACCATCTTATAGTGCCGGGGACGGGCGTGCTCTACGTCGTCGCGACGCCGATCGGCAACCTCGGCGACATTTCTGCGCGAGCACGCGAAATTCTCGCGGCGGCCTCCGCGGTGGCAGCCGAGGACACGCGCCACAGCGGGCGGTTGCTGCGCGAGCTCGGACTCGAACGGCCACTCCTTTCGCTGCACGAGCACAACGAGCGCGCGCGGGTCGCCGAGCTCGTCGCACGTCTGCAGCGGGGAGAAAACATCGCGCTCGTGTCGGACGCGGGCACGCCGCTGCTCAGCGATCCGGGTTACCTGCTCGTGGCGGCGGCGGTCGCGGCGGGGATCGCCGTCACGCCGGTACCGGGGCCCAATGCGGTGATCGCGGCGCTCTCGGCGTCGGGGCTGCCCTGCGACCGGTTCTGCTTCGAGGGTTTCCTGCCCGCGCGTGCCGCGGCGCGCAGGCAGCGCCTCGCCGAGCTCGCCGCCGAGCCGCGCACGCTGGTGCTGTACGAGGCGCCGCACCGGATAGCGCAATGCCTCGAGGATCTCGCGGGAGCCTGCGGCGGCGAGCGCCGCGCGTGCGTCGCGCGCGAGCTCACCAAGCGCTTCGAGACCTTTTATCGCGGCACGCTCGCAGAACTCGCCGCGCAGGCTCGCTCGGACGCGGATCTCGCGCGTGGCGAGTCGGTGATCCTGGTCGCGGGCGCGCCTGCGGCGGAGCCCGGTGCCGGTCTGCTCGATGCGACGCTCAGGGTGCTGCTGCGGCACCTGCCCCCGTCCGCGGCGGCGGCCGCGGCGGCGAGCCTCACCGGCGTGCGGCGCGCCGACGCCTACGCGCGCGCGCTCGCGCTCGCCAGGGACGTGCCGCCCGGTACGACTTGAGGTGGGGTCCGCAAGGCACTATGGTGTGCGCGGGAGTCGGCCAGGCAATCGCTGCGCCCGCGAGGGCGTGGAGGAAAGTCCGGGCTCCATAGGGTGCGGCGCCAGGTAACGCCTGGGGGGCGCGAGCCCACGGAAAGTGCAACAGAAAACACACCGCCCAAGCGCGCGAGCGCGACGGCAAGGGTGAAATGGTGCGGTAAGAGCGCACCGCGTCGACGGCAACGGCGACGGCACGGCAAACCCCGCCCGGAGCAAGGCCAAATAGGGAAGCAGGCGGCGCAAGCCGCAGCGCGCGGCCCGCGCGTGCTTCCGGGTAGGCCGCTCGAGGTGCGCGGTGACGCGCATCCCAGAAGAATGATTGCCCACGACAGAACCCGGCTTACCGGCCGACTCCCGCCTTTTTCCCCACCCTGAACAAAAAACAGGTACCTCCTGACAAGTCGCTGTAGAAACGGCGCGTAAGCCCCTGATTTTTGAATCACTGGCCTCGGTCACCATGGGCCTCGACCGCTTGCGCTAAGTGACTGACGCGTCACGAAATTTCTCGGTCCGACCGGTTGACCCTGCCAATTCGCATGCCTATAGTGGCAGCAAGTGGGAGAAAGTGGGAGGAAATGGGACAACGTCCCGTTTCAATTCGTGTTTCGCGGTGCAACAAAGGTGACCTTGGACGCCAAGGGCCGGATGGTCATTCCCACCCGGTACCGCGAGCGCCTGCAGGAACGCGGCGACGCCCGGCTGGTGGTCACCATCGACCGCGACCAATGCCTGCTCATCTACCCGCTGCCTGACTGGGAAGAGATCGAGCGCAAGTTGATGAGCCTGCCGACGCTGGACGAGCACACCCGCCGCCTGCAACGGCTGCTGGTCGGTCACGCCACCGACGTCGAGCTCGACGGCCACGGACGGCTGTTGCTGCCGCAGGAGTTGCGCAAGTTCGCGAACCTGGATCGCGCGGCCTGGCTGATCGGCCAGGGCCGGCGCTTCGAATTGTGGAACGAACAGCGCTGGGACGAGCGTCGCGAGCAGTGGCTGAACGGCGAGGAATGGCCGGGGTCGCTGTCGGCGGAGCTGGGTTCTCTTTCGCTGTGACGGAGGCGCTGTGCGCGGAATCTCCCGGCGGGGAACACGCGCCGGTGCTCCGCAATGCGGCAATTGAGGCGCTCGCGATCCGGTCCGACGGCTGCTACGTGGATGCGACATTCGGTCGCGGTGGCCATGCCGGGGAGATCCTCGGCCGGCTCGGTGAAGAGGGGAAACTGGTTGTCTTCGATCGCGATCCCGAGGCTGCGGCCGCTGCCGCCGTGCTGTTCGACGCGGACCCGCGCGTACGTTTCGTGCGCGCGCGGTTCTCACGGCTCCTGCAACACATTCAGCCCGCGAGCGCCGACGGCGTCCTGTTCGATCTCGGCGTCTCCTCGCCGCAGCTCGACGAGGCGCGCCGCGGCTTCAGCTTCCTGCGCGACGGCCCGCTTGACATGCGCATGGACCCGGATGAGGGCGCGAGCGCAGCCGACTTCCTCGCGCGCGCGGACGAGCGGGAGATCGCCGGCGTGATCGCCCGGCTCGGCGAGGAACGGCATGCGAAGCGCATCGCGCACGCGATCGTCGCCGCGCGCGGGTCGGGTCCGATCGCGACCACGGGCCGGCTGGCGGGCATCGTCGCGGCGGCCGTGCCCGGCCGCGAGGCGGGTCGCCACCCGGCGACCCGTACGTTCCAGGCGTTGCGCATCCACGTGAACGACGAACTCGGCGAGTTCGAGCGGGCGCTGCCGCAGGCAGTCGCGGCGCTGAAACCGCGCGGCCGCCTGGTCGTGATCAGCTTCCATTCGCTCGAGGACCGGATCGTCAAGCGCTTCCTGCGCTCGGGTTCACGCGCGGACCCGGCCTGGGCGGGGCTGCCGGAGATGCCGGCGGTCGCGCGGCCGCGCCTGCGGCTGGTCGGTCGCGCGACCTTCGCCGACGAAGCGGAAATCGCGCGCAATCCGCGCGCGCGCAGCGCCGTCATGCGCGTCGCCGAGAGACTGCGCGAATGAGCCGCCGCTGGAGGCAGATCGCCCTGCCGGTGCTGTGGCTCGCGGTGCTCGCATCCGCGGTCGCCGCGGTACGTGCCCGCCACGAGTCGCGCCTGCTGTTCGTCGAGCTCGAGCGGCTTTCGGCCGAGCGCGATGCGCTCAACATCGTTTGGGGCCAGTATCAGCTCGAGCAGGGCTCGTGGTCGAATCCCGCGATCGTCGAGCGCGTGGCCGCGGACCGTCGCGAGATGGTGTTCCCGCGGCCGGACGAAGTCGAGATCCTCGCGCAATGAGGCGGCGCGACGGCGAGATCGAGTTCGACGCCCTGCAGTTCCGCGGCCGTGCGCGCTTCCTCGCGGCAGCGCTCACTGTCGTCTCGCTGGTGCTGGTCGGCCGCGCGGTCCAGCTTCAGGTCCTCGACCGCGAGTTCATCGAGCGGCAGGCGGACAAGCGTCACGCGCGCACGGCGCCGATCATCGCGCACCGCGGCGCGATCCAGGACCGCTTCGGCGAGCCGCTCGCGGCCAGCTCGCCGGTCGAGAGCGTCTGGGTCAACCCGCCGGAGTTCGCGGAAGCGGGCGAGGGAATCCCGAAGCTCGCGCGCGCCCTCGGCATCAACCGCCAGTGGCTCGAGCAGCGCGTTACGAGCAACCTCGACCGCGAGTTCCTGTACGTCGAGCGCCACGTCGATCCCGTCAGGAAGGAGGCGGTGCGCAAGCTCACGCTGCCCGGCGTTTATTTCCAGCGCGAGTACAAGCGCTTCTACCCGAACGCGGAAGTCACCGGACACCTGCTCGGCTTCACCAGCCTCGACGAAGAGGGGCAGGAAGGCCTCGAGCTCGCCTTCGACCGCACGCTCAAGGGCGTCAACGGCGAGAAGCGCGTGCTGCAGGACGGGCGCGGGCGCGTGATCCAGAACGTCGAGGTCGTGCAGGCTCCATCCCAGGGCCAGGACCTCGTCACCAGCATCGACCTGCGGGTGCAGTACCTCGCCTACCGCGAACTGAAGGCCGCGATGCGCCAGCACCGCGCGCGCGCCGGCACCGTCATCGTGCTCGATGTCGCGACCGGCGAAGTGCTGGCGATGGTCAACCAGCCGGCCTTCAACCCGAACGACCGCGGGCAGTACGAGGTCGCGCGCTACCGTAACCGCGCGGTCACCGACATCTTCGAGCCCGGTTCGAGCATCAAGCCGTTCGTGGTCGCGGCGGCGCTTGCCTCGGGCCGCTACCGCGCGAACACAACGATCGACGCGACGCCGTTCCGGGTCGGCACGTTGACCGTACGCGACAAGCACGACCTCGGCACGATCGACGTCGGCCAGGTCCTCGCGCGCTCGAGCAACGTGGGCATGGCGAAGATCGCGCTCTCCCTCGACCGCAGCCACATCCACTCGACGCTGCGCGCGCTCGGATTCGGCGAGGTGACCGCGAGCGGGTTCCCTGGCGAATCCGCCGGCCTCCTGACCGGCGCCGGCACCTGGCGGCCGGTCAACGTCGCGACGATATCCTACGGCTACGGCCTTTCGGTGACGCCGCTGCAGCTCGCGCAGGCCTACGCGACGATCGGCGCCTTCGGCGTGCACCGGCCGGTCACATTCCGACGTGTTGACGGGCCGGTCGCGGGCGAGCGCGTGCTGCCGGCGAGCGTCGCACGCGACCTGATCGGCCTGCTCGAGGAAGCGGTGACCCCGGCCGGCACCGGCTCCAAGGCTGCGGTCGCCGGCTACCGCGTCGCGGGCAAGACCGGCACGGCGTGGAAAGCGGTGTCCGGCGGCTACTCGACGGACCGCTACCTGTCCGTGTTCGCGGGTGTCGTGCCCGCGACCGCGCCGCGCCTCGCGGTCGTCGTCATGGTGGACGAGCCGCAGGGCAGCCTGTATTACGGCGGCGACGTCGCCGCGCCCGTGTTCTCGGCAGTGACGTCGGGCGCGCTGCGCCTGATGACGGTCGCGCCGGACGACCTCGCGCGCGTCACGCCGCTCGCGGCCGCGGAGGAGGGGCTGTGACCGCGCGCCTCGCCCTCGACGAGCTGCTGTCGGGCGTCGCAGCGGCGCCCCGCCTGCCGATCACCGGGCTCACGCTCGACTCGCGCGCGGTCGCGCTCGGCGACGCCTTCGTCGCGCTCGCCGGCACGCGCAGTCACGGCCTCGACCATGCGGGCGAGGCGATCGCGCGCGGCGCACCGGCCGTGCTGTGGGACCCGGCCGAGCGGCGCGAGCCCGGCAGCGCCGGCGCGCAGGTGCCGTTCGTGGCGGTGCAGGGCCTCCGCGACCGACTGGGTGCCATCGCCGACCGCTTCTACGGCATGCCTTCGTCGCGTCTCACCGTCGCAGGCGTGACCGGCACCAACGGCAAGACGACCTGCGCGTGGCTGCTCGCTTCGGCCGTGGAGCGCCTCGCGCGCCGCGGTGCCTACCTCGGCACGCTGGGCGCGGGCTTCCCGCCTGCTGTCGAGGGCGCGCCCCTGACGACGCCAGACGTCATCACGCTGCACCGCCAGCTGCGCGCGTTCGCCGATGCGGGCGCGACCCACGTCGCCATGGAGGTCTCCTCGCACGCGCTCGACCAGCGGCGCGTCGACGGCGTGCGCATGCGGGTCGCGGCGTTCTGCAACCTTACGCGCGACCACCTCGACTACCACGGGTCGATGGAACGCTACGCCGAGGCGAAGCGGCGCCTGTTCGCGATGCCGGGCCTCGAGCACGCGGTGATCAATGTCGGCGATCCGGTCGGGTCGCGTTTCGCCGCTGCGCTCGCGCCCGGCGTCGAACTGACTGCGGTGGCGGTCGGCGGCGAGGCGCCCGCAGCGCAGCGCTTCGTCCACGTACGTCGCGTGATCGCCTCGCAAGGCGGTCTCGAGCTCGAGATCCAGGGCCACTTCGGCGTGCGCCGCCTGCGCTCGCGGCTGCTCGGTGATTTCAACGCGGAAAATCTTGCAGTCACGCTCGCTGCACTCGCTGCCTGGCAGTTCGACGTCGATGCCGCACTCGCCGCGCTCGGCGAGTGCACCGCACCCCCGGGTCGCATGGAAAGCTACCGGATGCCGAACGGGGCGCTCGCGGTGGTTGACTACGCGCATACGCCGGACGCGCTCGCGAAGGCGCTCGCGGCGGTACGTGCGCACGCGCGCGGCCGCGTGTCGGTGGTTTTCGGCTGCGGCGGCGAGCGCGATCCCGGCAAGCGGCCGCTCATGGGCGAAGTCGCCGAGCGCCTGGCGGACCGCGTGGTGGTGACCGACGACAACCCGCGCGGCGAGGATGCGGACGGCATCGTCGCAATGATCCTGCGCGGCATGCGCCGCCCGGGAGACGCGCTCATCGAGCGGGAGCGCGGGCGCGCGATCGGCGCGGCCCTCGCCGGGGCGCGCGCCGGCGATGCGGTGCTGATCGCCGGCAAGGGCCACGAGGACTACCAGCTGGTCGGCGACGAGCGGCGCCGCTTCAGCGACCGTGAGTGCCTGGCTGCGCACCTCGGTGCCGCACGATGAAGGGCCGGATGTCGGAAGTCGCGGCAGCGACCGGGGGGCGCCTCCACGGCGAGGACGCAGCGTTCGCCGGCGTCGGGATCGATACGCGCACCCTCGAGCCGGGCATGCTGTTCGTCGCGCTGCGCGGCGAGCGTTTCGACGGGCACGACTTCCTCGACGCCGCCCGCACGCGTGGCGCGGCCGGCGCCCTGGTCGCGCGGCCTGCCGCGCTGCCGCTGCCGCAGGTCGTGGTGCGCGACACGCAGGCCGCGCTTTCCGCGCTGGCCGCGGCCTGGCGCGCCAGGAGCGGCGCGCTGGTGATTGGCGTCGGCGGCAGCAACGGCAAGACGACCAGCAAGGAGATGCTCGCTGCCATCCTCTCGGGCCACGGCCCGACGCTCGCGACGCGCGGCAACCTCAATAACCATATAGGCGTCCCGCTGACGCTACTCGGCCTCGCGCCCGCACACCGCTACGCCGTGATCGAGATGGGCGCAAACCACCCGGGCGAGATCGCCGCGCTCGCGGCGCTCGCGAAACCCGCCATCGCGCTCGTGACCAACGCCGGCGACGAACACCTCGAGGGTTTCGGCGACCTCGCCGGCGTCGCGCGCGCCGAGGGCGAGATGTTCGCCGCGCTCGGTGCGGACGGGATCGCCGTCGTCAATGCCGACGACCCGTTCTGCGAGTTGTGGCTGACCATGGCGCCGCGCGGCGCGCGCATCGTGCGCTTCGGGATCGACGCGCCCGCCGACGTGCGCGCCCAGGCGATCGCCGGCCAGATCGAGGCCGGCGGGTTCGTCACCGCGTTCGTGTTGTCGGTGGCGGGCGAACAGGCGCGCGTCAAGCTGCCGCTCGCGGGCCGCCACAACGTGTCGAACGCGCTCGGCGCAGCCGCGGCCGCACATGCGGCCGGCGTCCCGCTGCCGGCCATCGTCGCGGGTCTCGAGAAGATGCGCCCGGTGGCGGGTCGCCTGCAGCTGAAGACAGGGCTGCGCGGATCCTGGCTGATCGACGACTCCTACAACGCCAACCCGAGCTCGGTGCGCGCCGGCATCGACGTGCTGTGCGCGCTGCCGGGAGAGCACTGGCTGGTGCTCGGCGAGATGGCCGAGCTCGGGGCGGGGACCGTCGCGAGCCACGCCGGGGTCGGCGACTACGCACGCCGCGCGGGCATCACGCGTCTGTTCGCGGTCGGCGCCGCGGCCCGCCACGCGGTGGATGCGTTCGGTGCGCGCGCGACCTGGTACGAGGACCCGGCGCGCCTCGGTGACGCGCTCGCGGCAAGCCTCGAGCCCGGCGTCACCGCGCTCGTGAAGGGCTCACGCATCAACTGCCTGGAACGCGTCGTGGAGCGGCTTGCAACCGCTCTGCCCGCAGCCGGCAACGGGAACTGAGGGAGCAGCATGCTGCCCGAACTGTTCGACTGGCTGGCGGGGTACTACGGCGGGTTCCGCGTATTTCAGTACCTGACGCTGCGCGCGATCCTGGCCGCGCTCACCGCGCTCACGATCGCCCTGTTCGTCGGGCCGTCAATGATCCGCATGCTCGTGGCACGCCAGATCGGCCAGGTGGTGCGCGACGACGGCCCGGGCTCGCACCTCGGCAAGAAGGGCACACCGACCATGGGCGGTGCGCTGATCCTGGTCGCGGTGGGCGCGGGCACGCTCCTGTGGGCGGACCTCGACAACCGCTTCGTGTGGATTGCGCTCTCGGTCACGCTCGCCTTTGGCCTGATCGGCTTCTACGACGACTACCTGAAGCTGGTGGTGCGCGACCCGCGCGGGCTGGCGGCGCGCTGGAAATACCTGTGGCAGTCGCTCGCCGGCCTGGCCGCGGCGCTCGCGCTCTGGCAGACCGCCGAGACTGCCGCGGAAACCGCGCTCTACGTGCCGTTCTTCAAGGCGTTCGCGCTGCCGATGAGCGCCGCCGCATTCGTCGCGCTGACCTACTTCGTGATCGTCGGCTCGAGCAATGCGGTCAACCTGACCGACGGCCTCGACGGGCTGGCAGTCATGCCGTGCGTGATGGTCGCGGGCGGCCTCGGCGTGTTCGCCTACGTCACCGGTCACGTCAACTTCTCCGCCTACCTGCAGATCCCGAGCGTGCCGGGCGCCGGGGAGATGCTGATCTTCTGCGCCACCATCGTCGGCGCCGGGCTCGGGTTCCTGTGGTTCAACACCTACCCGGCGCAGGTATTCATGGGCGACATCGGCGCGCTCGCGCTCGGCGCGGCGCTCGGGGTCGTGGCCGTGATCGTGCGCCAGGAAATCGTGCTCGCGATCATGGGCGGCCTGTTCGTGCTCGAGACGGTCTCCGTCATCCTGCAGGTGGCCTCGTTCCGCCTGCGCGGCAAGCGCATCTTCCGGATGGCGCCGATCCACCACCACTACGAGCTGAAGGGCTGGGCGGAGCCCAAGGTCATCGTCCGCTTCTGGATCATCTCCTTCATGCTGGTCCTGGTCGGGCTGGCCACGCTGAAGCTCCGTTGATGCGTGAAGCCACCGGCAGTCCCCGCAGCGTGATCGTCGGCCTCGGCCGGACCGGCCTCTCGGCCGCCCGGCACCTGGCCGCGCGCGGGCATCGGCTGGTCGTCACCGACTCGCGCGCCGAACCGCCGGGGCTCGCCGACTTGCGGCGCTTCGTGCCGCAGGCGGCGACGGCGCTCGGCGGCTTCGATCCGGCGGTGCTCGAGGGCGCGGACCAGATCGTGGTCTCGCCGGGCGTTTCGCTCGGCGAGCCGCTGCTGCGCCTCGCCGCCGCGCGCGGACTCGACCTCGTGGGCGACATCGAGCTGTTCGCGCGCGAGGCGGGCGGCCGCGTGCTCGGCATCACCGGCACCAATGGCAAGAGCACGGTCACGACGCTGGTGGGCGAATTCGCAAAGGCCGCGGGGATCGCCGTTCGGGTCGGCGGCAATCTCGGCGAGCCGGCGCTCGACCTGCTCGAGGGACCGCCCGCCGCCATGTACGTGCTCGAGCTGTCCTCGTACCAGCTCGAGACCACCCACTCGCTGCAGCTCGAAGCGGCGGCCGTGCTCAATGTCACGCCGGATCACCTTGACCGCTACGCGGGCGTCGCCGAGTACGCGGCCGCGAAGGCGCGCATCTTCGAGCGCGCGGCGACCGCGGTCGTGAACCTCGACGACGCGCTGGTGGTGCGCATGCCGCGGCCGGGCCAGCGCCGGGTCGGCTTCAGCCTCACGCGCGGCGACGCCGACTTCCGCCTGCTGTCGCGGGGTGGCGAGGAGTGGCTGGCCGAGGCCGGGCAGGCGCTGCTGCCGCGCTCGGCGTTGCGCCTGCCGGGCCGGCACAACGCGGCGAACGCGCTCGCGGCGCTCGCGGTCGGCAGCGTGGCGGGGCTGCCGCGCGCGACCATGACCGGCGTGCTGTGCCGTTTCGGCGGCCTGCCGCACCGTGCCCAGCACGTCCTCGACCGGCAGGGCGTGGCGTGGATCGACGATTCCAAGGGTACCAACGTCGGCGCGACGACCGCGGCGATCGCCGGTCTCGACGGTCCGCTGGTGCTGATCGCCGGCGGCGAGGGCAAGGGCCAGGACTTCGTGCCGCTCGGCGCGGCCTGCCGCGACAAAGTCAGGCACGCGGTGCTGATCGGGCGCGACGCGGCGCTGCTCGCGGCCGCGCTCGCGAATTCCTGCGCCGTGACCTTGGCCGGCTCGATGGACGAGGCGGTTGGCGCCGCGGCCGCGCTCGCGCAGCCGGGCGACACGGTGCTGCTGTCCCCGGCCTGCGCGAGCTTTGACATGTTCCGCGACTATGCCGAGCGCGGCGACGCCTTCGCCGCCGCCGCGCGGGCGCTGCCGGCATGAGCATGAGCGCCGCATTGCAGTTCTCGCGCTCGGCGGGCCGCCAGCAGCGCCTCGCGATCGACGCGGTGATCGTCACCGCGGTATTCGGCCTGCTGCTGGTCGGGCTGGTCATGGTGACTTCCGCCTCTCTCACCGTCAGCGAGCGCAACGGCGTCGAGCCGTTCTTCTACTTCCAGCGCCAGTTCCTGTCGGTCGTGCCCGGCTGCACGCTCGCGACCGCCGTGCTCGCCGTGCCGATCGCCGCCTGGAGGCGCCTTGCGCCCTGGCTGCTGATCGCGAGCTGCGCGCTGCTCGTCATCGTGCTGGTGCCGGGCATCGGCCACGAGGTCAACGGCAGCCGCCGCTGGATCCGCCTCGGACCGCTCAACCTGCAGCCGTCCGAGCTCGCGCGCTGGCTGCTGGTCACCTACATCGCAATCTTCGCCGTGCGCCACCAGACCGAGCTGCGGGCCTCGGCGCAGGGTTTCTGGAAGCCGCTCGCCGTGCTGGGGCTGGCCGCGGTGTTGCTGCTCGCCGAGCCCGATTTCGGCGCCGCGGTCGTGCTGTGCGTCACCGGCACGGCCGTGCTGTTCGTCGCCGGCGCACGGATGCGCGACTTTCTCCTGGTGTGCGGCGTGGGCGCCGCGGGCGTCGCTGCGCTCGCGGTGCTCAGCCCGTACCGCCTGAAACGCATACTCGCCTTCCTCGATCCTTGGTCGGATCCGTTCGACAGCGGTTTCCAGCTGACCCAGTCGCTGATCGCAGTGGGCCGCGGGGAATGGTTCGGCGTCGGCCTCGGATCGAGCATCCAGAAACTCTTCTACCTGCCGGAGGCGCACACCGACTTCGTATTTGCGGTGCTGGCCGAGGAATTCGGCCTGGTGGGCGTGCTCGTGGTCGTGCTCGGCTTTCTGGTGATCGTGCTGCGCAGCCTGCGCCTCTCGCGGCTCGCTGCCGACGCCGGCATGCCGCTGCACGCCTGCCTCGCCGCCGGGTTCGGCGTGTGGATCGGGCTGCAGGCGTTCCTGAACATCGGCGTCAACTTGGGGCTCCTGCCCACCAAGGGCCTCACGCTGCCGCTCCTGTCGTACGGCCGCTCGAGCATGCTGGTGACGCTCGCGTGGGTCGGCATGCTGCTGCGCGTCCACCACGAGGTCGCCGTGTCCGGCAAGAGTGCGCTCCCGCCCGAGGGGCGGGCGCAGTGAGCCGCCCGGTCATGATCATGGCGGGCGGCACCGGCGGTCACGTGTTTCCGGCACTCGCGATTGCGGGCGAGCTCTCGCGCGTGCGCGAGATCGTCTGGCTCGGGACCGAGCGCGGCATCGAAGCGCGACTCGTGCCGGCTGCCGGCTATGCGACGGAGTGGATCGAGGTCGAAGGGCTGCGCGGCAAGGGCATCGGCCGCTGGCTCGGCGCCCCGGTCCGCCTGCTGCGCGCGGTCGCCCAGGCGCGGCGCGCGCTGCACCGCCGGCAGCCCGGCGTGGTGCTCGGCCTTGGCGGTTTCGCCTCCGGGCCGGGCGGCATCGCCGCCTGGCTTGCGGGCACGCCGCTCGTGATCCACGAGCAGAACGCCGTCGCCGGGCTCACCAACCGCTGGCTCGCGCACCTGGCCACGCAGGTTGCGGAGGGCTTCCCTGGCAGCTTCCCGGCCGGCCAGGGTGCGCGCTACGTCGGCAACCCGGTACGGCCGGAGATCACGGCGCTGCCGCCGCCGCGCCAGCGTTTCGAAACGCGCACCGGCCCCGCGCGGCTGTTCGTGTTCGGCGGCAGCCAGGGCGCATCGGCGCTGAACCGGCTCGTGCCTGCAGCCATCGCGCTGCTGCCCGAGTCGTGGCGGCCGCAGGTGCTGCACCAGACGGGCGCCACGGACCGCGAGGCCACCGAGGCCGCGTATCGCGCCGCCGGCGTGCAGGCGGACGTGCGCGCGTTCATCGACGACATGGCGGCCGCGTACGGCGAGGCGGACCTGGTCGTGTCGCGCGCCGGCGCGCTCACCGTCGCCGAGCTGGCCGCCGCCGGCGTCGGCGCGATCCTCGTGCCATTTCCCGCGGCGGTCGACGACCACCAGACCCAGAACGCCGAGTGGCTCGGCCGGGTCAGCGCCGCGCAGGTCGTTTCGGAAGCAGGGCTCACCGCACCCGAGCTCGCGAACCGGTTGGCGACGCTGCTCGGCAACGGGCGCTCGCGCCTGCTCGCGATGGCCGAGACCGCCCGCGCCCAGGCGCAGCCGGAAGCCGCGCGCCGCATGGCCGAGCTCTGCCTGCTGGCGGAAGGGAGGAACCGGTGAGCGACCGCATGCGCCGTGTCGGCCTCATCCACCTGATCGGCATCGGCGGCGCCGGCATGGGCGGCATCGCCGAAGTGCTGGTCAACCTCGGCTACGCCATGCAGGGTTCGGACCTGCGCGCGAACGCGGTCACCGCACGGCTCGCGGCGATGGGCGTCGGCATCTTCATCGGGCATGACGCCGCGCAGGTCGCGGGCGCGAGCGTCGTGGTCGTGTCCACTGCCGTCGCCGCGGACAACCCGGAGCTCCTGGCGGCGCAGGCGGCGCGCATCCCGGTGGTGCGCCGCGCCGAGATGCTCGGCGAGCTCATGCGCTTCCGCCAGGGCATTGCGGTCGCCGGCACGCACGGCAAGACGACGACCACGAGCCTGGTCGCCTCGGTCCTCGCCGAGGGTGGGCTCGACCCGACATTCGTCATCGGCGGGCTGCTGAAGAGCACCGGCAGCAACGCGAAGCTCGGAACCAGCCGCTACCTGGTCGCGGAGGCGGACGAGAGCGACGCCTCGTTCCTGCACCTGCAGCCGGTGATCGCGATCGTCACCAACATCGACAACGATCACCTCGGCACGCACGGCGGCGACTTCGAGAAGCTCAAGCAGAGCTTCGTCGAGTTCCTGCACAACCTGCCGTTCTACGGCCTCGCGGTGATGTGCAGCGACGACGAGGTGGTGCGCGGAATCCTGCCCCAGGTCGGCCGACCGACCGTGCGCTACGGTCTCGGCGAGGAAGCCGATGTGCGCGCTTCCGGGCTCGCACGCGAGGGCGGCACGACGCGCTTCGAGGTGACTCGCGCCGGCCGCGACCCGCTGCCGGTCGCGCTCAACCTGCCGGGACTGCACAACGTGCGCAACGCCCTGGCGGCGATCGCCGTCGCGACCGAGCTCGAGGTCGACGACGCGGCGATCCAGCGCGCGCTCGCCGGATTCCAGGGGATCGGCCGGCGGCTCGAGGTGATCGGCGAGGTCGCGACGCGTGCCGGCCGCGTGACGCTGGTCGACGACTACGGCCACCACCCGACCGAAATCGAGGCGACCATCGACGCCGTGCGCCAGGCCTGGCCGGGACGCCGCCTGGTGCTCGCGTTCCAGCCGCACCGCTATACGCGTACGCGCGACCTGATCGACGACTTCGGCCGCGCATTGTCGGCCGCCGACGCGCTGCTCGTGACCGAGATCTACGCCGCGGGCGAGGAGCCGATCGCGAATGCCGACGGGCGCGCGATCTGCCGCGCGGTGCGCGGCCGCGGCCGGCTCGAGCCGGTGTTCGTCGAGGACGTGCGCGAGCTGCACCGGGCGCTCGCCGGCGTGATCGCCGACCGCGACATCGTGCTGACCATGGGCGCGGGCAGCATTGGCACCATCGCGCACAAACTGGCGGCGCGCCTCGGCGTGACCAGCGCGAGGGCCAGGCGATGAGCGGGCTCGCGATCGCCGGCGAATTCATGGACCGCGTGCAGCGCGACGAGCCGATGTCGCGGCACACGTCCTGGCACGTCGGCGGGCCGGCCGACGCCTGGTTCTCGCCGCGCGACGTCGAGGACCTGTCGGCATTCCTGCGTGCGCTGCCGGCCGAAGTGCCGGTCACCTGGGTCGGGCTCGGCAGCAACCTGCTGGTGCGCGATGGCGGCATCCGCGGCGTCGTGATCTCGGTGCACGGGATCCTGAACGCGCTCGAGCGCGTGGACGACACGCAGGTGCGCGCCGAGGCCGGCGTGCCGTGCGCGCGGCTCGGGCGGCAGTGCGCGAAGTGGCGGCTCGGGCCCGCGGACTTCTTCGCCGGCATCCCGGGTACCGTCGGCGGCGCGTTGGCGATGAATGCCGGCGCCTGGGGCGGCGAGACCTGGCCGCACGTCGTCGCGGTCGAGACCATCGACCGCGCGGGCGAACGGCACCGCCGCGCGGCCGCCGCGTACCGCTACGGCTACCGCAGCGTCACCCCGCCGGCACCGGGTGAGTGGTACCTGGCGGCGACATTCCGCTTCGAGGCGCGGCCCGACGCGAGCACCGACTCCATCAGGCGCCTGCTCGAGAAGCGCCATGCGAGCCAGCCGATCGGCGCGTGGAGCTGTGGTTCGGTGTTCACCAATCCGCCGGGTGGCCACGCGGCCGAATTGATCGAGCGCGCCGGGCTCAAGGGATTCCGGATCGGCGGCGCAGCGGTCTCCGAGAAGCACGCGAACTTCATCCTGAACGAGGGCGAGGCGACGGCGGCGGATCTCGAGGCGCTGGTGCGGCACGTGCAGGCGACGGTCGAGCGTGTGCACGGCGTCCGGCTCGTTCCGGAAGTCCGCGTCATCGGGGAGGCCGCATGAACGTGCGCGATTACTGCGTGCGTGCGAGCGCGGCGGGACGCCCCTCGCTCGCTCAGGGCGGCGACCGCATTCGCTCGCTCGGGGGTCCCGCCGCGCTCGCACGCACGCGATACGCCGCAGCGCGTCCCGGCGCGTGCCGGCCGGCCGGGTGGCCGGAGGGTGCGCGATGAGCCGGCTGCGGGCAACGGGCGTGGAATTCCGGCGCGTCACGAGCGCGGCCGAGTTCGGTCGCGTCGCCGTGCTGCAGGGCGGCGACTCGGCCGAGCGCGAGATCTCGCTGCTGACCGGGAAGGCAGTGACCGAGGCGCTCGCCGCGCGCGGCATCGAGGCCACGCCATTCGATCCGGCCGAGCGTGCGCTCGGCGAGCTCGTGACCGAGGGCTTCGAGCGCGCGTTCGTCGCGCTGCACGGCCCGGGCGGCGAGGACGGCGCACTGCAGGGCGCGCTCGAATGGCAGGGCCTGCCGTACACCGGCAGCGGCGTGCTCGGCTCCGCGGTCGGCATGGACAAGCTGCGCACTAAGCGGCTGGCGCAGGCCGCAGGCGTCGCGACCCCGCCATGGATCGAGCTCACGGGCGCCGCCGACTTCGAGCGCGCGGTGGCCGATCTCGGACTGCCGCTCGCGGTGAAACCCGCGACCCAGGGCTCCAGCGTCGGCATGAGCCGCGTCGTGAGCGCCGCCGACCTGCCAGCCGCCTGGCGGGCTGCGTCGGCGCTCGACCCGGTGGTGATCGCCGAGCGCTGGATCACCGGCGGCGAATTCACTGTCGGCGTGCTGCAGGGCGAGGCGCTGCCGGCGATCCGGATCGAGACGCCGCGGGACTTCTACGACTACCAGGCGAAGTACTTCGCCGACGATACGCGCTACCTGATCCCCTGCGGTCTGCCGCCGGCCGCGGAGGCGGCCCTGCAGGGCGCGGCGCTCGCGACCTTCGCCGCGACCGGTGCCTCGGGCTGGGGGCGAGTCGACTTCGTGACTGCCGAAGACGGTCGCGCGCTCCTGCTCGAGATCAATACCGTGCCTGGCATGACCAGTCACAGCCTCGTGCCGATGGCTGCGCGCGCCGCAGGCATCGACTTCGAGGATCTCTGCTGGCGGATCCTCGAGACCAGCTTCGCACGGGAAAGGGCCTAGCCATGAGATTCCTGCGCAGGCGCAACCGGAGGAAGAAAGCGGGCGGCGCACGCTTCGAATGGCCAAAGCTGGAATGGCCGCGCCTGGGCCGCGTCGCCGGCATGCTCGCCGCGCTCGCCGCGCTTGGCGTGCTGCTGGCCGTCAGGCTCGACCAGCCGGTGCGCAGCATCGTGATCGACGGCCCGTTCCAGCGGGTCGCGGCGGTCGAGGTCCAGCAAGCCGCGGTCGGCGCGCTGCGAGGCGGCATCGTCAGCGCGGATCTCGACCGGCTGCGCAAGTCGGTGGAGGCGCTCGCCTGGGTGGACCGCGCGCGGGTGCAGCGGCTGTGGCCGGACCGCATCCGGATCGAGATCGTGGAGCAGCAGGCGGCCGCCCGCTGGGGCGACGACGGGCTGCTCAACACGCGCGGTGAATTGTTCGCGAGCGGCGTCCGGCTGGTGCCGCCGGAGCTGCCGCGCCTGGACGGGCCGCAGGGCGCGGAAGGGCAGGTTGCACAGCGCTACCTCGCGATCCAGGACCGGCTGAGCCCGCTCGGATTCCAGATCGCAGCGCTGCGCCTCGATGCGCGCGGCGCCTGGGAGTTCGACCTTTCGGCCGGCGTGACCGTGCGGCTCGGCCGCCGCCAGGTCGACGAGCGCATGGACCGCTTCGTGCAGTTCGGCGCGCCCGTGATCTCGGGCCGGTCGGCAGAAGTCCGCTACGTGGACATGCGCTATTCGAATGGCTTCGCGATCGGCTGGCGCGGCAAGCGCCCGCAGGGTCCCGCGCGGCCGGCGTTCGTGGCCCACCAGCCGCAGGGAGAGCCGGGAATCGATGGCTAAGCGCTCCGACCGCAACCTGATCGTGGGCCTCGACATCGGCACGTCGAAGGTCGTGGCCCTGGTCGGCGAGATGCACGCCGACGGCAGCCTCGAGGTCATCGGCCTCGGCTCGCATCCCTCGCGCGGCCTGAAGAAGGGCGTGGTCGTGAACATCGACTCGACCGTCCAGTCGATCCAGCGCGCGGTCGAGGAGGCCGAGCTCATGGCCGGGGTCGAGATCCGCAGCGTGTTCACCGGCATTGCCGGCAGCCACGTGCGCAGCCTCAACTCGCACGGCATCGTCGCGATCAAGGACAAGGAGGTCGCGGGCGGCGACGTCGCGCGGGTCATGGATGCCGCGCAGGCGGTGCCGATTCCCGCCGACCAGAAGATCCTGCACGTCCTGCCCCAGGAATTCATCATCGACGGGCAGGAAGGCATCCGCGAGCCGGTCGGCATGTCGGGCGTGCGGCTCGAGGCGCGCGTGCACATCGTGACCGGCGCCGAGAGCGCGGCGCAGAACATCGTCAAGTGCGTGCAGCGCTGCGGGCTCGAGGTCGAGGACATCGTGCTCGAGCAGCTCGCGTCCTCGTTCGCGGTCCTGACCGACGACGAGAAGGAACTCGGCGCCTGCCTCGTGGACGTCGGCGGCGGGACCACCGACATCGCGGTGTTCTCGGGCGGCGCGATCCGCCACACGGCCGTGATCCCGGTCGCCGGCGACCAGGTCACGAACGACATCGCGGTCTCGATGCGCACGCCGACGCCGTACGCGGAGGAGATCAAGATCCGCTACGCCTGCGCGCTCTCGCAGCTGGCGAACCCCGACGAGACCATCGAGGTGCCCTCGGTCGGCGACCGGCCCTCGCGCCGGCTTGCGCGCCAGACGCTCGCCGAGATCGTCGAGCCGCGCTACGAAGAGTTGTTCATGCTGATCCGCGACGAGCTGCGCCGCTCCGGCTTCGAGGAGTCGGTCGCGGCGGGCGTCGTGCTCACCGGCGGCAGCGCCAAAATGGAGGGCGCCGTCGAGCTCGCCGAAGAGATCTTCCACATGCCCGTCCGCCTCGGGAGTCCCGCGGGCGTGACCGGGCTCGGCGATGTGGTGAAGAACCCGATCCACGCCACGGGCGTGGGTCTCCTGCTATTCGGCCGGGCCAATGCCGGCCAGGCGGCGCCGAAGCTCATCGGCGACGGCGTGAAGACGGTGACGGAGCGGATGAAGTCGTGGTTCCAGGGATATTTCTGACCTAGCGGAGGAGAGGACATGTTCGAATTGATGGATTCATTCAGCCAGACGGCTGTGATCAAGGTGGTCGGGGTGGGCGGCGGCGGCGGCAACGCCGTGTCGCACATGACCAAGTGCGGGATTGAGGGCGTGGATTTCATTTGCGTGAATACCGACGCCCAGGCGCTCAAGCACTCGCAGGTGAAGACCTCGCTGCAGATCGGCGCCAACATCACCAAGGGCCTCGGCGCCGGCTCCAACCCGGAAGTCGGGCGCCAGGCGGCGATGGAGGACCGTGACCGGATCATCGAGCTGATCGAGGGTTGCGACATGCTGTTCATCACCGCCGGCATGGGCGGCGGCACGGGCACGGGCGCGGCACCGGTCGTCGCGCAGGTCGCGCGCGAGCTCGGCATCCTGACGGTCGCGGTGGTGACGCGGCCGTTCACGATGGAGGGCAGCAAGCGTGCGTCGGTCGCGGAATCCGGCATGACGGAGCTCTCGCGGCACGTCGACTCGCTGATCACGATCCCGAACCAGAAGCTGCTGCAGGTGCTGGGCGGCCAGACCACGCTGCTCGAGGCGTTCAAGCGCGCCAACGAGGTGCTGCAGGGCGCGGTGCAGGGCATCGCCGAGCTGATAACCCGCCCCGGCCTCATCAACGTCGACTTCGCGGACGTCCGCACCGTGATGTCCGAGACCGGGCTGGCGATGATGGGCTCCGGAATCGGCACCGGCGAGCACCGCGCGCGGGTCGCGGCCGAGATGGCGGTGTCCTCGCCGCTGCTCGAGGACATCAACCTCGCGGGCGCGCACGGCATCCTCGTGAACGTCACCGCGGGACTCGACCTGTCGATCGGCGAGTTCGAGGAAGTCGGCAATACCATCAAGCAGTTCGCGGCCGAGGACGCGACCGTCGTGGTCGGCACCGTCATCGAGCCCGAGATGCAAGGCGAGTTCAGGGTGACGGTCGTCGCGACCGGCCTCAACCGCAGCAAGCCGAGGGTCGCTGCGCCCCCGCAGCAGGCGGCGGCGCAGGTTCCCGCGGCGGGCCGCCGTCCAGGCGAGGTGAAGATCGTCGCGCAGCGCCCGCGCGCCGCGGCTCCGGACTACCGGCATCTGGACCAGCCGACCGCGCAGCGGCAGCCGCGCGCGGTGGGCGACGGACTGCGCGCCAGCTTTGGCTCGGAGGAACTGCTCGACATCCCGTCGTTCCTCAGGCGCCAGGCGGACTGAGACGCGACGTGTCCCGCCCGCGCCCGGAGCGCCAGGGCCTGCGACACGCGCTGCTGCGCCTCAGGGCGCGGCGGCGCGCGGCGGGCCGTCGTGCCGGGCGGGAGCGGGAGCGCGACCTGCCTGGAACCTCGCAATGACAACGGGTTCGCGGCCGCCGGCCTTACTCCGCTGGCCGGCGGCCGGTGACCCGCGTGATGTGGTAACTTCGAATGAGGTACGGCAATGGCGCAGCAACGCACGATAAAGGACTCGATCCGGTCCACCGGCATCGGCCTGCACACCGGCCGCAAGGTCCTGATGGCGCTGCGGCCGGCGCCGCCCAATACCGGCATCGTGTTCCGCCGCACCGACCTCGAGCCGCCGGTCGACATCCCAGCCCGCGCGACGAATGTCACCGAGACGACGCTCGGAACGACACTCGCTGCCGGCGCAGCGGGTGTCTCGACCGTCGAGCACCTGATGTCGGCGCTCGCCGGGCTTGGCATCGACAACCTGTTCGTCGAGCTGACGGCCGGCGAGGTGCCGATCATGGACGGCAGCGCGGGCCCGTTCGTGTTCCTGGTGCAGTCGGCCGGCATCGAGCTGCAGAACTCGCCAAAGCGGTTCGTGCGTGTGCGCAAGCCCGTCGAAGTGAAAGACGGCGACAAGTGGGCGCGCTTCACGCCCTACGAGGGCTTCCGCGTCAATTTCGAGATCGAGTTCGACCACCCGGTCTTCCGGCGCCACGCGAAGCAGGCGACGATGGATTTCTCGACCGCGAGCTTCCTCAAGGAAGTGAGCCGTGCGCGCACCTTCGGGTTCATGCGCGACATGGAACACCTGCGCGGCCGCAACCTCGCGCTCGGCGGCACGCTCGACAACGCGATCGTGCTGGACGACTACCGGATCCTGAACGAGGACGGGCTGCGCTTCGAGGACGAATTCGTGCGGCACAAGATCCTGGACGCGATCGGCGACCTGTACCTGCTCGGCCATTCGCTGATCGGCGAGTACACGGCCTACAAGTCGGGTCACGGTCTGAACAACCGCCTGCTGCGCACGCTGCTCGCGGAGCAGCAAGCCTGGGAGGAAGTCACCTTCCGGGATGACGGCGACGCACCGATCTCCTACGCTGCCGCGGCGGCCACCGCCTAGCGCGGTCTTGCCCGCACCTTGACCTTGATGTCCTCGACCGGCGCGCCGAGCCCATCGGCGATCGCCCCGGCGAGCTTGGGCGCTACATAACGCAGGCGGGTGCCCCAGGCGGCGGTCGACACGAAGGCCGTGAGCGTGGTCCCGCGCAGCGTCGCGCTCCACACCTCCCGGGCCAGTTCGGGGGGCAGAACGGCACGCAGCGCCGCAAGGCTGCGCTCGGCCTCGAGCGTGCCCGCGCGCAGCCTCTTGAGAATCCCCTCGCCTTGTTCCAGCAAGTGACTGACGGGGGTCGGTTTTTTCCGGATGGTCAATTCCGACCCCTGAAACGGTGATCAAAGTACTTGAGGCGCAAGGCTTTTTTTGGCAAGGTGCGCGGAATCTTTCCGGCCGAGAGGCCGCCCCGCATTATGACCAGGAAGCGACTGCTCGCGTACACGGCCGCTGCGGTGTCTGTTTGCGCCCTGGTTGCCGGCGCATTCCTGGCGGGCGGGCGCTGGGCCCAGGGCGGGCCGCTCGGCGAGTTAACGCTGGCGCGCTGGGACGCGGACCTCGCGGCGCAGAGCGAGCAGCTCGCCCGCATCGAGCGGGACGTGGACGGCCAGGTCGCGGCGCTCGCGACGCGCGTCGGCCGCATGCAGGCGCAGTTGATCCGCCTCGATGCCCTCGGCAAGCAGCTCACGGATGTCGCCAAGCTCAAGCGTGGCGAATTCGACTTTGACCAGCCGCCGGCGCTCGGCGGTCCGGAGACCGCGGGCGAGGTGCCGGTGGTGCCGACC
This sequence comes from Gammaproteobacteria bacterium, assembly GCA_016874295.1. Lineage (GTDB taxonomy): Bacteria > Pseudomonadota > Gammaproteobacteria > Steroidobacterales > Steroidobacteraceae > SCUD01. Next base: position 45,994 of record VGUH01000003.1, on the reverse strand, counting down.
CTCGACGCGATGCTCGACTCGATGGATGCGCAGATCGACGACCGCCGCCGGCAGCTGACCGCGCTGCAGAGCCTCATCATGACGCGCGAGCTCGCGCGCCAGATCATCCCGGGCGGGCGCCCGGTCGAGTCCGGCTACATCTCCTCGCTGTACGGCCAGCGCACGGATCCCTTCGACGGCAATCGGGCGAGTCATCACGGCATCGACTTCGCCGGCGCCGCGGGCACGCAGGTACTGGCGGTGGCCGACGGCATCGTGAGCTACACCGGCACCGACGGCGGCTACGGGCGCCAGGTCGAGATCACGCACGGCAACGGCTATGTCACGCGCTACGCGCACAACGCGGCGCTGCTCGTGAAACCGGGCGAAACCGTGAAGCGTGGCGACCCGATCGCGCTCATGGGTTCCACCGGCCGCTCGACCGGCACGCACCTGCACTTCGAGGTGCTGCACAATGGCAAGCCGATGAACCCGCTGTCATTCGTGCGCCGGTAACCCCGCCCGCGAACGTAGTTTCCCATCCCTCTCGTAGTAAACTATCGGCTTTTCCGGCCGGGGCGGCTTGTTTTTGCGCCCCTGCGCCCCGAGGTCCCAGGTTCGTGCTGAACATTTTCACCCGCATCTTCGGCAGCCGTAACCAGCGGCTGCTGCGCCAGTACGCGGAACGCGTCAAGCAGGCGAACGCTTTCACGGACGCGCTGACCGCGGCGAGCGACGCGGAGCTGCGGGTGCGCACCGACATGCTCCGCGCGCGCCTGGTCGCAGGCGAGACGCTCGACGACATCCTGCCGGAGGCTTTCGCGACCGCGCGCGAAGCGGCCACACGCGCGGTGGGTCTGCGCCCCTTTGACGTGCAGCTGGTCGGCGGCATGGTGCTGCACGACGGAAAAATTTCCGAGATGCGCACCGGCGAGGGCAAGACCCTGGTCGCGACCCTGCCCGTGTACCTGAACGCGCTCGCCGGCAAGGGCGTGCACGTCGTGACCGTCAACGAATACCTCGCGCAGCGCGACGCGGAGTGGATGGGACCGATCTACCGGCTGCTCGGCCTTTCGGTCGGCGTGATCGCGAGCGGCCAGTCGCAGGCCGACAAGCGCGCGGCCTACGCCTGCGACGTCACCTACGGGACGAACAACGAGTTCGGCTTCGACTACCTGCGCGACAATCTCGCCGCCCGCCTCGAGGACCGCGTGCAGCGCGGCCAGCACTACGCGATCGTGGACGAGGTGGACTCGATCCTGATCGACGAGGCGCGCACGCCGCTCATCATCTCGGGCCCGGCCGAGGAGAGCACCGAGCTGTACGTGAAGATCGACGCGCTGGTGCCGCGCTTCAGGCGCCAGGCGGCCGAGGAAGGCGAGGGCGACTTCTACGCCGACGAGAAGACCCGCCAGGTGCACCTGTCGGAGTCGGGCTTTGAGAAGGCCGAGGAGCTGATGCTGGAGGCGGGCCTGTTGCGCGAGGGCGAGGGCCTGTACGACCCGGCCAGCATCCGGCTCATGCACCACCTGAACGCGGCGCTGCGCGCGCACGCCCTGTACCACCGCGACGTCGAGTACATCGTGCGCGGCCAGGACGTGATCATCGTCGACGAGTTCACCGGGCGTACCATGCCCGGCCGCCGCTGGTCGGACGGCCTGCACCAGGCCGTGGAGGCGAAGGAGGGCGTGCGGATCCGCGAGGAAAACCAGACCATCGCCTCGATCACCTTCCAGAACTACTTCCGGCTGTACGGGAAGCTCGCCGGCATGACCGGCACGGCCGACACCGAGGCCTTCGAGTTCCAGCAGATCTACGGGCTCGAAGTCGTGGTCGTGCCGACCCACCGGCCGATGATCCGCAATGACATGCCGGACCTCGTGTACCTGAACCAGAAGGACAAGTTCGACGCCATTGTGGAGGACATCCGCGACTGCGTGAATCGCGGCCAGCCCGCGCTGGTTGGCACCACGTCGATCGAGACCTCGGAGAAGCTCTCGAAGCACCTCAAGGACGCCGCGATCCCGCACCAGGTGCTGAATGCAAAACAGCACGAGCGCGAGGCGATGGTCGTCGCCCAGGCCGGGCGGCCGGGGACGGTGACGATCGCGACCAACATGGCCGGCCGTGGCACCGACATCGTGCTCGGCGGCAACGTCGCCAAGCAGGTCGAGCAGCTGCGCAAGGACGGCGGCCTCGACGAGGAGCAGCCGGCGGCGCGTGCGCGCGAACTCGAGGCCGAGTGGAGCGCATTGCACCAGCAGGTTATCGCGGCCGGCGGCCTGCACATCATCGGCACCGAGCGCCACGAGTCGCGGCGCATCGACAACCAGCTGCGCGGCCGCTCGGGCCGCCAGGGCGACCCGGGCTCGAGCCGCTTCTACCTCTCGCTCGAGGACAACCTGATGCGCATCTTCGGCGACCCCGAGCGCACCAAGTCGCTGCTCAAGACGGTGGGCATGAAAGAGGGCGAGGCGATCGAGAGCGGCATGCTGACCCGCCAGATCGAGCGCGCCCAGCGCAAGGTCGAGTCGCACAACTTCGATGCGCGCAAGAACCTGCTCGAGTACGATGACGTCGCCAACGACCAGCGCAAGGTGATCTATCGGCAGCGCACCGAGATCATGTCGACCGGCGACATCGACGGCGTGATCCGGGACGTGCGCGCCGAGGTGGTCGGCAACACGGTCGCGCAGTTCGTCCCGCCGGACAGCGTCGAGGAACAGTGGGACGTCGCCGGCCTCGAGCAGGCGATGGAGCGCGACTTCGGCGTGCGCATCGGGCTTGCGGACTGGCTGGCGGCGGACTCGACGCGCCATGCGAGCGAGGCCGCCGGACTCTATGTCGCGGCAATCGAGGCCGCCTACGAGGAGAAGTCACGCCAGGTCGGGGGGCCGGTCATGCGCCACCTCGAGCGCGCGGTGATGCTGCAGCAGCTCGACCTGCACTGGCGCGAGCACCTCGCCGGCATGGACTACCTGCGCCAGGGCATCTACCTGCGCGCCTATGCGCAGAAGAACCCGAAGCAGGAGTACAAGCGCGAGGCGTTCGCATTGTTCACGGGCATGCTGGAACGGATCCGCTCCGACACCGTGATGTTGCTGCAGCGCCTGCAGGTGCGCACCGAGGAAGAGATCGAGCGCGAGGAGGCCGAGCGCCAGCGCCGGCTGCAGGCCCGCATGCAGCTGCAGCACGCCGCGCCGCCGCAGCTTGGCGACCAGCCGGTGCCGGCCGCTGCAGCCGCGCCGGAGCGCGCGCCGCCAGTCGAGGCGCCGGCCGTGCCCGCGGCACCGTTCGTGCGCGGCGAGCGCAAGGTCGGCCGCAACGAGCCCTGCCCCTGCGGCTCGGGCCGCAAGTTCAAGCATTGCCACGGGGCCTTGCAGGCCGGCGGCGGCTAGACTTCTCCCGGTGAACTCACCAGAAATCCATGTCGTTGCCGGCGCGATCGCCGACGCGCAAGGCCGCGTCCTCATCGCGCAGCGGCCGCGCGGGCGCCACATGGCCGGCCGCTGGGAATTTCCGGGCGGCAAGCTGGCGGAGGGCGAAGAGCCGTATGCCGGCCTGCAGCGCGAGCTCGCCGAGGAACTCGGCGTCACGGTGCGTGCCGCCCGGCCGCTGATCCGCCTGCGGCACCGCTATCCGGACCGGCGCGTCTTCCTCGACGTCTGGCAGATCACCGCTTTCGACGGCGAGCCGCAGGCCCGTGAGTCGCAGGCGCTCGCCTGGGCGAGGCCCGACGAGTTGCCGCAGCACGACCTGATCGAAGCCGACCAGGCGATCGTAACGGCGCTCCGGCTCCCGCGGCTCGCGCGGGTGCTGTCATCCGGCGAGTCGCTGCTGTCCATTCGCGGCAGCGCGGCGCAGACGCTGCTGCTGCCCACGGTCGACGAAGGCGGGGTCGAACCGATGCCCGAGGCGGTCAGCGCGGCGCGCGGTGCCGGTCATCGGGTCTTCATGCTGGGCACGGACGTCGACGCAGTGCGCGTCGCGGCGACGGCAGGCTGCGACGGTGTCGTACTGCGCTGGTCCGGGCAGCAGCTGCATGTCGACCGCCGTGGCGCGTTCCTCGTCGGCGTGCACTGCGAGGACGCCGAGAGCGCCGTGCGGGCGGTGGCGGAGGGCGCCCATTTCCTGGTCATGGCGCCGTCGGTCCGGCCGCTGCCGGAGCGCCTGCTCGAGCGCCTGTGCTACGTGGTCGGCCGACCCGTCTTCGCCGGCTGGTATCCCGACGCGCGGCGACTCGAGCGGCTGCAGCAGCTCGGCGCGCATGGGTGCGCAGTGCGGCGGTGAGGACGGAGAACGGGAGAACGGTGCCGGGTCGCACTTATCGCACTTATTGCGGAGCAATAAGTGCGACCCGGCACCGTCAGACGCCGTCAGACGGCACCGTCAGAGACTGCGGTCGAAGAAGTCGAGGATCGTCTTCCAGCCGTGGATGCCGGTGTCTCGGAAATTGAGCGCGGCGTGCTTGCTGCCGGGGTAGGGCACGAGCTCGAACGGCTGGCCGCTCGCTACCAAGGCGGGAATGAGCAGCGTCGTGTTGGTGAACAGCACGTTGTCATCTGCCATGCCGTGGATGATCAACAGCCGGTCGCGGATCGCGCCAGCGTAGGTGAGCACGTTCGAGAGCCGGTAGCCTTCCGGGTTCTGCGCCGGCGTGTCGAGGTAGCGCTCCGTGTAATGCGTGTCGTACAATCGGAAGTCGGTCACCGGCGCACCCGCGACACCCGCCTTGAATGTGCCGGGTGACTGGCCGAGCAGCATCAGCGTCATGTAGCCGCCGTAGCTCCAGCCGAAGACGCCGATGCGCGCGGGATCCACGAACGGCTGCGACTTGAGCCAGGCGACGCCCCGCAACTGGTCCTCGACCTCGACGCCACCGAAGCGGCGATAGAGCGCCTCGGCGAACACGCGGCCGCGCCCGGTCGCGCCGCGGTTGTCGAGCTGGAACACGACGTAACCGTGCTGCGCGAGCAGCTGCGCCGTCTGGCGGCTGCCGCCCGCACTCCAGCGGCGCTTCACCGACTGCACGCCGGGCCCGCCGTACACGATCAGTACCGCAGGGTAGCGCCGGCCCGGCTCGAAACCCGCGGGCTTGAACAGCTGGTAGTGCAGCGGCGTGCCGTCGGCGGCGGGAATCGTGCCGAATACCGGCGGCACATGGCGGTCAAGATAGGGCGCATAGGGATGGTCGGCGTCGAGCCGGTTCTCCACCAGCCAAGCGAGGCGCCGGCCCCCGGCATCGTGCAGCGAAACCTGCGGCGGCTGCGACGGGTCGCTGTAGGTACGCACGAATCGCCGCGCATCCGGCGACATCGTGACCTCGCTCCAGCCATCGCCCGATGTCAGCGCGACGGGCTCCCGCGCATCGCCGCTGTCGAGGTCAGCCACGAAGAGCTGACGCTCGATCGGCGTCTTGCGGTTGGCCGTGAAGTAGACCTTGCCGCGCCGCCGGTCGATACCGGCGACCGCGCGCCCGTTGTCCTCGGCGACGATGTCCCAGTCGCCGGCCGTGACGGCACCCTTCAGCGCGCCGTCGTAGCCGTAGCGATACAGGTGCCTGTGCCCGCTGCGCTCCGATGCCCAGAGGATTTCGCGCCGCGCGCGCAGGAAGTACAGATCGTCGTGCAGCTCGACCCAGGTGGGGCTGCTCTCCGTGAACAGCAGCTGCCCCGCGCCGCCGCTCGCCGGAACGGCGATCAGGTCGAGGCGCTTCTGGTCGCGCGACTGGCGCTGTACCAGCAGCCGGTCGCCTTCGGGAAACCAGTCGACGCGCGCGAGGTACTGGTCCTCCGATCCGAGATCGACGGGTGCTGCCCCGCCGCTGTCGAGTGAGAGCACCGCAAGGGTCACGCGCGCATTCGCCTCGCCGGTCGCCGGGTAGCGCTGGCGCACGACGGCGATGCCATCGGCGGCGATCTCGAAGCGCTCAAGTTCCGCGACCGGCGACTCGTCCACGCGCAGGTAGGCAAGGCGCCGGTCATCCGGAGACCACCAGTAGCCCGTCGTGCGCCCCATCTCCTCCTGCGCGATGAACTCCGCGACGCCGTGGCTGATCGTGCCGCCGCCCCCCGCGGTGAGCCGGCGTTCCGCACCCGTGGCGACCTCGATCGCGTAGAGATCCTGGTCGCGGACGAAGCTCACGTAGCGGCCGCGCGGCGAGTATTTCGCGTCGGTTTCATAGGCCGCCGTGTCGGTCAGGCGCCGCACCGCATCCGCCGCCGGGCGCGCCAAGTCGTAGACATAGAGGTCGCCCGCGAGCGGCGCCAGCAGCGCGCGCGAGTCCGGCGCCCACTCGTATTCCACGACGCCGCGCAGGGCCGCGGTGCGCTGCCGCTCGCGGCGCGCTTCCTCTTCGGCGGAGAGCGCGCCCTCTTCCGGCACGAGCGAGCGCGCGTCGACCAGCAGCCGGTGCTCGCCGCGCGCGACGTCGTACGCCCAGAGATCCGAGACCATCGGCGCGTCGTCGCGCGCGCGCAGGTAACTCACGAGCTTTCCGTCCGGCGAGAAGCGCGTCAGGCGCAGCGCGGGGCCGCGCAGGTCCGGAGCGTCGTAGAGCCGTTCGACCGTCAGGTCGCGCGCCCCGGCGTCCGCGGCGCAAAGCGCCGCCGTCAGCACCACCACGAGTGAACGCATCATGGCTCCGTCCTGTCTCAAGCCGGGTTCGGCCGTCGGCCGGTTTGTTAGACTTCGCGCCTCGATGATCGGGAGTGTAAACACGGTGCACCGACATGTCATATCCGGATTCACCTTCGTCCTGCTCGGCGCTGTCGCCGGCATGAGCGCGGCGGACGATTCCCCGGGCGCGGCTGGCGCCCTGCGCTATCCGGCCGCCCCGCGCGGACCGGCCGTGGACGTGCTGCACGGCGTCGAAGTCGCGGATCCGTACCGCTGGATGGAGAAGGATTCCGCCGAGCTGTCGGCCTGGATCGGCGCCGAGAACGCGATCGCCGAGCCTTATCTGGGCGCCATTCCCGCGCGCGAGACGATCAAGCAGCGTCTCACCGAGCTCTGGAACTACGAGCAGTACGGCTACAGCTGGCTGGACGACAAATCGCGTATGCCGGTGAAGAAAGGTGGACGCTATTTTTACGTCGAGAAGAGCGGCAGCCAGAACCAGGGCGTCCTGTACTGGTCTGCGTCGCTCGATGCCGCGCCGAGTGTCCTGGTGGACCCCAACGCGCTGTCGGCCGATGCGACCGCTTCCGTCGCCGATTACTCGGTCAGCCCCGACGGCCGGTTCGTCGCGTATGCTGTGTCGGACGGTGGCACGGACTGGGACAACTGGCAGGTGCGCGAGGTCGAGACCGGCCGCGACCTGCCGGATCTCATCGGCGACACCAAGTTCACGGGCGTGTCCTGGCTGCCCGATGCGAGCTCGTTCTATTACTCGCGCTATCCGAAGGGCGCGGACGGCAGGGGCGACGACCAGCGGCAGGTAAGCGTCTTCCGTCATCGGCTCGGAACCGCGCAGGCGGAGGACGAGCATGTTTACTCGATCACGGACAACGCGCGCCACAATCCCTACGGCACCGTGACCGAGGACGGGCGCTGGCTGGTGCTCGTGGTCAGGCACGGGTTCGATAGCAACGCGATCCACCTGCGCGACCTGTCGAAGCCGGACTCGGAGGTCGTCCGGTTGTTCGACCGGTGGGACGGCATCTTCGACTTCCTCGGCGTCATGGACGGTCGACTCTACTTCCGCACCACGCAGGGTGCGCCGCTCGGCCGGGTGATCGCCGTCGATCCCGAGACGCAGGCCGTCGCCGAAATCGTCCCCGAGTCGAAGCAGACGCTCTACCAGGCAAGCATCGCCGGCGGCCGCGTGATCGCGAGCTACCTCGAGGACGCGCGCACGCGCGTCGCCCTCTACGGCCGGGACGGCGAGCGCCTGCGCGACCTGCCGCTGCCGGGGCAGGGCACGGCGATCGGCTTTCCCGACGCGCCGCGCGAGAACGAGACATTCTTCGCCTACACGGACTATCTGACGCCGCTCGCGCTCTATCGCTACGACATCGCGCAGGGCGAAGTTATGCCGTTTCGCAGGCCGACCGTGTCCTTCGACGCGACCCCGTTCGTGACCGAGCAGTTCTTCTTCGCCAGCCGCGACGGCACGCGCGTACCGATATTCATCACCCGCCGCAAGGACGCGAAGCTGGACGGCAGCAACCCGACGCTGCTCTACGGCTACGGGGGCTTCGACGTCTCGCTGACGCCCACTTACAGCGCCGCGGTCGCGGCCTGGCTGGAGCAGGGCGGCATCTACGCCGTGGCGAACCTGCGCGGCGGCGGCGAGTACGGCGCGGACTGGCACGACGCCGGCACCCGGACGAAGAAGCAGAACGTGTTCGACGACTTCATCGCCGCCGCCGAGTGGCTGATCGCGCAGCGCTACACCTCGCCCGCGAAACTCGCGATCCACGGCCGCAGCAACGGCGGGCTGCTGGTGGGCGCGGTGATGGCGCAGCGCCCCGAGCTGTTCGGGGCGGCGCTGCCGGGCGTCGGCGTGCTGGACATGCTGCGCTATCACACGGCGAGCGCGAACGCCTACGCCTGGTCGTCCGACTACGGCACGGTGGAGGACCCCGACCAGTTCCGGGCGCTGCTCGCGTATTCGCCGCTGCACAACCTGAAGGCCGGCCGCTGCTACCCGCCGACGCTGGTGACGACCGCCGACCACGACGACCGCGTCGTGCCCTGGCACAGCTTCAAGTTCGCGGCGGCGTTCCAGCACGCGCAGGCCTGCGACAACCCGGTGCTGATCCGCATCGAAACGCGGGCCGGCCACGGTGCCGGCAAGCCGACCTGGATGCAGGTGGAGGACTGGGCCAACCACTGGGCTTTCCTCGCGAAAGCCCTGGAAATGCCCGGCGGCAGCTGACGTCGAGCGACGGCACGCAGGGGACTGTCCCCTCCGGAAATGTCTGCTGCTTCCCCGGCGATCGTGTTCTCCCCCGTCAGCCACCCGCTGAGATCGATGAGCTTGCAGCGCTTGCTGCAGAACGGGCGCCAGGGATTGCCGTCCCACTCGTGGCGCGTGCCGCAGCGCGGGCAGGGAATTTCGCGCGCCATCCGGCTCAGTAGCAGATCGCGAGCACGAACCGCACGTCCTCGTTCGCCTGGGCCGGGCGGCTGTGCACGCTGTTCCAGCGCAGGAAGCGCAGCGACGAGCGGTGGTGGCTGCCGCTCACCTCCGGGTAGAGATGCGAACCGCCCGGCAGCGTGATCCGCAGCAGCTGCACCGGCCGATCGCGCTCGAACACGATCTGGAAGCTGCCGCCAGGCGCGTTCTCCTCGCTCGGCCGCGCATTCTCGCGCGTGATCCACAGGAGCTCCGAGATCGACTCGCACAGCGGCCGGATGGTCGCAATCCAGGCGGCGAGGTCGGCCTCGCGCGTGTCCGGATCGAGCGAGAGCCAGTGGTATAAATCCGGCAGGTTGAATTCGCAGGTGCCGCCCGGGATCGCGCTCCTGTGCTTGATCGCATTCAGGAACTCCGATTCGCGCAGCTTCTGCATGAAGTTCGCGCCGGTCGCATTCAATTCCTCGCGTCGGCGCATCAACGCGGACAGCACGGCGCGCAGGCGCGCGCCGTCCACGCCCGGCCGGTTCTGGAAATCGCGCAGCGCCGACATCTGCCGTTCGAGTTCCTTCAGCACGTCGCCGCGCGAGTCGCCGCGCGCCGTGATGGCGAGGATCTCGAGCAGGCACGCGACGGCGGCGCGGCTCGACCAGGCGTTCGGCACGCCGGCGTGGTGGGACAGCTGCTGCCACAGGAACTCGAGGCGCATGAAGGCGCGCATCCGCTCATTGAGCGGCTGTTCGTACACGATCGGCTCCGGATCGTGCCTCTGTTCCGGCGCGGCCTCGAACATGGGCCTATTTTGCGGCAGGGGTTCCATGGGCGTAAACCTTGCCGGTGTGACGCCCGGCACGCTTGGAGTGCGAAATCCTCAATGTTTCCGGGCCAGATCGCGATACAGGCGGTCGAGCTCGGCCACCCGGGCCGCCAGGCCCGCCGCGGCACCGCCATTGTCGATCACGTCGTTGGCGGCAGCGAGGCGCTGCTCGCGAGTGGCTTGCGTCTCGAGCATGCGCAGGGCGTCTTGCCGTGACTCCCCGTCACGCACCGCGAGCCGCCGGATCTGCTCCTGTTCCGTGCAGTCGACGACCAGCACGCGGTCCACGAGATGCTCGAGTCCGGCTTCGACCAGGAGCGGAATGACGAAGACCTGGTAGGGACCGGGCGCACGCGCCGCCTGGCGTTGGAGCTCGGCGAGGATCTCGGGGTGGAGGATGGCTTCCACTTCGCGGCGAGTCGCCGGGTCGGCGAAAATCCGGCGGCGCAGTTCCGCGCGATCGAGTCTGCCCTGCCGGTCGAGGATGCCGCCGCCCTGCGCGGCGACCAGCGCGGCGAGCGCACGGCTGCCCGGGACGACGACTTCGCGCGCGATCACGTCGGTGTCGAGCACCGTTGCGCCGCGGGCCGCGAACAGGTTCGCAACCGTCGTCTTGCCGCTCGCGATGCCGCCCGTCAGGCCGATGCGAAACATCGCCCGCTCAGCCGAGCCCGGCGAATCGCAGGTAGCGCTCGACGAGTCCGGGTCCCCACAGCAGCGCGATCCAGGCCGCGCCGGCGAGATAGGGTCCGAATGGTATCGGCACGCTGCGCCCGAGCCGGTGTGCCGCCATCAGTGCGATGCCGACCGCGGCGCCGACGAAGGCCGCGAGCAGCAGCACCAGCGGCAGCATCTGCCAGCCGAGCCAGGCGCCGATCGCGGCGAACAGCTTGAAATCACCGTAACCCATGCCCTCCTTGCCGGTGATCAGCCGGAACAGGTGGAACACGAGCCACAGGAATCCGTAGCCGGCGACCGCGCCGATCACGGCATCGCCGAGGACCGCGGGCGGCGGAGCTTCGCCGGCTCCGAACCAGGCGCTCGCGATCAGGCCGATCCACAGGAGCGGCACCGTGAGGATGTCGGGGAGCAGCTGCCGGTCGAGGTCGATGCCGGTGAGCGCGACCAGATAAGCGGTGAAGACGCAGCCGAGGACTGCGGCCATGCCGAAGCCGAAATGCCAGGCGACAACGGCGAAGGCGGCGCCGGTCGCGAGTTCGACCAGGGGGTAGCGCGCGGAGATTGGCGCGCCGCAGGCGGCGCAACGGCCGTGCAGCAGGAGCCAGCTCACGACCGGGACGTTGTGCACGGCGCGGATCGGCGCCTGGCAGGCGGGGCAGCGCGAGCGTGGCCGCACGAGGCCATAGGCCTCGGTCGGCGCCGCGGGCTGCCGCCCCTCGAGTTCCGCCGCCCGCGCGCGCCACTGCCGCTCGAGCACCAGCGGCAGGCGGTGGATGACCACGTTCAGGAAGCTGCCGATGGCGAGCCCGACGAGCCCCGCCACCGCCGTGAACAGGGCGGGACTGGCCGCGAGCAGCTGGAAGCGCGCCGCCAGTAGCGCGAGCGCCACGAGTACCGAGGGGACGACCAGGCGGTAGAGGTTGAGCAGCCCGAGCACGCGCCAGGCGAGTTCCGGATCGCCCGCCGTTCTCTCGGTTGCCGCCGGCGTTTTCACGCCCTTCACTCTAGCACGCGGGTTTGCGGTCACCCGGCGCGCGGGCCGCGTTTGCGACGCGGTTCATGACAGCCGGTAGAATGTCATGATGAATCTCCACGAATACCAGTCGAAGCGCATCTTCGCCGAGGCGGGCATACCGGTGCCGGCCGGCAAGGTTGCCGCGACCGAGGCCGAAGCCGTTGCGGCCGCCCGGGAACTGCCGGGGCCGGTCTGGGTGGTCAAGGCGCAGGTGCACGCGGGCGGCCGTGGCAAGGCGGGCGGCGTCAAGCTGTGCCATTCGGCCGCCGAGGTGGGCGCCGCGGCGAAGGGCATGCTCGGCGGGCGCCTCGTGACGCCGCAGACGGACAGCACGGGCCTGCCAGTCAACCAGGTCTACGTCGAGTCGGGCAGCGCGATCGCGCGCGAGATCTATCTCAGCCCTCTGCTCGACCGGGAGCGCGGCCGAATCGCCTTCATCGCCTCGGCCGCGGGCGGCATGAACATCGAGGAAGTCGCGGCCCGGGAGCCGGACAAGATCCTGCGCGTCGACGTCGACCCGGCGGTGGGCCTGCAGGGCTACCAGTGCCGCCGGCTCGCATTCGGACTCGGCCTCGCAGGCAGGCAGATCGCCGAGTTCGAGCGCATCGCGCGCGCTCTCTACCGGCTGTATCTGGAGCGCGACCTGGCGCTGATCGAGATCAACCCGCTGATCGTCACCCGGGAGGGCGGGCTGGTCGCGCTCGACGCGAAGATCAACGTCGACGCGAATGCGCTGTTCCGCCAGCCCGAGCTGGTCGCGCTGCGCGATCCCGCGCAGGAAGACGCGATGGAGCGCGAGGCCTCGGAGCACGAGCTCAACTACGTTTCGCTGGACGGCAACATCGCCTGCATGGTGAATGGCGCCGGCCTCGCGATGGCGACCATGGATCTCATCAAGCTGCACGGCGGCGAGCCCGCCAACTTCCTGGATGTCGGTGGCACGGCGACGGCGAAACGCGTGACCGCGGCGTTCCGCCTGATCCTGTCCAATGCGCGCGTGCGCGCGATCCTGGTCAACATCTTCGGCGGCATCGTGCGCTGCGACGTCATCGCCGAGGGCATCGTCCAGGCGGTGAAGAGCGCCGGCGTCAACCTGCCGGTCGTCGTCCGCCTCGAGGGCACGAACGCCGACACGGCGCGCGCGCTGCTCGCCGCGAGCAGGCTTGCCATCACCGTGGCGAGGGACTTGTCGGATGCCGCCACACAGGCCGTGCGCCTCGCGCAGGCGGGAAGCCGGCGTTGAGCATCCTCGTCAACCGCAGGAGCCGCGTGATCTGCCAGGGTTTCACGGGCAGGCAGGGCACGTTTCATTCCGAGCAGGCGATCGCCTACGGCACCAATCTCGTCGGCGGCGTGACACCGGGCCGCGGCGGCACGCGCCACCTCGACCGGCCGGTGTTCGACACCGTGCACGACGCCGTGCAGGCAACCCGCGCCGACGTGAGCGTGATCTACGTGCCGGCGCCGTTCGCGGCGGACGCGATCCTCGAGGCGGCCGACGCCGGCATCCGCCTCGTGGTCTGCATCACGGAAGGGATCCCGGTCAACGACATGGTGCGCGTCAAGGCCGCGCTCGCCGGCGGCAGGAGCCGGCTGGTCGGCCCGAATTGCCCGGGCGTGATCACGCCCGGCGAGTGCAAGGTCGGCATCATGCCGGGCTTCATCCACCGGCAGGGCAGCATCGGCATCGTCTCGCGCTCCGGCACGCTCACCTACGAGGCCGTGTTCCAGACCACGAGTGCCGGCCTCGGCCAGACGACCTGCGTCGGCATCGGCGGCGACCCGGTGCGCGGCCTCAACTTCATCGAGGCGCTCGCGCTGTTCGAGCGGGACCCGGACACCGCCGGAATCATCATGGTGGGCGAGATCGGCGGCAGCGACGAGGAAGCGGCCGCCGAGTACATCCGGCGCAGCGTGGAAAAGCCGGTGGTCGCCTACATCGCGGGCGTCACGGCGCCGGCCGGCAAGCGCATGGGCCACGCGGGCGCGGTAATCGCGGGCGGCAAGGGCACGGCGGCGGACAAGTACGCCGCGCTGGAGGAGGCCAACGTGCGCACGGTGCGCTCGGCCGCCGACCTCGGCGTCGCAATGAAGCATGCGCTGGCCGCACGCCGCCGGCGCAGGCGCAAGCCGGAGCGCTGACGCCGTGCGCATCGCGCTCGCCCAGATCAATCCCACCGTCGGCGACGTGCAGGGCAACGCCGCGCGCATCGCCGAGCGGGTGGAGGAAGCGCGCCGCGCGGGTGCGCAGCTGGTCGTGACGCCGGAGCTCGCGCTCTCGGGCTATCCGCCGGAAGATCTGCTGTTCCACCGGGGGTTTCGCCGCCGCATCGAGGAATCGCTGGCGCGGCTCGCGGAGGCGGCGCGCGGCATCGACCTCCTGGTCGGCTGCCCGGAGTATTCGGACGGCGCCCTGTTCAACACGGCGGCCTGGATTCGCGACGGCCGGCGGCTCGCGAACTACCGCAAGCAACGGCTGCCGAACTACCAGGTTTTCGACGACAAGCGCTACTTCGCGCCGGGCGATTCGTACGCCGCGGTCGAGCTGGGGAGCGCGCGGGTCGCCCCGGTGATCTGCGAGGACATCTGGCATCCGGACGTGGTTGCCGGCGCGCGCCGTGCCGGCGCCGACCTGATCTTCTCCCTCAATGCGTCGCCTTACCAGCGCGGCAAGCAGGCCGAGCGTGAGGCCAATCTCGCCGCCCGCGCGCGCGAGAACGGCGTGCCACTCGTCTATCTCAATCTGGTCGGCGGCCAGGACGAGATCGTGTACGACGGCTGCAGCTTCGCCGTCGACGCGAGCGGGCGCGTCGTGCACCGCGCGCCGGCGTTCGAGGAATCGCTCACCACGGTCGACCTGGTGCAGGCCGAGCGCGGTTACGACCTCGAACCGGAGAGCCTCGCGCCGCTGCCGCAGGACGAGGAGAGCATCTGGCGTGCCATCGTGCTTGGCGTGCGCGACTACGTGGAAAAGAACCGCTTCCAGGACGTCGTCATCGGGCTTTCCGGCGGCGTCGACTCGGCGGTCGTGCTGGCGCTCGCCTGCGACGCGCTCGGCCCCGCGCGCGTGCACGCGGTCATGATGCCCTCGCGCTTCACGTCCTCGATGTCCGAGAAGGACGCGGCCGCGATGACGCGCGGGCTCGGCGTCAAGTACTCGGTGATCCCGATCGAGGGCATGTACCAGGCGACGCTCGCGGCGCTCGAGCGCGAGTTCCGCGGCCGCGCGCCGGACGCGACCGAGGAGAACATCCAGGCGCGCTGCCGCGGCATGCTGCTGATGGCGATCTCGAACAAGACCGGCCGCATGGTGCTGACGACCGGCAACAAGAGCGAGATGGCGGTCGGCTACGCGACGCTCTACGGTGACATGGCGGGCGGCTACGCGCCGATCAAGGACTGCAGCAAGACCCTGGTCTGGCGGCTCGCGCGCTGGCGGAATGCCCGCGGTCCGGGCGTGGTGATACCGCAGCGGATCATCGACCGGCCGCCGACGGCCGAGCTGCGCGAGGGCCAGCTCGACACCGACAGCCTGCCGCCCTATGACGTGCTCGACCCGATCCTGGAGGCGTTCATCGAGGACGACCGCTCGGTGGACGAGATCGTCGCCCTGGGGTTCGAGCGCGCGACGGTCACCCGGGTGCTCGAACTTGTGAAGCGCAGCGAGTACAAGCGGCGCCAGGCGCCGCCGGGCGTACGCGTCAGCGGCCGCGCGTTCGGGAGGGACTGGCGGTACCCGATCACGTCAGGCTACCGGCCCGGCGAGTCGTAACACGAAGGGGTCAGTCCCCTTCAGCGCAAGGATCGCAGCAACTGAACCGACGCGGGGCTGAAGGGGACTGACCCCTCCTAATCGGGCCACCACCAGCGCCGGGTCTGCGACTCCGGCCGGGCGTCGGGGAAGTTGAGCGCAAAGACTTCCTGCGAGCGTTCCGCGAGGTCGTCGAGACCGAGCCCCCGGTACGCGTCGATCATGATCTCGAGCGCCTGGCGCACCGCGGGCGCGCCGTCGTAGTTCTCGATCGTGTAGCGCGCGCGGGCGATCGCGGCGACATAGGCCTGGCGGCGCAGGTAGTGCTGCGCGACGTGGATCTCGTAGTCCGCCAGGCGGTTGCGCAGGAAGATCATGCGCTGCCGCGCGTCGTGCGCATAGACGCTGTTCGGCTTCTCCTTGATGAGCCGGTCGAAGGCGTCGAACGCGCGGCGCACGTCCTGCGGGGGCCGCTCGGTGAGGTCGGTGTTGAACCAGCGCTCGAGGAAGTTCGGAGAGCGCTCGAAGTAGACGAGACCCCTCAGGTACATCGCGTAGTCCACGCGCGGGTGCGTCGGATTCTCGCGGATGAACTGGTCGGCCGCGTCGATGGCCGATTCCTGCTGGCCGGCGCGGTAATACGCGAAGATGATGTCGAGTCGTGCCTGCCTGGCCTCCTCGCTGAATGGGTAGTTCGCCTCGAGCGCTTCGAAATAGCGGACTGCGCCACGGTAGTCGCCGCCCATCAGGAGGGTGTGGCCCCGTTCGTAAATGCGGTCCGGGAGCAGATCCTCGGCCGCACGGTCCTTGCTCGCGCACCCCGCGATGGCGAGCAGGGCGCATGCGACGACCAGGGCGCGCACCCCGTAACTGGCTGTCTGCAAAGGACTGGACCCCGGCTGCTGGAACGACGCAGTATAGCGGCAAAAGACCGCTCCCCACCCTCATGAGTTCCACCCGTCTCCACCGCGAGCTGCGCCTGGCGCCGCAGTCGGCCGGCCGGCGCCTCGACCAGGCGCTCGCCGATGCCCTGCCGGAGTTCTCGCGTTCGCGGCTGAAGCGCTGGATCGACGACGGGATGCTGCGCGTCGACGGTCGCGTCCCGCGCCCGCGCGACCTTGTCGCCGGCGGTGAGCGCATCGTGCTCGACGCGCCGGATGAAGACGCAGTGCCGCCGCCGGCGGAGGACATCGCGCTGGCGATCGCCTACGAGGATCGCGATGTGCTGGTCGTGGACAAGCCCGCGGGCCTGGTCGTGCACCCCGGCGCCGGCAACCCGGCAGGCACGCTGCAGAATGCGCTGCTCGCGCACGACGCGAAACTCGCGAAGCTCCCGCGCGCCGGGATCGTGCACCGCCTCGACAAGGACACCTCGGGCCTGCTGATCGTCGCGCGCAACGAGCCTGCGCGCACCGCGCTTGCGGCGGCGCTCGCGGCCCGCGCCATTTACCGCGAGTACCAGGCCGTATGCGTCGGCGTCATGACCGCCGGCGGCAAGGTGGATGCGCCGATCGACCGCCATCCGGTGGACCGCCTGCGCATGGCGGTCCGCTCGAGCGGTCGCGAGGCCGTCACCCACTACCGTGTGATCGAACGCTACCGGCGCCACACCTGGGTGCGCGTGACGCTCGAAACCGGGCGCACGCACCAGATCCGGCTGCACCTGTCCCACGCCGGCTACCCGCTGGTCGGCGACCCGGTCTACGGCAGGCGGCTCGTCATCCCGCGCGGCGCGACGCCCGAGCTGGCGGCGGCGCTACGCGGATTCCGGCGCCAGGCGCTGCACGCCGCGAAGCTCGCTTTTCCGCACCCGCGCGGCGGCCGCACCATCGAGGTCGAATCCAGGCTGCCGGCGGATTTCCGCGGGCTCATCGCCTGCCTCAAGCGCGACCGCGACGCGGCGGCCGGCTGATGACCGCGCCGGAGTTCCTGGCGCCCGACTGGCCGGTGCCGCCCGGCGTGCATGCGTGCGTGACGACGCGGCGCGGCGGCGCGAGCGCCGGCTGCTACGCGAGCCTCAACCTCGGCGCGCACGTGGGCGATGACGCTGCGGCGGTTGCAGCCAATCGCCACCGGCTGCGCCACGCACTCGGATTGCCGGCGGAGCCGGCCTGGCTCGAACAGGTACATGGAACCGGCGTCGCCGTATTGCCGCGACCGGAGCAGGGGCCGGCCGACGCCGCGGTGACATTCTTGCCGGGCAACGTCTGCGCCGTACTGGTCGCTGACTGCCTGCCGGTCTTCCTCGCGAGCCGCGCCGGCGATCGCGTCGGCATCGCGCACGCGGGCTGGCGCGGGCTCGCGGCCGGCGTCGTCGAGGCCACGGTGCAGGCACTCGCCTGCGCGCCCGGCTCGCTCGTCGCCTGGCTCGGCCCGTCGATCGGGCCCGATGCCTTCGAGGTCGGCCCGGAAGTGCGCACTGCATTCCTGGCCCGGGATCCGGTCGCCGCGCAGGCGTTCCGGCCGGGACGCGAGGGCCGCCTGTTCGCGGACCTACCGGCGCTCGCGCGGCGCCGGCTCGCCGCGGCCGGCGTCACCGCCGTGCATGGCGGCGGGCTCTGCACGCATGCGGATCCGTCGCGCTTCTACTCCTACCGCCGCGACGGCGCGACCGGCCGCATGGCCGCGCTCGCCTGGCTCGCGTGATGTAGGCTGTCGCCCGTGTCGACGCTCCCGGCGATCATCCTTCTCACCGCGACTTGCGGCGCGCTTTCGGCGCTGGTCGCCGGCGGCTTCATGCTGCTGCCCGCAGCCTGGCGCGATGCCCTCCTGCCGCACCTGGTCAGCATCGCGACCGGCGCACTGCTCGGCGCAGCGCTGCTCGCATTGCTGCCGCACGCGCTCGATTCCGGTGCCGGCGCGCACGGCATCGGCATCGCGCTGGCGGCCGGCATTATCGCGTTTTTCGTGCTCGAGAAGCTGGTGCTGTGGCGGCACTGTCACGCGGATCGCTGCGAGGCGCACGGTCCGGAGGATCACCACCGCGACCGCGCCTCGGCGACGCTGATCCTGTGGGGCGACGCCTTCCACAACCTGCTCGACGGCGTGCTGATCGCGGCCGCTTTCCTCACGGATCCGCACCTCGGCGTCGTCACGACGGTGGCCGTGTTCGCGCACGAGATCCCGCAGGAAGTCGGCGATCTCGCGATCCTGCTGAATGGCGGCATGACGCGCCGGAAGGCGCTGGCGCTCAACGTCGCGGTGAGCCTGACCTCGATTGCCGGCGCGGTGATCGCCTGGTACCTGCTGGCGCAGGCGCTCGATGCGTTGCCATACGCCCTAGCGATCGCCGCGGCGAGCTTCCTCTACGTCGCGGTCGCTGACCTGATCCCGGGATTGCACCGCCGCGTGGACGCGCGCACCTCGATCCGGCAGGTCGTCCTCATCGCGTTCGGCATCGTCGTCATCGCACTCTCGCACGGCTTCGCGCACTAGACACCCGCGCGCGGGACCCGGCGCACTGCGGATTGCGCGCGTGCTTCGCCGGCGGGACACCCCTCGCTCGCTCAGGGCGGCGACCGCATTCGCTCGCTCGGGTGTCCCGCAACGGCTCGCACGCGCGCCATACGCCGCGGCGGTTCACGCGCGCGCCGGCCGGCCGGGTGCCCGAGCGAGTGACTAAAGTTCCGGCGGAACGAGCGAGGCCCCCGGCCGGCGAAGCGCGCAGCGCGATGCCCGGCGGCGAAGTACGCGCGCGACTACGAGTTGAGGCGGAGCGCCTCGCGCAGGCCGATGAGCACCAGCTCCGGCACATGCGCGTCAAAGATCTTCTCGTCCTCGAACAGCCGCGCAAACCCGCCGGTGCCGATCAGGACGGTCGGCTTGCCCGCGAAGTACTGCGCGCGGATCTCCGCGCAGAGATGTTTCAGGATCGCGATGTTGCCGTGGTACAGCCCCGCCTGGATGCTTTCTACCGTCGAGCGGCCGAGCAGCTCCGGGGGCTTCCTGATCTCGACCTTCGGCAGCCGTGCCGTGCGCGCGTCCAGGCTTTCCATTGCAAGCCTGAGGCCCGGCAGGATCACGCCGCCCAGGTAGTCGCGCCCGCCGGTGAGCGCGTCGATCGTCGTCGCCGTGCCGAAGTCCACGATGATCGCGTTCTGGCCGGGGAACAGCGTCGCCGCCGCGATCGCGCCCGCGATGCGGTCGCTGCCGACCTCGAGCGGGTTCCGGTAGCGAATGTTCAGCCCGGTGCGCACGCCGGGTTCGAGCAGGAAGGGGCGCAGGCCAAAGTACTTCAAGCTCGCGTTGCGCACCGAGTGGACCATGTCCGGCACGACCGAGCAGATCGCGGCCGTGGTGATCGCCGCGGGATCCACGTCGTTTTCGCGCAGCACCTGCCGGCAGAACAGGCCGAACTCGTCCGACGTGCTCTCGGCGCGCGTCGCGCGGCGGAATTGCAGTGCCAGGCGATCATCATCGAATACGCCGCCGTAGACCTGGCTGTTGCCGATGTCGAGCACCAGGATCATCGCGCCGCCGCCTTGACCTGTTCCTCGAGCAGGGCGGCGAGGGCGGTGGCGAGTTTCTCGCGCCCGGCATAGCGCCGCACCCGGCTGCTGCCGTTCTCGTGCACGAAGAAGACATGCTCCTCGCCCTCGGCGAGCGTCGAGACGTCGTTCTGCACGACGTAGCGCGCGCGGCTGCGCTTCAGCAGGTCGCGCGCGGCCCGCGCTTGGGCGCTCGCGTCCGGCTCATGGGTCAGCTTGAAGCCAACCAGGACCAGGTCCGGGTTGCCGGCGTAGCCCATGATGCGCTCGATGATCTTGTGGGTCGGCCGCAGCTTCACCGACAGCTCGCTGCCCGAGGGGATCTTCGCGTTCGCCTGCGGATCAACGACCGCGAAGTCGCTTACCGCCGCCGCGTGGACCACGGCCGCGCAGGCCGTGTCGCGGACGAGGCGGCGCAGGGCCGCGTCGAGCGAGGCGTGATCCGTGAATGCCTCCCGGCGCGCGACGCCGGCAGCCTGCGTGGAGTCCGCGCCCGCCAGCTGCGTCACGTGGAAGCCGCGCTCGACCAGCGCCTCGCAGATCATGGCGCCGGTCCGGCCGCTGCTGAAATTGGAGATGAAGCGCACGCTGTCGATCGGCTCGCGTGTCGCGCCCGAGGTGACCACGACCCTGGCTTTCATCGGCCGGTTTCCAGTGCCGCGAGCACGTGCTTCTCGAGTTCGTCCACCTCGAGCAGGCGGCCTTCGCCCTGCTCGCCGCAGGCGAGGGGGCCGTCGCCCACCGGCAGCAGGCGCGCGCCGAAGCCGGCGAGCCGCTCGCGCGCAGCGCGCGTCGCCGGGTGTTCCCACATGGTCGCATTCATGGCGGGCGCGACCAGCCAGGGCTTTCGCCCGATTTCCCAGGCGAGAAACAGGGCGCCGATCACGTCGTCGGCGAGTCCCGCGGCCATGCGGTTGAGCGAGTTCGCGGTCGCGGGGCAGACCAGCGCGAGGTCGGCCCAGCGCGCGAGGCGGATGTGATCCATCGTGCGGCCGGCCTCGTAGAGATCCGTGAAGGGCGTGCGCCCGGTGAGGCCCTCGAGCGTCGCGGCCCCGACGAAGCGCAGCGCGCCCGCGGTCGCGACCGTCTGCACGGCGATGCCGCGCTTCGCGAGCCGCGAGACGAGCTCGCAGGCCTTGAAGCAGGCGATCGAACCGGTCAGCAGGAACAGGATTTTGCGGTCCGCTTCACTCGACATTGTCGATCAGCCTCACGTTGCCGAGCCGCACGGCTGCCAGGCGGCGGCCGTCGCGGTCCGCGACATAGTCCACTTCAAAGCCCTCGCGCGCCAGTGCGTCGGCGGTTTCGGCCGGCGCCAGCCGCTCGGCCAGGCTGCGTGCGAGCACGCGATGCAGGGCCGGCGCGCGCGCCCGCTCGGCCGGCGTCAGCAGCCGGTTGCGCGAGCTCATCGCGAGGCCGTCCGGCTCGCGCAGCGTCGGGCAGCGGACGATGCGCGTATCGAGGAAGAAAGCGTGCACCAGCCCCTCGACCAGCTCGAGTTGCTGGAAGTCCTTCTCGCCGAAATAGGCTCGGTCGGGCCGCATCAGGAGCAGCAGCTTCAGGACCACGGTCAGCACGCCGTCGAAGTGCCCCGGGCGCGCGGCGCCCTCGAGCTGCAGGCTCAGCGAGTTCTCGGTCACGCGATAGCGGTAGCCGTCGCGGTAAATCTCCTCCGCGCGCGGCAGGAACACGAGGTCGCAGCCCGCGCCGCGCAGGATGTCCAGGTCGCGCTCGAGCGTGCGCGGATAACGCGCGAGGTCGGCCGGATCGCTGAACTGGGCGGGATTCAGGAAGATGCTTACCCAGGCGCGCGCGTTCTCCGACTTCGCGCGCCGCAGCAGGGACAGGTGGCCCGCGTGCAGGGTGCCGAGCGTCGGCACGAAGCCGGTCGCGCCCGCGCCGCGCGCGCGGCGGTGATCGACGAGCCCGGCGACGTCCGCGACGATCATCATGCGTCGTAGCTCTCGGCGGCGGTCGGAAACCGGCCCTGCTTGACGTCGGCGTCGAAGCGGTCGAGGGCGTCGCGCACGATGCCGTTGCCGTCGACATAGGCGCGCACGAACCGCGGCCGATGGGTTCCGGTAAAGCCGAGCAGGTCGTTCAGGACCAGGACCTGGCCGTCGCAGTCCGGGCCTGCGCCGACGCCGATGGTCGGGATCCGCAGGCTGCGCGTGATGCGCGCGCCGAGCGCCGAGGGCACGCACTCGAGCACCATCGAGAAGCAGCCGAGCGCCTCGAGGCGCCTCGCGTCCTCGACGATGCGCGCGGCGTCGTCATCGAGGCGGCCCTGCACCCGGAAACCGGACAGCGCGTTGACCGACTGCGGCGTGAGCCCGAGGTGGCCCATGACCGGCACCCCCGAGCCGACGATCGCCTCGATGACGTCCTCGTGCCCCGCGACGCCCTCGAGCTTCACGGCCTGCGCGCCGGCACGCACCAGCGCGGCCACCGCGTCGAGCGCGGCGGGCACGCCCTTGCGGAACGAGAGGAACGGCAGGTCGCCGATTAGGAAGCGCGTCGGCGCGCCGCGCCGCACGGCCGCCGTGTGCCACGCCATCATCTCGACCGTGGCGGCGAGCGTGTCCGGGTAGCCGTGCACGACCATCGCCGCGCTGTCGCCGACCAGGATGCTGTCGACCTGCGAGGCTTCGGCGACGCGCGCGAGGCTCGAGTCGTAACAGGTGATCATGGAGATCTTGCGCCCGGCGGCCTTGGCCGCCGCGAATTCGAGCACCGATTTCATGCGCGTTCCCTCCCGGCCGCCGAAATGAAGGCCCGGTACACGTACCCGAGCGGCGTGCCATCGAGCGCATCGAGGTGCATCGCGATCGTCTCGGTGTCGCCGCGCGCCACCGGGCCGGTCAGCGCGCCGTCGCTGGAGGCGATGACGTTCTCGATGATGCGGCGCGGATAGGCCGCGAGCGCGCCGCGCGGCGCGCCGAAGCGCGACTCCATCGCCGCGAAGAAGTCGCGCCACAGCACGGCGGTGAAGCCCCCGGCCAGCGCGCAGAGCGCGTGGTAGTACGCCTTGTCCTCCGTCCTGAGCGGGAAGCAGGGATTCGGCAGGCGCGGGAACAGGCGCCGGAACTCCGCGAGCGGCTCCGGGTGCGCCGCGTCCTGGTCCACGAACACGGGTATGTCGCGATAGAAGGCGGGCTCGTACAGCGTCGTCGAGAAGCTCATGAGCGGGTGGGCGCCGAAGGCGCCCGCGAAGTTCCGCCCGCCGCAGAAGTGCACGAAGCGGCGGTCGCGGAAGCCTTCGGCGCGCAACGTGTCCATGACCGGCGCGATCGCATCGTCCGAGACCGCGAGCAGGATGACGGGGCAGTCCGCGAGCGCCTCGGCCGCGCTCACGCCCGGCTTGCCGTTCGGGCGCGCGTGACGGCGCGACCAGAGCCTCCACGGCAGGCCGAGGCTCGTGAAATAGTGGCGCCAATGCCGCGAGAGGCGGCCATCCCCGACGAAACCGTAGGGCGACGACCCGGAATCCGGGCGGTCAGCGGGTACCTGTCCCATGGATCAAGTCCCTCGAAATCAACGCTCGTCCACAACCGGTCACGGCCTCCGCGAGGGAGGTCCGCGCCACTCGCGATTCTACCCGGCGCCCGGGTTGCGCGCGCAAAGCCTTGAAAATCTCATTAAATTTCACGGTCTTCGGGTTGAATCAGTGCCAACCGGCCTCATGAAGCCGGCAGGCACTCGCCGCGGAGCGAAGCGATGCGCATGGATCGGCTGACTTCGAAATTCCAGCTGGCGCTGGCGGACGCGCAGTCACTGGCGGTCGGCCGTGACCAGCAATTCATCGAGCCCGTGCACCTGATGCTCGCGCTGCTCGACCAGGAAGGCGGCAGCGCGCGCCCGCTGCTCGACCGCGCCGGCGTCAACGTCAACCTGCTGCGCTCCCGCCTGCTCGAGCAGATCGGGCGCATCGCGACGGTCGAGGGCGCGGCGGGAGAGGTCCATCCGTCGAACGACCTCCTGAAGCTCCTGAACATCACCGACAAGCTCGCGCAGAAACGCGGCGACCAGTACCTCTCGAGCGAGCTCTACGTGCTCGCGGCCTGCGAGGACAAGGGCGCGCTTGGCCGCGTCCTGAAGGACAGCGGCGCCGTGAAGGGCGCCATCGACAAGGCGATCGACGACCTGCGCGGCGGCGAGAAGGTGGACGACCCGAACGCCGAGGAGCAGCGCGGGGCGCTCGAGAAGTTCACGATCGACCTCACCGAGCGCGCCGAGAAGGGCAAGCTCGACCCGGTGATCGGCCGCGACGACGAGATCCGCCGTACCGTCCAGGTGCTGCAGCGGCGCACCAAGAACAACCCGGTGCTGATCGGCGAGCCGGGCGTCGGCAAGACCGCGATCGTCGAAGGCCTCGCCCAGCGCATCGTCAACGGCGAGGTGCCCGAAAGTCTCAAGGACAAGCGCATCCTCGCGCTCGACATGGGCTCGCTGATTGCCGGCACCAAGTTCCGCGGCGAGTTCGAGGAGCGCCTGAAGGGCGTGCTCAACGACCTCGCCAAGCAGGAAGGCCGCGTGATCCTGTTCATAGACGAGCTGCACACGGTGGTCGGCGCCGGCAAGGCCGAGGGCTCGATGGACGCCGGCAACATGCTGAAGCCCGCGCTCGCGCGCGGCGAGCTGCACTGCGTCGGCGCGACGACGCTCGACGAGTACCGCAAGCACGTCGAGAAGGACGCGGCGCTCGAGCGCCGCTTCCAGACCGTATTCGTCGGCGAGCCCTCGGTCGAGGACACGATCGCGATCCTGCGCGGCCTGAAGGAGCGCTACGCCGTGCACCACAAGGTCGAGATCACGGATCCCGCGATCGTCGCCGCCGCGACGCTCTCGCACCGCTACATCACCAGCCGCCAGCTGCCCGACAAGGCGATCGACTTGGTCGACGAGGCGGCCTCCCGCATCCGCATGGAGATCGACTCGAAGCCGGAGGAGATGGACCGCCTCGAGCGCCGCATCATCCAGCTCAAGATGGAGCGTGAGGCCCTCAAGAAGGAAAAGGACGAGGCGTCGAAGAAGCGCCTCGAGCAGCTCGAGCAGGCGCTTGCCGGCCTCGAGAAGGAGTTCGCCGACCTCGAGGAGGTCTGGAAGGCCGAGAAAGCCGCGGTCCAGGGCGCGGCCCACATCAAGGAGGAAATCGAGCGCGCGAAGCTCGAGATCGACGCCGCAAAGCGCGCGGGCAACCTCGCGCGCGCGTCGGAGCTCCAGTACGGGAAGATGCCGGACCTCGAAAAGCGCTTGAAGTCCGCGCAGGAGGCGGAGGCGAAAGCGCCGACGCTGGTGCGCAACAAGGTCACGGAGGAGGAGGTCGCCGAAGTCGTCTCCAAGTGGACCGGCATCCCGGTTGCCAAGATGCTCGAGGGCGAGCGCGAGAAGCTCCTCAGGATGGAGCAGCAGATCGCCAGGCGCGTGGTCGGCCAGGAGGAGGCCGTGCGCACCGTCTCCGACGCGATCCGGCGCAGCCGCGCCGGGCTCTCCGATCCGAACCGGCCGAATGGCTCGTTCCTGTTCCTCGGGCCCACGGGCGTCGGCAAGACCGAGCTCACCAAGGCGCTCGCCGAGTTCCTGTTCGACACCGAGGATGCGCTGGTGCGCATCGACATGTCGGAGTTCATGGAAAAGCACTCGGTCGCCCGGCTGATCGGCGCGCCCCCGGGCTACGTCGGCTACGAGGAAGGCGGCTACCTGACCGAAGCCGTGCGCCGCCGGCCGTACTCCGTGATCCTGCTCGACGAGATCGAGAAGGCGCACCCGGACGTGTTCAATGTCCTGTTGCAGGTGCTCGACGATGGGCGCCTCACGGATGGCCAGGGCCGCACCGTGGACTTCCGCAACACGGTCGTGATCATGACCTCGAACCTGGGCTCGCAGGTGATCCAGGAGATGGCGGGCGAGGACAATTACGAGAATATGAAAAAAGCCGTGCTCGAGATCGTCGGGCAGCAGTTCCGGCCGGAGTTCATCAACCGCATCGACGACATCATCGTGTTCCACCCGCTCGGGCGCGAGCACATCCGTCGCATCGTGGACATCCAGACGGGTTACCTGCGCCGCCGGCTCGGCGACCGGGACATCCGCATCGAGCTCGACGACGGCGCGATGGATCTGCTGGGCGCCGCTGGATTCGACCCGGTATACGGCGCGAGGCCGCTCAAGCGCGCGATCCAGCAGCAGCTCGAGAACCCGCTCGCGCAGCGCATCCTCGCCGGCGAGTTCGGCCCGGGCGAAATGGTCCGCGTGACGGCAGAGGACGGCGCGCTGATTATGCGAAAATAGCCAGCGATGCCGTTCTACGAGTACCAGTGTGCCGCCTGCGGGCACCACCACGAGGAATTGCAGAAGGTCTCGGACCGGGCGCTGCGCAAGTGCCCGGCCTGCAGCCGCCCGTCCCTGAAGCGGCTGGTCTCCGCGCCGGTCTTCCGCCTGAAGGGCGGCGGCTGGTACGAGACCGACTTCAAGCACGATAAGGAAGCGAAACGGAACATCGCCGGGGACAAGGAGCCTGCCGCTGGCGAAGGCCCGGCGGTTGAGAAGCCGAAGGACGAGAAGGCGGACGCCAAGCCGGCCGACAAGAAGCCCGAAGCGGCGCCCGCCGCCAAGGCCTCGCCGCCGGCAAGGAAGCCGAAGCCGGCCCGGCCGAAGGCCGCCCGGCGACGTCCGGTGCGGCGTTAATCGGCGGTTGCCAGCGTCGCCGCGCGGCACGTAACATCGCGCGCTTTACTCATGCGCACCCATTACTGCGGAGAAATCGACGAATCCCTGGCGGGCCGCACGCTCGAGGTGGCCGGCTGGGTGCACCGCCGCCGTGACCACGGCGGCGTGATTTTCGTCGACCTGCGCGACCGCTCGGGCCTGCTGCAGGTGGTTTTCGATCCCGACACCGCGGAGGCCTTCAAGGGCGCCGAGCACCTCGGCCGCGAGTACTGCATCCAGGTGCAGGGCAAGGTGCGCCCGCGCCCGGCGGGCACGGCGAACGCGAACCTGAGCTCGGGCCAGGTCGAGCTGCTCGCCCAGAAGCTCGTCATCCTCAACCCTTCGGCGACGCCGCCGTTCTCGCTGGACGAAGAAGTGGGCGAGGAGCTCCGGCTCAAGCACCGCTACATCGACCTCAGGCGCGACGTGATGCAGGAGCGCCTCAGGCGCCGGCACGCGATCACGCGTGCGATGCGCGAGTACCTCGACGGCCGTCACTTCGTGGACATCGAGACGCCGATGCTCACCAAGGCGACACCCGAGGGCGCGCGTGATTATCTCGTGCCCTCGCGCACGCATCCCGGCAAGTTCTTTGCGTTGCCGCAGTCACCGCAGATCTTCAAGCAGCTCTTGATGATGAGCGGCTTCGACCGCTACTACCAGATCGTGCGCTGCTTCCGCGACGAGGACCTGCGCGCCGACCGCCAGCCCGAGTTCACCCAGCTCGACATCGAGACCTCGTTCCTGGCGCAGGAGCAGGTGATGGCGCTGATGGAAGGGCTCATCCGCCACGTGTTCTCGCGCGTGCTGAAGCTGCAGCTGCCCGACCCGTTCCCGCGCTTGAAGTATGCGGAGGCGATGCGCCGCTACGGCTCCGACAAGCCGGACCTGCGGGTGCCGCTCGAGTTCGTCGATGTCGCGGACCTCGTGGCCGGCAGCGAGTTCAAGGTGTTCGCGGCACCGGCGGCCGACCCGGACGGGCGGGTCGCGGCGCTGCGTGTTCCGCGCGGCGGCGAACTCTCGCGCAGGCAGATCGACGAGTACACGGCTTATGTCGCACGCTTCGGCGCGCGCGGTCTCGCTTATATAAAGGTGAACGACGCCGCGAAGGGTCGCGATGGCCTGCAGTCGCCGGTTCTGAAGTTCCTGACCGACGCGGCGGTCACCGGCATCGTCGCGCGCACGAAAGCCGAGACGGGCGACCTCGTGTTCTTCGGCGCCGACAAGGCGAAAGTGGTGAACGACGCCCTCGGGGCGCTCCGCCTTCTGCTCGGCCGCGACCTCGGGCTGGTGGAGGAGGGCTGGCGCCCGCTGTGGGTGACGGACTTCCCGATGTTCGAGTACGACGCGGACGCGAAGCGCTGGGGGGCCATGCACCACCCATTCACTTCACCCGTGGATCCGGATCCGTCGGCGTTGACGGCGGACCCGAAGAACGCGCTCGCGCGCGCCTACGACATGGTGCTGAACGGATCCGAGATCGGCGGCGGCTCGATCCGCATCCACCGCGAGGACATGCAGAGTGCGGTATTCGACCTGCTCGGCATCTCGCGCGAGCAGGCCGCGGTAAAATTCGGCTTCCTGCTGGAGGCACTGCGCTACGGCGCCCCGCCGCACGGCGGCATCGCCTTCGGGCTGGACCGGCTGGCGATGCTGATGTCCGGCGCCGAGAGCATCCGCGACGTGATCGCCTTCCCGAAGACCCAGTCGGCCTGGGACCCGCTCACCGACGCGCCCTCCGAGGCCGACGACGCCCAGCTCGCCGAACTGCACATCCGCGTCAGGAAGCCATGACGGAACCATGACGGTGCCGGGTCGCACATATCGCACTTATTGCAGGACAATAAGTGCGATATGTACGACCCGGCACCCGTTGTTCCCGTTGTTCTCGTTCACGGCCTTTGGCTCAACGGGCTCGAGTTCTTCCTGCTGCGCGACCGGCTGCGGCGCGCGGGTTTTGCGCCCTCGGTATTTCACTACCACTCGATGCACGCGACGCTCCCTGCCGCCGGCGACGAGCTCGCCGGGTGCCTGCGCGATCTCGGCGCGACAGTGCACGTCATCGCCCACAGCCTCGGCGGGCTGGTCGCCTGTGAGGCCTACGCGCGTCACCCGGACCTGCCGACCGGGCGCGTCGTCCTGATGGGCTCGCCGATCCGCGGCTCGCGAACCGCGCGGGCCGTCGCCTCGCACTGGTTCGGGCCGGCGGCGCTCGGACCGCTCGCGCTCGCCGAACTCGCGCGCGAGCGCAAGCCCATGTCGCCGCTGTCGCGCGAGGTCGGCGTCATCGCCGGCTCGCTGCCGATCGGCATCGGTCGCGCCTTCGCGGAGTTGCCGCAGCCGAATGACGGCACGGTCAGCGTCGCGGAGACCGCGCTTCCGGGCGCGACGTCACGAATCGTGCATGACATCAGTCACACCGGCATGCTGTTCTCGTCCGTGGTCGCGGAGTCGGCGGTAAAGTTCCTCGCCACTGGTCGCTTTGGATGACCGCCCATGCCCGACGGGTTCCGCCGCTGGCCCTGGTCCGCGATCGCGTTTGCCCTTTATCCGCTGATTTTCATCGCCGTCACCAACCCTGGGCAGGTCAGCGCGGGCTCGCTGGTCCCGACGCTCGCCGTCGCGGCGGCGGCGAGCGCGACGCTGCTCGCTTTGCTGCGGCTGCTGTTCGGCGACTGGCCGCGCGCCGGGCTCGGCGTCATCTGGTTTCTCCTGCTGTTCTTCGGCTACGACCCGGTGAATGCCGCATTCGACGGGACGGGTGGTGACGCCGACGAGGGCGTGGCCGTCGTCGGCTGGGCGGCCAGAAACCTGCAGCTCATCCATTCCATTGTCTGGCTCCTGCTGCTCGCGCTCGGCTGGTCGTGGTTGCGCCGCCTGAAGCGGCCGCTCGGGCGGCTGCCCGCGGCACTGAATCTCGTTTCCGTGCTGCTGATCGGGCTGGCGCTCGCTCAATGGCTCGCCGGACGCGACGGCAAGGGTGGCGGGCCGGAACCGGGCCGGGTGCAGGGCGACGCGGTACATGGCACGCCCGACATCTATTTCATCGTGCTCGACGGCTACGCGCGCGCCGACATGCTGGCGCAGCACTATGCCTGGGACAACGGGCCGTTCCTGCGGCGCCTCGAGGCGCGCGGGTTCCAGGTGGCCGACGCGAGCCAGGCGAATTACGGCTGGACATTCCTCTCGCTCGCCTCGACGCTCAACATGGATTACCTGCCGGCGCTGCTCGGCGACCGGCTCGACCCGGCCGGCGTCGGCCGCGAGGACGCGTACCGGCTGCTGCGCGACAACCGGGCGGCGGCCTTCCTGCGCGAGCGCGGCTACCGGTTCGTGCACCTGCAGTCCACGTGGGGCGGCACGGGCAGCAATCCGTATGCCGACGATTTCCGCGCCTGCGGCGGCGGACCGTTCCGCGACGACTACCTGCTGGCGATCGCGGAAGTGAGCTGGTTGCGCGCGCTCGGAACGCGCGCCTCGGTGGACCTTGCGAGCTGCCACCTGCGGAATTTCGAGACACTGGCCGGGCTTGCGCGCGAGCCCGGGCCCAAGTTCGTCCTGGTGCACTTCGTCCCGCCGCACCATCCGTACCTGTTCGATCGCGACGGCAACGTGCTGCGTAATGCCACTCTCTCGAATCAGTTCGAGTTCCAGAAGCTCTTGTGGGAGGACCGGGCGGCGTACATCGACCAGCTCGTGTTCGTCAGCCGCAAGCCGGAAGAAGCGATCGACCGCCTGATCGCGGATTCGCCGCGCCCGCCGACGATCCTGCTGGTCTCCGACCACGGGCCGAACCTGCGCCGCGCGATCCGGGGCGCCGAATACAACCGGCTGCGGCTTGCCAGCCTGTCGGCGGTGCGCCTGCCCGGCGCCCCTGCGGACCTGCTGACCGAGGACGTTTCCAACGTGAACCTGCTGCGGATCGTGCTTCGGCACCTGTTCGGCGCGGACCTGCCGCCGCTTCCGGACCGGCTTTTTGTCTCCGAGTACCGCCGGCCGTTCGACTTCACGGAAGTCGACCGGGACGGCCAGCCGGTTGTGCCCGAGGCCCGCCCGGCCGACAATATGTGACGTAATCGGCGGGGCGGGCGATGGCGCCAGTGGTCTGATTCGGCATCGCCAGCGAGGTCTGACCATGGGCATCGCGTCGAAACCCGGCATCCTCCGCCACGCCGCCATGGCGGCGGCCTTGGCCCTCGGCGCCGTGGGTCCCGCGCAGGCCTATATCGACCCTGGCACGGGCTCGATGCTGCTGCAGATGATCGGTGCCGGCATCGCGGGCGCGATCTTCTACTTCCGCGAGCTCAGGATGAAGCTCATTGCGATGTTCACGCGACGCGGGGCGACTGCGGCCGAGGACGGCTCCGACGCGCCCTCCGGCGACGCGCCCCGTTGACGCCGGCGCTCGCGAGCCCCCTTTCCTTCCGCGATCCGGACGCCACGCTCGTCAAGCATGACGGCCGGCTGATCCGCGCCGTGCGCGGGCACGCGCTCGATTCGTTCCGGCGCATGCTCGATGATCCGCTGGTCCGGCGCTGGATGGACGACGGGCGCATCGTCCGCACGCGGCCGCTGTCGCGCATCGATTCTCCGCCGCAGTTCGGCGACTTTGGCGGCGAGTGCTTCGAGCACGAACGCATCCCGTTCGTCAGCCAGCCCGCCGAATGGGCCCCGGAAATGCTGGCGGCGGCCGCGTCCTTCACGCTCGGACTCAGCCGTGCATTGCTGCCGCACGGATGGCAGCTGAAGGACGCGACGCCCGCGAACGTCTTGTTCCGCGATTCCGAGCCGGTATTCGCGGACCTGCCGTCGATCGTCCCCCGCGAGCCGGGCGGCTGCCTCTGGATCGCGAGGCACCAGTTCGAGACGACCTTCCTGCTGCCGCTCATTGCCTCGGTCGAAGCGGGGCTGCCGATCGCGTGGATGCTGGCGAATCCCGTCGCCGGACTCTCGCACGAAGCGCTCGCCCGCATCCTCGGCGCGCGCCGCTGGATCAAGCCCCGTCTCTGGCGCACGGTGGCGCTGCCGGCCGCGCTCGCCGCGCAGGCGGCGCGGGGCACGACGCCTCGCGGCCTGAAAGGCCTCGAGCGACGCGCGGGCGCTGTACACCCTGGAGCGCTCGCTCGCGGTCCTCGAGCGCCAGGTGGGCCGCTGCGTTTCGCGGCTGCAGGCGCAGAGTTCGCACTGGCATCGCTATACGTCGACGCGCGCGCACTACGGCAGCGCCGACCTGGAGGCCAAGTGTCACTTCGTCTCCGACGCAGTCGCCGGCACGCGACCGCGGCGCACACTCGATATCGGCGCGAACACCGGCAATTCAGCGAGATTGCGGCCCGGGCGGGCGAGGTCGTTGCCCTCGACATCGACGAGCGCTCGATCGCCGCCATCTGGGCGCGGGCGCGCGCCGGCAAGCTCCCGATCCTGCCGCTGGTCGGCAACTTCGGCCGGCCGATGCCCGCACTCGGCTGGCGCAACCGCGAGTTCCCGTCCCTGCTCGGGCGCGCGGCGGGCAGCTTCAACCTGGTGCTGATGCTCGCCGTGGTGCACCACCTGCGCGTCACCGAGGGCGTGCCGGTCGCCGAGCAGTTCGACGCCGTCGGCGCGATCACGCGGCGGCACCTGCTGGTCGAATTCGTGCCGGTGACGGACCCGATGTTCGCCGCTCTTGCGCGCGGCCGCGAGCCGCTCTACGGCGACTGCGAGCGGCTGGTGTTCGAGGCGACGCTGCTGGAACGTTTCCAGGTCGAGCGCAGGCACGAACTTCCGAACGGCCGCGTCCTCTATCTGGCGCGCAAGCGTTCTGCCTGAATCGGGACTGCAGCGGGGTCTGTTCCCTTCAGCACCGCCGTCCGGTCAGTCGTCGCCAGCTTTTCGCTGAAGGGGACTGACCCCTCCGCGGTGACGCTGCTCAAGCTTCTCCAGGTAATTCCGCGCACTCTCGATGACCGCACGCGGCACGCCGGCTTTCTGCGCGACCGCGAGCCCGTAGCTGCGGCTCGCCGGCCCGGGCTTCACCGCGTGCAGGAACACGATGCCGTCGGCGTGCTCGGTGGCGTCGAGGTGCACGTTCGCGACCGCCGGAACCCGGTCGGCGAGCTCGGTCAGCTCGAAGTAGTGGGTCGCGAACAGCGTGAACGCCCGCAATGACCGCGCGATGTGCATGGCGCAGGCGAAGGCGAGCGACAGCCCGTCGTAGGTGCTGGTGCCGCGGCCGATCTCGTCCATCAGCACGAGGCTGCGCTCGGTCGCTGCGTTCAGGATCACGGCGGCCTCGGTCATCTCCACCATGAAGGTCGAGCGGCCGCCGGCGAGGTCGTCGGAGGCGCCGATGCGCGTGAAGATACGGTCGAATGGCCCGATCACCGCGCGCTTCGCCGGCACGAAGCTGCCGATCGAGGCGAGCACGAGGATCAGCGCCGCCTGCCGCATGTACGTCGACTTGCCGCCCATGTTCGGGCCGGTGATCACCAGCATGCGGCGCGCGTCCGTGAGCTCGAGATCGTTCGGCACGAAGGGATCGTCCAGCACGCACTCGACCACCGGGTGCCGGCCGCCCTCGATGCGAAGCCCCGGCTCCTTGCCGAGCTCGGGGCGTACGTAGCGCAGGCTCACCGCGCGCTCGGTCAGGTTCGCGAGCACATCCGCGAGCGCGAGCGCCGCGGCCAGGCGCTTGAGCGAGGCGAGCTCGGCGATCAGCGCATCGAGTAGGCCGTCGAACAGCTCGCGCTCGCGCGCCAGCGCGCGGTCGCGGCTGCCGAGCACCTTGTCCTCGAACTGCTTGAGCTCGGGCGTGATGTAGCGCTCGGCGTTCCTGACGGTCTGGCGGCGTTGCCAGTCGAGCGGCGCGCGCTCGGACTGGCTGCGCGGCAGCTCGATGTAGTAGCCGTGCGCGCGGTTGTAGGCGACCTTGAGCTGCGCGATGCCGGTGCGCCGGCGCTCGCGTTCCTCGAGTTCGAGCAGGTGCCGGTCCGCCCCGGTCGCGATCGAGCGCAGCTCGTCGAGCGCCGCGTCGTAGCCCGCGGCGATGACGCCGCCCTCGCGCAGCAGCGCGGGCGGCGCGGCGACCATGACGCGTGTCAGGAGCGCGTGCAGTGCCTCGCGCGGCGCGAGGTCGCGCGCCGCCGAGGCGAGCAGCGGCGCGTCGAGTCCGGCGAGCGCGGTTTGCAGATCCGGCAGCGCGGCGAGCGCCGCGCGCAGCGCCGCGAGATCGCGCGGCCGCGCCGAATGCAACGCGATGCGCGCGAGCACGCGCTCGACGTCGCCGATGCCGCGCAGGATCCCGTGCAGGCGGTCGTAGCGATCGGCGTGGATCAGCGACTCGACGGCGTCGTAGCGCGCCTCGAGCGGCGCGCGGTCGCGCAGCGGGCGGCGGATCCAGCGCCTGAGTTCCCGCGCTCCCATCGCGGTCGCCGTGCGGTCGATGACGCCTGCGAGGGTCGCGTCCTCGCGCCCGGCGAGGCTGGTGTCCAGCTCGAGATTGCGCCGGGTCGCGGCGTCCATCACCAGCGCCTCGTCACGCGACTCGCGCGCGAGGCCGGTGAGGTGGGGCAGGGCGCCTTTCTGCGTGTCGCGCGCGTATTGCAGCAGGGCGCCGGCCGCGCCGATCGCGAGCGTCAGATCCTCGCAGCCGAAGCCCGCCAGGTCCTGCGTGCCGAACTGCGCGGTGAGCGCCCGGCGCGCCGTCTCGCCGAGGAAATGCCAGGGCGGCCGCTCGACGACGCGGGCCGCGACCGCTGCCTTGACGCCTTCGGGGACCAGCATCTCCGCCGGCCTGAGGCGCTCGAGCTCGGCGGCGAGCGACTCGCGGCCCTCGCCCTCGAGCACGCTGAAGCGGCCCGCCGCGAGGTCGAGCCAGGCGAGGCCGAAGCGCTCGCCGTCCGCCGCGAGCGCGGCCAGCAGGTTCTCGCGGCGCGCATCGAGCAGCGCCTCGTCCGTGACGGTGCCCGGCGTCACGATGCGCACGACCTCGCGGGTGACGGGACCCTTGGCCCTGCCCACGACGCCCGTCTGCTCGCAGATCGCGACCTGCTCGCCCTGGCGGACCAGCCGCGCGAGATAGCTGTCGAGCTTCTCGACCGGCACGCCCGCCATCGGGATCGCCGCGCCGCCGGACTCGCCGCGCTGCGTCAGGACGATGTCGAGCAGCTTCGAACCGCGCCGCGCATCGTCGTAGAAGAGCTCGTAGAAGTCCCCCATGCGGTAGAACAGGAGCACGTCCGGGTTCTCCGCCTTGATGCGCAGGTACTGCTGCATCATGGGCGTGTGGGCTTCGAGCCCCTCGAACATCGGCACCGTCTCCGGCCTGGTTTCCGGGTTCCTCATTTGGGGCATTATGACGGCCCGGAACGAGGACGACACATGAGCATCACCTACCAGTCGGACCAGGGCATCGCCCGGCTCACCTTTGACCGCCCGGCCAAGAAGAATGCGATCACGGCCGAGATGTACGAACAGTTCGTCGCGGGCCTGAAGCAGGCCTCCGCCGACCCAGCCGTACGGGCAGTGCTGGTCACCGGCGCGGGCGGCACATTCACGGCCGGCAACGATCTCAAGGATTTTTCGAATCCGAAGTTCGCGCAGCCGGACTCGCCGGTGCTGTCCTTCATGCAGGGGCTTGCCACTTTCGAAAAGCCCGCGGTCGCGGCGGTGCAGGGGATGGCCGTCGGCATCGGTGTCACGATGCTGCTGCACTGCGACCTCGTGTACGCCGCCGACGACGCGACCTTCTCGATGCCATTCACGAATCTCGGGCTGGTGCCGGAGTTCGCCTCGACGCTGCTCCTGCCGCAGATCGCGGGACGGGTTCGCGCCGCGGAGAAGCTCCTGCTCGGCAGACCCTTCCCGGCGCACGAAGCGGTGGTCATGGGCCTCGCCAATGCCGTGCTGCCGTCCGCCGGGGTGCTGGCGCACGCCGAGCAGGTGGCGCGCGCGTTCACCAGGCTCCCGCCCGGGGCGGTGCGCGACACGAAGAAGCTGCTGCGCGACGGGCTCGGTTCCGCGGTGAAAGACGCGATCTTCCGCGAAGCCTCGTATTTCGGTCCGCGGCTCGCGGGCGCCGAAGCGCGCGAGGCGATCGCGGCAATTCTCGAAAAGCGGGCCCCGGACTTCTCGAAGGTCCAGTAGCCGAGATGGCCATGCTGGAGCGCACGACCGCGTCGCTGCCTGCCGCCTGGTACTACGATCCGGCGCAATATGCGCGCGAGCTCGAGGCGGTCTGGTACCGCGACTGGGTCTGCGTCGGCCGGCTCGAGGACCTGCCGGAGCCGGGTGACTACTTCCTCGCCGAAGTCGGCAGCGAGCGGCTGGTCGTGACCCGCGACCGCGACGGCCGGCCGCGCGCCTTCCACAACACCTGCCGGCACCGCGGCTCGACGCTCTGCACGGAGCCGCGCGGGCGGTTCGCCGGCGGTCGGATCGTCTGCCCGTACCACGCCTGGAGCTACGCGCTGTCGGGCGAGCTGGCGGCCACGCCGAAGATGCAGCTGCCATCCGATTTCCGGCGCGAGGATTACCCGCTGTACGCGGTGCACGCGGATACCTGGGGCGGTTTCCTGTTCGTGAACCTGGCCGAGCGGCCGGCCGCGACGCTCGCCGGGTTTCTCGGTGTGGAAGCGAAAAACGTCGAGCGCTGGCCGCTGGCCTCGCTCGTGTCCGTGCGCCGCGAGGTGACGACGCTTGCCTGCAACTGGAAGGTGTACTGGGAGAACTACTCGGAGTGCTACCACTGCCCCGGCGTGCATCCCGAGTTGTGCCGCGTCATGCCGCTGTACCGGGAGGGCGTGACGAGTTATGCGGACAGCCGTACGGCGCCATCACCGGGAATGGCCGGGGACATGCGGGAGCGTGTGGCGCCGGGCTACGTGACCTGGACCCTCGACGGCCAGACCAGGTTGCCGCTCATCGAGGGCCCGAGTGCGGCAGACCGGGCGCTCGGCGTCGTGTTCGTCTCGTTTGCGTCGAGCCTCATCATCATCGCGCACCCGGACTACGTGCGCAGCGTCCGCATCCTGCCGCGCGGCCCTGAGTGCGTCGAGCTGACGGTGGACTGGCTGCTGCCGGCCGGCGTCGCGGAGGCGCATCCCGGCGAAATCGAGCGCATGTGCGAACTCGGCCGGCTCGTCGTCGCCCAGGACGGCCGAGTCTGCGAGCTCAACCAGCAGGGCCTGCGCTCGCGACGGCATCGCGAGGGCGTGCTGATGCCGCAGGAGGCCGCCCTGCACGAATTCCATGAATGGCTGAAATCCCGGCTCGCGGAGGTCTCATGAACGCAAAGACCGCCGTCAATGATCTGGCGCTGCGCCGGCTTGCGGCGCGGGTTGCCAAGCGCCTGCGCGCCGCGGGCGAAACGCTCGTCACGGCGGAATCCTGCACCGGCGGATTCATCGCCAAGGTGCTGACCGACCTGCCGGGCAGTTCGGACTGGTTCGAGCGGGGCTGGATCACGTATTCGAATGCCGCCAAGCAGGCGGAGCTCGGCGTGGAGCCGAAGGCGCTTGCCCGGCACGGCGCCGTGAGCGAGGCCGTCGCGCTCGCGATGGTTCGAGGAGCGCTCGAGCACTCGGTCGCCGACCACGCGGTTGCGGTGACCGGCATCGCAGGCCCCGCCGGCGGCAGCCCCAGCAAGCCCATCGGCCTCGTCTGGATCGCCTGGGGCTACCGGCGCGAGGGCCGCAACCGCGTGTACGCGACCGGTTATCGGTTCAGCGGCGGTCGGGACACAGTCCGGCGCTGGACCGTGGTCGCGGCACTCAAGGGCCTGCTGGAGTCGTGAACTGGGCCGGCGAACGCGGAACACGAACGCTCCGGCTCTTCTATGCCCTGTGGCCGAACGACGGCTGCTGCGCGGCGCTTGCGGCAGCGGCCGCCCCGGCAATCGCCCAGGTCGTTGGCCAGCCCGTCCCGCCTGGCAACCTGCACGTCACCCTAGCCTTCCTCGGCATGGTGCCAGGCCGTAGTCTCGGAGATCTGGTCTCCGTGGGAGGTCGGGGAACGTGGCCCGCTGTCGAGCTTGCTTTCGCGCGGATCGAGTATTGGGTGGAGCCGAAAGTGCTTGTCGCACTGCCGTCCGAGGTTCCGGCAGCCGGGTGCGCGATGGTCGACCGACTCTGGCAGGGACTCGAGCCACTGGGATTCCAGCGCGAGCAGCGGCCGTGGCAACCGCACCTGACGTTGGTGCGGCGCATCCGCCGGCCGCCGCCCGACGACCTCGACATAGCTCCATTTGCCGGGCGTGGACCCGGGCCCGCCTGGCGCCTGGCCCTCGTGGAGTCGAGCTCCTACCCCGGCGGGGTCCGCTACAAGCCGCTGGCCGACTGGCCGCTCGCCTGAAGTACGGTGCCTGAAGTACGGTGCCGGGTCGCACTTATCGCACTTGTTGGGGTTCTTAGCGGCAGGCCCGCCAATAAGTGCGATAAGTGCGACCCGGCACCTAGGTCACCGCTTGAGCCAGCCGCTGGCACACACTGCCGCCCATGACGGACCGGCCGCAGGACAATTTCAACGTTGTCAAAACATTTGACGACGGCGAGCCGGGCCGGTTGTGGAATAATCGGACCAGCCCCGGAGGCACGAAACGCATGGAAGACAGCAACCGCAAGAAGGCACTGAGCGCAGCGCTCAGCCAGATCGAGAAGCAGTTCGGCAAGGGTTCGGTGATGCGCCTCGGCGAGCACCCGGCCAACCAGGACATCGAAGTCGTGCCGACCGGCTCGCTCGGTCTCGACATCGCGCTCGGCGTCGGCGGCGTGCCGCGCGGCCGCGTGGTCGAGATCTACGGGCCCGAGGCCTCCGGCAAGACGACGCTCACGCTCTCGATCATCGCGCAGGCGCAGAAGCTGGGCGGCGTCGCCGCCTTCGTCGACGCCGAGCACGCGCTCGACCCGGTCTACGCCGAGAAGCTCGGCGTGAACGTCAAGGAACTCCTGATCTCCCAGCCGGATACCGGCGAGCAGGCGCTCGAGATCACCGACATGCTGGTGCGCTCCGGCGCGGTCGACATCGTCGTCATCGACTCGGTCGCGGCGCTGACGCCGAAGGCCGAGATCGAGGGCGAGATGGGCGAGTTGCAGGTCGGCCTGCACGCGCGCCTCATGTCGCAGGCGCTCAGGAAGCTCACCGGCAACATCAAGCGCTCGAACACCATCGTGGTCTTCATCAACCAGATCCGCATGAAGATCGGCGTGATGTTCGGCAACCCCGAGACCACGACCGGCGGCAACGCGCTCAAGTTCTACGCCTCGCTCCGGCTCGACATCCGCCGCATCGGCGCGCTCAAGAACGGCGAGGAAGTGGTCGGCAACCAGACGCGCGTGAAAGTGGTCAAGAACAAGGTCTCGCCGCCGTTCCGCGAGGCGGAATTCGAGATCCTCTATGGCCAGGGCATCTCGCGCGAGGGCGAGCTGATCGACATGGGTGCGCTCCACGGCCTGGTCGAGAAGTCCGGTTCCTGGTATGCCTACGACGGCGAACGGATCGGCCAGGGCAAGGACAATGCCCGCGCCTACCTGCTGCAGCACCCGGAGATCGCCGCCAAGATCGAGTCGGCGCTCAGGGCGCGTCTCCTGACGCCGCGTCGCCCGGCAGCGGTCGCCACCAGTGAGGCGGCGGAAGCCTGACCCGGCTGCGCTCGCCGCCCCGGACGATCCGCGGGCGGCGCGCCTCGCGGCCCTGAAACTCCAGAACCGCCGTGACCACGGCGCCCGCGAGCTCGCGGAGCGCTTGGTCGCGCGCGGCTTCACCCGTCCCGCGGCCGAGGCGGCTATCGAGGAGCTGCGTACGGAGCGCCTGGTGGACGACGGTCGCTTTGCCGAGCACTTCGTCGCGTATCATGCCAACCGGGGCCGGGGACCGGTCGGCATTGCCCACCGCCTGCGCGAGGCGGGCGTCCCGGCGGACACGATCGCGGCGGTGGTGGATGCCGACGGCCCGGACTGGCGTCGGCGCTGCGCCGAGGTCCGGCGCAAGCGTTTCGGCGCGAAACTCCCTGCGACTTGGGCCGAGAAGGGCCG
Organism: Gammaproteobacteria bacterium; assembly: GCA_016874295.1. Lineage (GTDB taxonomy): Bacteria > Pseudomonadota > Gammaproteobacteria > Steroidobacterales > Steroidobacteraceae > SCUD01. The sequence goes on along the minus strand of VGUH01000003.1, from coordinate 6,467 downwards.
CCAGGCGCGGTTCCTGACCCAGCGCGGCTTCAGCGCGGACCAGGTCCGGGCGGCGGTCGGCAACGAGTACGAGGCGTGATGGCGAAGAAGGCGGCGGCGATGGGCACGGGTGAACTCCGGGCGGCGTTCCTGGAGTTTTTCCGCGCGCGCGGCCACGCCATCGTGCCCTCCGCACCGCTCGTCCCCAGCAACGACCCGACGCTGCTGTTCACCAACGCCGGCATGGTGCAGTTCAAGGACGTGTTCCTCGGCAAGGACGAGCGCAGCTACCGGCGCGCAGTCACGAGCCAGCGCTGCGTGCGCGCGGGCGGCAAGCACAACGACCTCGAGAACGTCGGCTACACCGCGCGCCACCACACTTTCTTCGAGATGCTCGGCAACTTCAGCTTCGGCGACTACTTCAAGGCCGAGGCGATCGAGTACGCCTGGGACTTCGTGACCGGCACGCTGAAGATCCCCGCAGAAAAACTCTGGGTCACCGTCTACAAGGACGACGACGAGGCGGCCGACCTCTGGTTGAAGCGGATCAGGATCGACCCGCAGCGCTTCGCGCGCATGGGCGAGCAGTCGAACTTCTGGGCCATGGGCGACACCGGCCCCTGCGGCCCGTGCTCGGAGATTTTCTACGACCACGGCCCGGAAATCGCCGGTGGCCCGCCCGGCTCGCAGGACGAGGAGGGCGACCGCTACGTCGAGATCTGGAATCTCGTGTTCATGCAATTCGAACGCTCGGCCGACGGGATCCTCACGCGTCTGCCGAAACCCTCGGTGGACACCGGCATGGGACTCGAGCGCACCGCCGCCGTGATGCAGGGCGTGCACTCGAACTACGACATCGACCTGTTCCGCAAGCTGATCCGCGCCGCGGTCGACGCGACGCGCGCGCAGGACCTCGCGAGTCCGAGCCTGCGCGTGATCGCCGACCACATCCGCGCCTGCGCATTCCTGATCGTCGACGGGGTGATCCCGGGCAACGACGGGCGCGGCTACGTGCTGCGGCGCATCATCCGCCGCGCAATCCGTCACGGCTACCAGCTCGGCCAGAATCGGCCGTTCTTCCATGCGCTCGTGCCGGCACTGGCCGCCGAGATGGGCGCGGCCTACCCGGAGCTGCCGAAGGCCGCTGATCACGTCGTGCGCGTGCTGCAACAGGAAGAGGCGCGCTTCGCCGAAACGCTTGAGGTCGGCATGGCGCTGCTCGAAGAGGCGATCGGCAAGCTCGAGGGCAAGACGATCGCGGGCGACACGGTCTTCAAGCTGTACGACACCTACGGCTTTCCGGTCGACCTCACGGCCGACATCGCGCGTGAGCGCGGGCTCGCCATCGACCAGGCAGGCTTCGAGCGGGCGATGGAGGCCCAGCGCGAGCGGGCGCGCGCCGCGAGCAAGTTCGGCGTCGATCTGCGGGCTCCGGAGGCGATCGATGCCGAGAGCAAGTTCACGGGCTACGAGCACCTGCGTGACGAAGGCAAGGTCGTGGCCATCCTGAAAGGCGGTGCGGAAGTCGAGTTCGCGAGCGCTGGCGAGGCGGCCCAGATCGTCCTCAGCCGTACGCCGTTCTACGCGGAGTCCGGCGGCCAGATAGGCGACGTCGGCACGCTCACAAATGGCGCGGCCCGGTTTCGCGTGACCGACACGAAAAAGCTCGGCGACGCCCATCTGCACATCGGCGCGGTCGAGGCTGGCAGCTTCCGCAAGGGCGACGTGGTCACCGCGAGCGTCGATGCGGCGACCCGCCAGGCGACGGTGCTCAACCACTCTGCGACGCACCTGCTGCACGCGGCGCTACGCAGGGTGCTCGGGGCGCACGTGATCCAGAAAGGCTCGCTGGTGGCGCCGGACCGGCTGCGCTTCGACTTCTCGCACACGCAGCCGGTGACGCCCGCCGAGCTTGAGGCGATCGAGCGGATGGTCAATGCTGAGATCCGCGCGAACCGCGCGGGCCAGATCCGCCACCTGGCCTACGACGACGCGATCAAGGCGGGCGCCATGGCCCTGTTCGGCGAGAAGTACGGTGACGAGGTACGCGTGTTGTCGTTCGGCGAATTCTCCACCGAGCTCTGCGGCGGCACGCACGTGCAGCGCACCGGCGACATCGGTTTGTTCAAGATCACGGGCGAGGGCGGCATCGCCTCCGGCATCCGTCGCATCGAGGCGGTGACGGGCGAAGGCGCGCTGGAAGCGGTGCGCGCGGCCGAGGCGACGCTGAAGCGAGTCGCCGGGTCCCTGCGCGCGACGCCGGCCGAGCTCGAGGGCAAGGTCGCGCAGCTCCTCGAGCAGCAGAAGAAGCTCGAGCGCGAGATGGCAGGCTTGCGCGCCAGGCTCGCTGCGGGCGGCAGTGCCGACTTGGCTGCCCAGGCGGTCAAGGTCAACGGCGTGAACGTCCTGGCCGCGAAGATCGAGGGTGCGGATGCCCAGTCGCTGCGCGACGCAGCCGACCGCTACAGGAGCCGACTCGGCGACTCGGTCGTCGTGCTGGGCGCCCAGCTCGCGGTCGACAAGGTCTCGCTCGTTTCCTCCGTATCGGCCACCGTGTCCGACAAAGTGAGTGCGGGGACCCTGATCGGGGAAGTGGCTAAGATCGTCGGCGGGCGCGGCGGCGGGCGGCGGGACTTCGCCCAGGCCGGGGGTAACGACCCGGCCAAGCTGGAGGCCGCCCTCGAGGCCGTGCCCCAACTCGTCGCCCGGCAACTCGGGGGAACCTGAACCCGGGTAGGGCAGTCGGAGGTAACATGGGAGTGTTCGCCCTGCCGATTCTGGTCATGCTCGCGCAGGCGGTCGCGCAGCCGGCTGCGCAGGAACCGTTGCCTGCGACCACGCTCGATGAACTTGCCGTCACGGCCGACGAGCCGCGGTATGTCGCGCCGACGCGGCGCGACCGGATCGGACGCATCTGGGCTCCGGTCCTCGTCAATGGGCATGGCCCGTTCCGCCTGGTTCTCGACACCGGCGCGAGTCACTCGGCGCTGACGCCGCGGGTCGCCGAAGCGATCGGCATCAGCCTGGACGACACGAACAGGGTCATGTTGCGCGGCGTGACCGGCTCCGTGAGCGTGCCGATGGTGCCGGTGCGGACGCTCGAGTACGGCGACCTCCTGCTGGAACCGCGGCACTTGCCGGTGATCCCCGATGCCCTCGGCGGTGCCGAGGGCGTGCTCGGCATGGACGGCCTCGCGAACAAGCGCATCCACATCGATTTCCGCCGCGACAGTATCACCATCATGCGCTCGAAGAACCAGCGTGCGGCGGGCGGATTCATGACCATCCCGGTGAAGTTCCTGCGCGGCCGGCTGCTGGTCACGGACGCCCATATGGGCGGCGTGCCGGTCAAGGCCATCATCGACACGGGCGGGCAGGCAACGCTCGGCAACGAGGCGCTGCGCGCTGCGCTCGCCGAACGCCGCCGGCGCCAGGACCAGGCGGCCTTGCCCGACAAGGTGATCAGCTCGACCCTCGACGTGCAGTTCGGCGACCGGCTGGACACGCCGGCGCTTGCGCTCGGAGAAGTGTGGGTGCGCAATCCCGCGATGACCTTCGCGGATTTCGCGATCTTCGAGCACTGGCAGATGACGAATGAGCCCGCCATGCTGATCGGCATGGACGTGCTCGGACTCCTCGACACGCTGATCATCGACTACCGGCGCAAGGAGCTTCAGGTCAAGCTGCGCCGGAGCTGAGTCACGCCGCCTTGCGCGTCTCCAGCGGCAACGCCTGCGGCTGCGCGGTGCGGTGGCGGTTCACCACCATCCGCTCGTGCAGCTCGCGAATCATGTTGCTGCCGCTCTTCTCGAACAGTCCCGGGACGAAGGCGTGCACGAGGCACTGCAGTCCGCCCCAGATCATGTGCAGACCGAACCCCAGGGCCATGAGGAAGTGCTGCCGGTAGGTCTCGTCGACGGTCGCCGGGTGATCGGTGAACAACCGGTTGAAGGCACTCATAGTCGGCAGCATACTTGCGTCCAATTCAAATATTGTCCCATATTTTGCGTATTTTGTTTAAGAACGTGGGAAATTATGCTATTCTTCTTGGATGTCCAAGCTGGATCGCATCGACCGGCAGATTCTCGCCCTGATGCAGGAAGACGCCTCGCTCCCCATTCAGCAGATCGCCGAACAGGTAGGGCTGTCCGTGAACCCCTGCTGGCGACGCATCCGCCAGATGGAGGCGGCGGGCGTCATCGCGGGGCGCGTCGCCCTGGTGAACCCGGAGAAGGTGGGGCTCGGCCTCACCGTCTATGTGCGCGTGAAGACGCGTGAGCACAGCGCCGACTGGGCGCGCCGGCTCAACGAGGTGATCGCGGCCATGCCCGAGATCCAGGAGTGTCACCGCATCGGCGGCGACGTGGATTACCTGCTCAAGGTCGTAGTCGCCGACATGGCCGGCTATGACCGCACCTACAAGGACCTGATCGCGCGCCTGCCGAGTCTCGCTGACGTCTCGGCGCTGTTCTCGATGGAGCGCCTGAAGTTCGCGACCGCCCTGCCGATCCCCGCCGAAACCTGAAACAATCCAGACGCATGCGGATCGTCCAGAAGTACGGCGGAACCTCGGTCGGTTCCGTCGCGCGCATCCATGCCGTGGCGGACCGGATCATCGCGCTGCGGCAAGCGGGGCAGGAGGTGGCCGTGGTCGTCTCCGCGATGGGCGATTCGACCGATCGGCTGGTCGAGCTCGCGCGCGAGGTCTGCGCGCAGCCGGACGCGCGCGAACTCGACGCGCTGCTCGCGACCGGCGAGATGGTCTCCACCGCGCTGCTCGCGATGGCGCTGTGCAATGCCGGCTGCCGGGCGCGCTCCTGGAACGCGCTGCAGATGCCGCTCGAGACGACCGGTCCGGCGGGCCGCGCGCGCATCGCGCGCGTCGGCTGCGACGGCTTGAAACGCGACCTCGCCGAGGACGTGGTGCCGGTCGTCGCCGGCTTTCAGGGCCGCGCGGAAAACGGCGATCTGACGACCATCGGCCGCGGCGGTTCGGACACGACCGCGGTCGCGCTCGCCGTCGCACTCGACGCCGACGAATGCCAGATCCTGACCGACGTGGACGGCGTGTACACGACCGACCCGCGCATGGTGCCCGAGGCGCGCCGCCTGCCGACGGTCAGCTTCGAGGAGATGCTCGAGCTCGCCGGACAAGGCTCGCGCGTGCTGCACCTGCGCTCGGTCGAGTTCGCCGCGCGCCACGGCATGCGGCTGCGCGTGCTGTCGAGCTTCGAGCCGGGACCCGGCACACTGATCTGCGAGGAGAACCCGAACGTGGAAGCCCCTGTCGTTTGCGGCATCGCCTTCAACCGCGACGAGGCCGCGATCTCCCTGACCCAGGTGCCGGACGAGGCGGGCGTCGCGCATGCGCTGCTCGCGCCGGTGGCCGCGGCATCGATCGAGGTGGACATGATCGTGATCGCGGCGCCGCGCGGCGGGCGGGTGGACCTCACCTTCACCGTGCACCGCGACGATTACGCGCGCGCGCTCGAACTCGCGCGCAACGCCGCAGCGAAATACGCGGGCGCCGCCGTGACCGTCGATGATCGCGTGGCGAAACTCGCGATCGTCGGCTCCGGCATGCGCTCGCACGCCGGCGTCGCTGCGAAGCTGTTCGCGACGCTCGCGGACGAAGGCATCCAGGTACGCCTGGTCTCGACATCGGAGATCAAGGTCAGCGTGCTGGTGGCGGAGAAAGATCTCGAGCGGGGCGTCCGGGCGCTGCACGCGGCATTCGGACTTGACCGCGCTCAACCCTGACTATTTGACATAATCTAGAGCCTGAAACCTTATGCTATCATTTTTTGCACGTTCGACCGGAAACGCCTAGCTGGGGGAAGGGCATGCTCATCCTGACGCGTCGCGCTGGCGAGGCGCTGATGATCGGTGACAACGTCACCGTCACGGTCCTCGGCATCAAGGGCAACCAGGTGCGCATTGGTGTACTCGCGCCGAAGGACGTGGGCGTGCATCGCGAAGAAATCTACGAGCGCATCTCCAGCGAGAGGCGCGAGCCTGCCGAGAACAGCAAGGATTCCGCGGCTCCCGCGATCGGCTGACCGGTTACCGCAACTTCTTTGCCGGCTTTCCGGCCGGTGCGTATCATTTGCGCCCTTCGGAGAGATGGCCGAGTGGTCGAAGGCGCACCCCTGCTAAGGGTGTATGGGTCAAAAGCCCATCGAGGGTTCGAATCCCTCTCTCTCCGCCAATTATCATTTCCATGACAGCTCATGCTGTCTCGGAATACCGGAAATTCCCTTGAATCTCCGGGTGTTCCGAGCGCATGGCGTTTCGTATTGTTTCGGGGTAGTTCACCGGTGTCGTGGTACTTATTCGTGGTACCAGACCGGTGAGCGTTGAGGTACCACGACGGCATTGACAAGTTAACGTCACCGGGCGAGGTGAAGCTTGCCACCGAACCTCACGCCGCAACAGCGTCGTTCCAGCGTTTGAAGGCGCCCGCCCGACGAAGTCGATAGAACGACGCC
>VGUH01000002.1 GCA_016874295.1 Gammaproteobacteria bacterium | reverse complement strand
GTGTTGAGGGAGGCGGAGGCCGGAGCGAAGACCAAGGAGCTGTGCCGGCGGCACGGGATCTCCGAGGCGACGTTCTACAACTGGAAGGCGAAGTACTCCGGGATGACGGTCTCGGAGGCGCGCCGTACAGACGCCGTACACCCCCCTTATGCCTTTGATTTTCCTCAAGTTGTCAACAATTTAAACTGCCGATTGAAGGCCGGCACGATGCGCCCGCCGATGACGGTGACGAGCAGCAGCATGACACCGATGCCGGTGCGCAGCGCGAGGCCCGCCTGCCTGTCGTCCCCGGCCGCCAGCGCCCACAGGCACCAGGCATCGATGAGCCACAGGGCGGCGACGATCAGGAGCATCGGGAAGTTGCGGTTGCGCTCACGGATCAGCGAGCGGCCGATCAGGAAGGCGAGCAGCGGCAGAAAGCCGAGCTCGGCGGCGGCGATCACGGCCCACGGCAGCCACGCCGCGGCGGCGAAGGCGATCCGCCCGATCAGCCACAGCGCTGCGAGCAGCACGAGCGGCGGGCCCGCGAAGCCGCGCGAACCGGTCCAGCTCGGCACCGCAGTCAGCAGGAATCCGGCGACGGCTGCGCCGACGAAGCCGAACAGCATCTCGTGACCATGCCAGAGCCGCGCCGGAAGCGCGCCGAACGGCGCCAGCCCGGCGGCGAGGAACGAGATCCAGGCGCCGACGGCGATGATCGCGTACAGGCCCGCGGCCAGGAAGAACGGGCGGAAGCCATAGGCGAACAACACGAAGCGCGCCGCTCTCACGGCGGGCTGGCTGGCAGGAACAGCGCCGGGTCCACCATCGTGCCGTTCAGCGTCACGCCGAAGTGCAGGTGCGGCCCGGTCACGCGTCCGGTGGCGCCCACCGCGCCGAGGGTATCGCCGGCGGCGACGGCGTCGCCCGGCTTCACGTCCGTGCGGCTCAGGTGGCAGTACATGGTCACCAGCCCGGATCCGTGGTCGAGGACGACCGTGTTGCCGTTGAAGAAATAGTCGCCGGCGTCGACGACCGTGCCGGCCGCCGGCGCCGCGATCGGCGTGCCGGCGGGCGCGGCGATGTCCATGCCCGTGTGGGGGCTGCGCGGCTGGTCATTGAAGAAGCGCCGCAGGCCATAGGAGCTCGAGCGCTCGCCCGGCACGGGCGGCTGCAGCCGCAGCGTTTCCGGCAGGCGGTCCGTGTAGGTTCTGAGTGCTGCGCGGATCTTCGTGCGCTCGCGCTCGGTGCGCTCGAGATCGGCCTTGGACAGGTTCACCTGGCTCGGCGCCACCTTGAGCTTCTGGACGTCGTACTGCTTGGCGGCGACGTCGAAGCCGATGCGCGTGACCTTGCCGCCCTGGCCCACGACCAATTCCAGGCGTCCGGGCTTCGTGTCGAGCGGGATGCCGACGATGGCGAGCCAGCGGTCCCCGTCGCGCAGCACCATCGTGCGCGCGCCGTCGAGCGTCGCGACCGGGCGTGCGTCCGCCGGCGCATCGATCGGCACCGCGACCACGCCGCCAGGTACCGCCGACGCCTGCGGGAGAAGGCTTGCAGCGGCGGCGAGAAAGAGCAGGGCAACCACGGTGCCGGACGTTACCATTGGCGTTCCGTTCCGGTCGAGGACCGTCCTGAATGCAGGCGATGCCCGGCGCCGCGCTGCCGCCCGCGCTGGAAGCGCGGCGGGCGGCGGTATTTTCCGCGAGCGGCTTCGTCGCCGAGGCGGCGGCGCGCGATCCGGCGCTCCTGCCCGGCCTTGCGGACTCGGGTGAACTCGAGCGGGCACGGATGCCCGGCGAGATCACGGCGCAGGTCGCCGGGATCGCGGCCGGCGACGAGACCGGATTCATGGACGCCCTGCGGCGCCTGCGCCGACGGGAACTGGTGCGCATCGCCTGGCGCGACCTCACCGGCCTCGCGCTGCTCACCGAGACGATGGAGGAGACCTCCGCGCTCGCCGATGCCGCCATCGTCGCCGCCCGCGCCTTCGCGGAGCGCGCGCTCGCCCGGCGCTACGGCACGCCGCGCTCGGCGGCGGGCGAGGCGCAGGAACTCCTCGTCATCGGCATGGGCAAGCTCGGCGGCGGCGAGCTCAATTTCTCCTCGGACATCGACCTCGTGTTCCTGTTCCCGGAGGGCGGCGAGACCGACGGCCCGCGTCCGGTCGCGAACGAGGAGTACTTCACGCGGCTCGGCCAGTCGCTGATCCGCCTGCTGGACGTGCGCACCGCCGAGGGCTTCGTGTATCGCGTGGACATGCGCCTCCGGCCGCTCGGCGAGCCGGGGCCGCTGGCGATGAACTTCGCGGCCTTCGAGGGCTACCTGCAGCAGCACGGCCGTGACTGGGAGCGCTACGCCTGGGTCAAGGCGCGCGCGATCATGGGCAGCGGGCGCTACCGCGCGCTCTACGCCGACGTCGTGCGCCCGTTCGTGTACCGGCGCTACCTTGATTTCGGCGTGTACGAGAGCCTGCGCGAGATGAAGGCGATGATCGCGCGCGAGGTCGAGCGCCGTGAACTCCAGGGCAACGTGAAGCTCGGCCCGGGCGGCATCCGCGAGATCGAGTTCATCGTGCAGTCGCAGCAGCTGATCCGCGGCGGCACCGAGCCGGCGCTGCAGACGCCGTCGCTGCTCGCGGCGCTGCCGCGGCTCGCGGGCGCGAAGCTGCTCGCGCCGGAGACGGTCGCGGAACTCGCCGAGTCGTACGCCTTCCTGCGCCGCGTCGAGAACCGCCTGCAGATGGCGGCGGACGCGCAGGAGCACACCCTGCCGGAAGACGCCGCGGGCCGCGGGCGGCTCGCCGCCGCGATGGGCTTTGACGCCTGGGTGCCGTTCGCGGCCGCGCTCGACGGATACCGGCGCCGCGTCACGGCTCACTTCGACGCCGTGGTGCTCGGCCGCGGTGGCGGGCCCGACGCCGCGGCTGGCGGCGGTCTCGAATCGCTGTGGATGGACGAGCCCGCGCTCGAGCGTGTGGTCGAAGACGTCGCTCGCTTCGGTCTCGCCGATGCGCCGGCCGCGGCGCGTCTCCTCTACGAGCTGCGCCAGTCGGCGTACTTCCGCCGGCTCGACTCCTTCGGGCGCCGGCGGCTCGTGGTGCTCGTGCCGCGCATGCTCGCGGCCGTCGCGCGCGCGGAGGCGGGCACGGACACGGGCGGACGGCCGCTGCTGGCGCGCCTCCTCGGCATCGTCGAGGCGATTGGCGGGCGCACGGCCTACCTCGCGCTGCTCAACGAGAACGCCCAGGCGCTCGAGCGCCTGGTCGAGGCCTGCCGCATGGGCGAGTACCTCGCGCGGCAAGTGGCCGCGCACCCGCTGCTGCTCGACGAGCTGCTGGACGCGCGCGTGTTCGAGACGCTGCCGGACCGCGCGCAGTTCGCGGCCGAGCTCGCCGCGCGGCTCGGACACGCGGGCGACGACGAGGAGCAGCGCCTCGACGCGCTGCGTCATTTCCGGCGCGCAGCGACCTTCCGCATCGCGCTGCAGGACCTCACCGGCCGGCTGCCGCTCATGCAGGTGAGCGACCGGCTGACCGACGTCGCGGAGCTGATCGTCGAGCAGGCCCTGGCGATCGCCTGGCGCCACACGGCCCTGCAATACGGCGAGCCGCGCTACGAGGACGGGGGCGGAGTGCGCACGCCGCGGGTCGGCATCGCGGGCTACGGAAAGCTCGGCGGCATGGAGCTCGGCTATGCCTCGGACCTCGATCTCGTTTTCCTGCACGACTCGGCGGGCAGAAACCAGCAGACCGCGCGACCGAAATCGGTGGACAACGCGGTGTTCTTCCTGCGCCTCGCGCAGCGCCTCGTGCACGTCCTGACGGTGCACACGCCGGCCGGCCGCCTGTATGAAGTCGACGTGCGGCTGCGTCCCTCCGGCAAGGGCGGTCTCGCCTTCACGCAGATCGACGCGTTCGAGGCGTACCAGCGGCGCGAGGCCTGGACCTACGAGCACCAGGCGCTGCTGCACTCGCGCTGGGTGGCGGGCGACGCGACGCTCGGCGCCCGATACGCCGCCATCCGCCGCGCGGTGCTGGTCGAGGCGGTGAAGCGGGCCACGCTGCGCGAGGACGTCCTCGCGATGCGCGAGCGCATGCGCGCCGAGCACGGCCGGCAGCACGACGGCCGGTTCGACCTCAAGCACGACCGCGGCGGGATCGCGGACATCGAGTTCCTGGCGCAGTACTGGGTGCTCCGGCACGTGCATACGCACCCGCCGCTCGCCGAGTTCGCGGACACGATCCGCCATCTCGAGTCGGTGGGCTCGGCGGCCCTCGTGGATCACCGGGTGATCGACCGGCTCGTGGACGCCTACCGGGCGTACCGCAGCGCGGCCCATCACCTGTCGCTGGAGCAGCGCCCCGCGCTCGCGGACGCGGGCGAGTTCGCGGCGATGCGCGCCGGGGTCGCCGCGGTCTGGGACCGCGTGATGGTCGCGGGCGCCGACCCCGAGCCCGTATAATCAGGCGATGCCCACCGAGAGCCCCTTGCAGCCGCCGAATGCGCGCGCGCGCTACGACGTGACCGCGGCGGACCTGCCGCTCGCCTGCCCGATGCCCGCCATGTCGCTGTGGAACAGCCACCCCCGCGTCTACCTGCCGATCGAGCAGACGGGCTTCGCGAAGTGCCCGTACTGCAGCGCCGAGTACGTCCTCGCCCGCTGACCGCCGATGCTCGAGCGGCAGGCCATCGACCGCGGCGCGATCCTCTACGATCCCCGGCGCGTGGGGGAGCCGGATGCGCGCATCTTCGAGCCGGACCACTGGCGCGCGCGGGGGGCGCTCCGCGAGCTCGCCGCCGGCCGCGGCTCGGTGCAGCTGATCGAGGATGACGCCCGCAGCTGGGTGCTGCGGCGCTACCTGCGCGGCGGATTCGCGGCGCGCTTCGCGCGTGACCGCTACCTGTGGCTCGGCGAGGAGCGCACGCGCTCGTTCCGCGAACTGCGCCTGCTCGACGTGCTGCGCTCGCTCGGCCTGCCGGTGCCGCCCCCGGTCGCAGGCCATTACCGCCGCGCGGGGCTCGCGTACCGCGCGGAGCTCATCACCGAACGACTCGCGGGCGCGCGCTCGATGGAGGATGTACTCGCCGCAGGGCCGATGGCGGAGGCCCGCTGGGCCGAGATCGGCCGCTGCCTCAGACGCTTCCACGACGCCGGCGTGCAGCACGCCGACCTCAACTGCCGCAACGTGATGCTCGGCACGCAGGGCGAGGTCTGGGTGCTGGACTTCGACCGCGGCCGCATCCGGGAGCCCGGCGCCTGGCGCGGGCGCGTGCTCGACCGCTTGGCGCGCAGCCTCGCGAAATCCGGGAAGGGGCCGCACGACTGGCAGTCGGGCTTCGAGATCCTGCGCCGCGCGCACGACGCCTGACCCGCGATGTCCTGGCTCTACAACGTCCTCATCTACCTTGCGGCGCCATTTGCGATCCTGGTGCAGCTGTGGCGCGGGCTGCGCGACCCGAGTTACCGCGGCGGCCTCGCCGAACGCTTCGGTTTCGGGCCGGCGGTCGCCGGCCCCGTGATCTGGGTGCACGCGGTGTCGGTGGGCGAGGTGCAGGCCGCGCAGCCGCTGGTCGGCGAGCTGCGCCGGCGCCACCCGGCCTGCCGGGTGCTGATCACGACCGTGACGCCGACCGGCGCCGCGCGCGCACGGCTCCTGTTCGGCGATGCGGTGCTGTTGCGTTACGTGCCCTTCGACCTGCCGGGCTCGGTGCGACGGTTCTTCGACCGGGTGCAGCCGCGGCTCGCGATGATCCTCGAGACGGAGCTGTGGCCGAACCTCTACGGCGAATGCGGGCGCCGGTCAGTGCCGCTGGTGCTCGCGAGCGCGCGCGTCTCGCCGCGCTCGATCGGCAAGTACCGGCGCCTGATGTCCCTGTTCCGCAGGACCCTCTCGCGCGGCATCATCATCGCCGCGCAGAGCGAGGCGGACGCGGAGCGCTTCCGCTCGATCGGCGCGGCGCTGGAGCACACGCACGTCACCGGCAACATCAAGTTCGACTTCCAGCCGCCGGCCGGCATCGAGGAGCGTGGCCGGCACTGGCGCGCGCAGAACCTCGCCGGCCGCCCGGTCTGGGTCGCGGGCAGCACGCACGAGGGCGAGGAGGCGATCGTGCTGGACGCGCACCGCCAGGTGCTGGCGCGCTTTCCGGATGCTCTCCTGATCCTCGTGCCGCGGCACCCGCAGCGCTTCGAGCCGGTGCGCGACCTGCTGGCGAAGCGCCGCGAAACCGCCGCCTTGCGGTCCCGTGGCGATGCGGTCCGGCCGGAAACGTGCGTGCTGCTCGGCGACACGATGGGCGAGCTCATGATGTTCTATGCGGCCTCGGATGTCGCCTTCGTGGCCGGGAGCCTGGTGCCGATCGGCGGCCACAACCTGCTCGAACCGGCCTCGGTGGGTCGGCCGGTGCTGACCGGGCCGCACAACTTCAACGGCGAGGAGATCGCCCAGCTCCTGGTGCACGCCGGAGCGGCGCGGATCGTCGCGAACACGCGGCAACTGGCGCAGGCCGTCGTGGCGCTGCTCGGCGACGCGCAACGGCGCAAGCTCATGGGCGCGGCCGGTAGGGCCGTGCTCGACGCGAACCGCGGCGCGCTTGGCTGCCTACTGACGCTCATTGACCCGCTGCTCGCATGACGACCGCAATTCATCGCCGTGTGGACCTGCTGCGCGCCGGGGAGGACCCGACCTTCATCGCGCGGCTCGCGTCGGGCTGGGCGGTGCTCGGCAACCCGCAGGTGCTGCCCGGCTACTGCCTGCTGCTGCCCGACCCGGTGGTGCCGACGCTGAACGCGCTGGCGGGCGCGGAGCGCGCCGCCTTCCTGGCCGACATGGCGGCGCTTGGCGATGCGGTGCTCGCGGTGACGCGCGCGGTGCGCATCAACTACGCGGTGTTCGGCAATCTCGACCCCGCGCTGCACGCGCACGTGATCCCGCGCTACCACGATGAACCGGAGAGCCTGCGAACGGCGCAGCCCTGGGCCTACAACTGGGAGGCGGCGCCGGCCTTCGACCCGGAGCGGCACCGGGATCTCGGCAACCGGATCCACGCCGCACTCGCGCGCATCGCCTGAGGAGCACGCCGCATGAAGGCCGTCTATTCCCCCCTGCACGCGGGCCACGCCGGCGGCGTCGAACTGTACCGCGGCGCGCTCGTGCCGACCTTCGAAACGCCGGAGCGCGCCGAGATCATCCGCGCGGCGCTCATGAGCGGCGGCTACACGCTGGTCGCGCCGCGCGCGATTCCGGAGTCGCGGCTCGAGCGCGTGCACGAGGCGGAGTTCATCGAGTTCCTGCGCAGCGTGCACGCGCGCTGGGTCGCGCAAGGCCGGCAGGGGCACGTGCTCCCGAGCGGTTTCCCGGCGCGCGGCCTGCGCCGCGACCGCCGGCCCGCCGGCATCAGCGGCTCGCTCGGGTACTTCTCGTTCGACGTGAGCACGCCGATTTGCGCCGGCACCTGGGACGCCGCGCTCGCCGCGGCGCGGTGCGCGATGACCGCGGCGGCACTGGTGGCCGAGGGAGAGCGCGCGGCCTACGCGCTCTGCCGGCCGCCGGGCCACCATGCCGCGCGCAGCACCTTCGGCGGCTACTGCTACCTGAACAATGCCGCGCTCGCCGCGCAATACCTGCGCGACGAAGGCCATCGCCGGGTGACTATCCTCGACGTCGACTACCACCACGGCAACGGCACGCAGGAGATCTTCTGGGAACGCGACGACGTCCAGTGCATCTCGCTGCACGGCGACCCCGACACCGAGTATCCATGGTTCATGGGCTACGCGGACGAGCGGGGCGCCGGACTAGGCGAGGGGTACACGCTGAACCTGCCGCTGCCGGCCGGCACGGGCTGGGAGGCCTATGCCGCGGCGCTCGATGAGGCGCTCGCGGCCATCCGCCGCTACGCGCCCGCGGCGCTCGTGGTCTCGCTCGGCGTCGACACGTTTGCCGCCGACCCGATCAGCGCCTTCAAGCTGGAAAGCCGTCACTACCCGCTCATGGGCGAGCGCATCGCGGCGCTCGATCTGCCGACCGTGCTGGTGCAGGAGGGTGGCTATGCGGTCGCCGAGATCGGCACCAACGTCACCGGGGTCCTCGGCGCGTTTGCCGATTAGACTAGGCGGATGGCCGTCAGCGACGACTTCCGCGACTTCGTCCTCGAGCAGCTCGCCCCGGCGGGGCGCGTGACGCCGCGCGCGATGTTCGGCGGCGTCGGTCTCTACCTCGACGGGCTGTTCTTCGCGCTGATCGACGACGATACGCTGTACTTCAAGACCGGCGATTCGAATCGCGCGCGCTATGAGCGGGCGGGCTCGAAGCCCTTCTGCCCGTTTCCGGACCGGCCCGAGCAGGTGATGGCCTACTGGCAGGTGCCGGCAGACGTGCTCGAGGATCCCGAGGAGCTCGCCGCCTGGGCGCGCGAAGCGCTCGCGGTCGCGCTCGCGAAGCGCGCACGCCGGCCGGCGCGCCGGCGCGCGCCCGCCGCGCGGACGAGGGCTCGGCGTTGAGCGCGCTGCCGGAGGACGCGGCCGAGTCGCTGCGCCGCGCCTGGGAACCGCGCTTCCGGCGTTTCATCGCCGAGCAGCCGGACTGCGACCCGGGTCACGGGCCCGCGCACCTCGAACGAGTGGTCGCCACGGCGATGCGTCTGGCAGCCAAGGAGGGCGCGCGTCCCGAGGTCGTGCTGCCGGCCGCCTGGTTGCACGATTGTGTCCACGTCGCGAAGGACTCGCCCGAGCGCGGCCGCGCTTCGCGCCTCGCAGCGGAACACGCGCTCCGGTTCCTCGAGTCCGCCGGCTATCCCGCTGCCGCGCTGCCCGGCATCCGCCACGCGATCGAGGCGCACAGCTACTCCGCCGGCATCGCGCCCGAGAGCCTCGAGGCGAAGGTGGTGCAGGACGCGGACCGGCTCGACGCGCTCGGCGCGATCGGGCTGGCGCGCTGCTTCGCGGTGGGCGCGGCGCTCGGCCGGCCGGTGTACGCGCCGGTCGATCCGTTCTGCCGCAAGCGTGAACCCGACGACCGGGGGGCCTCGGTCGATCATTTCTACGCGAAGCTGCTGAAACTCGCGGGCACGATGCAGACCGCCGCCGGCCGGCGCGAGGCGGAGCGCCGCACGGCGTTCCTGCACGCCTTTCTCGCCCAGCTCGAGTCGGAGATCGCGCCGTGAGCCGCGGCGTCCCGGCACGCGACGCGCTGGCGCGGTTGCGCGAGGGCAACGCGCGTTTCGCCGCCAACGCGCGCGGCACCGGCACGCTCATCACCGCCGCGCGGCGCGCCAAGCTCACGGCGGCCCAAGAGCCGTTCGCGATCGTGCTCGGCTGCTCGGACTCGCGCGTGCCGGTCGAGCTCGTGTTCAACCAGGGCCCCGGCGACCTGTTCGTGATCCGCGTCGCTGGCAACATCGTCGCGCCGTCGCTGATCGGCAGCGTCGAGTTCGCCGCCGACCGTTTCGGCACGCGCCTGGTCGTGGTGCTCGGTCACTCGTCCTGCGGGGCGATCCAGGCGACGATCGAGGAGCTGCACCGTCCGGCGCGGGAATCCTCGCCGCACATCCTGGACATCGTCGACCGCATCAAGCCGGGCGTGGCGGGAATCGTCGCGCGCCACGAGTCCGAGGGCGCGCTCGCGGTCGAGCACGCGGCGATGACGGCGAACGTGCGCGCCTCCGTCGAACAGCTGCGGCACGGCTCGGCCATCATCGAGAACCTGATCGCCAGGGACGGCCTGGTCGTGACCGGCGCCTGGTACTCGCTCGAGACCGGTAAAGTCGAATTCCTCGACCCGCCCCTAGCGCGTTAGCGCGGCGATGAAGGTGGCGGGATCCACGTTCCCGCCGGAGAGAATGATGGCCGTCGTACGGCCCGCGAGCGGGAGCCTTCCCGCCAGCGCGGCCGCGAGCGCGACCGCGCCGCCCGGCTCGACCACCAGCTTGAGGTCGCGAAAGGCGCGCGCCATGGCGGTCTCGACCTCCCGGTCGCTGACCGTCAGGACACCGGCCAGCAGCCCGCGGTTGATGGCGAACGTGATCCGCCCCGGCGGCGAGGACTGCAGCGCGTCGCAGATCGAGCGCGCCTCGGGCGGGTTGTTCAGCAGGGTACCGGCCGCGAGCGAGCGCCGCGTGTCGTCGAAGGCCTCGGGCTCGACGCCGTACACGGCCGCGGCCGGCATGAGCGTGCGCACCGCGATCGCCGTGCCCGCCGTGAGCCCGCCGCCGCTGGTCGGGACCAGCACTTGGTCGGGCGTGAGCCCGAGCTCGCGTGCCTGCTGCACCAGCTCGAGGCCGGCCGTGCCCTGGCCGGCGACGATATGCGGGTCGTCGTAGGCCGGCACCAGCGTCGCGCCGCGCTCCGCGACGATCCGCCGGGCGATGCCTTCGCGATCCTCGCTGAAGCGGTCATAGAGCACGACCTCGGCGCCGAGCGCGCGTGTGTTCTCGAGCTTGATGGCCGGTGCGTTCGCGGGCATCACGATGGTCGCCGGGATACCGAGCATGCGCGCCGCGGCCGCAACGCCCTGGGCATGGTTGCCGGACGAGAACGCGACGACGCCGGCGCGGCGTGCCGCGGCATCAAGCTGCACCAGTCGGTTGTACGCGCCGCGGAACTTGAACGAGCCGTTGCGCTGCAGGCATTCGGCCTTGAACAGCAGGCGGCCGGCCACGGCCTCGTCGAGCGGAGTGTCGCCGAGCAGCGGCGTGCGGCGCGCGACACCGGCGAGCCGGGTGGCGGCCGCCTCGATGTCGGCGAAGCCGGGCAGGGGCGGGGACTCGTATGCTGCGTTCACCGGATGTAATGTTAGCCGCATGCAGGGGACTCTGCGCACGGCGCACCTCGTCGTCGGCGCGATCACGGTCAGCGCCTTCCTGGTGACGGGGCTCGTCATGTCCGGGCACCATCCGGCGCTCGCGACGCTCGATTGGGGCGACCGCCTCCTGTTCCGCTCGCGCCACATCTACATCCTCGCAGCCGGCCTCGTGAACCTCGCGCTCGGCCTCCGGTACGCGCTGCCCGACGGCGCCGGGCGTCGTGGCGCCGCGATTGCCGGGTCGCTGCTGGCGCTCGCGAGCGCCGTCATGCTGTTCTTCGCGTTCTTCGCCGAGCCGATGGCAGGACGCGCGCCCGGAGCGCTCAGCGCGTCCGGGCTCTACGCGCTGTTTGCCGGCGTGATGCTCCAGGCGGCTGCGAGCCTGCGGCTCGCGCGGGGTGCGAGATGACCGATCCGAAGTGGCTGCCGTCAGGCGATTTCGAGGGCCGCTGCCTGTGCGGTGCCGTGCGTTTCGCGGTGACGCCGCCGTCGCTGTTCTTCGCGCACTGCCATTGCCGCTGGTGTCGCGAAGCGCATGGCGCCGCGTTCGTGAGCTGGGTGGGCGCGGCCGAGGAGCGCTTCCGCTACCTGCCGGGCTCCGCGCAGCCCGCCTGGTACCAGTCCACGCCGCAAAGCCGGCGCGGCTTTTGCCCGACCTGCGGCACGACGCTGTTCTTCGCGTCCACCGTCTGCCCGGGCGAGATCCACGTCGTCCGCCCCGCCTTCCCGGGCGCTATCGACCGCGAGCCGCAGTGCCACATTTTCTACGACCAGCGCGCCGGCTGGATCGAGGTCGGCGACTCGCTGCCGCGCAGTACGAGCGAGGACCCCGGGCTTGCCGACTTCAAGGCGGTGCAGCGCTGAGCCCGGGCGCGTCGAGCCGCTCGATCGGCTCCGAGCACACCGGCCCGCGGCAGACGTAGGCGACGGTCTGCGGCCGGGCGCGCTTGGCCGCGAGCGCCTCCGGCAGTCCTGCGGCGTCCGCGGGAATCGCCAGCACCATCCGCCGCGGCGCGTACCTGCCCGCGAGCGCGGCCTGCCACGCGGACAGGTCCTCGCCCACGCCGCGCACGACCACGATCTCGACGGGCTCGACGCATTCATCGAGCGCGATCAGCATGGCCGCGTGCGCGTCGGGCGCGCGCGCGAGCGAGGCATAGCCGGCGCGGGCGGCCGCTTCCGCGGCGTCCAGATAACGCGTCTCGCCAATGAGCCAGCCGAGCCGCGCGAGCGCGCGGGCGGCAACACCGTTGCCGGCGGCCATTGCCTCGTCGACGAAACTCTTGGAGCGCCCGAGCGGCGTGTCCGCCCCCTCGGCCGTGAACCAGAATCCGCCGTGCTCGCGGTCGGCGAAGCGCTCGAGGAGCGCATCGGCCAACCGGCACGCGAACTCGAGGTCCTCCGGTCGAAAGCGCGTTTGCAGCGCCTCGAGGAGGGCGTCGAGCAGGAACGCGTGGTCGTCGAGATAGGCGGGAAAACGCGCGGCGCCATCCTTCCATGCGGCGTAGAGGCGGCCCCCCCGCCAAGCCTCGCGGCGCAGGCAGTCGATCGCGCCGAGGGCGGCGTCGGTCAGCGCCGGCGCGGCCAGCCGCCGCCCGGCGATCGCGAGGCCGCGGATCATCAGGCCGTTCCAGGCCGTGAGGACCTTGTCGTCGAGGCCGGGCCGGACGCGCGTGCCGCGCGCGGCGAGGAGCTTCGCGCGCGCGGCGTCGAGCAGGGTCTTCACGCGTTCCTGCGGCAGGCCGGACTCGCGGGCGATGTCCGGGAGACTGGTGAAGGCGTGCAGGTGCCAGGCGCCCTCGAAATTCGGCTCGCGATCGAGGCCATAGCGGCGCGCGAGGACGCGGTACTCGTCGGCCGTGAGCAGCAGCCCGGCCTCCTCGCGCCGCCAGACGTAGAACTTCCCCTCGTGCCCCTCGGAGTCCGCGTCGAGCGCGGCGTAGAAAGCGCCGCCCGGGGCACGCATCTCGCCGAGCGCCCAGCCGGCAGTCGCAAGCGCGGCCTCGCGCAGGTCCGCGTCGTCCGCGGCGACCGACGCATCCGCGAGCAGCGCGAGCAGGGCGCCGTTGTCGTAGAGCATCTTCTCGAAGTGCGGGATCATCCAGGACGAATCCACCGAGTAGCGGCAGAAACCCCCGCCGAGCTGGTCGAAGATGCCGCCTTCCGCCATGCGCTGCAGCGTCAGGAGCGCCATCGGCCGCGTATCGTCCTCGCGCAGCAGGAGCTCGATGGCAGCGGGGTGGGGGAACTTCGGTGCGCCGCCAAAGCCGCCGTGGCGCGCATCGAAGCTCGCCGCGAGTCCTTGCCGCCCGAGCTCGACCGGCTCGCGCGTGATGGCGGTGCCGGCCTGCGGTGCCGGCGGCAGGATCTCGCGGAACACGTCGCGCAGCGACGCGTTCTGGCTGCGCACGCTGTCGCGTTGTGCGCGGTAGAAGCCGGCGACGCGCTCGAGCAGGTCCGCGAACGCGGGCATGCCGTAGCGGGCGTCCTTCGGGAAGTAAGTGCCGCCGAAGAAGGGCACCAGGTCGTCGGGCGCGAGGAACATGGTGAGCGGCCAGCCGCCGCCGCGCTGCGTGAGCAGCTGGTGCGCGAGCTGGTAGACCTTGTCGAGGTCGGGTCGCTCCTCGCGGTCCAGCTTGACGTTGACGAACAGGCGGTTCATGAGCGCGGCCGTGGCTTCGTCCTCGAACGACTCGTGCGCCATCACGTGGCACCAGTGGCAGGCCGAGTAGCCGATCGACAGCAGGATCGGCCGGTCTTCCGCGCGCGCCCTGGCAATCGCCGCCTCGCCCCAGGGATACCAGTCCACCGGGTTCGCCGCGTGCTGGAGGAGGTAGGGACTGGTTTCGCCGGCGAGCCGGTTCATGAATGCCGCCGGGGTCGGTTAGAATTGCGGTCACTATAGCCACCGCGCTTCGTTCCCGCATGTCGAGCCAGCCCGAATCCGCCGCCGCCGCGGGCAGCGCGCTGCCGCCGCTCGTTCTGAAACGCCAGGAGGAACGCCGCCTCCAGGCGGGCCATCTGTGGATCTTCTCGAACGAGGTGGACGTCGAGGCGACGCCACTCACGGCGTTCGAACCGGGTGCGCACGCCGCCGTGCAGTCGAGCGCCGGCCGCTTCCTCGGCTACGCCTACGTGAATCCGCGCACGCTTATCAGCGCGCGCCTCCTCGGCCGCGACCCCGACTATCCGCCCGGCAGGTCGCTGCTCGTGCACCGGCTCAAGGTCGCCCTCGCGCTGCGCAGCCGGTTCGCGGCTGCGTCCTGCTACCGGCTGGCGTACGGGGAAGGCGACCTGCTGCCGGGCCTGGTCGTGGATCGCTACGGCGATGTGCTGGTCGCCCAGCTCGGCACGGCGGGCATGGAGGCGATGAAGACCTGGGTCGAGGAGGCGCTCGTCAAGGTCGTCGCGCCGGCGGCACTCCTGTGGAAGAACGACTCGCCGGTCCGGGAGCTCGAGGGCTTGCCGCGCTACGTCGAGACCGCCTTCGGCGACGTGCCGGATACCGTCGAGGTGCCGGAAGGCGGCGTCAATTTCCGCGTCCCGCTCGCCGCGGGCCAGAAGACCGGCTGGTATTTCGACCAGACTTCGAACCGTGCGCTGTTCGCGGGCCATGCGCGCGGCGCGCGCGTGCTCGACGTCTTCAGCTACGCCGGCGCCTTCGGCTTGCAGGCGGCGCGTGCCGGCGCGCAGTCGGTCACCTGCGTCGACTCCTCGGGGCCGGCGCTCGCCGCGGCCTCGGCGACGGCTGACGCCAACGGGCTCGAGGTCGAGCTGCTCGAGGGCGATGCATTCGACACGCTCGAGGCCCTGCACGCCGCGCGGCGCCGGTACGATGCCGTGGTCGTCGATCCGCCGGCGTTCATCAAGCGCAACAAGGATCACCCGAAGGGGCTCGCGGCCTATCGCCGCATCAACCAGCTCGCCATGCAGCTCCTCGACCGCGACGGGCTCCTGATGTCCTGCTCCTGCTCGTATCACCTCGCGCCCGGCGAGCTGGTGGATGCTGTGCAGCGCGCGGCGCGCCACCTCGGGCGCTTCGCGCAGCTGGTCGCCGTGGGCGGGCAGTCCCCGGATCATCCCGTGCACCCGGCGATCGACGAGACGCGTTATCTCAGGGCCTTCCTGTTCCGGGTGACCGACGGATGATCGCGTATCCCGATATCGATCCGGTCGCGTTCTCGCTCGGCCCGGTCAAGGTGCACTGGTACGGGCTCATGTATGTGCTCGGCTTCGTCGCCGGCTGGTGGCTCGGGCGCCGGCGCGCGGCCGCGCCCGGCTCGACCTGGAAGCCGGTGGACGTCGACGACCTCATCTTCTTTGCGGCGGTCGGCGTGATCTTCGGCGGTCGTCTCGGCTGGATCCTCGTCTACGGCTTTGACTCGCTGCTGGCCGACCCGCTCGCGATCATTCGCGTCTGGCAGGGCGGCATGTCGTTCCACGGCGCGCTCGCGGGCGTCATGATCGCCATCGCGCTCTTCGCCCGGCGCCGGGGCCGGCGCATCGCGGACGTGTTCGACTTCATGGCGCCCCTGCCCGCGGTCGGCCTGTTCGCCGGGCGGATCGGCAACTTCATCAACGGCGAGCTGTGGGGCAAGCCCACGGACCTGCCCTGGGGCGTACAGGTGCGCGGCGAGGTGCTGCATCCGTCGCAACTCTACGAGGCGGCGCTCGAGGGCCTAGTGCTGTTCGCGATCCTCTGGTGGTTCACGGCGAAGCCGCGCCCGCGGCTCGCGCCCGCGGGGCTGTTCCTGGCGCTCTACGGGGTGTTCCGCATCGCCGTCGAGTTCATCCGGGTGCCGGATGCCGACTTCGGCTACCTGGCCTTCGGCTGGCTGACGATGGGGCAGCTCCTGTCGCTGCCGGTGCTGATTGCCGGCCTCGCGATGCTCGGCTGGGCTTACACTCGGCGTCAGCCTTCGGGAAACTACCTCTGACATGCGCGCCTACCTCGACCTGCTGCGCCTGATCCGTGATCACGGCACCGAGAAATCGGACCGCACCGGCACCGGCACGCGCTCCGTGTTCGGCCAGCAGCTACGCTTCGACCTGAGCGCGGGCTTTCCGCTGGTCACGACCAAGCGCGTGCACGTGAAGTCCGTGATCGAGGAGCTGCTCTGGTTCCTGCGCGGCGAGACGAATGTCGGCTCGCTGCGGGAGAAGGGCGTGACGATCTGGGACGAGTGGGCGGATGAAGCCGGCGAGCTCGGGCCGGTCTACGGCCGGCAATGGCGTGCCTGGGCGACTGCGGACGGGCGGCACCTGGACCAGGTCGCCCGCGTCGTTCACCAGTTGCGCAACGAACCGGATTCGCGGCGCATCATCGTGAGTGCCTGGAATGTCGGCGAGCTGGAGAAGATGGCGCTCGCGCCCTGCCACGCTTTCTTCCAGTGCTACGTGGCTGACGGCCGGCTCTCGCTGCAGGTGTACCAGCGCAGCGCCGACGTGTTCCTCGGCGTGCCGTTCAATGTCGCGTCCTACGCGCTCCTGACGCACATTCTCGCCCAGCAGGCGGACCTCGCGGTCGGCGAGCTCATCTGGACCGGGGGTGACTGCCACCTGTACCTGAATCACCTGGCGCAGGCCGATACCCAGCTCGCGCGCACGCCGCTGCCGTTGCCGACGCTTGCGCTGCTGCGCCGTCCGGCGGATATCGGTGACTACCGGTACGAGGACTTCCAGGTCCTCGGCTACGAGCCGCAGGCCGCGATCCGCGCGCCCGTCGCGGTCTGAAGCGCGCCCGTGCGGGCGAGCGCGGTCGCAATCGTCGCGATGGCTGACAACGGCGTGATCGGCCGCGGCAACGGCCTGCCCTGGCACCTGCCCGACGACCTCAAGCGCTTCAAGGCGCTCACCATGGGCCACGCGATGCTCATGGGTCGCAAGACCTGGGACTCCATCGGCCGGCCCCTGCCGGGGCGGCGCAGCCTCGTGCTGACGCGCAGCGCCGGCTGGCACGCGCCCGGCGCCGAGCGGGTCGCTTCGCTGGAGGAGGCCGCCGCGCGCGCGGGCGCGGCGACGCTGTTCGTGATCGGCGGCGCGGAACTCTTCTCGATCGCCTGGCCGATCATCGGCCGCCTCGAGCTGACGGAGGTGCACGCCGCGCCGGAAGGCGACGTCTGGCTCGCAGGCTTCGACCGCGCCGACTGGCGCGAAACCTTCCGTGAACGGCACGATGCGGACGCGCGCCATGCGCATCCGTTCAGCTTCGTGACGCTCGTCAGGCGCTGAGCGCCGCGTCGATCAGCGCCACGGCGCGCCAGCAGTCCTCGTAGGAGTTGTACATCGGCGCGGGCGCGAGGCGGATCACGTCCGGCTCGCGCCAGTCGCAGGTGAGTCCCTCGGCGAGCAGGCGATCGAAGAGGGCACGGCCGCTGCCGCGCGTGCCGCTGAGGCGTACGGAAAGCTGTGCGCCGCGCGCCTCGGGATCGCGCGGGCTCAGGATCTCGATACGGCCCGCGAGCCGCGTGTCCAGCAGCCGTTCCAGCCACCCCGTGAGCGCCAGCGAGCGGGCACGCAGCGCCGGCAGTCCGACGGCCGCGAACTGCGCGAACGACGCCTGCAGCGGCACCATGCCGAGCAGGGGATGATTGCTCACCTGCCAGCCGGCGGCGCCGTGGCAGGGCCGGAACGGTTCCGCCATCTCGAAGCGCGTATCGAGGTCGTTGCCCCACCAGCCGGCCAGGCGCGGCCGGCCGCTGCCGAAGTGCCGCTCGTGCACGAAGGCGCCGGCCGTCGCCCCGGGGCCCCCGTTCAGGTACTTGTACGAGCACCAGGCGGCGAAGTCTGCGTTCCAGTCGTGCAGGGCGAGCGGCAGGTTGCCGATCGCGTGCGCGAGGTCGAAGCCGGCGAGCGCGCCGACGCCGTGCGCCGCCCCCGCCAGCGCCGCGATGTCGAGGCGCTGGCCAGTCAGGTACTGCACGCCCGGCAGCAGCACGAGGGCGAGCCGCGCGCCCTGGCGCGAGATCTCGGCCACGAGGTCCTCGTGCCGCAGCAGGTGCTCGCCCGCGCGCGGACCGACCTGTACGAGGGCCGTCGCCGGATCGAAGCCGTGCCAGGCGATCTGCGAGGCGACCGCATACCGGTCGGAGGGGAAAGCGCCCTGCTCGATGAGGATGACGTGCCGCTCGCGGGTCGGCCGGTAGAAACTCGCCATGAGCAGGTGCAGGTTGATCGTCAGCGAATGCATGACGACCGCCTCGGCCGGCCTTGCGCCGGCGAGCGCGGCGGCGGTCGGCAGCAGGCGCTGGTGCAGGTTCAGCCAGTCGGCCTGCGGGTCGTGATAGCCGAGCACGCCGAGCCGCCGCCACTCGTCCATGAACGCCTCGACGTCGGCGGACGCGCGGCGGGGCTGCAGCCCGAGCGAATTGCCGCACAGGTAGACGACCTCGCCGCCATCCGGCCGGCGCGGAAAGTGGAACTGCCCGCGCTGCGCATTCGCCGGGTCCGCCGCGTCGCGCGCGCGCGCCGCTTCGAGCGAATGGTCGGCGTTCATGCCGGCTGCACGGGATAGAGCAGGGGGCGCGAGGGCACCGCGTCGCTGAGGAAGGGCGGGATCTGCAGGTCGAGCAGGTAGCAGCCGTCGGCGACCCCGGCATGGATCCACGCGAGCTCGGTGATGCTCGCACGCGGACGGCGCGCTGCGCTCACGTCGCGCGACCCGGGCGGCAGGCCGAAGAACACGCGGTGCGCGGTCAGGCGGCCGCCGTCGTCGGCACGGTCGGCGGAGGGCAGGTCGAGCACCAGCGTCTCGACGCCGCGCTCGACCAGCCAGGCGGCGGCCTGGCGCGACAGGTAGGGCGCGGGCGCTTCGCCTTCGTAGCGGCGCAGCGGCTGCCCGTCCCGCTGCGTGCGCACGATGAGCGCCGTGGTTCGCGGGCCCGCGTGGTCCGCCACACAGCCCGCGAGCGCCGCCGCCGTCACCAGGCGGTCACCCGGTGCCGGCCGCGGATCGCTGTCCTCGCCCGCGTCCCCGGCGGTCACGGGTTCGACCGTCACGAGCCGGGCGAGTTCGACACCGCCGGGCAGGCACTCGCTGACCGCGACGCGCTGGTCGGTCAGGTGGCCGACGCATTCCGTATGCGTGCCGTTGCAGTGCGGCGCGAGCGTCAGGACCTCGCAGTTGCAGCTGCCGCCCGCGCGCGTGTCGCCGGTGAAGCCACCGGCGCGCAGCGGCTGCGCACCCGCGCGCGGCGCGCCGAAACACGCGGGCTGGGGGCCCGCGAAGTCGAGCGGGATGGCGAGGGAAATGGGGTTCGCAAAGTCGACCCGGTACGGCTGGCCGCCCCACACGAACTGCATGACCGTCATCGTGCAATTATAGTGATCTGATGGAACCCCACCGGCCGACCCCGGGTCTGAGTTCTGTACCCTGACAGGAGTCCCTTGATGGCGTTGCGCGCCGCAATTCCGACCCTGGCGCTGCTCGCGGCATTCCCGGCCTTCGCCGACGAAGGCCTGCCGGCCGAGGTGCCTGCCGCCTGGACCCTGCACCAGGTCGACATCACGTACATGGGATTCACGACCCACTACACCTGCAGCGGGCTCAAGAGCAAGATGAAGCTGCTGCTGAAGGAACTCGGGGTACGCGACGACTTCAAGATCGTCGAGCGCAACTGCGAATACGGCTATGGCCGGGTGGCCGAATTCCCACGCCTCAAGATCACCTTTTATGCCCCCCGGATCCCGCAGCCCGGCGAGACGGGCGTCGGCGATCCGGTGCTCGGCGTGTGGAAACCGGTGGTGATCAAGAGGAATTCACCGAAAGGCCTCGAGATGGGCGACTGCGAGCTCGTCGAAGTCTTCCGCGACCGCATCCTGCCGAAGCTCGTCACGCGCTCGGTCGCGGGCGACGTCAACTGCATTCCGCACCAGCTGGTCGGCAACCGCATCGATCTCAGGTTCGAGATCCTGGCCGGCGTCCAGTCGGTGGAGGAGGCCCAGGCCCTGGAAGCGGGCCGGACGGAAGGCAACAGCAAGGCGCTGAGGGCGAAAGACTGATCAGTCGCCGGGCCGGCGACTGCCGCGGCAGGGCAGGCGCACCGGCTCCGCCGCGCGATCGAGACGCACTGCCGTCAGCGACCCGCCCCAGACGCAGCCCGTGTCGAGCGCGAGCAAGCGGGGTTCCGCGAGGAAGCCGAGCGCCGACCAGTGGCCGAAGACGAGCGGATCGTCCCGGGTCGCGCGCTCGGGATGGCGAAACCACGGCAGGCTGCCGGCAGGCGCCTCGGCGATCGGGCCCTTGCAGGCGAGCAGCAGCCGGCCGTCGCGGTCGACGAACCTGAGGCGCGTCAGGCAATTGACGGTGAAGCGCAGGCGGTTGCTGCCCGCAAGGCCCGCCGACCACCGATCCGGCGTGTCGCCGTACATCTCCTCGAGCAGCGCGGCCGCGTCCCGGCGCAGGGCGCGCTCCACTTCACGCGCGCAGGACTCGGCCTGGTCCAGCGTCCACTGCGGCGGCACGCCGGCGTGGATCAGCGTCCAGCCGAGCGCGCCGTCGCGGTGCAGCAGCGGGCGGGCGGCGAGCCAGTCGAGGAGCTCCGCCGCGTCCGGTGCCTCGAGCACGGCCTCGAGCTCGCGGTCGCGGCGCCTGGCGGTCTTCGGCGCGAAGCCGAGGGCGAGCAGGTGCAGGTCGTGGTTGCCCAGCACGACGGTGACCGCGCGACCCAGGGCCCGAACTTCGCGCAGCACGGCGAGCGAGGCGGGGCCGCGATTCACGAGGTCGCCGGTGAGCCAGAGCCGGTCGCGGCCCGGGTCGAAGCGCAGGCGCTCGAGCAGCGCCATGAACTCCGCGTGGCAGCCCTGCAGGTCGCCGATCGCGTAGTGCGCCACTACTGCGCCGCTGTCAATGAATCGTGCCGGGAATCGCGAGCGTGAATGCCGGGATCGGCGCCTCGAACCGCTCGCCGTCGTCCGCGAGCATCTGGTAGGACCCCTGCATGGAACCGACCGGCGTCTCGAGCACGGCGCCGCTCGTGTAGCGGAAACCCTGGCCGGGCATCAGGTGCGGCTGCTCGCCGACCACGCCCTCGCCGCGGACCTCCTGCACCTTGCCGTTCGCGTCGGTGATCACCCAGTGGCGCGTGAGCAGCTTCGCCGGCACGGTGCCGCGGTTGCGGATGGTGATCGTGTACGCGAACACGAAGCGGTGCTCCCCGGGGTCCGACTGGTCCTCGAGGTAGCGCGTGTCGACATTGACGCTGATGCGGTTGTCGCCCGTGCCGGCCATGTCGCCCTAGCGCAGGCGCACCGCCAGCACGTCGCAGGACGCGGCGTGCAGCACGGTGTCCTCGGTGAAGTTGACGAGGATCGAGAGGCCGCGGCGCTCGCGGCTGCCGAGCACGATCAGGTCGGCTTCCTGCTCCTGCGCCGCGCGCACGATCTCGGCCTTGATGTTGCCGGCCGTGACCTGGCGCCGGGCGCCGCCGATGCCGAGCCCCTCCGCGAATTCGGCGAGACGCGCGGTCGCGCGCTGCACCAGTTCCTCCTCGATCTGCACCGCGGGCAGGAGGGTCTCGCCCATCGGCTCGACCGGCACGTACTCGACCACGTGCAGCAGCGAGAGCTCCGCGTTCATCAGGGCGGCGAGGTCGCGCGCCCGGGCGCCGATGCGCTCGGATTGTTCGCCGAGATCGACCACCAGCAGGATCCTGCGGTACATGCCCATCGCGCGGCCATTATAGCGCCGCGAGGCGCGCGAACTCGGCGGGCGCGAGCGTCTCCGGGCGCCGGTCCGCGGCGATGCCCGCGGCCGCGAATCCGGCCTCGTCCACGAGGCCGCGCAGCGAATTGCGCAGCGTCTTGCGGCGCATCGAGAAAGCGGCGGCGACCAGGCGCGCGAATCGGGCCGCATCCGGCAGCGGAAAGGGGTCGGCAGCGTGCGGGACGAGGCGCACGAGGGCCGAGTCGACCGCGGGCGGGGGCTGGAACGCCCCGCGGCCGACGCGAAACAGCGCGGTCGCCTTGCAGGCCGCGGCGAGCATCACCGTGAGGCGCCCGTACTCCTTGCCGCCCGGCGGCGCGACCATGCGGTCGACGACTTCCTTCTGCAGCATGAAGTGCAGGTCGGCGATGGCGGCGCGCGATTCGAGCAGGTGGAACAGGAGCGGCGTCGAGATGTTGTACGGCAGGTTGCCGCACACGCGCAGCCAGGCCCCCGTGCCGCGGAATGCCTGGAAGTCGAACTCGAGCGCGTCGACCACGTGCACGGTGAGCTCGCCGACGGCCGCCGCGCGCGCCCGGAGCTCCGGGACGAGGTCGCGGTCGATCTCGATGGCGTCGAGCCTGCCGCAGCGCTCGAGCAGCGGCAGCGTCAGCGCGCCGCGCCCGGGACCGATCTCGACGATGCGCTCGCCGGGACGCGGGTCGATCGCCGCGACGATGCGGGCGAGCACGCCCGGGTCGTGCAGGAAGTGCTGCCCGAACCGCTTGCGCGCGCGAACCACCGCGGCGGTCAGCCGGCCCCGAGCCGGCTGGCGAGGCGGATGGCCTCGAACAGGCTCCCCGGGTCGGCGCGACCGGTGCCGGCGAGGTCGAGCGCCGTGCCGGGGTCCACCGAGACGCGGCGGAACGGCAGGCCAAGCGTGACGTTCACCGCGTGGCCGAAGCCCGCGTGCTTGATCACCGGCAGGCCCTGGTCGTGGAACATGGCGAGCACCGCGTCGGCGCGCTCGAGCGAGGCCGGCGTGAAGGCGGTGTCGGCGGGCACGGGCCCCGAGACGGCGAGGCCCCGCGCGGCGAGCGATTCGATCACCGGGCGGATGACCTCGATTTCCTCGCGGCCGAGGTGACCGCCCTCGCCGGCGTGCGGATTCAGCCCGCACACCAGGATACGCGGCGCGGCCAGCCGGAAGTCCTCGCACAGGCCCCGCTCGAGCACCAGCGCGGTGCGCTCGAGCGACTCGCGGGTGATGGCGCGCGGCACCTCGGCGAGCGGCAGATGGGTGGTCGCGAGCGCGACGCGCAGACGCCCGGCCACCAGCAGCATGACGGGCTGCGCGCCCCCGCTCTTGGCGGCGAGGTACTCGGTGTGGCCGCGAAACGGGATGCCGGCGTCGCAGATCGAGGATTTCTGCACCGGCGCGGTGACCATCGCGTCGCAGCGGCCGGCGAGGCATCGCCCGGCAGCGGCGTCGAGCAACCCGAGCACGTAGCGGGCGTTGGCGGGGTCGGGCCGGCCGGCCTCTACTTCGCGCCCGAGCGGCAGCGGCAGGACCGGCAGCGTGCCGGCGCGGTGCGGCACGGGCGGCTCGTCATCGCGCCACCGCGAGGGTGCGAGCGCGAGGCCGAGCCGCGCGGCGCGCGACGCGAGGAAATCCGGGTCGCCGGCGAACACCAGTTCCGCGGGCCAGTCGAGCAGCGCCGCGGCGAGCGCGAGATCAGGACCGACGCCCGCGGGCTCGCCGGTCGTGATGACGAGCCGCGCCAACGCGCTCAGGGATTCCTGATCTCGACGTAGGCCTCGTCGCGCATGCGTCGCAGCCACAGCTCGGTCTCCTCGTCGACCTTGCTCTCGCGCAGCGCAGTCAGCACGCGCTGGCGGCGCATGTCGTCGCTCTGGTCGTATGTGCGCTTGCCCAGCAGCTGGACGACATGCCAGCCGAACCGGGTGCGGAACGGCTCGCTGATCTCATTGTCCGCGAGGCCCGCGAGCACCTCCTCGAACTGCGGATCGAAGGAGCCCGGGGCGGTCCAGCCGAGATCGCCGCCGTGGGGCGCCGAGCCCGGGTCCTCGGAAGTGACGCTCGCGAGGGCACTGAAGTCCTCGCCGGCGAGAATGCGGTCGCGGATCGCCGCGAGGCGCTGGCGGGTGGTCGCGTCGTCCTGCACCTCGTTCGGCCGCATCAGGATGTGGCGCGCGTGCACCTGCTCGACCATGACCGGCCCGCTGTCGCCGCCCCGGACGCCGTCGAGCCGCACGAGGTGGAAACCGGTGGGTGTGCGCATCGGCTCGCTGACCTGGCCGGTCTGCAGGCCGGCGATCTGGTCGGCGATGAACTGCGGCAGCTGGCCGAGCCGGCGCCAGCCGAGCTTGCCGCGCTCGAGCGCGGACTGCGCCTTGGAGTAGGCGAGCGCGAGCTGGCCGAAGTCCTCGCCCTCGATCGCGCGGCGGCGGATGTCGCGCGCGAGATCCTCGACCTTCGCCATCTCCTCGACCGTCGCCGCCTCAGGCAGCGAGAGCAGGATGTGGGACACGTCGTACTCGGTGTTGACGCCTGCCTGGCCGGCGTCGCGCACGAGCGCCTGCTCGAGCTCGCGCGGGGAGACATAGATGCGCGGAAACACGTCGCGCTGGCGCAGCAACTGCATCATGATCTCGCGGCGCATTTCCTCCCGGTAGCCCGCGTAGTCGACGCCCTGGGCCTCGAGCGCCGCCGGCATCTGCTCGAAGGGGATGTTGTTGCGCTGCGCGACGTCGCGCAGCGCCTCGTTCAGCATCTCGTCGGGCACCTGCACCCCGATCCGCCCGGCGCGCTGCATCTGGATTTCCTGCAGGATCAGCCGCTCGAGCACCTGCTGGCGGATGACGTCGGCCGGCGGCAGCTGCGTAGCCTGCCCGCGCAGCCGCTCCTCGATCATCGCGGTCTGCGCGTCGAGCTGGCTCTGCAGCACGACGCCTTCGTTGACGATCGCGACCACGCGGTCGAGCGCGACGCCGGTCGATGACATGTCGCGCGTCTGCGCGTATGCGTGGCCGGCGAGGAGCGCCAGGGACAGCAGGCCGCCGAGGAATCGGGTCATGGGCTGAGGGACGGGTTCCGGGTGGTGGAAGTGGCGGGGGAGTATCCCCGAATGGCGCTTTCCAGGAAAGTGCCGCTGCGGGTTCCGACCGAGGAAAGGCCGGTGAGTTCCACCTGCAGGAGGATGGAGTTGTCGCTCTCCCCGGTCCGGTTGGATACGTAGTTCCGGCCCAGCAGGCGCAGGCGCCAGCAGCAGCCGGTGTACTCGAAACCGGCGAAGCGGTCGATCGACTTGTCTTCCCTGGTCGAGTAGACCTGGCGCGCGTAGACCTGCCAGGCCGGTGAAAGCCGCCAGGCGAGCGCTGCGTCCCACTGCTCGAGCAGGCTCTCGCGGTAGCGATAGCCGAGATTCACGACCGTGCTCTCGGAGGGCCGGTACTGGACGCTGCCCTCGCCGCGCAGCGTGTTCGAGCTCTCACCGTCCCATTCCATCGCGGCGCGCGCGCTCCAGCTGCGCCAGGCGGTCAACTCGACCTCGCCGACCAGGTTCGAGGCGCTGCGGCTCTCGGGGATCTCGCCGGGCAGCACGACCGCCGGGCTCTCGAAGTAGAAGCGCTGGCCGATGGTCGCGCTCAGGTACTGCTGCCCGGTCTCGGCGCGCAGCAGGCGGGTCGTGATCCCGGCCGCGAGTTCGTTCGCGTCGCCGAGTCGGTCCGCGCCGACGTAGCGGTTGGTGCGGAACAGCTGCACGAGGTTGAGGTCGGGCCGCGCGCTGTCGAACAGCGGCAGGTCGTCCTGCTCGCGGAACGGGATCCAGGTGTAGCGCAGCCGCGGTTCCAGCGTGTGCAGGAACTGACGTCGCTCGCCGGCCTGCCGGTCGAACACGAGACCCGCATCCAGCGACAGGATCGGCGCACCGCGCGTGGGAGAGTCGTCGTCGCCGGGCGCCGTGTCCGACAGCTCGTACGCGGTCGCACGCCACGCGGCGCTCGGCTCGAGGTGGTAGCCCAGGCCGCGCAGCGGCCAGGCGATCCGCGGTTCCGCGTCCGCACGCAGGCCCGTGACGCCCACATCGCGCTCGAACCACACGGTCTCGGCATCGAACGAGGCCTCGAGGCCGCCCGGCATCGGCCAGAGACCGGTGAACACGAGCTGCGGCACGCGTGAGTACGGCCGGTCGAGCGGCGCGACGTCGCGGTCGATGACCTGGAAGTCCTGCACCAGTCCGTCGAGGCGCCAGCCCCGCCCGAGCCAGGCGAGGCGCAGGTTGCGGTCCAGGAACGTGATGCTGGTGCCGTCAGGGCCGAGGCCGAAGTCCTCGAAGTAGCGGCTGTCGCTCGCGTCCGCGAGGTCCGCGTCGAAGCGCAGCCGGTCGGTGAAGTCGGTGCGGTGCACGAGCGTCGACAGCCGGCGGTCGTCGCCGTACAGGTCATCGTCCGGCAGGTAGTCGGTACCGGTCTTGCCGCGGCTGCGCCCGGTCAGATAGCGGAAGTCCGCGCCGAGGCCGAAGCCGCGGCGCGAGAGCAGGAACGGCGTGAGCGTCAGGTCGTAGTTCGGCGCGAGGTTGAAGTAGTAGGGCACGCCGATCTCGAAGCCGCTCTTGTCCGAGTTGCCGAATGACGGAAACAGAAAACCGGACTTGCGCGCCGGCCCGACCGGGAAGCTGATCACGGGCGTGTACAGGATCGGGATTCCCTTGAGGTCGACGCGGACATTGCGGCCGCGGCCCTGCTGGGCCTGCTGGTCGATCTCGATGCTGGAGGCGCGCAGCTCCCAGTCCGTGTTGCCCGCGGGGCAGGTGGTGAAGCGCACGTCGTCGAGCTTCAGCACGCCGTCGCGCGCCATCTCGAGTTGCGCGGCGGAGCCGCGCGCGGGCCGCTGCGGCAGTTCGAACTCGGCGCCGGTGAACTGACCGGTGCCGAGCGCGTTCCAGCTGCCCGAGCCGCCCTTCAGGCGCAGCTCCGGCGAGCGGAACTCGACATTGCCCTCGATGTCGAAGCGGCGCTCGGAGGCGTCGTAGGTCGCGGACTCGGCCGTCACCTGGCGGTCGCCTCGCGAAATCGTCACGCCGCCCGTTAGCCTGGCGTCGCCCGCGCGCGTCACCTCGGTGCCGCCTTCGCTCCGGATCTGCACCGGCAGATCGTCCGGGTTCTCCGCCCCGGCATTTTCCACGGTTGTCGCGCGCTCCGCCGCCGCGGTGGCCGCTTCCGCTGCCGGCCAGGCGCACTCGGCGGCGATCGCGGACGGCGCGAGGCCGGTCACGGCGAGCAACGTAATGATTTGTCGGGAAATCACGGGATGCGGCAAGTCTATAATGCGGGCACCCCGGCCGTCGCCCCTGCATGACAACGAACGATACCGCCGATCCGCGGCTCGACAGACTCGAACGATGGATCGCGGGCCTGCCCGGCCCGCCCGTCGAGCGCATCGCGCCCGCGTCCGCCGACGCAAGCTTCCGGCGCTACTTCCGCGTGCATCGCGGCGGCGCGACGCAGGTCGCGATGGACGCGCCGCCGGAGCGCGAAAGCCTCGAAGCGTGGCTCCGGGTCGCGCGCATCCTCGCCGCGACCGGCGTGCACGTGCCGGCGGTGCTCGCCGTGAACGCGGAGCAGGGCTTCGTGCTGATGGACGACCTCGGCCGCCAGCATTACCTCGAGGCGCTCGGCCAGGGTGCGGACCCGGAGCCGCTCTACGCGGCCGCGGTCGATGCGCTCGTGCGGCTGCAATCCGGCGATGCCACTGCGCTGCCGGCATACGACCGCGAGCTCCTGATGCGCGAGATGGAGCTCTTTCCGGAGTGGTTCCTCGCGCGTCACCTCTCGCTCGCGCCCGGCGCGGGTGAGCGCGCGATGATTGCCGCGGCATTCGAATGGCTCGCCGGCGAGGCGCTCGCGCAGCCGGCGGTGCTCGTGCACCGCGACTACCATTCGCGCAATCTCTTGGTGCGCCCCGAGGGCAATCCGGGCATCGTCGATTTCCAGGACGCGGTACGCGGGCCGGTCAGCTACGACCTCGTCTCGCTGCTCAAGGACTGCTACGTGGTCTGGCCGCGCGCGCAGCTCACCGCCTGGCTCGACCGCTACCGCGCGGCGGCGACCGAGGCGGGGATCCCGGTGGGCGCGGACCGTGAGCAGTTCGTCGCCTGGTTCGACCGCATGGGCCTGCAGCGCCATGTCAAGGTGCTCGGCATCTTCGCGCGCCTGTGGCACCGCGACGGCAAGCCGGGCTACCTCGCCGACCTGCCGCGCGTGCTCGACTACGCGCTCGCGGTCACCGGCATGGTGCCGGAACTCTCGGAATTCGATGCATACCTGCGGCGCATCGTCGTGCCGGCCTTCGCCGCCGTCCCGCGCCGCGCGAGCCACGCCCGGTGAAGGCGATGATCCTGGCCGCCGGCCGCGGCGAGCGCATGCGCCCGCTCACCGGGCAGCTGCCCAAGCCGATGCTCGAGGTGGGCGGACACCCGCTGATCGAGTACCACCTGGCCGCGCTCGCGGCGATCGGCGTGCGCGAGGTGATCGTCAACCTCTCCTGGCACGGCGGGCGCATCCGCGAGGCGTTCGGCGACGGCGCCGCGCACGGCATCGCGATCCGCTACAGCGTCGAGGGGCCCGAGCCGCTCGGCACGGCGGGCGGCATCGTCGCGGCGCTGCCGCTGCTCGGCGACGCGCCCTTCCTGGTGCTGAACGGCGACGTGTGGACGGACTTCGACCTCGGGGCGCTGCGCGCGCCCGCCGGCTCGCTCGCGCACCTCGTGCTGGTGGACAACCCCGATCACCATCCCCAGGGCGATTACGGCCTCGAGTCCAGCGGCCGCGCGACGGCGGGTCCCGGGGCGCTCACGTTTTCCGGCGTGTCCCTGCTGGACCCGGCGCTGTTCGACGGCTGCACGCCCGGCTTCCGCGCGCTCAAGCCGCTGCTCGACGCGGCCCTCGCCGCAGGCCGCCTGACCGGACAGCGCCATGCCGGCGCCTGGCGCGACGTCGGGACGCCGGCGCGCCTCGCCGAGCTCGACGCGGAACTGCGCCTCAGCAGGTTCCGGCACCCGGTCCTCTCGTCGCCGGTCGGCTAGAATGCCGGTCTCGCCAGCGCGAGACTTGACTCAAGTGACTGATCTGAAAGGCATTCCGATCGCGGTCGAACGCATGCCCACGCGCAGCGGCGACAAGTTCGTCACGCCCCAGGGCTTCACCGCCATCCGCGACGGCATCAAGAAGTCTTCCGGCGCCCTGCCATTCGCGCCGGGCGGCAAGCCGCGCTGGCTGCGTGCTCCGCTCGCGGCCGGCGCGCGCTACGAGGCGCTGCGCAGGACGGTCCGCGAGCACCGCCTCAGCACGGTCTGCGAGGAAGCGCACTGCCCGAACATCGGCGAGTGCTGGAACGCGGGCACGGCGACGCTGCTCCTCATGGGCTCGGTGTGCACGCGCGCCTGCCGCTTCTGCGCGGTGGACACCGGCAACCCGCGCGGCTGGCTCGATCCCGAGGAGCCCGCAAACGCCGCGCGCACGGTCACCCTCATGGGGCTCGGCTACGTCGTGCTGACTGCGGTGGACCGCGACGATCTTGCCGATGGCGGCGCCGCGCACCTCGCCGCCTGCGTGCGCGCGATCAAGGAGGCCAACCCGACGACCGCGGTCGAGGCGCTGACGCCGGACTTCCAGGGCGTGCTCGCCGACGTGGAGGCGATCGTGGATTCCGGCATCGAGGTGTTCGCGCAGAATGTCGAGACCGTCGAGCGGCTGACGCACCCGGTGCGCGACCCGCGTGCGGGCTACCAGCAGACCCTCGACGTGCTCGCGCACGCCAAGCGACATCGCCCGGGCGTGCTCACCAAGACCAGCCTGATGCTGGGCCTCGGAGAGAGCGACCCGGAAGTCATCGCGGCCATGGACGACCTGCGCGCGGCAGGCTGCGACATCCTGACGCTCGGCCAGTACCTGCGCCCGACCGCCAACCACCTGCCCGTCGAGCGCTACGTGACTCCCGAGGCTTTCCTCGCGCTCCGCGAGGCCGCGCTCGCGCGCGGCTTTCTCGAATGCGTCTCCGGCCCGATGGTGCGCTCGAGCTACCGGGCGGAGCAGGCGCTCGCCGGCAACAACTGCGGTCTTGGAGGTGCCTGATGCACCCGTTTCCCCACCACTATCGCATCGGCATCGCGCCCGAGGGCGAGGTGAGCCTCGACTCGGAAGGCCTCGCGCAGATCCGGTCGCTGCCGCCGCCCGAGTTCGGCGGCCCCGGCGGCTACTGGTCGCCCGAGACGCTGCTGCTCGCCGCGCTGGGCGACTGCACGATGCTGACATTCCGCGCGATCGCGAAGGCATCGCGGCTGGAGTGGCGCGCGCTGTCCGCGGACGTGGAGGGCAAGCTCGAGCGCATCGACGGCAACAGCCGCTTCACCGAAATCACGACCCGCGTGCGGCTCATCGTGCCGCCGGGCACCGACACCGCCCGCGCCCGGATGCTGCTGGAAAAGGCCGAGCGCGGCTGCCCGATCTCCAATTCGCTGACGGCCACCAAGCACCTCGAATGCGAGGTGGTCGAATCCGCGTGAGTGCGATCGTCCGCCGGCTCGGCCGTACCGGCTACGAGCCCACCTGGCGCGCAATGCAGGCCTTCACCGATGCGCGCGGCGAAGCGACGCCGGATGAGCTGTGGTTCCTCGAACACGACCCGGTCTTCACCCAGGGGCTGAACGGCAAGGCCGAGCACCTGCTGGCGCCCGGTGACATCCCGGTCGTCGGCATCGACCGCGGCGGGCAGGTCACGTACCACGGGCCCGGCCAGCTCGTGCTGTACGCGCTCATCGACCTGCGGCGCCTCGGCATCGGCGTGCGCGAGCTCGTGGTCGCGCTCGAGAACGCGGTGATCGCGCTGGCCGCGCAGCACGGGATCGCGGCCGTCGGCCGGCGCGAGGCGCCCGGCGTGTACGTCGGGCCGCGCAAGCTCGCGAGCATCGGCCTGCGCGTCCGGCGCGGCTGCAGCTACCACGGACTCGCGCTCAACGTGGACATGGACCTGGCGCCGTTCAGCCGCATCAATCCCTGCGGCCTCCCGGGTCTCGCGATGACGCAGCTCGTCGCCGAGGGGGCGCGCACGGACGTTGCCACGGCGGCGGACGCGCTCGCGCCGCTCGCCTGCCGGGCGCTAGGACTCCACTGGAACGGTTCGTGGAGCGACAACGAAGGTGACGCGCCCCTTCAGAGGGCGACGAGCACGACGCCGCTGTCGGTCAGATCCTGGTAGATCCGGTCGAGCTGCGCGCGGCTCTGCGCGCGGATCGTGTAGGTGAGGGCGAGGAACTTGCCCCGGCTGCTGCTGCGCTCGCTGATGCTCTCCGGCGCGACCGGCCCCGCGTGACGCTCGACGATCGCGAGGGTCAGCGTGCGGAAGGATTCCGTATCGCGGCCCATGACCTTGATCGGGAACTCGGCCGGGAACCGGAACAGCTCGTCCCCGCCGGTCATGCCGGCAGCTCGGTCGAGAATTCCCGCTGCGTCGCCTTGAACGCAGCGTACAGGGCGCGGTACACCGGGCCCGGTGCGCCGCTGCCCACGGGAAGTCCGTCGAGCGTCGTGACGGCGCGGATGCCGCCTCCGGCCGAAGCGATCAGCAGCTCGTCCGCAGAACGCATTTCGGCCTCCGTGACGGACCGCCGTTCCGAGACGATGCCCTCGCGCGCGGCGAGCTCGAGGATCACACCGCGCGTCGTGCCCGGCAGGATCGCATTGGTCTGCGGCGGCGTCACGAGGCGCCCGCCCAGCACGACGTGCGCGCTGCTGGCGCTCGCCTCGGTCATGTGGCCGCCGCGCAGCAGCAGCGTCTCGGCCGCGCCCGCATCCGCCGCCAGCCAGCGCATCAGCACGTTGCCGAGCAGCGACGTCGACTTGATGTCGCAGCGCGACCAGCGGATGTCCTCGGCGGAAACGGCCGCGACGCCCTGCTCGATCGCCGCGGCCGGCACGACCGGCAGTTTCTGCACGCAGGCGAACACGGTCGGCCGGGTGGCCGGCTGCGGGACGTGGAAGCGCTCGGCCTCGACGCCGCGCGTGACCTGCGCGTAGAGCAGAAGGTCGCCGCCGCCGTTGCCGTGCACCAGCTTGCCGAAGATCGCAAGCCACTCCGCGCGCCCGAGCGGCGGCGCCATGCGCATCTCGGCCAGGCTGCGGTCGAGCCGCTGCAGGTGCGCGTCGAACCGGTAGGCGCGGCCGCCGTAGACGGGCACGACCTCGTAGGCGCCGTCGCCGAACAGAAAGCCGCGGTCGAGCGGGGAGATGCGCGCCTCCGCGAGCGGCAGCAGGCGTCCGTCGAGCCAGGCCAGGGGCAGGGGCACGCGGGGGCCTCAGGCGAACCAGGACAGGATCGTGTCCCAGATCCTGCGGAAGATGTTCCCGCGCGGCACGTCGGCGAGCGGCTGGATCGGCGCTTCGGCGACCACCTTGCCGTCCACCAGCACGCGCAGCACGCCGACGCGGTCGGACTTGGTCAGCGGCGCGAACACGCGCGGGGCGAGCTCGACCTTGAACTCGGCACGCTCCGCCCGGCCGCGCGGCAGCGTCACCAGCAGGTTGCTGGCGAGGCCGACCGCCACGCGCCCGCCGCGGGCGCGGTACACGCGCTGCACGGCGAGTTCCTCGCCGGCCTTGCGGAGCGCGCGCGTCTCGTAGAAGTTGAACCCGTAGTTGAGCAGGGCGAGGCTCTGATCCTCGCGCGCCTTCATGCTCTCCGTGCCGGCGACGACCGCGACGAGGCGCATGCCGTCACGCTGCGCGGAGGAGACTAGGCAATGGCCTGCCGCCTCGGTCATCCCGGTCTTGACGCCGTCCACGCTCGGGTCGCGCGCGAGCAGGCCGTTGCGGTTCGGCTGGCGGATGTTGTTCCAAGTGAACTCGCGCTGCGAGTACCAGCGGTAGTAACCCGGGAACTCGCGGATGATCGCGCCCGCGAGCTTCGCCATGTCCTCGGCCGACATCTTGTGATTGTCGCCGGGCAGGCCGGTCGAGTTCTGGAAATGGCTCTGCGCCATGCCGAGCCGCTTGGCGTACTGGTTCATGAGCGCGGCGAACGTGTCCTCGGTGCCGGCGATGGCCTCGGCGAGTGCGATCGTGGCGTCGTTGCCGCTCTGCACGACCATGCCCTGGATCAGGACCTCGACGGGCACCCGGCTGCCAAGGTCGAGGTAGGTGCGCGAGCCTTCGGAGCGCCACGCGCGCTCGCTGATCGGCACCAGGGTATCGAGCTTCAGCTTGCCGCCCTTGAGCGCGTGGAATACGGCGTAGGCGGTCATGAGCTTGGTGATGCTCGCCGGCTCGATCGGCTCTTTCGCGCGATGGCCGGCCAGCACCTGCCCGCTCGACTGGTCGACCAGGACCCAGGCCGTGGCCTCGAGCCGGGGCGGCGGCGGCACGGGCGGCTCGGCGGCAACGGCGGAGGTAGCGGTGGCGGCGAGCAGGAGCAGGGCGGGCAGTATTCTCAAGGTAAACCTCCTGGGCGGTGCGGACTCATTTAAAGGGCGAGGCGTGCATCCGCCGCGCCCGCGACGCGCAGTCGCTCGATCAGCGCGTCGAACTCCGGCAACGTCGCGACCGGGCCGGCGCGCACGCGGTATATCGGCCGCCCGCCCGAGATTGACTCGGCGACCGCCACGCCGGCGATGCCGGCGTCGCGCAGGCGTGATGCGAGGGCCTCGGCGTTCTCGCGGCTGCCGAAGGCGCCAGCCTGGGCGTAGTAGGTGGCGGCCGCGGCCGGGGCGCCCGCAACGCGCGCGGCGCCCGCGAGACTCACGACCTCCACGCGCGCCGTGCCGGAGCGGATCATGTCGAGCCGTTCGGCGGCCGCGCGCGACAGGTCGATGATCCGCCCCCTGGCGAACGGACCGCGATCGTTGAGCCGCACGACGACGCTCCTGCCGTTCTCGAGATTGGTCACGCGCACCCAGGTCGGCAGCGGCAAGGTCGGGTGCGCGCCCGTCATCGCGTCCATGTCGTAAGTCTCGCCGGTCGCCGTGCGGCCGCCATGGAAGTCGGGTCCGTACCAGGAGGCGATGCCCTGCTCGGTGTAGCCGACGGCCGAGGTCAGCACGACGTAGCGCCGGCCGCCGACCTCATAGAACGGCGGGTTGCCGTACTTTGCGCGCGGCTCGTCGCGCGGCACGCCCTCGCCGGGGGGCGACGCCACGGACGCGGGCGGCGGCACGGGGCGCGCGGCGTCGCGCGCGCAGCCCGCGAGTGCGAGCAGCGCGAGGCTGCAGGCGAGGCGCGCGGCCCGCGTCATCGCGCGAACGCGGCCGGTGCGGCGCCGGCGGCCGGCATACGCGACTCGATGCGCCGGCCGAGGTCGTTGACGGCGAGCGCGTACAGCACGCTGCGGTTGTAGCGCGTGATCACGCCGAAGTTGTGGAAGCCCGCGCGCAGTTCGGGTCCGCCGTCGCCATCCACCCGGATGAACAGCGCGGGGGACTTGTCGCCCTGCGCGGTCTCGAAGGCGAGCCCGCGGTCGCGTAGCGATTTCACCGTCGAGTCCGGCGTCAGCTTGCCGGCGACCAGTGCGCCGTGATCGGGGAACCAGAGACTGGCAGGCACGACGACCGGCTCGCCGGCGCGCCAACCGTGGTCGGCAAGGTAATTGGCGACGCTCGCGATGACGTCCGGCCAGCTGCCCCACAGGTCGCGTTTACCGTCGCCGTCGCCGTCCACCGCCCAGGTACGGTAGCTGCGCGGCATGAACTGGCCGTTGCCCATCGCGCCAGCGTAGGAGCCGAGCACCGCGTTCGTGTCGAACCGCTCCTCGCGCACGAGCAGCAGGAACTGCTCGAGCTCGGCGCGGAAGTAGCTGGCGCGCGGCGGGTAGTCGAAGGCGAGCGTCGCGAGCGCGTCCACGACGCGGAACTTGCCGGTGATGCGCCCGAAGAAAGTCTCGCAACCGATGATTCCGACGATGACGTGCGGCGCGACGCCGGTGTCGCGGGCGACGCGCTCGATGACCCCGCGATGCTCGTTCCAGAAGACGGCGCCAGCGTCGATCCGCTCCGCAGTCATGAAGTGGTCGCGGTACGCGTGCCATGGCTTCACGGCCTCGGCCGGCTTCGAGATCAGCTCGATGATGCGCGGCTGGATCGCCGCGTCCGTGAGCACGGCCTCCAGCCAGGCCGCGTCGAAGCCGTGCCTGGCCTGCATCTCCGCGGCGAACGCGCGCACGTCCTCGCGCGCCAGGTCGAGCGCCCGCGCCGCCGGCGCAGTCGCCGCGAGGGCAGGGGCCAGCAACAGGGCGCAGAGCGAACGGGTCGCCTGAGTCATCTTCATCCCACGAGCTTTCTGCTGGAATGCAGCGACATCAGGATACCGAAGCCCGCCATCAGCGTCACGAATGAAGTGCCGCCGTAGCTGACGAGCGGCAGCGGCACGCCGACGACCGGCAGGAGGCCCATGACCATGCCGGCGTTCACGCAGGCGTAGACGAAGAACGTGAGCGCGATGCTGCCCGCGAGCAGGCGTGCGTAGGCGTCGCGGCACTGCAGCGACATGTAGACGCCGCGGCCGACGATGAACAGGTAACCCGCGAGCAGCGCGACCAGCCCGAGCAGCCCGAGTTCCTCGCCGATCACGGCGAAGATGAAATCGGTCGAGCGTTCGGGCAGGAACTCGAGCTGCGCCTGGCTGCCGTTCATCCAGCCCTTGCCGAACACACCGCCCGAGCCGATCGCGATCTGCGACTGGATGATGTGGTAGCCGGCGCCGAGCGCGTCGCTCTCGGGGTCGAGCAGCGTCAGCACCCGCTGGCGCTGGTAGTCGTGCAGGAAGTGCCAGATCACGGGCACCGCCGCGCCGAACACCGCGGCGCCGCCGAACACCCAGGTCCACGGCAGGCCAGCCAGCACCAGCACGATGATGCCGGCCGCCGCGACCAGGAGCGCCGTGCCGAGGTCGGGCTGCTCGGCGATCAGGCCGACCGGCACGACGATGACCAGCAGCACGACGACGACGTCGCGCAGCGCAGGCGGCAGCGGGCGCTGGTGCAGGTACCAGGCGCATATCATCGGTACTGCGAGCTTCAGGATCTCCGCGGGCTGGAAACGGATCACGCCGAGGTCCAGCCAGCGCTGCGCGCCCTTGCCGATGTCGCCTGCGACCGCGACGGCCGCGAGCAGCACGAGCCCCGCCGCGTAGGCCGCCGGCGCGAACATGCGCAGGAAGTGGTCCGGCACCTGCGCCAGCACGACCATCAGCGCGAAGCCGATGCCGATGCGGGCGAGCTGGCTGAACCACAGCGCGGTGTTGTCGCCCGCCGCGCTGAACAGCACGAACAGCCCGAACAGGCTCACCGCGGCGAGCCCCGACAGCAGCATGCCGTCCAGGCGCAGGGCCTTCAGCAGCCGCGCCATGCCGGTGACGGTGCGCCTGGTGTGGGAAGCGCCGAGCTCGCCGTAGATCATGGCGGCGCGTCCTGCACCAGGTAGGCGTCGAAGATCGCGCGTGCGATCGGCGCCGCCACCGCGCTGCCGGCGCCGCCGTTCTCGACCAGCACCGCGACCGCGAGCTTCGGGTCGTCCGCCGGTGCGAAGGCGACGAACAGCGCGTGGTCGCGCAGGCGTTCCGCGACCTCTTTCTCATTGTACTTCTCGGTCTGGCCGATCGAGAACACCTGCGCGGTGCCGGTCTTGCCGGCGATCGAGTAGGCGGCGCCGCGCGCCGCGCGCGCAGCGGTCCCGCCGGTCGTCACCGCCACCATTGCGTCGACGATGACCTCCCAGTTCTCCGGCTGGTTCAGCACGAGCGGCTCGAGCGCCTCGGGCGGATTGTCCGTGACCGCGCCGGTCTTCGGGTCCGCCAGCGCTTGCACGAGGCGCGGGCGATAGTGGCGTCCGCGGGTCGAGAGCAGGGCGGTGGCCTTGGCGAGCTGCAGCAGTGTCGCCGTCCAGTAGCCCTGGCCGATGCCGACGATCACGGTCTCGCCCGGAAACCAGACCTGCTGCGCGGCGGTCCCGAACGCGGTTTTCTTCCAGGCAGGCGACGGCATGATGCCGCCGCGCTCGCCGGCGATGTCGATGCCGGTCGGCTGGCCAAAACCCATGTGCGCCATCGCGTCGTGGATGCGCTGGATGCCGAGCGTGTTCGCGAGGCGGTAGAAATAGATGTCGCAGGACTGCATGACCGCCCGCCGCATGTCGACGGTTCCGTGCCCCTCGCGCTTCCAGTCGCGGAAGCGGTGTCGCGAACCCGGCAGCGAGTAGCTGCCCAGGCAGTGAACCTGGTCCTCCGGCCGGACGACCTCGTACTCGAGGCCCGCGAGCGCCATCATCGGCTTGACCGTGGAGCCCGGGGGGTAGGTGCCGCGCAGCACGCGGTTGAACAGCGGCTGGTCGGGGTTCTCGGTCAGCGCGAGGTAGTAGCTGCGCGAGATGCCGCGCGCAAAGCCGTTCGGGTCGAAGGACGGCAGGCTCGCGAACACCAGCACGTCGCCGTTCGCCGGATCGATCGCGACGACGCCGCCGCGGCGGCCGGCGAATGCCTCCTCCGCGACCCGCTGCAGCTCGATGTCGATCGTCATGTGCATGTCGTCGCCGGCCAGCGGCTCGCGCGTGCGCAGCTGCTGGTCGGGGCCGCCGGCGAGTCTCACCGGACGGCCCTCGGCGTTCACCAGCACCTCCCTGTAGCCGCCGGCGCCGAGCAGCTCGTCCTCGTAAGCGCGCTCGACGCCGGTCTTGCCGATCACGCCGGTGCCGAAGTAGCGCTGCCGGTCCACGCGCTGCATGTCTTCCTCGCTGATCGTGCCGACGTAGCCGATTGCGTGCGCACCGACCGTGCCATACGGGTAGTGGCGCGCCATGCGCGTTTCGAGCAGCACGCCGGGCAGCTCGTGGCGGTGCACGGCGTAACGGGCGATTTCCTGGTCGTCGAGCTGGAGCAGGAACGGGACCGCCTCGAACGAGCGCCGGGCAAGCACCAGCTGGCGCACGCGCCCGACGTCCGAGGCTTCGAGCAGGCCGAAACGCGCGAGGCGCGACAGGGTCTCCTCGAGGTTGCCTGCGCGCTCGCGCAGGATCTCGAGCTGGTAGGCGGGCGTGTTCTCGGCGATCACGCGCCCCGCCCGATCGAAGATGATGCCGCGATTCGGCGGCAGCGGCTCGATGCGGGCGCGGTTGCCTTGCGACAGCT
Source organism: Gammaproteobacteria bacterium (assembly GCA_016874295.1). Classification (GTDB taxonomy): domain Bacteria; phylum Pseudomonadota; class Gammaproteobacteria; order Steroidobacterales; family Steroidobacteraceae; genus SCUD01. The sequence goes on along the minus strand of VGUH01000002.1, from coordinate 136,680 downwards.
TGAGGTAGTGCTCGTACTGGGCCACCTGGAGCCAGAACGCCCGGCCGGATAGCAACAAGGCGATTCCGGCGACGATGCCGACGGCGATCAGCGAGCGCTGGAAGTAGATGCGCTGCTCGAGGGCGTCGTCCTTGATACGCACGCGACGCATGCCGCTAGCGCCTCGACGCGTAGCGTGCGAACAGACCGTTGACCAGCGGCCACAGCGCTGCGCTGACCGGCACCGTGAGCCAGCGCCTCCAGTCGGTGATCGCGTGCCCGGCGATGCCGTCGATCCAGAACAGCAGGAACTCGTTGAGCCACAGCAGCGCCAGGATCACGGCCGACTGCTGCAGCGGCGGGAAGGCGCGGATCTGCAGCCTGAGCTTGCAGGCGACATAGGCGATCACGGTCAGCGTCAGCGCGTGCTGGCCGAGCAGCACGCCGGCGAAGCCGTCGAGCGCGAGGCCGGCGAGCCAGGCGTAACCGAGACCGAGCAGGCGCGGCGAAAGGAGGCAGAACCAGAGCACCGTCAGCGCCACGAAATTCGGGCGATACGGCTCGAGCGGCTCCGGCAGCGGCAGCACGGTCGCGGCGAGCGTGAGCACGGTCAGCACTACGACCCGGACCCAGCCGAAATTCGTGCGTGTCCCGTGCATCATGGCGCTGCACCGGGCGGCGGCGCCGTTGCGGGCGGCTGATCCTCCTGCTCCGGTTCCGGCTCGACGATCGCGTTGTCGAACCACACGAGCAGCACTTCCGGGACGCGATCGAGCCCGGCGAGCGGCTCGGCCTCGACCGCGAGCAGTGGCTGGGCGGGATCGCGCACGACCGACGTCACTTTCGCGGCGGGGTAGCCGGGCGGATAGACACCGCCGAGCCCGGAACTGACCAGCAGGTCGCCGACGATCACGTCCGTGTTCTGCGGCAGGTACGGCAGCGACAGGAGACCCGAGCGACCGGTGCCGAGCGCGATGCTGCGCGCACCGGTGCGGTTGACCTGCACCGGAATCGCGTGCTCCGGATCGGTGATCAGAATGATCTCGGCCGAGACCGGGCCGGCGCGCGTGACCTGGCCGAAGATGCCGTTGGCGTCGATCGCCGCCTGGCCGCGGAACACGCCCGCGCGCGCGCCCTGGTTCACCAGCACCCGCTGCCGGTACGGATCGAGGTCGACGCGCAGGATTTCCGCGACCAGCGTGCGCTGCACGGCGCGCGGCGAACTCTCGCGCACCGCCCGCAGCCGCCGGTTCTCCTGCTCGAGCGATTCGAAGCGCAGCAGCTTCAGGCGCAGCACCAGGTTGTCGGAGGCGAGCTTGACGTTCTCGGCCTCGACGCGCGTCCGGGTCGCGAACGACTCGCGCATGGCGTCCCAGGCCTGGACCGGCGCCGAGAGCGCCCACTGGATCGGGTAGGCGAGGGTCGCGATGGCGTCGCGGATCGCCGCGAGGTGGTGCTGGCGGTGGTCGGCGACCATGAGGCCGGCGGCCATGGCCGCGAGCACGATCAGCCGGAGCCCCAGCGCGGGGCCGCCGAGCAGGAGGGGCCTGGGCTCCGACTCGTGAGAACTCAATGGGGCCTCTAGCCGAGGCCGAACAGCCCCGGATGCTCTTCGGACAGCTCGAGGATGCGGCCGCCGCCGCGGGCGACGCAGGTCAGCGGGTCGTCGGCGATGATGACCGGCAGCCCCGTCTCTTCCATCAGCAGCTTGTCGATGTCCTTGAGCAGCGCGCCGCCGCCCGTCAGCACGATGCCGCGCTCGGCGACGTCCGCGCCGAGTTCGGGCGGCGTCTGCTCGAGCGCTTTCTTGACCGCCTGCACGATGCCCTGCAACGGCTCCTGCATGGCCTCGAGGATCTCGTTCGAGTTGAGCGTGAAGCTGCGCGGCACGCCCTCGGAGAGGTTGCGGCCCTTGACCGACATCTCGCGCACCTGCTGGCCCGGGTAGGCCGAGCCGATCTCGATCTTGATGCGCTCGGCGGTCGCCTCGCCGATCAGGATGCCGTAGTTGCGGCGCACGTAGTTGGTGATCGCCTCGTCGAAGCGGTCGCCGCCGATGCGCACCGACTCGGCGTACACGATGCCGTTCAGCGAGATCACCGCGACCTCGGAGGTGCCGCCGCCGATGTCGAGCACCATGGAGCCGCGCGCCTCGTTGACCGGCAGGCCCGCGCCCACCGCGGCCGCCATCGGCTCGGGGATCACGTCCACGCGGCGTGCGCCGGCGCCCTCGGCCGACTCCTGGATCGCGCGCTTCTCCACCTGGGTGGAGCCGAACGGCACGCAGATCAGCACGCGCGGCGAGGGCCTGAGCCAGCGGTTGCCGTGCACCTTGGTGATGAAGTACTGGAGCATCCGCTCGGTGTAGGTGAAGTCGGCGATCACGCCGTCTTTCATGGGGCGCACCGCCGTGATGTGCCCCGGCGTGCGGCCGAGCATGCCCTTCGCCTCGGTGCCCACGGCGACGATCACCTTGCCGCCGCGGCCCGGCTCGTCCTGGACCGCGATCACCGAGGGCTCGTTCAGGACGATGCCCTGGCCGCGGACGTAGATGAGGGTGTTCGCCGTGCCGAGGTCGATGGAGACGTCGCTCGAGAAGAAACCCCGGAGGTTCTTGAACATGGCTGGGCGGGACCGCGACGCTCGCTTTATGGAGCGCCGCGAGTCTATCCGCGGGCGCGACTTTCCACAAGCCGAGGTGTATGATTTCCGTCGCGTTTTTCCCACTTTTTCCGCATTGGTGCGCTCGTGACGCTGACCCGCCGCGACGTCGAAAACATCGCGCATCTTGCCCGCCTCGAGATCACCGAGGCGGAACTGCCGGTCTACGTCGGCAGCCTGTCGGCCATCCTCGCCTTCGTCGAGCAGCTCGCGGCCGCGCCGACCACCGACGTCGTGCCGATGGCGCACCCGCTCGAGGGCCAGCGCCAGCCGCTGCGTGAGGACCGCGTCACGGAATCGGACCGGCACGGGATCTACCAGGCGAACGCACCGGCGGTCGAGGCCGGCCTCTACCTGGTGCCGAAGGTGATCGAGTGAGCCTGCACCACGCGACCGCCGCCGAGATCGGCCGCGGGCTCGCGGCGCGGGAATACTCGAGCGTCGAGGTGACGCGCCACTTCCTCGAGCGCATCGAGCGCGCGAACCCCGCGCTCAACGCGTTCGTGACCGTGACGGCCGAGCGCGCGCTCGCGGACGCGCAGCGGGCCGACGCGCGCATCGCGCGCGGCAAGGGCGGCCTGCTCACCGGCGTGCCGCTCGCGCACAAGGACATCTTCTGCACCACCGGCATACTCACCAGCTGCGGCTCGCGCATGCTGGCGAATTTCGTCGCGCCCTACGACGCGACCGTGGTCGAGCGGCTCGACGCCGCCGGCATGGTGCTGCTCGGCAAGACCAACATGGACGAGTTCGCGATGGGCTCGTCGAACGAGACCAGCCATTACGGACCGGTGCGCAATCCCTGGGACCCGGCGCGCGTGCCGGGCGGGTCCTCGGGCGGCTCCGCCGCCGCGGTCGCGGCGCGCCTCGCGCCGGTCGCCACCGGCACCGACACCGGCGGCTCGATCCGCCAGCCCGGCGCGCTGACCGGGCTCACGGGCTTCAAGCCGACCTACGGGCGGGTCTCGCGCTACGGGATGATCGCCTTTGCCTCCAGCCTCGACCAGGCGGGGGTGCTCGCGCAGTCGGCCGAGGACGCCGCGCTCGTGCTCGGCGCGATGGCGGGCCACGACGCCCGCGATTCGACCAGCGTCGATGCGCCGGTGCCCGACTACGCGGCGGGTCTCGACCGGCCGGTGAAGGGCCTGAAGATCGGCATCATCCGCGAGTTCTTCGGCGACGGCCTCGAGGCCGAGACCGGCGCGGCCGTGCGCGCGGCGATCGAGGCCTTCCGCCGCGAGGGCGCGACGGTCGAGGAGCTGTCGCTGCCCAACCTGCCGCTCTCGGTGCCGACCTACTACGTGGTCGCGCCGGCCGAGTGCTCGTCGAACCTCTCGCGCTTCGACGGCGTGCGTTTCGGCCACCGCTGCCGGGACCCGAAGGACCTGATGGATCTCTACCGGCGCTCGCGCGGCGAGGGCTTCGGCGTCGAGGTGAAGCGCCGCATCATGACCGGCACCTACGTGCTGTCGGCGGGCTACTACGACGCGTACTACCTGAAGGCGCAGAAGGTGCGCAGCCTCATCAACGCCGACTTCCGCCGCGCGTTCGCGCGCGTGGACGTGCTGATGGGCCCGACCGCGCCCACGCCCGCGTTCGCGATCGGCGCCAAGACCGACGACCCGATCCTGATGTACCTCAACGACATCTACACGATCGGCGCGAATCTCGCAGGGTTGCCGGCGGTGTCCGTGCCCTGCGGGCTGTCGGGCGGGCTGCCGGTCGGCCTGCAGATCATCGGCCCGCACTTCGCGGAGGAGCGGCTGCTCGCGGCCGCGCACGCCTGGCAGCGCCTGACCGACTGGCACCGCCGCATGCCGCAGGGCTGGGCGTGAGCGCCATGGCGAACGGCTGGGAAACCGTCATCGGCCTCGAGATCCACGCGCAGCTCGCGACGCGCTCGAAGATCTTCTCGGGCTCGGCCACCGCCTACGGCGCGCCGCCAAACGCGCAGGCGAATCTCGTGGACCTCGGCTATCCCGGCACGCTGCCGGTGCTGAACCGCGAGGCGGTGCTCATGGCGGTCAGGTTCGGGCTCGCGATCGGCGCCACGATCGCGCCCCGCTCGGTGTTCGCGCGCAAGAATTACTTCTACCCGGACCTGCCCAAGGGCTATCAGATCAGCCAGTACGAGCTGCCGGTGGTCGCGCGCGGCGCGGTCGAGATCCTGCTCGAGGACGGCAGCCGCAAGACCGTCGGCGTCACGCGTGCGCACCTCGAAGAAGACGCCGGCAAGTCGCTGCACGAGGGGCTGGGCCGCATGAGCGGCATCGACCTCAACCGTGCGGGCACGCCGCTGCTCGAGATCGTCTCGGAGCCTGACATGCGTTCGGCGCGCGAGGCCGTCGCGTACATGAAGAAGATCCACACGCTGGTGCGCTACCTCGAGATCTGCGACGGCAACATGCAGGAGGGCTCGTTCCGCTGCGATGCGAACGTCTCCGTGCGCCGCGCCGGGGCGCAGGAGTACGGGACCCGCTGCGAGATCAAGAACCTCAACTCCTTCCGCTTCGTCGAGCGCGCGATCAACCACGAGGTGGAGCGCCAGGTCGAGCTGATCGAGGGCGGCGGCAAGGTGGTGCAGGAAACGCGCCTGTACGACCCGGACCGCGACGAGACCCGCCCGATGCGCAGCAAGGAGGAGGCGAACGATTACCGCTACTTCCCGGACCCGGACCTGCTGCCGCTCGAGATCGACGCGGCATTCGTCGCCGAGCTGCGTGCCGGGCTCCCGGAGCTGCCCGATGCCAAGGCGGCGCGCTTCGCGCGCGAACACGGACTCTCGGAGTACGACGCGGGCGTGCTGACCGCGAGCCGCGAGCTAGCGGCCTACTACGAGGAGGTCGCGGCCGGCGCCGGCGAGCCGAAGCTCGCCGCCAACTGGGTGATGGGCGAGCTGTCCGGGTTCCTCAATCGCGACGGCCTCGAGATCGGCGTTGCGCCCGTCGGCGCCGCGGCGCTTGCGGGCCTGTTGAAGCGCATCGTCGATGGCACGATCTCGGGCAAGCTCGCCAAGGACGTGTTCGAGGCGATGTGGAGCGAGCGCAAGGACGCGGACGCGGTGATCGCCGAGCGCGGGCTCCGGCAGATCACCGATACCGGCGCGATCGAGCAGGCGATCCGGGACGTCATGGCCGCGAACCCGGGCCAGCTCGCCGATTACCGCGCGGGCAAGGACAAGCTGTTCGGGTTCTTTGTCGGCCAGGTGATGAAGGCGACCGCCGGCAAGGCGAATCCCGCGCAGGTGAACGAACTGCTCAAGAAGCTCCTCGCCGGTCCATGACCGCGCCCGGCGACCTGCTGCACCGGTTCCTGTTCGAGCGGCTGCCGGTGCGCGGGCACCTGGTGCGCCTCGACGCGAGCTGGCGCGCGGCGATCGAGCACCATTCGTACCCGGAGCCGGTCGCCGCCGCGCTCGGCGAAGCGATGGCTGCGTCCGCGCTGATGGCCGGCGCGCTCAAGTTCGAGGGCCGCCTGTCGCTGCCAGTTCAGGGGCCCGGGCCGGTGCGACTGATGCTCGCGCAGTGCACGCATCGCCACGCGATCCGCGGCGTCGCGCGCCACGACGCGCTCCCGCCGGGTGCGCCGGCCGCGGACGGGCTGTTCGGCGACGGCCAGCTCGCGGTGACGATCGAGCAGGACGAGGGCGGCGAGCGCTACCAGGGCGTGGTACCGCTCGTGACCGCGCGGCTCGCCGACTGCCTCGAGCAGTACTTCGAGCGCTCGGAGCAGCTGCCCTCGCGACTCGTGCTCGCGGCGGGACCGGACCGCGCGGCGGGGCTCCTGCTGCAACGCGTGGCCCTGGGCGAGGCGGGCAGCGAGTCGGAGCGCGCCGAGGCGGACGATGCCTGGCGTCGCCTGGGCCTCCTCGCCGCGACGCTCGCGCCGAAGGAACTCGCCGACCTGCCGTGCCACGAGCTGCTGCGCCGCCTGTTCCCGGAGGACGACATCCGCCTGTTCGAGGGTATGCCGGTCTTCTTCCAGTGCACCTGCTCGCGCGAGCGCGTCGCCGGGATCCTGCAGGCGCTCGGCGGTCCGGAGGTTTACTCGCTGCTCGAGGAGCGCGGCGACGTCGAGGTGCGCTGCGAGTTCTGCAACCGCGCCTGGCGTTTCGACGCGGTGGACGTCGCGGGCCTGTTTTCGCCCGGCTCGACGCAACCGGCACCGCCGGGGCTGCACTAGCTCCCGACCAGGACGATATCCCAGCGAACCAGCAGGGCGTCCGGCTCGAGATCGGCCGTTGGCGGCGACATGCTCGCCGTGAGGGCACGCTTGTCCTGGTCGCTCAGCGGGCCGAAGAGCAGGTCATTCTCATTTTCCGGCTCGTCCGGGAAGTATATCTGCGTCACGATGCGGGAATTCCTGCCGGTAACGTCGAAATGGATGTGCGGCGGACGGACCTGGACCGGATTCATCGGGTTGATCGGATAGGCGCCAGGCTGCGATCGACCGGGTGTGCATAGCGGCCCTTTGTGTTCGCCTGCCAGATCTCGATCTTTGCGCCGGGCACGGGCTCGCCCTGCGCATTCAGCACGCGACCCATCAGGTGGATCACCCGGCCCTCGGCGCGCTGAGCGTGCCCCTCGAGCAGTGTGAGGTCGGCGTCCGCCTCCAGCGAGCGTATCACTGGATTGAACGGTCCGATTTCGTGAGTCGGGGTCGGTTCCGGCAAAGCGCTTGCCCAGGCGCCCTTGAGGGCGCCCGCGGCCCCGAGTCCAATCGTGGCGCGCAGCAGGTCGCGTCGGGATTTCTGCATGTGAGTCATCCTCCGGTTCAGGCTGCTTCCTTGCGGTGCGCGGCGAAGGAGATCTTGTCGAGCACGCCGAGCAGCACCGCTGACACGACGAAGGTCAGGTGCAGGACGACGTACCAGAGGATCTTGTCGTTCGCGATCTGCTGCGCGTCCATGCGCGACACGAAGTTCTCGTAGCCGGAGAACATCACCATCACGATCAGGCTGAGGTAGAGCGGCGCCAGCAGCCAGCGGCAGGCGAGCAGCAGATTCTCGAGGGATTTTTCGACCATCGTCCGGTCTCCGGGTAACGGCGCATTGTACGGGCTTCGCTACAGGTCTTCGAGCAGGGCCGGCCCGCCGAGCCGGTGCATCTGCCCGAGGATCCACTGCTGGCGCTGGCGCACCCAGGGCCCGGGGTTCACCACGCGATAGCGTGTGGGGCTCGGCAGCACCGCCGCGAGCAGGGCCGCCTCGTGGCGCGTCAGCTTCGCGGCCGGCTTGCCGAAGTAGCGCCGGCTCGCCGCCTCGACGCCCCAGGTGCCGCGGCCGAACTGCGCGACATTCAGGTACACCTCGAGGATGCGCTGCTTCGGCCAGAGGAGCTCGATCCACACGGTGAACCAGGCCTCGAGCCCCTTGCGCACCCAGCTCTGGCCCGACCACAGGAACAGGTTCTTGGCGACCTGCTGGCTGATGGTGCTCGCGCCGCGCAGCCGGCGGCCGCGCTGCGCGTCGGTGACTGCCTGCTCGATCGCAGAGAAGTCGAAGCCGCCGTGCGCCGGGAATTTCTGGTCCTCGGCGGCGATCACCGCGACCGCGGCGTGCGGCGAGATGCGCTCCCAGGGCACCCAGTTCTGGCGCTGGTCGAGCGACTGGTCCGCGGCGCGGGTGGCGAGACGCTCGCCGATCATGAATGCGGTCATGGGCACCGGCAGCCAGCGGAACGCCAGCACCGCGACGACGCTGACCGCGGCCGCCGCGAGGACCGCGAGCGCCGCCGCGCGCAGGGTCCGCGCCGCCGGCGAGCGACGCTCCATCGGGGCGGGCGCCTCAGGCGGTACCGGCGCGCCGGGCGGACTTGATCACGACCGCCTCAGCGGGCACGTCGTCGTGGCCGTGGCGGCGCCCGGTCTTCACCTTCGCGATCTTGTCGATGACCTTCAGCCCTGCGGTCACGCGGCCGAAGACCGCGTAGCCGAAGTTCCCGGTCTTGTGGTCCAGGAAGCCGTTGTCCACGAGATTGATGAAGAACTGCGAGGTCGCGCTGTGCAGGTCGTTGGTGCGCGCCATGGCGAGCGTACCGCGCTGGTTCCTGAGCCCGTTGTCGGCTTCATTCCTGATCGGCGCGTGGTCATCCTTGTGCGCCATGTCGCCGGTGAAGCCGCCGCCCTGGATCATGAAGCCGGGGATCACGCGGTGGAAGATCGTGCCGTCGTAGAAGCCCTCGTCCACGTAACGCAGGAAATTCTTCGCCGAGATCGGCGCCGACGCCTCGTCGACCTCGACCGTGAAGACGCCGTGGGAAGTCTCGAACTTGATCATCTGGAACCCTCCGTTAGGGGCGCCGATTCTAATGCCTCGCGCGGCCACGCGCCTTCCGTCACGCGCTCATGGCCCGCAAGGTCGCGGCGCGTCTCGATGCGCCCGAAGCCCGCGGCGCCGAGCAGGGCCCGGACCGCGGCCCCTTGGGCGGCGCCGTGCTCGAGCAGCAGCCGCCCGCCCGGCGCGAGGTGGACGGCGGCACCGGCCGTGACCGCCGCGAGCGCCGCGAGCCCGTCCGGCCCTGGCGATACCGCGAGGCGCGGCTCGTGCGCGAGACCCGCGAGCGCAGGATCGTCCTCGGCGACGTAGGGCGGATTCGAGGCGATTGCGTCGAAGCGCGCGCCGGCGAGCGGCGCGTACCAGTCGCCCGTGAAGAAGCGCAGGTTGGCGAGGCCGAGCCGCGCAGCGTTGCGCCGCGCGACCGCGAGCGCCGCCGGCGAGGCGTCGGTCGCCGTCACGGCCGCATCCGCGCGCTCCCTGGCCACCGCGAGCGCGATCGCGCCGCTGCCGGTGCCTAGGTCGAGCACGGCCGGCCGCGCGAGGCCCGCGATCGCGGCGAGCGTGCGCTCGACCAGCAGCTCCGTCTCCGGTCGCGGCACCAGCACGTCCGGCGTGACCTCGAGTTCGAGCGACCAGAACTCGCGGCGACCGGTCAGGTAGGCGACCGGCTCGCCGGCCAGGCGCCGGCGCGCCAGCGCCTCGAGCGTCGTGAGTTCCTCGGGCGCGAGCGTGCGCTGCGGCTCGGCGGCGAGCGCGGCGCGGCCGAGGCCGAGCACGTGCGCGACCATGAGCTCAGCGTCGAGCGCTGCGCTCGGGGACGCGGCGGCGAGGCGCTCGCGCAGCGCGGCGATCGCGTCGGCGGCGCGGATCATTCGAGCGCGGCCAGCTCTTCCGCCTGGTGCTCGCGCGCGAGCGTGCCGATGACTTCGTCGAGGTCGCCGTCGACGATGCTATCCAGCCGGTAGAGCGTCAGCTCGATGCGATGGTCGGTCAGCCGGCCCTGCGGGAAGTTGTAGGTGCGGATGCGCTCCGAACGGTCGCCGGTGCCGACCTGCAGGCGCCGCTTCTCGGCCTTCTCGGTCGCCCGGCGCTCGCGCTCGGCCGCGAGCAGCCGCGCGCGCAGGAGCGCCATCGCCCGGGCGCGGTTCTTGTGCTGCGAGCGCTCATCCTGGCACTCGACGACGATACCCGACGGCAGGTGGGTGATGCGCACGGCCGAGTCGGTCTTGTTGACGTGCTGGCCGCCGGCGCCCGAGGAGCGGTAAGTGTCGATGCGCAGTGTCGCCGGGTTGATCTCGACACTCTCGACTTCGGCGATCTCGGGCAGCACCGCCACGGTGCAGGTCGAGGTGTGGATGCGGCCCTGCGACTCGGTCGCCGGCACGCGCTGGACGCGGTGCGTGCCGGACTCGAACTTGAGCGCGGCATAGACGCCGCGCCCGGCGATACGGCTGATCACCTCGCGGTAGCCGCCGTGCTCGCCGCGGCTCTCCGACAGGAGCTCGACGCTCCAGCCCCGGCGTTCCGCGTAGCGGGCGTACATGCGGAACAGGTCGCCGGCGAAGATCGCGGCCTCGTCGCCGCCCGCGGCGGCGCGGATCTCGAGGAACACGTTGTGGTCGTCGAGCGGGTCGGCGGGTACCAGCAGGCGCTCGAGCTCGGCCTCGTCGTCCGCAATCGCGCGCTCGAGCGCCAGGATTTCCTGTTGCGCCAGCGCGCGCAGGCCCGCGTCCGGGTCCGCGGCCATGGCGCGCGCCGCCGCGAGCTCGCGCTCGCGGCCGGCGAGACGCCCGAGACTGCGCGCGATCGGGTCGACGCGCGCGAACTCCATGGACAGCGCGCGGAAGCGCGCGGAGTCCCCGAGCGCCACCGGGTCCGAGAGCATGCGTTCGAGCTCCGCGTGCCGGTCCGCGATGCGCTCGAGCCGGCGCCGGATGGCGTCCTTCATGGGCCGTCGCGCCCGGTGCGGAACAGGCGCGCCGCCGCCTCCGCGAGGGTGATGTCGCCGGTCTCGGCGGCCTCGCGCAGCGCCGCGGAGGGCGCGTGCAGCAGGCGGTTGGTGAGGGTGGCGGCGAGCTGCTCGAGCACGGCCTGCGGCGGCTGGCCGGCGGCGAGCTGGCGCCGCGCCTCGGCGAGCGCCGCGTCGCGCAGCGCCTCGGCCAGGCCACGCAGCTCGCGGATCGCGGGTGCGGCGTCAAGCACCTTGAGACCGGTCATGAACTCGGCGACGTCGGCGTCGATCAGGCGGCGCGCGACGACGGCCTCCGCCTCGCGCGCCTTCAGGTTCTCGTCCACGACCTGCCGCAGGTCGTCGATCGTGTACAGGTAGACGTCCTCGAGCGTGCCGACCCGCGGGTCGACGTCGCGCGGCACCGCGAGGTCGAGCATGAACATCGGCCGGTGGCGGCGCTCGTCGAGCGCGCGCACCACGTCCTGGTACGCGATCACGTGGCCCGGCCGCGCCGTCGAGGACACCACCATGTCGGCCTGCGGCAGGTGCGCGGCAAGCGCGTCGAGCCGGATCACCGACGCGGGCAGCCCATCGGCGATGCGCTGGGCGCGGCTGGTGCTGCGGTTCGCGATGATCAGCCGGCCGATGCCCTGCGCGTGCAGGTGACGCGCGGTGAGCTCGATCATTTCCCCGGCGCCGACCAGCAGCGCGGTGTGGCGCTCGAGCCCCGCGAATACGCGCCGCGCGAGCTGGATGCCCGCCGCGGCGACCGATACCGCAGCCGCGCCGATCGCGGTCTCGGTGCGCACGCGCTTGGCGACTGCGAACGAGGTCTGGAACAGGTGGTTGAGGTGGGTGCCGGCCGTGCCCGCCTGCTGCGCACTGCGATAGGCGTCCTTGAGCTGGCCGAGGATCTGCGGCTCGCCGAGGATCAGCGAATCGAGTCCCGCAGCCACCGAGAACAGGTGGCCCACGGCGTCTGCCTCCTCGATGCGGTACAGGCAGTCGGTGAGCGCGCCGTCGCCGCCGGATTCCGCGACCAGCCAGCCCGACACCGCCTCGGCGGAACCGCCGACGGCGTAGACCTCGGTGCGGTTGCAGGTGGAGACGATCACGGCCTCCGTCAGGCCGGGCAGGGCGCGCAGCGATGCGAGCGCGCGCGGCAAATGCTCGGCGTCGAACACGATGCGCTCGCGCACCTCGATCGGCGCGGTGCGGTGATTCAGGCCGAGGACGAGGAGGGACATGGGAGCTGGGCCGGCTGCGGGAATCGGCCGGCGAATTGTCCGGTAACGAACCCGGCAGCACAAGCGCGGTGCGTGCCGCGCACGGGTATAGTGATGCGATGCACATGCCGGCACGTCTGCCCGCGGCCCTGCTGCTCGCGCTCGCGGCGTTGCCCGCGACCGCTGCGCGGCAAGGCTGCCCGCGCGGCGATGCCGATTCCCTCCTGGCCGCCGCCGAACACGCGCTCGCGCGCGCCGCCTGGCCGGAGGCGGCCCGCCGCTACGCCTGCGCGGTCGCGGCGAGCGCCGACGCCGCCGTCGCCGAGCGGGCGACACGCGTAGCCTGGGACAAGCTGCAGCTCGAGCGCGCGGTCGAGTCCGCGCGACGCTGGCTCGAGCTTTCGCCCGCGAACGAAGTCGCGCGCCGTTACCTCGCGACCGGGTTGCTGCGCCGGTACGACGAAGACGCAGCCGCGGAGCAGTTCAGGCTGCTGCTCGACACGTCCTATGCCGACCGCGCACGCGGTTATCTCGTGCTGCTCGGCATCCTGTCGGCGGAAGGCAACGAAACCGGTGCCGCGCGCGTCATGGAACGCCTCGCCGCGAAAGATCCGACCTTGCCCGAGGCGCAGTTCGCCGCCGGCACGCTGTGGCAGCGGGCCGAGCACGGCGACCAGGCGATCGCGGCCCTGGACCGCGCGCTGGCGCTGAAGCCCGGCTGGCCGCAGGCGGAGTACGCGCGCGTCCGCGCACTTGCGGCGCAGGGCAGGCGCGGCGAGGCGCTCGCGGCCTCCGCGCGGCTTGCGGACACGGGCGACCCGCTGATGCGGCTGTCCCACGCCTGGCAGCTGCTCGCCGCCGACCGGCGGGACGAGGCGGTCGCGCTGTTCGATGACCTGCGGCGCGGCGGCGGTGCCGTCGCATCGGAAGCCGCGCTCGCGCTCGCGTCGATCGCGCTCGACGAGAATCGCCTGGACGATGCCGACCGGTTCGTCCTCGAAGCGGACCGCGACCCCGAGCAGACCCAGAACGTGCGCTGGCTGCGCGCCCGCCTCGCCGAGGAGCGGGGCGACACGGCACGCGCCGCGCTGCTCTACCAGGCGATCGATTCGGGTCCGCGCGCGATCGCCTCGCAGCTGCGCAGTTTTCGCCTGCTGCGCGAGCAGGGATCGCCCGAGCTCGCGGAAATGCTGCTCGACGATTTCCAGGCCGATTCGCCGGCCGACACCGCGGACGTCGTCTCGGGCGTCGGCGCGATCCTCGTGGACGAGGGCAGGAGGGGCGAGGCCATCGCGTTCCTCGACCGCGCGCTCGAGGTCCTGCCCGACGACGGGCTCATGCTCGCGCGCGGCTTCCTGCTCGAGCGCATCGACCGCGTGCCGGAAGCCGTCGCCGACATGCGCGAGGTGGCGAAGCGCCGCCCGAACGACCCGATGACGCTCAATGCGCTCGGCTACACGCTGGTCGATCGCACGAAGTCGGTCGCGGAAGGCACGGCGCTGATCGAGCGCGCGATCGCCGCGAAGCCCGACAGCTACGCGATCCAGGACTCGATGGGCTGGGCGCTCGTCCAGGCCGGCCGGCTCGAGGAAGGCAAGGGCTGGCTCGAGCGCGCCTGGGACCTGTCGGAAGATCCCGAGGTGGCTGCGCATCTCGGCGAGACGTTATGGCGCATGGGCAGGCGCGAGGATGCAAGACGCCTCTGGGACGAGGCGCTCGCAGACAATCCGGACAGCCCGCCGCTCAAGCGCGCGATCGAGCGCCGCGCGCCGTGACCGCCCGCGTCGCGGCCGCGACGTTCCTGTCGCTGCTCGCCGGCTGCGCGACCTTGCCGCCTCCCGCGGCCGAAGACGACTGGCTGGCGCGCTGCGCGGCCCTGCAGGCGCTCGATGCGTGGACGCTCGCCGGGCGCATCGCGGTCGCCGCGGGCGAGGACGGATTCTCCGGCGGCCTGCGCTGGGCGCAGGTCCGCGACCGCGCCGACATCGCGGTCTCCGGGCCGATGGGCGGCAAGGGACTCGCGATTCGGGTCGAGAGCGGCCGTGCCGCCGTCCTCGTGGATGGCGAGCCGCTCGCGGACGCTGAATCGGAGCGCCTGCTCGTGCGCCACTTTGGCGCCGGGCAGGCGCTGCCGGTGGCCGAGATGCGCTACTGGGTGCTCGGCGTGCCGGTCCCCGGCATGGCAGCCGAAGAAACGCTCGGCGGCGACCGCAGGCTCGCGCGCCTCGTGCAATCGGGCTGGCAGGTTCGTTACGACCGCTACCTGGGCGTCGGCGCACTCAGCCTGCCGGCACGCATCGAGATGACCCGGGAAGACCTGCGCCTGCGCGTCATCGCCTCCGACTGGCAGTTGCCGCCGTGAGCACGTTGCCCTGGCCTGCACCCGCGAAACTCAACCTGTTCCTGCACGTGACCGGACGCCGCCCCGACGGTTACCACGATTTGCAAACCGCCTTCCAGCTCGTGGACCTCGCCGACGAGCTGCAATTCACGCTGCGCGCGGACGGCGATATCCGGCGCCTGGCCGGCCCCGCCGGGGTACGGGCGGAGGGCGATCTCTGCATGCGGGCTGCGCGCAGGCTTCGGTCGGTTGCCGGCCGGCCGGTCGGGATCGACATCCGGCTCGACAAGCGGATCCCGCTCCAGGGGGGGCTCGGCGGGGGCAGCTCCGATGCCGCAACGACGCTCGTCGCCCTGAACGAAATCTGGGGGTTGCGCCTGCCGGTCGAAACCCTGGCGGAAATCGGCCTGGAACTCGGCGCAGACGTGCCGCTGTTCATCCACGGCCGGAGTGCCTGGGGCGAGGGAGTGGGCGAGCGGCTGACCCCCCTGGAATTGCCCGCCAGGCACTACGCCATCGTCTTTCCGGGGGTCGGGATCCCGACCGCCGAGGTGTTTCAGGCTCCTGAATTGACAAGGAAAACCCCCAAGACGACAATTCGCGGCTTCCTGAAGGCAGGTGGTCGCAACGACTGCGAGCCGGTGGTGACCGGGCGCAGTCCCGAGGTGCGCCGGGCGCTGGCTTGGCTCGCCGAACGGGGCGCGGCGCAGATGACCGGCACCGGCAGCTGCGTGTTCGCGGCTTTCGCCGATCGCGGTTCCGCGCAAGCGGCCCTCGACGGCCTGCCGCGGGGGTGGCGCGGATTCGTGGCCCGGGGGCTCGACCGCTCGCCCCTGCAGGAACGCCTGGCGGCGGAGCGCTCCCGCGGGAGCGGGAAGGTTTGAAACTGGGGTGTCGCCAAGTGGTAAGGCAACGGATTTTGGTTCCGTCATGCGAAGGTTCGAATCCTTCCACCCCAGCCAGTTAGGGAGAAGCGCGTGGATCAATCCACGATGGCGGTGTTCACCGGCAACGCGAATCCGGTGCTCGCGCAGGACATCGCGCGGCACCTGATGACGCCGCTCGGCCGCGCCATGGTGGGGCGGTTCAGCGACGGCGAGATCCAGGTCGAGATCATGGAGAACGTCCGCGGCAAGGACGTCTACCTGGTGCAGTCGACCTGCCCGCCGAGCAACGAGAACCTCATGGAGCTTCTCGTCATGGCGGACGCGTGCAAGCGCGCCTCGGCCGGGCGGATCACCGCGGTGATCCCCTACCTCGGCTACGCGCGCCAGGACCGGCGCCAGCGCGCGATGCGCGTGCCGATCACGGCCAAGCTGGTCGCGGACATGATCGGCTGCGCGGGGGTCAACCGGGTGCTGACGGTGGATCTGCACGCGGACCAGATCCAGGGCTTCTTCGGCGTGCCCGTGGACAACGTGTACGCCTCGCCGGTGCTGCTCGGCGAGGTGTGGAAGCAGAAATACGACAACATGATCGTGGTGTCGCCGGACGTCGGCGGCGTGGTGCGGGCGAGGGCGCTGGCGCGCCGGCTAGACAACGCGGACCTCGCGATCATCGACAAGCGCCGGCAGCGCGCCAACGAATCGCAGGTGATGAACATCATCGGCGACGTGCGCGGGCGGAGCTGCATCCTGGTGGACGACCTCGTGGACACCGCGGGGACGCTGTGCCAGGCGGCGCAGGCTTTGAAGGACGAGGGCGCGGAGCGCGTGATCGCCTACATCACGCACCCGGTGCTCTCGGGCAAGGCGGTGGAACGGATCGGGAAATCCGCGCTCGATGAGCTGGTCGTGACGGACACGATCCCGCTCGGCGAGGCCGCTAGGAAGTGCAAGCGTATCCGCGTGCTCTCGGTCGCAGAGCTGCTCGCGGAGACGATGCGGCGGATTCGCGACGAGGAATCCGTCAGTTCGCTGTACGTAGACTGAAACAACGGAGTCATGAACATGAAGATTTCCTTCGAACTCGACGCCGAGTTCCGGGAAGACCAGGGCAAGGGTGCGAGCCGCCGCCTGCGTTATCTCGGCAAGGTCCCGGCGATCCTCTACGGAGGCAGGCGCGACGCGCGCTCGCTGGTCATCGATCACACCAAGCTCGCGCAGCTGATGGACAACGAGCGCTTCTATTCGACCATCCTCGCGCTCAAGGTCGGAAGCTCGCAGCAGGCCGCGGTGCTCAAGGACGTGCAGCGTCACCCGTACCGGAACCGGATCGTGCACGTCGACTTCCAGCGCGTGCTGGAGGACGAGAAGATCAGGATGCGCGTGCCGCTGCACTTCAAGGGCGGCGCCGAGGCGAAGGGCGTCAAGGAGCAGGGCGGCGTGCTCGGGCACGTGCGCAACGACGTCGAAGTCCTGTGCCTGCCGAAGGACCTGCCCGAGTTCGTCGAGGTCGACGTCTCCGGGCTCGCCATCAACGAGGTCGTCAAGCTCTCCGGGCTCAGGCTGCCGGCGGGCGTCGAGCTCGTCGACCTGCTTGCCGGCCGCGACGGTCCGGTCGCGTCGATCCACATGCCGCGCGTCGAGGAGGAGGAAGCTCCGGTCGTCGACGAGGCCGCAGCGGCCGCTGCCGCTGCGGGCGCTGCGCCGGGCGCGGCTCCTGTTCCTGGCGCACCGGGCGCACCGGGCGCACCGGGCGCGGCGCCGGCCACCGGGGCCGCAGCTCCCGCAGCGGGCGCCGCTGCGCCGGCTGCGGATGCGAAGGGCGCCGCCAAGGGCGGCAAGGACGCTAGGAAGGGCGACGGCAAGAAGTAAGGTGTGGCGGGACTCGCACTGCAACTGGTCGTCGGGCTCGGCAACCCGGGCGTCGAGCACGAGGACACGCGCCACAACGCGGGCTTCTGGTTCGTCGACGAGCTGGCGGCGCGGCATGCAGGCCGCCTGAAGCCCGAGCGGCGCTACAACGCCGACGCGGGCCGCGTCACGATCGCGGGCGTGCCGCTGTGGCTCCTGAAGCCGATGGGCTTCATGAACCGCAGCGGCCAGTCCGTGCGCGCCTTCTGCGAGTACTTCCAGATTCCCTCGGACCAGGTGCTGGTCGTGCACGACGACCTCGACCTGCCGGCCGGCGTCGCGCGCCTCAAGAAGGCGGGCGGCGCGGGCGGGCACAACGGGCTCAAGGACGTGATCGCGCACCTCGGCGAGGACTTCTGGCGAATCCGCGTCGGCATCGGCCACCCGGGCCAGCGTGACCAGGTGATCGACTACGTGCTCGAGCGCGCGAGCGCCGTGCACGAGCGGCTGATGCGCGAGGCGATCGAACTCGCGGTCGCCGAGTTCCCGCGCCTGCTCACCGAGGGCGCGGAAAAGATGATGAACCGCCTGCACACCGCGCCGCCGGCGGCGCAGCAGTAGGGCGGCGCTTCCCGGATGGGGATCCGCTGCGGCATCGTCGGGCTGCCGAATGTCGGCAAGTCGACCCTGTTCAACGCGCTGACGCGCGCCGGCATCGCGGCCGAGAACTACCCGTTCTGCACCATCGACCCGAATGTCGGGATCGTGCCGGTACCGGACCTGCGCCTCGCCGCGCTCGCGCGCATCGCAAAGCCCGAGAAGGTGATGCCGACCACGGTCGAGTTCGTGGACATCGCTGGCCTGGTCGCCGGCGCCTCAGAGGGCGAGGGGCTCGGCAACAAGTTCCTCGCCCACATCCGCGAGGTCGACGCGATCGCGCACGTGGTGCGCTGCTTCGAGGATCCCGACGTGGTGCACGTGGCCGGGCGCGTGGACCCCGCCTCCGACGTCGCCACCATCAACACCGAGCTCGCGCTCGCCGATCTCGAGACCGTCGAGCGCGCGGCGCAGCGCGCCGACAAGGCCGCCAAGGCGATGGACAAGGACGCGACGCGCTGGCGCGAGTCGCTGAGGAAAATGCGCGCCTGGCTCGACCAGGGCAGGCCGGTGCGGGCGATGGCGCTCGATGACTTCGAGCGCGAACGGCTGCACGAGCTGTCGCTGCTGACGGCCAAGCCCGTCATGTACGTCGCGAACGTGGACGAGGGCGGCTTCACGGGCAATGCGCGGCTCGAGGCGCTCGAGCGCCTGGCGGCCGCCGAGGGCTCGGTGGTGGTCGCCGTGTGCGCCGCGATCGAGGCGGAGATCTCCGAGCTCGACGAGGCGGACCGTGCCGCCTTCCTCGCCGATCTCGGCCTGGCCGAGGCCGGGCTCGACCGCATCATCCGCGCCGGGTACCGGCTGCTCGGTCTGCTGACCTTCTTCACCGCCGGCCCGAAGGAAGTGCGCGCCTGGACCGTGCGCGCGGGGGCGACTGCGCCGCAGGCCGCGGGCGTCATCCACACCGACTTCGAGCGCGGCTTCATACGCGCGGAGACCATTGCCTATGATGACTACGTCGCGCACCAGGGCGAGGCCGGCGCGCGCGAGGCCGGCAGGCTGCGGCTCGAGGGCAAGGAGTACGTAGTCCGCGAGGGTGACGTGTTCCATTTCCGCTTCAACGTCTGAGCAGGCTGCACGCGGTCCCGGGGGAGAGCGCCAATGATCCGCAACATGCTCATTGCACTGGCCGCGGCACTGACCCAGGCGGGCTGCGCGTCGCTTGCGGCCCGGGACCCTCTGCAGGTCACCGTCGCCGGCATCGAGCCGATGCAGGAGAAAGGCGAGGTGCAGGACAAGACCTTTGCGACCGGCGTAAGCAATGCCGGTGGCACCGTCCCGGGCTTCAGCGATGCCGTGGTCGAGGTGCCGGTTACCGTCTCGATGCTGCGCATGGTGCGCCAGGTGATCGGCGTGAAGGACGCGGCACAGGCCGACCAGATACGCTACTCGATGAGCGGCAAGCTGGGTTCGCATCGCTTCAGCGCGAGCGGAGAATTCTCGCTGGGGCCGCAACCCGGAGCAGCGCCCGCCGGGACGACCTGAACGCAACGATGACCGATACCGCAACACCACCGCTGCCCGCCGCCGCCGCCGGCCGGCTACCGCTGTTCAACGTCGTCGGCTTCACCGGGCATCGCCACCTCACCGATCCCGGCGGTGCGTCGCTCGCGATCCGCGAGGCGCTCGCGTTCCTGGTCCGCGAGGTCCCGGGCGAGTGGATCGCGCTGTCGTCGATCGCGCGCGGCGGCGACCAGCTGTTCGCGAGCGAAGCGCGCGCGGCCGGCATGTCCTGGCACTGCATCCTGCCGCTCGCGCGCCCGGAATTCGCGCGCGACTTCGCGCCGGAAGAATGGGCGTCGGTCGAGGCGATGCTCGAGTCCGCCGACCACATGCGCACCATCCACGAGTACGGCGATCGCGAGGACAGCTACCTCGATTGCGGCATCGAAACAGTCAACGGTTGCGACCTGCTGCTCGCCGTCTGGGACGGCAACGACCCGCGCGGCAAGGGCGGCACGGGCCAGGTCGTGCAGTACGCCAAGTCGATCGGCAAGCCGGTGCTGATCATCGACCCCGCGACGCGCGCGATGCGGCGCGAGAACTGGGACAAGCTCGAGGCCGGCGATGCGATCCTCGAGGACCTGAACGCCCTGCCGGAGGCGCCGTTCAGCGGCGGCGAGAACCCCTTCGCGGCGCCCGATTCCGTGCTGCGCTTCCAGGAGAAGTGCGACTGGCAGCGAGCCAGGGCGCCCCGCACTTCCGGCGCCTGATCGTTGCCACGGTCATGTCGCACGTGATGGCGACGCTGATCGCGACCGCGACCGTCGCTTACGCGCTGCACATGCTGGCGCTGCCCTGGGCGAAGCTCGTGTTCGTCACTTTCGGCCTGGTCGCGGCGCTCGCGCTGAGAAGGCACCTGCGCTCGCACCACAGCTGGGTGCGCTGCCGTCTGGCGGCGGAATTCTGCCGCTCGGCGCTCGCGACCTGGGGCCTGCCGCGCGCCGCGCCGCTGCTGCAGGACCTCGACCTCGTGGGCGCGCGGCGGCTGACCCGCGCGCTGTACATCCTGCACACGCGCTCCTCGGCCACGCGCAGCCTGCCGATCGAGGAATTCAAGCCGGTCTACCTCGCCAAGCGCATCGACGACCAGATCGCCTACTTCAACCGGCAGGTCAACAAGGCGCTGCCGGTCTACCGGCGGCTGATGGCGGGATTCTGGGTCGCGACGCTGCTCGCGGTCGCCTGCATTGCGAGCTACGCCGTGACCCGCACCGCCGGCATCGCCGTTCCGCCCGTTCCGCTTTGGGTGGAGGAGACGGCTTTCGTGTTCCTGCAGATCTCGCTGCCGGTGGTCGCGGCCTCGCTGATCTCGATCATCTCGATCAACGATCTGCAGCGCCGCGTGGCGCGTTACCAGGAAATGCGTGCGCTGCTGACCGCGAACCGCGCGGAGGTCGCCGCCTGCCTGACCTGGAACAGCCTGGAGCACATCGTGCTCAAGACCGAGCGCGTGCTGCTGCAGGAAGTGATCGAGTGGCACTCGCTCAGGAGCTTTGCCGAGCCGCCCTGAGGCCGCGGACCCCGGGGACCGGCGCGTCCTTGACAGCCACCGGCCCGGTCCCGACAATCGCGCCTCCCCGGGGTACCTTCCCGCCGCGTGGCTAGGTAGCTCAGCTGGTTAGAGCACGGGATTCATAACCCCGGGGTCGAGAGTTCGATTCTCTCCCTAGCCACCATCTTTCTTCCTGTTGCCGCCCGCAAGACGGAATGGCGGGTGTGGACGCTAGTCCGCGCGCGCGTCGTGGACGGTGCGGCCGTCGAAGACGGTCATCACGACTTTCGCCTCGTTGATCGCCGAGGCGGGCCCCGCGAACAGGTCGCGGTCGAGCATGACGAAATCGGCCCGCTTGCCCGCCTCGATCGAGCCCTGTTCCTTCTCGAGGCCCGTCAGCCACGCGCCCTGGATGGTGTAGGCAGCGATCATCGTCGCGAGGTCGACGCGCTCGCCGGCATTCAGCACCGGGCCGGCGTTGGTGTAGGGATCCTGGCGGGTGACGGCGGCCTCGATCGCGTGCAGCGGGTTGAGGTCGGTGACGAAGTAGTCGCTGCCCGCCGCGATGCGCGCGCCGCGCTTCGCGAGGCTCGCGATGGGGTACATCTCCTGGGTGCGCCGCTCGCCGATCATCGGCACGTCGAGCTCGAGCGCCGCCGGGTCGGGGTAGGTCCACAGCGGCTGAAACGTCGCCGCGATGCCGAGCTCGCCGAAGCGCGGACGGTCGGCCGGGTCGACGAGCTGCACATGAACGATGTGGTGGCGATTGTCGCTGGGCCCGTTCGCCGCGCGCATCGCCGCGAAGCCATCGAGCGCCATGCGGATGCCGGCGTCGCCGACCGCGTGTACGTGGATCGCGAGACCCATCGCGTCGAAGCGCGTGAAATAGCGGTTCACCTGCTCCTGGGTGTAGAAGCGCGGGCCGAGCCCGTGGCGCGCATCGTCGTAGGGCTCGAGCAGGGCGCCGGTGCCGTACTCGACCACGCCGTCCATGTAGATCTTGACCGAGTCGACGTCGAGGCCCGGCCGTCGCCACTGGCCGCGGCCCTCGAGGAAAGCGAACACGCCGTCATCGAAGGCCCCGGGCTGCCAGGCGAGCGGCGAGAGCGAGGCGCGCACGCGCAGGTCGAGCTCGCCGGCGTCGGCGAGAGCGATGACCGGGGCGATCAGTTCGGCGTCGAGGCCCGGCTCGATCACCGAAGTGATGCCGACGCCGTGCGCGAGCGTGATCCCGGCCCGCACCGAGGCAAGCCGCTGCTCCAGGGTCAACGGCGGCAGCTTGTGCTTGACCAGCAGCATCGCGGCGTCGCGCAGCGTCCCGCCGGGCTCGCCGGTCGCGGGATCACGCACAATGACGCCGTCGGGCGGGTCCCGCGTCGCGCGGCCGACGCCCGCGAGCGCAAGCGCGCGGCTGTTCACCCAGGCCGCGTGACCGAAACTCGACTCGAGGTACACGGGCCGGTCAGGGAACAAGGCGTCCAGCTGCGCCTTGCCGGGATTGGCGTCCGGCCACAGCCACTCGGACCAGCCGCCGCCCCGCACCCAGCGCTCGGGCCCGTAGCCGGGGAGCGCCTGGCACTCGCGCAGGCGCGCTTCCACCTCCGCCTGTGATGCGAGCCGCAGCAGGTCGCAATCGTCCTCGGTCGCAACGCCGATCAGGATGTGAATGTGCGAGTCGTGGAAGCCCGGCAGCAGCATTCCGCCCGCGAGATCCGTGACTTCGGTCGCGGGCCCGACGAGGCGCCGCACGACGTCGTTCGTGCTGACGCGGATGATGCGGCCCGCGCGCACCGCGACCGCCTCCGCGCGGCTCCGCTCCGCGTCCACGGTGTACACCGCGCCGTTCACGAACACGCGGTCGGCGGGCGGCTCGTCTGCGCACGCAACGACGAGGCCGAGGGACGCGGCCAGCAGCACGGGGTGGCGGGCGCGCACTCGGTGCATCGTCCTGCTAGAGCGCAGGGCGCAGCCGCGGGATGGTGACGTTCGCGTCGGTGAAGAGCTCGGACGCGGCCCGGGCGATGATCGCGAGGCCCTCGTCGACCACCGCGTCCTCCGCGGTGATCGGCACGAGGATGCGCACGACATTGCCGTAGACGCCGCAGGACAGCAGGATCAGCCCGAGCTCGCGGGCGCGTGCCGTGAGCTTCTTCGTGAGTTCCGCCGCCGGCCGGTGCGGGTCGCCGCCCTCGGCCAGCTCGAAGGCGACCATCGCGCCGAGGCGGCGTACCTCGACGATCTCAACGTGGCGCGCGGCTAGCGCGTCGAGCGCCTTGCCGATGCGCTCGCCGAGCCGGTCCGCGCGCTCGAAAATGCGCTCCTCCTCGAAGGCCTGCAGCACGCCGAGCGCAGCCGCGCAGGCGACCGGGTTGCCGGCGTAAGTGCCGCCGAGGCCGCCGGGTGCGACCGCATCCATGAGGTCCGCGCGCCCGACTACGGCCGACAGCGGGAAGCCGCCGGCAATGGACTTCGCGAGCGTGTAGAGGTCCGCCGCGACGCCGTAGTGCTCCATGGCGAACATGCGCCCGGTGCGGCCCGCGCCGCTCTGGATCTCGTCGGCGACCAGGAGGATGCCGTGCCGGTCGCACAGCTCGCGCAGCCGGACGATGAACTCCTTCGGCGCGATGTAGAAGCCGCCCTCGCCCTGTACCGGTTCGACGATGATGGCGGCGACGCGGTCGGCGGCGACGTCGCACTTGAAGACCTGGGCGAGCGCGCGAAACGAGTCCTCCACCGACACGCGGTGCAGCGGGTTCGGGAACGGCGCGTGGTAGACCTCGGCCGGATAGGGGCCGAAACCGGTCTTGTAGGGATCCACCTTGCCGGTCAGCGCAAGGGCCATGATGGTGCGGCCGTGGAAAGCGCCCGAGAAGGCGATGATGGCCGGGCGACCGGTGGCCGCGCGCGCGATCTTGACCGCGTTCTCGACTGCCTCGGCGCCGGTGGACATCAGCACGGATTTCTTCGCGCCCTTGCCGGGCGCGAGCGCGTTCAGCTTTTCGCAGACGGCGACGTAGGGCTCGTAAGGCGTGATCTGGAAGCAGGTGTGGACCACCTTGTCGAGCTGGGCGCGCACGGCCTCCAGCACGCGCCGGTGGCGGTGACCGGTGTTCTGCACCGCGATCCCGCCCGCGAAATCCACGTAGCGCCGGCCCTCGCCGTCCCACAGCAGCGCATTCTCGGCGCGCTCGATGAAGACCGGGTGGACCATGGAGACGCCGCGCGCGACCGCGGCCTGGCGCCTGGCGACCAGTGAATCATTGCTTGTCAACGCTATCTTCCGTCAGTGGATGGGCTCGTCGAAGTCGTCGTCCTCGACGATCTGCTCCCAGGTCGTGATCGCGGCTTCGAGCGGCGACCCGGCCTTGTCCTCGCCGGCCATGTCCGTGTAGCCGAACTCGTCGGGCTCGAGGTCGTCGAGCGGGCCGCCCCAGTCCTCGGGCTGCTCGGCCCGGTCCACGGCGAGGCTGCGCCACTCGTCGAGGTCGAGCTCGTCGAGGCCGCCGTCGAACTCCTGGATCTCGACCGTGCCCGCGTCTTCGTCGAGCGCGACCACCTGGAACATCGCGCCCTTGTCGCGGTGCGTGTACCAGTTTCCGACGATTGGAGGGAGTCGGTTGCCCATGAATTCATCCTACGCCCGATTGCCGGCCCGTGCCAGCGATTACAATCGGCAAAAGGGCAGGAACTGGAGCAGGGCGATGGCGACACCACCAATCGTGGATTTCCGGCGCAGCATGAAGGGCGAGGAATCGGCGGTGGCCGCCGAGAAAGTGGTCAAGGGCGAGCCGAAGACGCTGGTGAAGAACTACTTCACCGACCCCACGAGCCAGTTCTTCGCCGGCACCTGGTCGAGCAGCGTCGGCAAGTGGAAGGTCAATTACACCGAGCACGAGTTCTGCCACCTGCTCGAGGGCCGCGTGACGCTCACTTCCGAGGAAGGCAAGCGCTGGCAGTTCAACGCCGGGGACGCCTGGGTCATCCCCGCGGGCTTCAAGGGCACCTGGGAGTCGGTCGAGCCGGCCCGCAAGCGCTACGCGATCTTCGAGGCTACCACTCCATCCCAAACGTGACACCGACTGTCCGCGGCCGCGACGGCCAGACCAGCTCGTTGAACAGGCCGTAGCCGTACTGGTTGTCCGCGTCGGCGTTCTCCCAGCCGCGCTCGAAGTAGATCTCGTCGAAGGCGTTCTCCACCCAGAGCGTCGCGTACCAGTTCCCGCTGCTGCGGTAGCCGAGGCGGAAGCTGACCTCGTTCCAGGAGTCCGCCGTCGCGTCCGGCAGGTTGTCCGGTCCGCCGTACATCTTCGACCGGTAGACGTATTCGGTCGTGAAGAAGCCCTCGCCCGTGGCGACCGGCATGCGGTAGGTGAGGATCGTGGAGGCGCTCACCTCGGGCGCGAAGGGCAGGTTGTTGCCGTCGCAGTCCCCGCAGGCGCCGACCTCGATGATGTCGGTCGCGTCCGTGATCTCGGTGTCGAGGAACGTGAGGCCGACCATCGCGTCCCAGTGCTCGTTCGGCACCCAGCGCAGGTCGATCTCCAGGCCCTGGCCGCGTGCCTCGCCCAGGTTCGCGACCTGCGAGGAGCCCTGGTCGAAATACACGAGCTGCAGGTCGGTATAGTCGTACAGAAACAGCGAGGCATTCGCCTGCAGCGTATTGTCGAGCAGGCGCGACTTGATGCCGATCTCGTAGTTCTCAACTTCCTCGGGGTCGAACTCGAGCGGCGTCGTGCCGTCGGGCGCGGAACCGTCGTCGTTCACATCCTGTCCGTGCAGGTCGTAGCCGAAGGTCGCAAAGCCGCCCGCCTTGTAGCCCATCGAGACCGTGCCGTACACGGAAACGTCGTCGTTGATCTCGTAGTCGAGCGCGATGCGCGGCGTGAAGTCGCTCCAGTCGGACTTGTTGCTGACCGTGCCGTTGGTGAAGAACCCGAAATTGAAGTTGTTGCCGAGCGCGCCGCCCGAGTCGAGGACCACGCTGTCGATCTCCTTCTCGTCGAACGTATAGCGCGCGCCCGCGGTCAGGTCCAGCCGGTCGTTGATCGCCCAGGTCAAATCGCCGTACACCGCCCAGCCGCGGCTCTTGACATCCACGAAGGTTCGCTCGACCTTGCCCTCGAGGATGTCGGCGGGATCGATGTCCTCCTCCCAGTAGGTCTCGAAGTTCGGGTCGTCGCAGCCGGCCGCCGGCCCGTCGAAATCCGGCGCGTCGGAGATGCTGACCGCGCGGCACAGCGCATCCTCGTCGTAGATGAAGTCGAACAGGCCATCGATCTTTTCCTCGTACACGCTCGCGCCGGCGAACCAGGTGACGCGGCCGTCCGACGGCGAGTTCAGCCGTAGCTCCTGGCTCCAGTACTCGACTTCGTTGACCTGGCGGTAGTCGTTCATCCGCTCGGGACCACCGTCGTAGTCCTCGAGGTAGTGGAAATTGAACTTCTTGTAGCCGGTCAGCGAGGTGACCGTGTAGTCGCCCGCGAGCGACCATTCGAGCAGGATCCTCGCGTCGAACACGTCCGACTCGTTGATGCCGTCATCGCCGAGATCGGTGTTCACTTCGTCCTCGGCGAGGCCCGCGGCCGGCACCCAGTACACGGACGGGTCCTGCTCGCGGTCCTCGTACGAGGTGATCAGCGTCGCGTCGAGCGATTCGCCGGCATAGCTCAGCGACAGGCGCCCGGAACTGACCTCGTGGAAGCCGAGATCGTCGCCGCCGGCGAGATTCTCGAGGTAGCCGTCGTTCTGGAGGTAGTAGCCGGCCGCACGCATCGCCCATTGGTCATTGAGCGGGATGTTGATCATGCCGATGGCCTCGACCTCGTCGCGGTCGGCGAGCGAGAGCTCCGCGCTCGCGCCGAACTCGCTGTCCGGCTTCTTGGTGAGGACGCTGATTGCGCCCGCGATCGAGTTGCGGCCGAACAGGGTGCCTTGCGGGCCCTTGACCACCTCGACCCGCTCGACGTCGTACATCGAGGTCATGACACCGCCCGTGCGGCCGGCCCAGATGCCGTCGACGAACACGGCGACCGAGGGGTCGCCGCCGATGCCGAAGTCGTTGGTCGAGATGCCGCGCATCGACAGCGCGTCCGTAAAGCCGTCGGCGGTGTTGCCGCTGAAACCCGGCGTGAAGTCGACGATCGAGCGGATGTCCGCCATCCGGCCTTCACTCAGCATCTCGTCGGTGAAGGCGGAGACCGACAGCGGCACGTCCTGCAGCGACTGCTGGCGCTTCTGCGCGGTGATGACGACTTCCTCGAGCCCGACGACCTCCTGGGCGAGGGCGGCGATCGGGCAGGACATTGCCGCGGCGATGGTCGCGTGGACCGCAATACGGATCGGGCTGGTCATGATTTCCCCTAGGATGGCTCGATTCAAGACGTTTTTCACCTGTTCCGAGAATACCCCGGGGCGCGGCATCAGTCCAAGCGATCGATGATCGCCCCCAGCGTCTCGAAGATCCGGTCGATGTCCTTGCGTTCGATGATGAACGGCGGCGACAAAGCGATCGTGTCCCCGGTGATGCGGATCAGGAGACCCGCGTTGAAGGCCGCGACCAGCGCGTCGTAGGCACGCGCGCCCGGCGCGCCGTCGCGCGGGCTCAAGTCGATGCCGGCGACCAGGCCGTAGGCGCGCAGGTCCACGACGTGCCGGCGGCCCTTCAGCGCGTGCACCGCGTCCGACCAGTAGGGCGCGATCGCGCGCACGCGCTCGAACAGGCCCTCGTTGCGGTAGATGCGCTGCGTCGCGAGGCCCGCCGCGCAGGCGATCGGGTGCGCGGAGTAGGTATAGCCGTGGAACAGCTCGATGGAGCCCGGGGGCCCCGTCATGAACGCGTCGTGGATCTCCCGCTTCACGAACACCGCGCCCATCGGCACGGCGCCGTTGGTGAGGCCCTTGGCGCAGGTGATCATGTCCGGGACGACGTCGAACTCCTGGGCCGCGAACGCCGAGCCCGTGCGGCCGAAGCCGGTGATGACCTCGTCGAAGATCAGCAGGATGCCGTGTTTCGTGCACAGCTCCCGCAGGCGCTTCAGGTAGCCCCTGGGCGGCAGCAGCACGCCGGTCGAGCCCGCGATCGGCTCGACGATCACCGCGGCGATGGTCGAGGCGTCGTGCAGCGCGACCGGGCGCTCGAGGTCATCCGCGAGCTCCGCGCCGTGCGCGGGAAGCCCCTGCGAGAATGCGTTGCGCGCGGGATCGTGCGTGTGGCGCAGGTGATCGACGCCCGGCAGCATCGTCCCGAAGTACTTGCGGTTGTTGACCATGCCGCCCACGGTGATGCCGCCGAAACCGACGCCGTGGTAGCCGCGCTCGCGGCCGATCAGGCGGCTGCGGGCGCCTTCGCCGCGCACGCGGTGGTAGGCGATCGCGATCTTGAGCGCCGTGTCCACCGACTCCGAGCCCGAGTTGGTGAAGAACACGCGGTCGAGGCCGCGTGGCGTGATCTCGGCGAGCGCGCTCGCAAACTCGAACGCGATCGGATGGCCCATCTGGAAGGGCGGCGCGTAGTCCATCACCGCGATCTGCTTCGCGACCGCGTCGGTGATCTCCTTGCGGCCGTGGCCTGCGTTCACGCACCAGAGCCCGGACGTGCCGTCGAGCACCTGGCGGCCTTCCGGCGTCCAGTAGTAGAGGCCTTCGGCGCGCGCGAGCAGGCGCGGATTCGCCTTGAACTGCCGGTTCGCCGTGAATGGCATCCAGAAGGCGTCGAGATCGGCGGGAACGGCGCTGGACTTTGGGATTGCGTTCATATAATTGACACTTTTGGGACGAAAAGCCGATATTACGCGGGTTCGTGTTTAAAATCATAGACAAAACGGGGCTCCCATGGCGAACGACGTCGCGACCCGCCTGAAGGCCGTCCGGCAGATGCACGGCCTGTCCCAGCGCGAACTGGCGAAGCGCGCCGGGGTCACGAACGGCATGATCTCGCTGATCGAGCAGGGGCGCGTGAGCCCTTCGGTCGCCTCGCTCAAGAAGGTGC
This sequence comes from Gammaproteobacteria bacterium, assembly GCA_016874295.1. GTDB lineage: Bacteria > Pseudomonadota > Gammaproteobacteria > Steroidobacterales > Steroidobacteraceae > SCUD01. Next base: position 107,868 of record VGUH01000002.1, on the reverse strand, counting down.
TCGACGGCCTGCCCATGGGGCTCGCCGAGTTCTTCACCATGGACCCGGCTGGCACGACCCAGGTGTTCTACGGCAAGGAGGAGCTGGTTGAGCTCGGCGAGGGCGCGGTGTCGCTGCGGCTGGTCGCGGCGCATCGGCCGGGCCGGCGCATGACGGTCCTGCGCGAAACCTACGAGCCGGGGGCGGACACGGGCTCGGACATGCTGCGGCACGTGGGCGAAGAAGGGGGCGTCGTGGTCGCGGGCAAGATCGAGATCACGATCGGCGGCCAGGTCCAGGTGCTCGGCCCCGGCGACGCCTACTATTTCGCGAGCGCGGTGCCGCACCGCTTCCGCAATCGCGGGCGCGAGCGCTGTGAGATCATCAGCGCCTCGAGCCCGCCGACCCTGTGAGGACGCCGCCGTGACCAAGGAACAAAAATCGGTGAACTGGCATGAGCTCGCCAAGGCGCTCAAGCCGAGGACCCAGGCCTTCATCGATGGCAAGTACGTGCCGGCCGCCTCCGGCGCGACCTTCGACTGCGTGAATCCCGCGAACGGCCTCGTGATCGCGCAGGTCGCCTACTGCGACGCGCCGGACGTGGACGCCGCGGTCGCAAGCGCGCGCAAGGCCTTCGAGGGCGGCGCCTGGTCGCGGCTTGCGCCGGCCGCGCGCAAGAAGGTGTTGCTGCGGTTCGCGGAGCTGATCCGCAAGCACCGCGAGGAGCTCGCGCTCACCGAGACGATGGACATGGGCAAGCCGATCTCGGACTCGATGAAGATCGATATCCCGGCGGCCGCCAACTGCATCGCCTGGTACGCGGAGGCGATCGACAAGGTCTATGACGAGGTCGCGCCGACCGGCCACGAATCGCTCGCCCTAGTCACGCGCGAATCGGTCGGCGTCGTGGGCGCGATCGTGCCCTGGAACTTCCCGCTGCTGATGGCTTCCTGGAAGCTCGGGCCGGCGCTCGCGACCGGCAACTCCGTGGTGCTGAAGCCTTCCGAGAAGTCGCCGCTCACGGCGCTTCGGATCGCCGAGCTCGCGCTCGAGGCCGGGCTGCCCGAGGGCGTGCTGAACGTCGTGCCGGGCTTCGGCTACACCGCCGGCGAAGCGCTCGCGATGCACATGGACGTCGACTGCGTCGCGTTCACGGGTTCGACGCGCACCGGCAAGCGCATGCTCGAGTACGCGGGCAAGTCGAACATGAAGCGCGTCTGGCTCGAGTGCGGCGGCAAGGCGCCGAACGTGGTGCTGGGCGACGTGGCCGACCTCGAGCGCGCCGCGAGCGCCGCGGCCTACGGCATCTTCTTCAACCAGGGCGAGATGTGCTCCGCGGCCTCGCGCCTGGTCGTGCACGAGTCGGTGAAGGACGCGATGCTCGAGAAGATCGTCGCGATCGGCAAGACCATAGCGCCCGGCGACCCGCTCGACCCGAAGACGCGGCTCGGCGCGATCGTGGACCAGGTCCAGCTCAACACCGTGATGGGCTTCATCGAGTCCGGCAAGGAGGAAGGCGCGGAGGTGCGGCTCGGCGGCCAGCGCGCGCTGCGCGAGAGCGGCGGCTACTTCGTCGAGCCGACGGTGTTCACGGGCGTCAAGCCGGCCATGAAGATCGCCCGCGAGGAGATTTTCGGGCCGGTGCTGTCGACCATCACCTTCAGCGACGTCGAGGAGGCGGTGAAGATCGCGAACGACGTGAGCTACGGCCTCACGGCCGCCGTCTGGAGCCGGGACATCACGACCGCGCACCGCGTCGCGAAGCGCCTGCGGGCCGGCACGGTGTACGTCAACTGCTACGACGCCGACGATATCACCGTGCCGTTCGGCGGCTTCAAGCAGTCCGGCAACGGACGCGACAAGTCGCTGCACGCGATGGACAAGTACACCGAGCTCAAGACCACCTGGGTCGACCTGTCGTGAAGGTGACGGTCGCCGCGACCCAGATGGCCTGCGGCTGGGACCGCGAGGCGAACATCGCGAATGCCGAGCGCCTGGTGCGCGCGGCGGCGCAGCAGGGCGCGAACGTCATCCTGATCCAGGAGCTGTTCGAGGCGCCGTACTTCTGCAAGGACCACATCGCGAAGCACTTCGAGCTGGCGCTGCCGATCGCCGAGAACCCGGCGATCCGGCGGCTCTCGAAGGTCGCGGCCGAACTCGGCGTGGTGCTGCCGTTGTCGGTATTCGAGCGCGCGCAGAACACCTACTTCAACACGCTCGTCATGGTGGATGCGGACGGGATGACGCTCGGCATCTACCGGAAGTCGCACATACCCGAGAGCCCGGGCTACCACGAGAAGTTCTACTTCTCGCCCGGCGATACGGGCTTCAAGGTCTGGCCGACGCGCTTCGGCACGCTGGGCGTCGCCGTATGCTGGGACCAGTGGTTCCCGGAGGCGGCGCGGGCGATGGCGCTCATGGGCGCCGAGATCCTGCTGTACCCGACCGCGATCGGCTCCGAGCCGCAGGACCCGACGCTCGACTCGCGCTATCACTGGCAACGGGCGATGCAGGGGCACGCCGCGGCCAACATCATGCCGCTCGTCGCCTCGAACCGCATCGGCAGCGAGCAGGGCGAGAAGCTCTCGGTCACCTTCTACGGCCACTCATTCATCGCCGACCATACCGGCGAGGTCGTGGCCCAAGCCGACGACCACAGCGAGCAGGTGATCACGGCGAGCTTCGACCTGGACGAAATCCGCAAGTACCGGCATGCCTGGGGCGTGTTCCGTGACCGGCGGCCGGACCTCTACGGGCCGCTGCTGAAGCTGGACGGTGGCCGCGGCTGACGGCGCGCTCGAGAGGCCCATCGCCTGTGTGGACCTCGAGACCACGGGCGGGCACGCGGGGCGCGACCGGGTCATGGAGGCGGGCATCGTCCTCGTCGAGGACGGCGCGGTCGTCGCGGAGTATGCGACGCTGGTGAATCCGGGCGTACGGATCCCGTACGCGATCCAGCAATTCACCGGCATCACGCAGGAGATGGTCGCGGACGCGCCGCCGTTTGCCGCGGTCGCGCAGGATATCGCCGCGCGACTCGACGGGCGCCTGTTCGTCGCGCACAACGCGCGTTTCGACTACGGATTCCTGCGCAACGAGTTCCGCCGGCTCGGGCGGCGCTTCCGCGCGCCCGTGCTGTGCACGGTGCGGTTGTCGCGCGCGCTGACGCCCGCCGAGCGCGGCCACAACCTGGACGCGGTCATGGCGCGCCACGGCATCGCCTGCGAGGCGCGGCATCGCGCGCTCGGCGACGCGCGCGTGCTGGCGGAGTTCCTCGCCATCGCGCGCGCGCAGTGGCCCGCCGAAGCGCTCGGCCCGATCGTCGAGCGCCTGGTCGGAACCGCGCGCCTGCCGCCGCAGCTCGACCCCGGGATCGCCGACGAGCTCCCCGAGGGGCCGGGCGTCTACCTCTTTTATGGCGAGGACGATGCGCTCCTGTACGTCGGCAAGGCGAAGAACCTCGCGAGCCGCGTGCTGGCGCATTTCGCGGACACGCGCGCGAAGCTCGAGCGCGAGCTCGCCGCGCTCGTGCGGCGCATCGAGTGGATCGAGACGGCCGGCGAGTTCGGCGCGCTCGTGACCGAGGCGCGGCTCATCAGGGCGCGCCGGCCGCCGCTCAACCGGCGTGGGCGCGACGCCGGCGCGCTGTGGGCGATCCGCCTGCGCGAGGAAGCGGCGTTGCCGCTCGCCGAGATCCGCGAGCTCGACGCGCTCGACGACCCCGGCGCGAGCTACGGGCTGTTCCGCCGCCGTGTGGACGCCGAACGCGCGCTCGCGGGGCTCGCGCGTGAGCACGCGCTGTGCGCGAAGCGGCTGGGGCTCGAGGCGGGCGAAGGTTCCTGCGTCGGCCTCCAGCTCGGGCGCTGCCGCGGCGTGTGCGTCGGCAGGGAACCGCCCGCGCTGCATGCGGTGCGCGCGCGGCTCGCGCTCGCGGGCCTCAAGCGCCGCGAATGGCCGTTCGACGGCCCGATCGGCGTGCGCGAGCGCGACTGGCGGGGCGTCCAGGAGACACATGTGTTCGACCGCTGGTGCTACGAGGGCGAGCCCTTCGATCTCGATCTCTACCGGATCCTCGCGGGCTTTCTCGACCGCCCGATCCGCGGCGCCGAGCTGATCCGGTACGGCAAGGCCTGATGCGCGCGCTGTTCTTCGTGACCGCGGCGGCTGGCACGGCGGATCTGCTGGCCGCGGAGCTCGCCGCGCTCGGCATCGAGGGCGCGCGCGAAGTGCAGGGCGGCGTCGCCTGCGAGGGGGAGCTCGCGGCGGCGTATCGCGCCTGCCTCGAGTCGCGCATCGGCCTCAGGGTCCTCTGGCAGCTCCTGCGCTATCCGGCTGCTGATGCCGAAGCGCTGTACGCGGGCGTTCGCGCGGTTGACTGGAGCGAGCACCTCGACGCCGAGGGTACGCTTGCGGTCGACTTCTCGGGCAGCCTGCCCGGAGTCACGCACACGCAGTACGGCGCACAGCGCGTGAAGGACGCGGTCGTCGACCAGTTCCGTGAACGGACCGGCTCGCGGCCCTCGGTCGACCGCGAGTCGCCTTCGCTTCGCATCAATGCGCACGCAGCGCGCGGGGCGGTGACTATTGCGGTCGACCTCTCGGGCGACAACCTGCACCGGCGCGGTTACCGCGGCGGCGCGGGCGCCGCGCCGCTCAAGGAGAATCTCGCAGCCGCGATCCTGGTCCGCGCGGGCTGGCCGGCGATCGCGGCCGCGGGCGGCAGCTTCGTCGACCCGATGTGCGGTTCCGGCACGCTGCCGATCGAGGCCGCGCTGATCGCCGCGGACATCGCGCCGGGATTGTCGCGCACGCGCTTCGGCTTCGAGCGCTGGAAGCAGCATGATGCCGACGCATGGGCCGCCGTGCGCGCCGCCGCCGAGGCGCGCCGGCAGGTCGCGCTCCTGACGCCGGGCCGCATCCGCAGCTTCGACCGCGACCCGGTCGCGATCCGCGACGCCGAGGCGAACGCCGCCCGTGCAGGCCTGGACAGGCGCCTCTTTTTTCAGCGCTGCGAACTCGAAAAACTGCCCGGGGCACCCGCGCCCTCGGGGCTCGTCGCGGTGAACCCGCCGTACGGCGAGCGCATCGGCGAAGCCGAGGCGCTGCGCGCGCTGTACGCGCTGCTCGGCGAGCGACTGCGCGCGGGTTACCTCGGCTGGGAGGCGGCCGTGTTCACCGGCAATCCCGCGCTCGGGCGCGAGCTCGGGATCAATGCCCGGCGCACGCACCGGATGATGAACGGCCCGATCGAGTGCCGTCTGCTGCGGATCGCAGTCGAGCCCTCGGAGTTCGACCGGCCGCGCGTGCCGGGCCGGCCGCCGCCGATCGACGCGGAAGCGGCGCGCGCGCGGCCGGGTGCGCAGATGTTCGCCAACCGACTGAAGAAGAACTTCGACAAGCTCGCCTCTTGGGCCAAGCGCGAGCAGGTCTCCTGTTACCGCCTCTACGACGCTGACATGCCCGAGTACGCGGTCGCGATCGATCTCTATCAGTCGGACCCTGCGGGCAGCGCCGGGCGTTGGCTCTACGTGCAGGAATATGCGCCGCCCGCGACCGTGGACCGCGCGAAGGCCAAGGCGCGGCGCGAGGAGGCTATCTCCGTCCTGCCAGAAGTGATGGGCCTGCCGATGGAGGCCATCTACTGGCGCACGCGCCGGCCACAGAAGGGGAAGTCGCAGTACGAGGCGATCGCCGAGGTAGGCGAGCGCGTGGTCGTGGAGGAGGGCGGCCTCAAGTTCCTCGTGAACTTCACCGACTACCTCGACACCGGGTTGTTCCTCGACCACCGCAAGACCCGCGCGCGGATCCGCGAGTTCGCGCGGGGCAGGCGGTTCCTCAATCTCTTCTGTTATACGGGCGCGGCCACGGTCCACGCGGCGGCGGGCGGCGCAAAGTCCACGACCAGCGTGGACATGTCCCACACTTATCTCGACTGGGCGAAGCGGAACATGGCCGTCAACGGCCTTGCCGGCGAGCACGCTTTCATCCAGGAAGATTGCCTGGCCTGGCTGGCGGAATCCCGGCTCGAGCGGTTCGATCTGATCTTCCTCGACCCGCCCACGTTCTCGAACTCGAAGCGCATGGAGCGCGAGTTCGACGTGCAGCGCGACCACGCGTCACTCATCCGCGCGGCTACAAGGCTGCTCGCGCCGGGCGGGCTGCTGCTCTTCTCGACCAACTTCCGGAAATTCAGGCTGGACGCGGAGTCACTGAAGGACCTGCAGGTGCGCGACATCACCAGGTCTACCTTACCGCTCGATTTCTCACGGGATGCGAAGGTGCACGCGTGCTTCGAGATCCGGCGCACTTAAGCAGACGCGCCTGGCCACGCGGGGTCCCGTACTCGCTCCTGGCGGCGACCGCAAGTCACTCGTACGGGACCCCGCCTGGCCTTGGCGCGCCTGAAACGACCGCAGCGTATCGCGCGCGCCGATGCCGCGGGCACGTCACGCACGCCGGAGGCCATGTGCCGCGGCGCTTCATGCGCACCTGGCCGGCCGGGTGCCCGAGCGAAGTGACTAGAACCTATCTCAAAACTGTCTGAGCAGGATACACAGGGCCGCCAGGTGCACGAAGCCGAGAAAGTTGATCGAGTGAAACTCCCAGCGCACCAGCAGCCGCCGTTGCCATTGCATCCAGGCGAAGATGCGTTCGACGATCCAGCGCCGCTGATACCGCCGCAGCCGGCGACCGTCCTGAGTCCTGGCGCGCACGCGGTTGGACTTGTGCGGCGCGATCATCTCGATGCCCTTCTGGCGCAGCTGCTCGTCGAGCGGGTCGCTATCGTACGCCTTGTCGCCGATCAGATTCTCCGGCTGCGCCTCGATCATGTAGAAGTCGAACGTCAACTGCACCAGCGTGACTTCATGATGGTTTGCGGCATGGGTCGTGACCGCGAGCGGCAGGCCGTGACGATCGACAATCGCCATGATTTTCACGCCTTTTCCGCGTTTCGTTGGCGCCACCTCGCCGCCGCCGCCCTTGGCCGAGGCAAAGCTCGCATCGATGAAGCACTCCGACTCGTCGATCGCGCCCGCCTCGCGCAAGCTGTTCGCCAGATCGGTCAGCGCCGCACGGATCACTTCGTCCCGGCACCACTGCTGAAAGCGGCGGTGCACCGTCTTGTAGTTCGGGTAGGACTGCGGAAGCAGGTGCCACTGGGCACCGGTATTGAGGATCCACAGCACCGCTTCCAGCACGCGCCGCGCAGCAATCGGCTTGCGGCCGGGCCGATCATCAGGATAGTGCTCCTCCGGAAAGTGCTTCCGGATCCGCTCCCACTGTTCGTCGCTCAGGCGCAGTACGCATGAATACTACTCGCGCCACCGCAGTTCCGCGATTTTGAGATAGGTTCTAAGTTCCGGCGGAACGAGCGAGGGTTCCCGGCCGGCCAGGCGCGCGAGGGTGGCTACGCCAGTTTCTTCACCGCCTGTATCGCGATCGATGAGAGGCCCTCGCCGCCCGTGCTCACGTAGCGGCGGATCTCCTCGCGCATGCGCGGCTCCCAGAACTTCTTCAGGTGATTCGCCACCTGTTCGGCGGCCGAAGCCGGGTCGGGGTCGGAACCGAAGAAGTTCGAGATGTCGTTCGCCATCGCGACCAGGCGCTGGACGTTCATCGAACGGCCGCCCTCAGCCGACGGAGGCGGACGCGCCCTGGCGGGCGGTGCGCTGCGTGCCCGCGCGGGCCTTCCAGGCGTGCGGCTGCGTGACCTTCACGACCTCGACCGCCGTCACCTTGTATTCCGGGCAATTGGTCGCCCAGTCGGAGTTCTCGGTGGTCACGAGGTTCACGCCGGACTCCGGGAAGTGGAAGGTCGTGTACACCACGCCGCGCGCGATGCGCCGCGTCAGCGCAACGTGCACGACGATCTCGCCCGTCCGGCTCGCGACGCCCACCAGGTCGCCGTCCTTGATGCCGCGCGCCTCGGCGTCATCCGGGTGCATCTCGAGCACGTCTTCCTTGTTGAACACCACGTTCTTCGTGCGCCGCGTCTGCGTGCCGACGTTGTACTGGTAGAGGATCCGGCCGGTCGTCAGCAGCAGCGGGTAGCGGCTGGTCGAGCGCTCGGCGGTCTCGACGTACTCGGTGCGGTAGAACTTGCCCTTGCCGCGCACGAAGCTGCCGACGTGCATGGTCGGCGTGCCCTCGGGCGCCGCGTCGTTGCAGGGCCACTGGATGCTGCCGAGGCGATCCAGCTTCTCGTAGCTGACGCCCGTGAAGGTCGGCGTCAGGCGCGCGATCTCGTCCATGATCTCCGACGGGTGCGCGTACTGCATCGGGTAACCGAGCGCCTGCGCGAGGCGCATCGTGACCTCCCAGTCCGCAAGGCCAGCGAGCGGCTCCATGACCTTGCTTACGCGCGAGATGCGCCGCTCGGCGTTGGTGAACGTGCCGTCCTTTTCGAGGAACGACGCGCCCGGCAGGAATACGTGCGCGTAGCGCGCCGTCTCCACCAGGAACAGGTCCTGCACCACCACGCACTCCATCGCAGCGAGCGCCGAGGTCACGTGGTGGGTGTTCGGGTCGGACTGCACGAAGTCCTCGCCCTGGATGTACAGGCCCTTGAAGCTGCCGTCGAGCGCCGCCTCGAACATGTTCGGGATGCGCAGCCCGGGCTCGTCCTGGAGCGAGACGTTCCAGGCCGACTCGAAACTGCCGCGCGTGATGGCGTCCGACACGTGCCGGTAGCCCGGCAGCTCGTGCGGGAAGGAGCCCATGTCGCAGGAGCCCTGCACATTGTTCTGGCCGCGCAGCGGGTTGACGCCCACGCCCTCGCGGCCGAGGTTGCCGGTCGCCATCGCGAGGTTCGCGATGCCCATGACCATGGTCGTACCCTGGCTGTGCTCGGTCACGCCGAGGCCGTAGTAGATGGCGCTGTTCGGGCCCGCGGCATAGAGGCGCGCGGCGCCGCGGATGCTCGCGGCCGGCACGCCCGTGATCGACTCGGTTGCCTCCGGCGAGTGCCGTGGTTCGGCGATGAAATCCTTCCACTCCTGCCAGGACTTCGGCTCGCAGCGCGCGAGCGCGTAGTCGTCCTTGGCAAGGCCTTCCGTGACGATCACGTGGGCGAGCGTGTTGATGACCGCGACGTTGGTGCCGGGCTTGAGCTGCAGGTGGTACGCGGCCTCGATGTGAGGCGTGCGCACGAGCTCGGTCGCGCGCGGGTCGATGACGATGAGCTTCGCGCCCTGGCGCAGGCGGCGCTTGAGCTGCGAGCCGAACACCGGGTGGCCGTCGGTCGGGCTGGCCCCGCAGACGATGATGACGTCCGCCTTCTGCACCGAGGTGAAGGCCTGCGTGCCCGCGGATTCGCCGAGCGTGTGCTTCAGGCCGTAGCCGGTCGGGGAGTGGCAGACGCGCGCGCAGGTATCGACGTTGTTGGTGAGCAGCGCCGCGCGCACCAGCTTCTGGACCAGGTAGGTTTCCTCGTTGGTGCAGCGCGAGGAGGTGATGCCCCCCACGGAATTCCGGCCGTACTTCTGCTGGATGCGGCGGAACTCGCGCGCCGTGTGCTCGAAGGCCTCTTCCCAGCTCACCTCGCGCCAGGGATCCGTGATCTTCGCGCGGATCATCGGTTTCGTGACGCGGTCCTTGTGTGTCGCGTAACCATAGGCGAAGCGGCCCTTGACGCAGGCGTGGCCCTGGTTGGCCTTGCCCGTGCGGCTCGGGACCATGCGCACAACGGTCTCTTTCTTCACTTCGGCATTCAGCGTGCAGCCGACGCCGCAGTAGCCGCAGGTCGTCGACACCGCCCGCTCGGGCTGGCCGAGCTGCGCGAGCGACTTCTCGGAGAGCGCCGCCGTCGGGCAGGCCTCCACGCAGGCGCCGCAGGAGACGCACTCCGAGGCGAGGAACGGCTGGTGCTCGCTCGCGGACACGCGCGAGCCGAAGCCGCGGCCTTCGATCGTGAGGGCGAGCGTGCCCTGGGTCTCGTCGCAGGCGCGCACGCAGCGCGAGCAGACGATGCAGAGGTCTGGGTTGAAGTCGAAGTAGGGGTTGCTGACGTCGGGGACGACGCCGCGCTGGGTCCTGCCCTTCGCCCAGCGCGAGTGAGTGATACCCGTGACCTCGGCCGCGTCCTGCAGCTCACAGTGACCGTTCGCGGGGCAGTCGTCGCAGTCGAGCGGGTGGTCGGAGACGTACAGCTCGACCACGCCGCGGCGCAGTTGCTGGATGCGCGACGAGTTCGTGCGCACCTTCATGCCCGGCGCGACGGCCGTCGTGCAGGAGGCCGGGAAACCCTTGCGACCCTCGATCTCGACCAGGCACAGGCGGCAGGAGCCGAAAGCCTTCAGCAAGTCGGTCGCACAGAGCTTCGGGATCTGCGTGTCGGCAAGCGCCGCGGCGCGCATGACCGAGGTGCCCGCGGGCACGGTGACGGTGGCGCCGTCGATCTCGAGCGTGACCGATTCCGCCGACGGCGCCGGCGGCGTGCCGAGGTCGCGGTGGTCGATCGAGTACATCTATCCTCCTCGCGTCCGGCCCCTGAAATCCTCTGCGAAGTGCTTCATGGCGCTTTGCACGGGAAAGGGGGTCATGCCCCCCAGGCCGCACAGGGACGCATTCAGCATCGTATCGCAGAGTTCCTCGACCAGGGCAAGCTGGCGGTCACGATCTTCGCCGCGCCCGACCGCGGCCAGGGCTTCCGCCCCCCGGACCGAGCCGATCCGGCAGGGCGTGCACTTGCCGCAGGACTCGATCGCACAGAATTCCATGGCGTAGCGCGCCATCTCCAGCATGTCGACCGTGTCGTCGAAGGCGACCACGCCCCCGTGCCCGAGCAGCGCGCCGATCGCGGAGAGCGCCTCGTACTCGAGCGGCGTGTCGAATTGCGAGACCGGCAGGTAGGCGCCGAGCGGCCCGCCGATCTGCACCGCGCGGATCGGCCGCCCGCTCATCGAGCCGCCGCCGTAGTCCTCGAGCAGCTCGCGCACCGTGAGGCCGAAGGCGCGCTCGACCAGCCCGCCGCGGCGGATGTTGCCGGCGAGCTGCAGCGGCAGCGTGCCGCGCGAGCGCGCCTGGCCGTAATCCTTGTAGGCGGTCGCGCCGTTCGCGAGGATGGTCGGCACGGTCGCGAGCGTGATGACGTTGTTGACGATCGTCGGCGCGCCGAACAGGCCTTTCTCGGCGGGCAGCGGCGGGCGCACGCGGACCTCGCCGCGCCGGCCCTCGAGACTCTCGAGCATCGAGGTTTCCTCGCCGCAGATATAGGCGCCGGCGCCGAGCCGCACCTCGAGGTCGAATGCCAGGCCGCTGCCCATTACGTCCGCGCCGAGCAGACCCCCCGCCTCGCGCGCTTTCGCGATCGCCGCGTTCAGGACCCTGAAGGCGTGCGGGTACTCGACGCGCAGGTAGATGTAGCCCCTGGTCGCGCCGACGGCGACGCCCGCGATCGTCATGCCCTCGATCAGCGTGAACGGGTCGCCTTCCATCAGCATGCGGTCGGAATACGTGCCCGAGTCGCCTTCGTCGGCGTTGCAGGTGATGTACTTCCGGCCGGGAGGCTGGCGCAGCACCGTCTGCCACTTGATGCCGGTCGGGAATGCCGCGCCGCCGCGGCCGCGCAGGCCCGACTCCAGCACCTCGTTCACCGTCGCCTCAGGGCCGAGTTCGAGCGCGCGCGCGAGGCCCCGGTAGCCGCCCGCCGCGCGAAACGCCGCGAGATCGAGCGGATCGATGCGCCCGACCCGCGCGAAGGTCAGGCGTTGCTGCGTCGCGAGCCAGGGGTGCTGCTCGATGTCGCCGAGCCGCAGCGGGTGCGCGCGGCCATCGAGCAGGCCGCTCGCGAGCAGCGCCGGCACGTCCGAGGCGCGCACCGGTCCGTAGGCGACTCGCCCGGCGGGCGTCTCGACCTCGATGAGCGGCTCGAGCCAGTAGAGCCCGCGCGAACCGTTGCGGCGCAGCCGGACTTCCGTGCCCGCGGCGCGGGCCCCGGCCACGAGCGCCTGCGCCGTCGCCTGTGCGCCGAGCGCGAGCGCGCCGGCGTCGCCCGGCACCCAGACCGTGACGTTCATCACCCAGCCTTCGCGGCGGCGTCGACGAGCGCATCGAGGCTCTCGCGCGTCACGCGGCCGTGAACTTCGTGGTCCAGCATCGCGGCGGGAGAGCAGGCGCACAGGCCGAGGCAGTAGACGGCCTCGAGTGTGAAACGTCCGTCTGCGGTCGTCTGGCCGAAGTCGATGCCGAGCCGCTGCTTCGCATGCGCCTCGATCGCCCGGCCGCCCGCCGCCTGGCAGGATTCCGCGCGGCAGACCTGCAGCAGGTGCCGGCCCGCCGGCCGGGTCCGGAAATGGTGATAGAAGCTCACGACGCCGTGCACTTCTGCGCGTGACAAATTGAGCCCGCGCGCGATGGCCGCGACGGCGCCGGCCGGGATGCAGCCGAATTGCTCCTGCACCTCGTGCAGGACCTCGATCAGCGGGCCGTCGCGATGGCGGTGGCGCTCGACGATCGCGAGAATGCTTTGCTCGTTCATCGGGTCCGTGATGCTAGCACTCGCTGCGCGCCGCGGCCTGCGGCCGGCGCCCGGTGCGGCGGCGCCCCGGAGCCGCGGCCTCGCCGGCGGCGTGCTCGGGCGGCGGCGGCAGAGCGGGAAGTTCCTTCTGGTCCTTGAAGCCCGCGACGATCATGCGGCGCATCTCCGCGTCCGCCGCGGGATCGGTCTCGATCTGCACGTAGGCGGCGAGGCGCTTCTCGACCTGCTCGGCCGCGCGCGCCTGCAGGTCCTTCGAGCCCTGTTTGACCCAGGTTTCGCGGTTCTCGCGGTCGATTACCGGGTCGGTCAGGTACAGCTCCTGCGGCCAGTACTTCAGCGTGTGCGGCGAGGTGATCAGGTGATCATGCGCGCGCACCTCGTCCACCAGGCTGCGCGCCGGGATGTCCTCGAGCACCTGCGTCTCGCGCACGAAGTTCAGGCATTGCCCGCAGACCTCGTTGTCGAACAGGAGCTTCGGCAGGCTGAAGGTCAGCACGAAGTCGAGCATGCCGGGCCCCGACACCGAGTTCACGCCGGCGAGCGCGGCGAGCAGCGCGCTCGACATCGTTTCCGCGCCCGCCTGGGCATCGAGGAACTTGCCGTCCGAGAGCGCCATGTAGGCCTGGGTCGGCAGGCCGAGGGACTTCGCGATCGCGACGTAGCCGACATTCAGGCGCTGCGCCTCGATCGCCGCCATCGGCGCGCTCGCCGCGCGCATGTGGAAGGTCGCGGGTGCACCGCCGAACAGCACCGGCGCGCCGGGCTTGACGACCTGGGCCATGGTGATGCCGGTCAGCACGTCCACGCAGTGGAAGACGAGGGCGCCGATCAGGGTGACCGGCGCGATCAGGCCCATGAGCGTGACCGGCACGATCTCGACAGGGATGCCGGCCTCGACGCAGTCGAGCAGGTTCTGGCAGGAGTCCTCGCCGAAGCGGAAATTGCCGGTCGCGGTGATGGTGAAGATCGACATCGGCTTCGCAATGAGCTCGGCGCGGTCGCGGCGGAACAGCTGCATCATCTCGACCATGCGCGGCACGCCGTGCTCGCCGAAGGCGCCGGAGACGACCGGCTTCTTGGTGGTGGTCAGCACCATGTACAGGCGCCAGGCGTCCGAGACCTGCGGTTCGATGTCGTTATTCGTCGAGAACGCCGTCGCGAGGTAGGGGATGTGCGCCAGCCCGTCGCACAGGCGCGCGTACTCGATGAAGTCGGTCGAGTTCGCGAGCCGCGTCTCGCCCGTGCGGTGATCCATGATCTTGAGGCCGCTCGAGCCGGGTATGAAGTGGACGTTCCAGCCGCCGATGTTCGCGTGCGGCTCGCCGTCGCGGTTGTAGAGCGTGAACGATTTCGGCGCGGTCGCGATCGCGCGGTTGACGATCTCGGTGGGGAACAGCACGCGGCCTTTCGGGTCGGTCGGCAACCCCGCGTCGATCAGGCGCTGGCGCAGCTTCGCGCCGCGGATGTCCATGCCGACCTCGGCCATGATCCGCTTGGCTTCGTCGAGCACCGCGGTGATCTGCGCGGGCTCGAGGATCTGGATCGTCGGTCTCATTTCACCGCCTCGTCCGTTGACGCTGGAGACCCCTTATTGTACGATCGTTCAACAATGAATGCACCTATCCGTGCCGGCCATCGCGGGATCGCCCATTTTCGGGCGCGGCGGCGCCGGTGAGCAACGCGGCACGCAAGCCCCGCTACGAGCGCCAGGTCGCGAGCGACCGGCGCGAGGCGCTCGTGGACGCCGCGATCGAGAGCCTGAAGCGCTACGGGCACGACGGGCTCTCGGTGCGCCGCATCGCGGCGGAGGCGGGCGTCTCGATCGGCCTCATCAATCACCACTTCCCCAACAAGGACTCGCTGGTCGCCGAGAGCTACCGGACATTCAGCCGGCGGCTCGCCGCGGATTTCGAGCGGGCGGTCGCCGCCGCCGGCGCCGACCCGCGTGCGCGGCTGCGCGCCTATTTCGACTCGTTCTTCTCCGGGCCGAATCTCGACCCGCAGGTGCTGACCGCCTGGGTCGTGTACTGGAGCCTGGTGCAGGTCTCCCCCGAGATGCGCGCCGTGCGCGACGCGGAGGGCCGCGGCTACGGCGAGGTGCTCGGCAGGCTGCTGTCCGACCTCGCCCGCTCGCGCGGCGTCGCGAGCGTGGATCTCGACACCGCCGTCACCGGCCTCACGGCCTTCCTGGACGGACTGTGGCTGCAGCTCTGCCTCGACCCCCGGAGCATCCGCCCGGCGGATGCTGCCGCGCTGTGCGACGACTGGGTCGACCACGTCATCAAGCCCTGACTACGGGATGATGCAAGCCTTGTTCATGACTTCGTTCGGGTCGAAGGCGCGCTTCAGCCGCTCGAGGATGTAGTAGGAACTCCCGTATTCCTCCCGGACCCACGGCGTGTGCGCCTTGCCCATGCCGTGGTGATGGACCACGGACCCGCCGAGCTTCAGCGTTTCCTCGCAGATGATGCGGTTGATCTCGGTGCGGTATCGGGCCACTTCTTCCTCGGGCGGGCATTTCACGTCGTAGTAGTACACGAAGTACATGTTCGTGCCGTTGATGTACGCGTGCGAACTGTGCCCGCCCGCCATCGTGATATCCGGCATCTCGGCCCGCAGCCGCTTGAGCGCGTTCTCGTACAGGTCGCAGATCGTGCTCCAGTCGGCGGAGACTTCCGTGGTGCGGCCCATGGACCGCGTCGCGAGGATTTCCCTGCGCTCGTTGGCGATCTTGTTTGGGCCCCAGTTAAGGTCGGCGAACCACTCCGCGAGGTGATGCGGGTCGACCGGCCGGCATTCCGGGAACCGGGCGACGATCTCCCGGATCCCTTCCACGGTCGCCTTGACGATGCCTGCCGGGCCCTCGGCCATGAACAGCAGCACGCAGTCGTCCTTGGCCGCGAACTTCCCGAAGTGGAACGCACCGTCCGGCGGGTCGTACAGGCGCGCGACTGACGGGCGGTAGCCGGCGACGATGACCTCGCGCAGCGCCTCGAAGCCCCGGCGCATGGACTTCAGCGTCCAGCCGACGAAGGCGTTGTTCTCGGGCAGGAACGGGAACAGTTTCACCGTGACTTCGGTGATGAAGCACAGCGCGCCTTCGTTGCCGATCACGACGTGGCGGATGTCCGGCCCGACCGCGCGGCGCGGCACGTTCTTGATCCGGGTCACGGTGCCGTCGGCGAACACCGCCTCGAGGCCAACGACCATGTCCTCGATCCCGCCATAGAGGGTCGAGAACTGGCCGATGCTGCGGGTCGCGCCTGCGCCCCTGCGCGATGGAAGTCCTCGGCCTGTCGGTCGCCGGCCCGAAGTCGCGCGACGCGCTGCAACCGCTGGTGGACCGGGACCTGTCGACCGCCACGTTCCCGTTCCTGTCCTTCGCGCAGATGAACGTCGGCATGATCCCGGCGCGCGTCGGCCGCGTGTCGTTCACCGGCGAGCTCGGCTACGAGCTGTGGGTCGCGCCCGAATACCTGCGCGCCCTGTACGACCTGCTGCACGCGGCCGGCAAGCCCCATGGCCTGCGCAACTTCGGCGGACGCGCGCTCAATGCGCTGCGGCTGGAGAAGAGTTTCGGCAACTGGGCGCGCGAGTTCCGCCCGATCTACGGGCCGTACGAGGCTGGCCTCGGCCGCTTCGTGCACCTCGACAAGCCCAACTTCATCGGCAAGGCGGCCGCGGTCGCGGAGCAGGCGAGCGGCGGCGCGCGCAAGCTGATCACGCTGGTGGTGGATGCGGACGACGCGGACGCGATCGGGGACGAGCCGATCTGGCACGGCGATCAGGTCGTCGGCTGGGTGACGTCAGGCGGCTACGGGCACACGGTCGGCAAGTCGATCGCGCTTGGCTACGTCGACAAGACCGTCGCGAATGAGACAACCGGCTTCGCCGTCGAGCTGATCGGCGAGCGCCAACCGGCGGTGCGCAGCGCCGGGGCGCTCGTCGATCCGCAGGGCCAGCGGATGCGCGGCTGAGCGCGGCTCAGAACAGCCCGGTAATCTTTCCGTCGTCCGAGACGTCGATGTTGTTGGCCGCCGGGGTCACCGGCAGGCCCGGCATCGTCATGATGTCGCCGCAGATCATCACGATGAACTCCGCGCCGGCGGCGAGCCGCACCTCGCGGATGTTCACGACGTGCCCGTGCGGCGCGCCGCGCAGCTTCGGATCGGTCGAGAAGGAGTACTGGGTCTTCGCCACGCAGACCGGGTAATGGCCGTAGCCGGACTTCTGGAGCTGCTTGATCTGACCGCGCACCTTGCTGTCGGCCGTGATTTCGGATGCGCCGTAGATCTTGGTGGCAACCGCCCTCATCTTGTCCCAGAGCGTTTCCTGCTCGTCGTAGGTAAATCTGAAGTAGTTCGGGTGTGAGCAGAGTTCGACGACTTCCCTTGCGACGATCGTCGCGCCTTTGCCGCCTTCGGCGTAATGCTTGGCGATGATGACCTTGACGCCGTGGCGAGTGGCTCGCTCCTGCAGCCAGTTGAGCTCAGCCGCGCTGTCTTCGGCGCGATGGTTGATCGCCACCAGGCACGGCAGGCCCCAGACGTCGCGCACGTTGTCGATGTGCCGGTCCAGATTCGAGATGCCCGCCTTCAGGGCGTTCAGGTTCTCCCTGCCGAGATCCGGGACCTCGACGCCGCCGTGATACTTGATCGCGCGCACGGTTGCAACGATGACCGCCGCGTCCGGCACGAGACCCGCCTTGCGGCACTTGATATCCACGAACTTCTCGGCGCCCAGGTCGGCGCCGAAGCCACCTTCCGTCACGACGTAGTCAGCGAGCTTGAGGGCCGTTTTCGTCGCCATCACCGAGTTGCAGCCGTGCGCGATGTTCGCAAACGGGCCGCCATGGATGATGGCCGGGTTGTTCTCGAGCGTCTGCACTAGGTTCGGCGCGAGCGCGTCCTTCAGGAGCGCCGCCATCGCGCCATGGGCCTTGATATCACGCGCGTGGATCGGCTTCTGGTCGCGCGTGTAGCCGACCACGATCTTGCCGAGCCGCTCCTTGAGGTCCTTGAGGCTGGTCGCCAGGCAGAAGATCGCCATGACCTCCGAGGCGGCGACGATATCGAAGCCGTCCTGGCGCGGATAGCCGTTGCCCGGCCCGCCGAGCCCGACCGTGATATCGCGCAGCGCACGGTCATTGCAGTCCACGACCCGGCGCCAGGTGATCCGGCGCACGTCGAAGCCGCAGGCGTTGCCGTGGTGGATATGGTTGTCGATCATCGCCGCGAGCAGGTTGTTCGCGAGCGCGATCGCCGAGAAGTCCCCGGTGAAGTGGAGGTTGATGTCCTCCATCGGCACGACCTGGGAGTATCCGCCACCCGCCGCGCCGCCCTTCATGCCGAACACCGGGCCGAGCGCAGGTTCGCGCAGGCAGATCATGGCCTTCTTGCCGATCCTGTTCAGCGCATCGCCGAGGCCGACGGTCATCGTCGTCTTGCCCTCGCCCGCCGGGGTGGGGGAGATGGCGGTGACGAGAATCAGCTTGCCGTCCTTCTTGCCCTCGAGGTGCGTGCAGTAATCGAGGGAGACCTTGGCCTTGTAGTGGCCGTAGGGGGAGAGGTGCTCTTCCGGGATGCCGAGCCGCTCCTTCGCGAGCGGCACGATTGGCTTCATGCGGGCTTGCTGGGCGATCTCGATGTTGCTGAGGCTTCCCTTCGACGGCGGCATGATTCGGTGGCTCCGGGCCTAAAAATAGCTGCGTAGGATGCCTGCAAAGGCCGCCACTTGTCATTCGGGGCCTGTTGCGGGCGTCGTGCGCCGTTTAACGAGGCGTTATATTCCCCGTAAAACACTTGTTGGCGGGTGCCGCAGGCGGCTGTCATGCGCCTCGCGTGGCCCGCTCAGCGCGGAAGCCGGGTGGCATGGTTGATCCATGCGGTCAGGGAGGAGGAAGTCATGTCGGAGGAAGCGCGGCAGTCCCGCATCGACCGGACCAAGGCAGAGGCGTTCGCGGGAAAGATGCTGACTGCGCTGAACAACGGCGCCCTGTGTTTGATGGTTTCCGTCGGCCACCGTACCGGGCTGTTCGACGTCATGAGTCGGTCGCCGCCGGAACGCTCGGAAGAGATCGCAGCCCGCGCGGGACTGAACGAACGTTATGTTCGGGAGTGGCTCGGCGCGATGGTGACCAGCGACGTGGTTGAGTACGATCCGGCCGGCAACCGCTACGCGTTGCCGGCGGAACATGCCGCGTTCCTCACACGGGCAGCCGCGGCCGACAATATGGCGGTATTCGGGCAGTATATCGCTGTGATGGGTTGCGTGGAGGACGACATCGTCGAGTGCTTCAGCAAGGGTGTGGTGTGCCCTATGAAAAGTTCTCGCGCTTCCATGAGGTGATGGCGGAGGACAGCGGACAGTCGGTTCTCTCGTCACTCGAGGCGCACATCGTGCCGCTCGTGCCGGGGCTGAAAGAGCGGCTCGCGAGAGGCATCCGGATGCTCGACGCCGGTTGCGGCCGCGGCCGCATCCTCCTGAGGCTTGCCGCGCTCTATCCGCGAAGCCGCTTCGTCGGCATGGATCTGTCTCGCGAAGCCACGGAGTATGCTAGAGCCAGGGCGACGGAGGCCGGCCTGAAGAACGTCGACTTCATTGCCGCGGATCTCAGCGCCTTCCACACGACTGCCGAGCCTGAGGCATTCGATTTCGTGACAACGTTCGACGCAATACACGACCAGGGCCAACCGCTCAACGTGCTCAAGGGCATCTGTCGCACCTTGAAGTCCGACGGCGCTTATCTCATGCAGGACATCAGCGGCACGAGCCACGTGGAAAAGGACATCGAACATCCGATCGGGACATTTCTCTACACGATCTCGTGCATGCATTGCATGACCGTATCGCTGGCGCAAGGCGGGGAAGGGCTGGGTGCCATGTGGGGCGAAGAAAGGACACGCGAGTATCTGAACAAGGCGGGTTTCCGCGCGATCAAGACGCACCGCCTTGCGCATGACATCCAGAACAACTGGTACGTGGTGACGAAGTGAGCCGGGCAATGCGGCGATCGTCAGGGCGCCTGAGTCATGTGACTGCGGTCGTGAGGACCATCCCGACCAGCACGAGCGCGATGCCGCCCCATTGCAGCCGCGCCGGCCGCTCCTTCAGCACCGCCCAGGCGAATGCGAGCGTCACGACCGGATAGGCGCCCGCGAGCGGCGTCACGATCGACGCCGGGCCATGCTTGTACGCGATCGCGACCAGCAGGCTGCCCAGTGCCATGGTCGACATCGGGCCGACGGAGCGCAGCCACTCCGTGCGCGAGGCGCTGTGCAACGCGCCCTTGAGGACGCCGTACGCGCCCAGCGTGACGAGTCCGCCGATGGCGATGAACAGTGCGAGGTTCGCCTCGTGCGCGCTCGGAAAGCTGTAGGCGTACCGGATCAGCGTCCCGCTCACGCCCCAGATGACGAGCGCGATCCCGGCCAGGATTTTCCAGCGGCCATTGGTCGCGGTCTTCGAATCCGGCGGTGACCAGGCGAGCGCGAGGCAGCCGATCAGCACGGCGGCGACGCCGAAACCCTGCGTGAGCGTCAGATCCTCGCCGAGGAAGCTGCGCGCGAAGATGACCGTAAGCGCGGGGTAGGCCGCCGACAGCGTGCCGACAATTGAGATCGGGCCGTAAGTGAGCGACTGGTAGTAGAAGATCCACGCGATGCCGTCGAGCACGTAGGCGAGCAGGCCCCAGAACGCGAACTGCTGGCCCTCCGGCGCGAATGCGGGCGGGGCGTCCTGAATCGCCCAGAACGCGACATTCACGACGGCATTCGCGATCGCGTAATAGAGGCAGAAACTCGCCGCGGAGACCTCGCCGATGTACTTCTTGACCAGGCCTTGGGCGAGGCCCCAGGCGAAGAAGGCCCCGAGCGTCGGCGCGAGCCAGGGGAGTTGCCCGAGTTCGGTCGCCTGCATCACAGCCTCCCCCGTTTACCGCGACTGCGGCGCGCCATCATAATCGGATTGCATCGCGACCTATGCTGCCCGCCGGCTGTCACCTGAGACTTGCGAATCTCGCCGATGTGGGCGCCATCGGGGAGCTGATCGCGCTCTCGGCGCGGGAGCTCTCGCGGGACTGCTACTCCGAGGCGCAGGTCGAGAGCGCGCTGCAAAGCGCATTCGGCGTCGATACGCAGCTCGTGCGCGACGGGACCTTCGTGGTCGTGGAGTGCGGCGGTCAGCTCGCGGGGGCGCCGCACGCTGTTCGGCGGCGACCAGAAGCCGAGCCGGGACAGCGGCCTGCTGGATCCGCGATCGGATGCCGCGAAGATCCGCGCATTCTTCGTACATCCCGCGCTTGCGCGGCGGGGCATCGGCACGGCCATCCTGGAATACTGCGAGAACGCGGCCCGGGTGAACGGCTTCACGCGTTTCGAAATGATGGCAACGCTGCCCGGGCGGCGGCTCTACGAAGCCCGGGGCTACATCGCCGCGGCGCCCATCCAGTGGAACCTGGGCGACGGGGTGTCGATCGAGTTCGTGCCCATGTCCAAGCAGGCCGGCGCCGGCTAGTCCGGCGGCAGGAGACGGCCGGTCAGCGTCGTGTCGACTCCTGGCGCCTTCACCACGCGACCGCCGATCATCACGAACTCGACGTTCTCGAGCGCCTTCATGTCGTCGAGCGGGTTGCCGCTGACCGCGACGAGGTCGGCGAGTTTGCCGGCCTGCACCGTGCCGAGTCGGTCGTCCCAGCGCAGCAGTTCCGCGCCGACCCGCGTGCCGGCCTGGATGGCCTCCATCGGCGTCATGCCGGCCTCGACCAGCACGGCCATCTCGCGCACGAAGACGACCGGATCGGTCATGTAACCGCCGAGGTCGACGCCGACCGCGACCTTGACCCCCGCCTTGTGCGCGCGGCCGACGGCGGCGAGGAACTTGCCGCGCATGTTCTTGACGTAGTCGTCGTTCTTGTCCTGCGCGCGGAGCTTGTCGCCCTCGTTGTAGTAGTCGCCGACGTAGATGGTCGGCACCAGGAACGTGCCCTGGTCCGCCATCATCCGCATGGCTTCGTCATCGATGAAGGTGCCGTGCTCGATCGAGCGGACACCGGCCGCGACGGCCTGCTTGATGCCGTCCGTGGCGTGGGCGTGCGCGGCGACCGGCACATCGTGACGGTTCGCCTCGGAGACGGCGGCCTCGAGTTCCTCCGGGCTGAACGCGACGTTTCGCGGGTCGTCGCCGACCGACTGGTAGGCGCCGGTCACCAGCAGCTTGATCCAGTCGGATCCGAACTTGATCTCCTCGCGTACCGCCTTACGGACCTCGTCGGGACCATCGACCACGAGCCCGTCCGCGATCACGCTCTGCTCCGGCGAGATGTAGTTGACGTCGCCGCCGCCGCCCGTGATTGAGAGGTAATGCCCCGCGCCGGTCAGGCGCGGCGCGACGAAGACACCGGCATCCACGGTCCTGCGGATATCCTGGTTGGCGTAGTAGACGTCGGCGTCGCCCATGACGCGCACCGATGTCCAGCCCGCAAGCAGCATGCGCTGCAACGCGGCGAGCCCCATCAGCGCCTTGTAGGCGGACGACGCCTGCAGGTGCGCGTTCTGGTAGTCGTCGCCGTACATCAGCGGATGCTCGTGGCAATTGATGAAACCCGGCATCAGGGTCCGGCCGGGCAGGTTGATCACCCTGGCGCCCGCCGGAATCACGGATCGGTCGCCGACCGCGAGGATACGCTCGCCGTCCACGACCACGACTGTGTTCTCGCGCGCGCGGTCGCTCACGCCGTCGATTACGCGATCGGCGATCAGCGCGACGGGTTCGGCGACGGCCGGCGCGGCAGCGAGGAGGGCGATGAATGCGAGGGTCGAGGTCGCGCGCATGCGGGGCTCCGGATTGCTGCGTGTGCGGTGCCTCATCATAATCGGCGCAGGGGGAATCCGTGGTCGATCTTGCCCGCTTGCGGCGCGACCGCCTCGCCAAGGTGCAGCGCGCCATGGCGGCGCAGGGCATCGGCGCGCTCGTCCTCACGGACACCGTGAACATCCGCTACTGCACCGGCGTCGCCGTGATGCCGCTCTGGACGGCGGTGAACATCGCGCACTACGTGGTCGTGCCCGCCGCGGGCGAGCCCGTCATCTTCGAGTACGGCGGCGCGGAGTTCCGCCAGCGACCCTACTGGAATGACGTGCGCCCCTCGATGTTCTGGCAGGCGCGGGTCACGGACGCGGATTCTCCCGGCAAGGCACGCGTCTGGGCGCAGCAGATCCGCGACGTGCTCGCGGAAAAGGGGATCGCCGCTGAGCGCATCGGCATCGACGTGCTCGACTACAACGGCTACGCGGCATTGCAGGCGCGCGGCCTTTCGCTCACGGACGCCGACCGCGCGATGTCGGCGGCGCGCATCATCAAGCTTGCGGACGAAGTCGAGCTGCTGCGGCAGTCCTGCGCCGTGGCCGAGGCGGCGCTCGCCGACCTGGAGCGCGCGGTACGGCCCGGCATCACCGAGAACGAGCTGCTCGCGATCTTCTGGCACCGGATCCTCGCGCTGGGCGGCGAGCAGTGCTTCACGCGGTTGATCGTCTCAGGCCAGAAGACGAATCCCTGGCTGCACGAGGCGGACGACAAGCGGGTCGAGCCCGGCGACCTAGTCGCGATCGACACGGACGCGATCGGGCCGGAAGGCTACGTGGCGGATTTCTCGCGCACCTTCCTGTGCGGCGAGACGGCGAGCCCGGCGCAGCAGGAGGCCTACAAGGTCGCCCACGACTTCGTGCGCGGCTGCAGCGAGATCATCCGGCCGGGGCTCGCGTTCTCGGACTTCGTGGCGCGCTGCCCGCCGCTGCCGGCCGCCTATCGCGAGCAGGCCTACGGCGTCATCGTGCACGGCATCGGCGTGGATGACGAGTCGCCGAACATCCCGCTGCCGGGCGATCCCTACACGGAGATGCCGGAAGGCGAGTTCCGGGAGAACATGGTGCTGGCCGTCGAGTGCTACGCCGGCAAGGTGGGCGCGAAGGACGGCGTCAAGCTGGAAGACGAAGTCTGGGTGTCCGCCGAGGGGCCGATCGTGCTTTCGCAGTACCCATACGATGCAGGACTGCTGGGCTGAGCCATGAACCGACACCATTTGCTGCTCGCGCTTTTGGCCGCTGTCGCCGCGCCCGCGGCGTTCGCCGCCGAACCGCCCTTCGGGCCGGCCGACCCGACCATCCGCGACGCGAGCCGCCTCGATCCGAAACGCCCGATTGCGGCCGAAATGCAGGCGAGCGTGCCGGACGGCTTCACGGCCGCGGCGGTCGGCGACCTCATCATTTCGCGCCCGCTCTCGCAGCAGGCGGAGTCCATGCCTGCGTTCGCGAAAGTCCTCGAGATCCTGCGCGGCACGGACGTCACCTTCGGCAACCTCGAGACCACGATCTTCGACCCGCGCACCTTCACGGGCTCGCCGTATTCCTGGGACGGCGACTGGACCAACGCGTCGCTGCCGGCGGTCGCGCACGACCTGAAGTCGATGGGTTTCGACATCGTCGGCCGTGCCAACAATCACAGCCTCGACTGGGGCCTCGAGGGCATGCGCGAGACCTCGCGCTGGCTCGACGCGGCCGGCATCCCGCACGCCGGCACGGGCGACACGCACGGGATCGCGCGCGCGCCCGCCTATTTCGAAAGCCCGGCGGGCCGCATCGCCGTCGTCTCCTTCGCCTCCACCTTCCGGCCAACCAGCAACTCGCTGCCGCGGGCGCCGACCGCACCGGGACGTCCGGGCCTCAGCGCGCTGCACCTGCAGGAGACGCTGCTCGCGCCGCGCCCGGCGATCAAGGCGATCGCCCAGGTGCAGTGCGCGCTGCACGGCGTCAACTGCAAGGACGTGCCGAAGCAGGGCAGTCTCTTCGGCACGCAATACCGCGAGGCCGACCGGTATTCGCGCGAGCACGCGATGGATCCGGAGGACCTGCGCGAGATCTACGCCGCGATCCGCGCGGCGCAGCTGAACGCGGACTTCGTGATCGCCGCGATTCACGCGCACGAGTGCTCGACCGGCTGCGACGATTCCGGCAGTCCGCGCGGCGCGGCGAACTTCCTCAAGGAGCTGGCGCGCGGCGCCGTCGACTCCGGCGCCGACGTGTTCGTCACCACGGGCAACCACAACCTCGGCCCAGTCGAAATTTACAATTCGCCCGCGCGCGGCAAGCGGCCGATCTTCTACGGACTCGGCAACTTCTTCTGGAGCGACGTGCAGGAACTCCTGCCGCACGACCTGTTCGCGCGCAACCGCGGGCTGCTGGAGAATACCTGGGTGTATCCGGGGCGCGTGACGGAGTACGATCTGACCGCGCCGCTCAACACGGGCAGTTTCGCGAACGCCTTCACCTTCCAGACCGTGATCGCCGAAGTCCGCTTTGCCGGCGGCGAGCTCGCCGAGATCGTGCTGCACCCGGTGGAGCTCGGGTACGGCGACCGGCTGACGACGAGCGGCACTCCACGACTGGTCAGCAACGAGGCCAGGGCGCGCGAGATCCTCGGCCAGATCGTGGACGAGACCGCGCGCTTCGGACTGCCGCAGCTCGGGTTGCGAATGTCCGGGGTGCGCGGCGTGGTCGTTCCGGAACACTGACAGGGGCAGTTGCATGGCGGCGAAGCGGATGCGGGACATCGAGAAGGGCTACTCGAATGCCGAGTTTGCGAGGAAGCTGCGACGCCTCGCGGATGCGGTGGCGACCGGCCGTCGTTTTGCGATTCAGATCGCCGGCGAGAGAGTCTTCGTTCCGGCCGGCGCGGTGTTCAACGTCGAGCACGAGCGCTCCAACATCGGGGAGGAGATCGAGTTTCAGATCAAGTGGCGCAGGCGCCGCCGGCCGGCTCTTAAGTAGCAGTCATGACGAGAAGACTGGGGTCGTACGCGTGGGCGAGCCCGAACACAGCGATCGGGCTGATGCTTGCTGCCGCAGTCTTGCTGCTCGGCGGCCAGGCACGGCGTGTCGCCGGCGTGCTGGAAGTCGGCGGCGGCCTCGTCGGAACCTGGCTCGGCCCGGCGCGCATCGCGCTGCCTTGGCGCGCGATCACGCTGGGTCACGTGATCCTCGGCATCGACGCGCCAGCGCTCGAGGCGTCGCGCGCCCACGAGCACGTGCACGTGCGCCAGTACGAGCAATGGGGACCGCTGTTCCTGCCGGCGTATGCGGCCTCGAGCCTCTGGCAGCTCGCCTGCGGGCGGCGCTGTTACCGCGACAACTGGTTCGAGCGGCAGGCCTATGACCGTTCTTGACCGGCGCCGCTTCCTGCAACTCGGCATCGCGGCGACATTCGCGGCGCGGGCCGGCGCCGCGGCGCGGCTGCGGGTGGTCGTCGCCGGTGCCGGCATCATCGGCGCGTCCGCGGCCTGGCACTTGGCGCAGGCGGGCGCCGACGTCACGGTGATCGACCGCGCGGGCCCCGCGACACGCGCGAGCCGCGGCTCCTTCGCCTGGATCAACGCCACCTGGTCGAAGCAGCCGCGGGCCTACCACGCGCTCAACCAGGCGGGCCTCGCGCGCTGGCGGTCACTGCAGCCCGAATTGAAGCTGCCGGTGCGCTGGGGCGGTTCGCTCGAAGGCATTGCCGACGCGACACTTGAGGTGGCGCTCGCCGGGCGCGTGGCGGAGCAGGCAGCCTGGGGCGAAGCGACGCGGATCGTCGCCGGCGCCGAGCTCGCGGCGCTCGAGCCGAACGTCGATTTCACCGGGCTGAATAAAGTCGTGTTCTCCGGGCACGACGGCGCGACGGATCCGGTCGCGGCGACGTGGGCCTTCCTCGACGCGGCGACCGCGCGCGGTGCGCGTGTCACGTATCCCTGCGAGCTGACGGGTGTCGCCATCGCGGGTGGCCGGCTCCGGGCGGTGCAGACCGACCGTGGCGACATCGCCGCCGATCGCCTCGTGCTCGCGACCGGCGCTGCGGCCGATGCCAGCCTTCGCTTCGCGGACTGGGAGGTCCCGCAGCGCGACTCGCCGGGAGTCACAGTCATTACCGGGCCGATGCCGCGCCTCGTCCAGCGCGTGCTGTGGATGCCGGGCGTGCACCTCCACCAACGCGACGACGGCCGCATCGTGCTGGGCGAGGAGGCTGGCCCGCCGGCGACCGAGGCGCACGCGCTGCGGCTGCAGGAACAGCCGAGCGAATTCCCGGCACAGGAAATTGCGCTCCAGCACGCGGAGCGGATGCGCCTCGCGGCCCTGCGCTTCGTGCCGGGTCTGACGGCGGCCCGCTTCGAGGACGCGCGCATCTGCTGGCGGCCGATGCCGCTCGACGGCTATCCGGTGCTCGGCGCTTCGCCGGCGCGCCCGGACGTCTATCTCGCCGTGATGCACAGCGGTGTGACGCTCGCGCCGATTGTCGGCCAATGCATCGCGCAGGAAATCGTGGCCGGCGCTCCCGTCGAGTCCCTGGACGCCTTCCGACCCCATCGGGCGTCTTAGGGCAGCAGGTCCCGCAGCCGGAACCAGGTCATTGCCATCACGAGTGTCGGGCGGCGCAACAGCCGGCCGCCCGGGAAGTCGTGGTGCCTGATGCGCGCCATGACGTCGAAGCGTTCGGCCTGGCCGGCGATTGCCTCGGCGGCGAGGCGGCCTGCAATCGTGGTCGCGACCATGCCGTGGCCGGAGTAGCCCTGCAGGTAATAAACGTTCGGCTCGAGCCGCCCGAAGTTCGGCAGCCGGCTCATCGTGATGTCGATCATCCCGCCCCAGGCGTAGTCGATCTCGACGTCGGCGAGCTGCGGGAACACGTTCAGCATGCGCTGCCGCGTCGCGCGCGTCGTGCCGAGCGGGTCGATGCCCGAGTAGCTGACGCGGCCCCCGAACAGCATCCGCTGGTCCGCGGAGAGGCGGTAGTAGTCAATGATCCAGTTGAGGTCGGCGACCGCGATATTGTCCTTGAGCAGCGCCCTGGCGCGCGCCTCGCCAAGCGGCTTCGTCGCGACGACGTAGGAGGCGACGCCGATCAGCTTGCGCGCCAGGCGGTCTGACAGGCCGACGTGGCCGACGTTGGCGCAAAGCGCGACGAACTTGGCGCGGACGCTTCCCTTGGCGGTCTTGACGGTGGCCGTCGGGCCGTAGGTGAGGCCGGTGACCTCGCTGTTCTCGAAGACCTGCGCGCCGGCCGCGATCGCGGCCCGGCCGACGCCGAGCGTGTAGCGCAGCGGATGCACGTGCCCGGCGCCGGCGTCGTAGAGCCCGGCGATGTAACGCTTGCTCGCGATCCACGATTCGGTTTCGGCGCGCTCCATGAAGCGCAGCTTGCGGTAGCCGAATTCGCCCTCCTGCCCGCGTTGCATGTCGAGGAGTTCCAGGCGCTGGCGCGGCTTCAGCGCGGCGTGCACGTGGCCCCAGGCGAGGTCGCAGTCGATCCGGTTCCGTTCGATGAGCTCGCGCGTCAGCTCGATGCCCTCGATGCTGAAATCCCAGACCCGCTTTGCGTCAGCCTTGCCGAGCTGTCCGGCGATCTTGTCCATGCCGCCGGCCCAGCCCGGGATGATCTGTCCGCCCGAGCGGCCCGACGCGGCGTAGCCGATGCGCTCGGCCTCCAGGACGACCACCTTGTAGCCGCGCTTGGCCAGGTGCAGCGCGGTCGAGCAGCCGGAGAGGCCGGCGCCCACGACGCAGACGTCGGCCTGGATGTCGCCCTCGAGCGCGGGCAGCGGCGCGTCGCGTCGCGCGGTGGCCTCGTACCAGCTGTCGGCGGGCCGCTCGCTCACACCTGCTCCAGGTAGAAGCTGTAGTCGAGCGCCGTGAGGCGCGCGTTGAAGTCCTGCATCTCGCCGCGGCGGGTCAGCTCGTAGAGCGTCACGAAGCGCTCGCCGAAGTACTCGCCCATGAAGGCGCTCGCGCCGAAGCGCGCGAGCGCCGTCGGCCAGTCCGCCGGCAGCCGCGGCGCCGTGAGGCGCTGCGTGTAGGCGTTGCCGCTGAGCGGGGCGGCCGGCGTCAGCCGCTTCTCGATGCCGTGCAGCATGCCGGCGAGCACCGTGGCCGCGACCAGGTAGGGATTGGCGTCGGCGCCGGAGACGCGGTGCTCGAGGCGGCGATCGACTGAGCCCGAGACCGGCACGCGCACCGCGACACCGCGGTTGTTGTAGCCCCAAGTCGCGTTCATCGGCACGTACAGCTCGGGGCGCAGGCGCCGGTAGCTGTTCGCGTTCGGGGCGAAGATCGCCATGCCGTCGGCCATGGTGTCGAGCAGTCCCGCCGCGGCCTGCTTCAGGAGGTCGTTGCCGAGCACGTCGTCGGAGGCGAACACATTTCGCCCGTCGCGGTCGAGCACGCTCACGTGCAGGTGCATGCCGCTGCCCGGCGCGTCGCCGTAGGGCTTCGCCATGAATGTCGCCTCGATGCCGTTCCGGTGCGCGACGCCCTTGACGATGCGCTTGAAGCGGATGGCCTGGTCGCAGGCTTCGAGGGCGTCGTCGACGTGGCGGAGATTCACCTCCCACTGGTTCGGGCCGCACTCCGCGAGCGCGGCGCCGGTCGGCACGCCCTGCGCCTCGCAGGTGGCCTTGATCTCGGCGAGGATGTCGGAGACCGACTCGAGGTCGGCCATCGAGCTCACCTGGGTGCGCGCCTCGCGCCGGCCGGTGTAGCGCGACTTCGGCGGCTGCGCGTGGCCCGCCGGCGTGCGCTCGACATCGACCAGGTAGAACTCGAGCTCGACGGCGATGACCGGCTGCCAGCCGCGCGCCGCGTAGCGCTGCAGCACTGCGCCCAGCACGTGGCGCGGGTCGCCGTAGAACAGGCCGCCGTCGTGGTCGAGCATCTGCACCTGCAGCTGTGCGATGCCCGGGCCCAGCCAGGGCGTGGGGTACAGGGTCCTCGGGACCGGGACGCAGGCGCGGTCGGCGTCCCCCTCGTCAAAGCCGAGACCGGTCGCCTGGACCGCGCCGCCCAGCACGTCGAGGGCGAACATCGAGCCCGGCAGGAACAGGCCGCGCTGATAGACGCCGGCGAGGTCGCTCTTGTCCACGCGCTTGCCGCGCAGCACACCGGACAAGTCCGGGAGCAGGAGGTCGATCGCGCGCACCGCGGGATGCGCGGCGAGGAAAGCCTCGGCATTGGAAAACTCGTCGCGGGTCAGGGCCATTCGTCACCGGGCGTTTAAGATCTTGTATCGCGAGCCGGGAATGGCCGCGAGGCAGGATACCCAGCCCCGAGCGTGGCCGGCAAGGTTCCTGAGATGCAACATAATCCGGTCGAAATGGCCGCTTGTGGGCTGACAGAATAGGGCTTGACCCCGAATTCCCCCGGGGCGCCGGGACCCCCGGTTGTGCGACAATATGCCCCGTGGAACGGGCCTCAATACCGGGGTCCGTTCAAAATAATTAACAGAACCCTATGCGCAAGCCGATCATCGGAATCCCGGCCGACCGCCGCCTTTTGGGCTCGCACTGGTTCCATTGCGTGGGCGAGAAGTACATCAATGCCGTGGTCCAGGCGGCGGATGGCGTGCCGGTCCTGATCCCGGCGCTGGGTGAGCGTCACCTGCGGGAGTGGCTCGCGTCCTTCGACGGGATCCTGTTCACCGGCAGCCCCTCCAACGTGGAGCCGCGCCGCTATCTCGGCCCGCAGTCGGCGCCGGGTACCTGGCACGACCCGGAGCGCGATGCGACGACCCTGCCGATGATCAACGGCGCCCTGGATGCCGGGCTGCCGATCTTCGGTATCTGCCGCGGCTTCCAGGAAATCAACGTCGCGCTCGGCGGCACGCTCACGCAGAAACTGCAGGATGTGCCGGGCAACCTCGATCACCGCGAGGACAAGGAGCAGCCGCTCGATGAGCAATACGGCCCGGCGCACGAGATCGCGCTGGTCGAGGGCGGCCTGCTGCACAGGATCGCCGGCGGCCGGTCCCTGCGGGTGAACTCGCTGCACTCGCAGGGCGTCGAACGCCTCGCGCCGCGCCTGGTCGCGGAAGCGACGGCGAGCGACGGCGTGATCGAGGCCTTCCGCATCGACGGCGCGAAAACCTTCGCGCTGGCCGTGCAGTGGCACCCGGAGTGGAAGGTGATGGAAAACCCGTTCTCGCGCGCGCTGTTTGCGGCCTTCGGGCAGGCAGGGCGCGAGCACGCAAAGAGGCGCGCCCGATGAGCGACATCCAGCAGTTCCTGAAGGGCCATGGCATCACCGAGGTCGAGGCGCTCGTCCCGGACATGGCGGGCGTCGCGCGCGGCAAGGTGATGCCGGCGGCGAAGTACGCCGAAGACGAGGGCATGCGCCTGCCGGAATCCATCTTCCTGCAGACGGTCACCGGCGAGTACCCGTCGGATGACAGCTCGATCCACCCGTCCGAGATCGACATCGCGCTGACCGGCGACCCGAATACGATCCGCGTCGTGCCTTGGGCGGCGGAACCGACCGCGCAGGTGATCCACGACTGCTTCTACGACGACGGCCGTCCGGTGCCGATGGCGCCGCGCTACGTGCTGCGCCGCGTGCTCGACCTGTACGCAGCGAAGGGCTGGCGGCCGGTGGTCGCCCCGGAGCTCGAGTTCTTCCTGGTCGAGCCGAACACCGACCCCGACTATCCGCTGAAGCCCCCGGTCGGCCGCTCGGGCCGCGCGGAGATCGGCCGGCAGGCCTACAGCATCGCGGCGGTCAACGAGTTCGACCCGCTGTTCGACGACATCTACCAGTTCTGCGAGGCGCAGGATCTCGACATCGACACGCTGATCCACGAGGAAGGCGCGGCGCAGATGGAGATCAACCTGAACCACGGCGACGCGCTCGACCTCGCCGACCAGGCCTTCCTGTTCAAGCGCACCGCGCGCGAGGCCGCGCTGCGCCACAAGATGTACGCGACCTTCATGGCCAAGCCGCTCGCCGGCGAGCCGGGCAGCGCGATGCACATCCACCAGAGCATCGTGGACGCGAAGACCGGGGACAACATCTTCAGCGACGCGGAGGGCAAGCCCTCGGCGCTGTTCGAGTCTTTCATCGCGGGGCTGCAGAAGTACCTGCCGTCCGCGATGTCGCTGTTCGGCCCGAATGTCAACAGCTACCGGCGCATCACCCGGTATCACTCGGCACCGATCAACGTGCAGTGGGGCTTCGACAACCGCACCGCGGGGCTGCGCGTGCCGGTGTCCGAGCCGCAGGCGCGGCGCGTCGAGAACCGCCTGGGCGGCGCCGACGCGAATCCCTACCTCGCGATCGCGGCCTCGCTCGCCTGTGGTTACCTCGGCATGATCGAGGGGCTGAAGCCGACCGCGCCGATCACCGGATCCGCCTACGACCTGCCGTTCTCGCTGCCGCGCTCGCTCGCCGACGCGCTCGCGATGCTGCAGGCGAGCAAGCCGCTGGTCGAGGTGTTCGGGGAGCGCTTCGTTGCGGCATACTGCGCGGTGAAGGAAAACGAGTACGAGACGTTCTCGCGGGTGATCAGCTCGTGGGAACGGGAACACCTGCTGCTGAACGTCTGACGCCGGGGAACCTGTCATGAGTGCGAAGCCGAAGATCACCGCACGCGGAACACGCGACTGGCAGGAGCTCGACTCCCGGCACTACCTGCACCCGTTCACGGATTTCCGCGCGCTGGCCGCGGAGGGCGCGCGCATCATCACGCGCGCCGAGGGTGTGCACCTCTACGATTCCGAGGGCCAGAAGATCCTGGACGCGATGTCCGGGCTCTGGTGCGTGAACATCGGCTACGGGCGGCACGAGCTGGCCGACGTCGCCGCGCGCCAGATGAAGGAGCTGCCGTACTACAACAGCTTCTTCAAGAGCTCGCACACGCCCGCGATCGAGCTGGCGCAGCTGCTCGACGAGCTGACGCCGCCGCAGTTCCACCGCGTGTTCTTCACGCAGTCGGGCTCCGAGGCGAACGACACGATCCTGCGCATGGCGCGCCGCTACTGGGAGCTGCTCGGCCAGCCGCAACGCAAGGTCGTCATCAGCCGCGTGAACGCCTACCACGGCAGCACCGTGGCGGCGGCCAGCCTCGGCGGCATGGCCTTCATGCACGCGCAGGGCGGGCTGCCGATACCGGACATCGTGCACATCGAGCAGCCGTACTGGTACGAGAACGGTATCGACGTCTCGCCGCAGAAATATGGCCTGCGCGCCGCGCGACGCCTCGCCGAGAAGATCGAGGAGCTCGGGCCGGAGCGCGTCGCCGCCTTCATCGGCGAGCCGGTCCAGGGCGCGGGCGGCGTGATCGTGCCGCCGTCGACCTACTGGCCCGAAATCCAGCGGATCTGCCGCGAGTACGGGATCCTCCTGATCGCGGACGAGGTGATCTGCGGCTTCGGCCGCACCGGGCAATGGTTCGGCAGCGACTATTACGGCATCGAACCCGACTTCATGACCATCGCCAAGGGCCTCACGTCCGGCTACCAGCCGCTCGGCGGGGCGATGGTGTCGGACCGGGTGGCGGACGTGCTGATCGAGAAGGGCGGCGAGTTCGCGCACGGCTTCACCTGGTCCGGGCACCCGGTGTGCTGCGCGGTCG
The DNA here is from genome assembly GCA_016874295.1 of Gammaproteobacteria bacterium. GTDB lineage: Bacteria > Pseudomonadota > Gammaproteobacteria > Steroidobacterales > Steroidobacteraceae > SCUD01. The sequence continues at coordinate 74,990 of VGUH01000002.1, read as the reverse complement.
CGATCGAGAACATCAATATCATGCGCCGCGAGAAGATCGTCGAGCGCACGCGCGAGGAGACCGCGCCTTACTTCCAGAAGCGCATCCGCGAGCTCGCGGACCACAAGCTGGTCGGCGAGGTGCGAGGCATCGGCATGCTGGGCGCGATCGAGCTGGTCGCGCACAAGGGCAGCCGGACGTTCTTCCGCAATCGCGGCGCGGTCGGCCTGGTGTGCCGCGAGCACTGCTTCAGGAACGGCCTGATCATGCGCGCCGTGCGCGACACCATGATCATGGCTCCGCCGCTCGTGATGACCAAGGAAAACGTAGACGAGCTGGTCACCAAGGCGAGGCTCTGCCTCGACCTGACGGCGCGCGAGATCGGCGTCGGCTGAGCGGAGAGAAACAGGGTGCGCGCGATTCGACCCTGGACCGTCGCGGCGTTCGCCGCGCTCGCCGCCTGCGGCGGCAAGCAGGAACCGGACAGCGCCGCAGGCGCCCCGGCCCCGGAAGAGAAGGTCGTCAGCGTCCTCAATTGGTCGGACTACATCGCCGAGACCACGAATTCCGACTTCGAAGCCAGGACCGGCATCAAGGTCACCTACGACGTGTTCGACTCGAACGAGGTGCTGGAGACCAAGCTGCTCGCCGGCCGCTCGGGCTACGACGTGGTGGTGCCGACCGGGCCCTTCCTCGAGCGCCAGATCAAGGCGGGCGTGTTCCTGCCGCTCGACAGGTCGAAGCTGCCGAACCTCGTGAACATGGACCCGGAGATCATGCAGCGCATCGCCGCGCACGACCCGGGCAACCAGTACGCGCTAACCTACCTCTGGGGCACGGTCGGCATCGGCTACAACGCGGAGCTCGTCAAGCGCGCGCTCGGCACCGACACGATCGACAGCTGGAGCGCGATCCTCGACCCGGCCAACGCGGCGAAACTCGCCAAGTGCGGCATCACGATGCTGGACGCGCCGAGCGACGTATCGAGCACGGTCGCGATCTACCTGGGGCTCGACGCGAACAGTGAGAGGCCCGAAGACCTCAAGGTCGTGGAAGACGCGTTGATGGCGGTGCGGCCGTACATTCGTTATTTCCACTCTTCGTCGTACATCAACGACCTCGCTTCGGGTGAAGTCTGCGTGGCACTCGGCTGGAGCGGCGACATCCTGCAGGCGCGGGACCGCGGCGCGGCGGCGACCAGGCCCGTGACGGTCCGCTATGCGATCCCGATGGAAGGGGCGATCATTTACTTCGACCTGCTGGCGATCCCGGCGGATGCCCCGCACCCGGACAACGCGCACGCCTACCTCAACTACCTGATGGATCCCGAGGTCATCGCCAGGGTGACCAACAAGACGCGCTTCGCGAGCGGCAACGCCGCGGCGCTGCCATTCGTCGCGGACGACATCAAGAACGACCCGGGCATCTACCCGACCGCCGAGGTGCGCGCGCGCCTGCACCCGGACCTGGTCGAGTCGCAGGAATTCAGCCGCGACCTGAATCGCGCCTGGACGCGTATCCGCAGCGGGCAGTGAAGGGGGCAAGCAGCCCGGGAGTCGTGGTTCTCGCGCTCGCGGTGGCGGCCGGTGCAGCCGGCTGCGGCGGCGGGACGCCGGCCGCGACGCAGGAACGCCAGGCGCAGCTGGAGAACGTCGTCAACGTGTACAACTGGGCCGACTACATCGGTCCCGTGACTATCGCGGATTTCCAGGCGAAAACCGGCATCCGGGTGAACTACGACACCTATGATTCCAGCGATCTGCTCGAAACCAAGCTGCTGACCGGTCGAACCGGGTACGACGTCGTGGTACCGACGCTGACCAAATTTGAGCGGCTGGCGAAGGCGGGCGCTTTTCGTCCCCTTGACAAGTCGCTTTTGCCGAACCTGGCCAACATGGATCCCTGGGTCATGCGGAAGATGGCCGGCAGCGACGCGGACAACCGATTCGCGATTCCCTACATGTGGGGCACGGTCGGCATCGGATACGTGCCGGCGCAGGTCGAGCGCGTGCTCGGCATTGCGACGCTCGACAGCTGGGGCGCGGTGTTCGACCCGGCGTTCGCCTCCAAGCTCGCGGCATGCGGCATTGTCTTCGTCGATTCTGCGGACGACGTGTTCGGGGCAGCGCTGATTTACCTGGGTCGCGATCCGAACAGCCAGGCCGAGGAAGACCTCGCGGCCGCGGAGGCGTTGTTGCGGCGTGTGCAGCCGTTCGTCCGCTACTTCGGTACGGGCCAGGCGATTAACGACCTGGCGAGCGGCGAGATCTGCGTGTGGATTGGTTATAACGGCGACGTCGTCCGGGCCCGGGCGCGCGGGGCGCAAGCCTTGACGCCCGTGCAGGTTGCATACGCCAACCCTCGCGAGGGCTCGATGCTCTGGTTAGACGCGGTCGCCATTCCGGCGGATGCGCCAAATCCCGAAAACGCACATGCATTCCTGAACTACCTGATGGAGCCCGAGGTCATTGCCGCGATCAGCGGCGAGCTGGGCTATGCGCACGGCAACACAGCCGCGCTTGCAGTCATGGACGAATCGTTGACTCGCGACCCGGCCATCTACCCGCCCATGGATTCAGTAGAGGGACTCCATCTGCAGAGGGCGCACACGGCAACCTTTCTTCGCGCGCTGAACCGCGCGTGGACGCGCATCAAAGCGGGTTTGTAGCTGCCGCATGCGTCGCCGGTTTCCGCCACTTGCCGTTGTCAATTGCCTGCTCGCCGCCTGCGGGCAGGGCGGGGATGATGCAGGCACAGAGTCCGCCGCCGAGGAAAATGTCGTCAACGTCTACAACTGGACCGACTACATCGGCCGCTCGACGATCGCCGACTTTGAGGCGAAGACCGGCATCAAGGTCGTCTACGACACCTACGATTCCAACGAGCTGGTCGAGACCAAGCTGCTGACCGGCCGCAGCGGCTACGACGTCGTTTTTCCGACGGCCACCATCCTCGCCCGCATGGCGCGCGTCGGCGTCTTTCTGCCGCTCGACCGCTCGAAGCTTCCGAACCACGCCAACCTGGACCCAGAGATCCTGGAACGGATGACCGGCTTCGACCCGGCCAACCGCCATGCCATCCCGTACATGTGGGGCACGACCGGGATCGGCTACAACCCGGTGCAGGTACAGAAGGCGCTCGGCACCGACATGATCGACAGCTGGGCCGCGGTCTTCGATCCCGCGATCGCCTCGAAGCTCGCGGCCTGCGGCATCACGGTGCTGGATGCGCCCGAGGATACCTTCGAGGCCGTCGAGATCTGGCTCGGCAACGTCTCCTACAATGAGGACCTGGACGAGCTTGCGGAGGCGGAGGCGGCCGTGGCGCGCGTGCGGCCTTACGTGCGCGCCTTTGATTCGAGCCAGCACGTCGAGATGCTCGCGAGCGGCGGGATCTGCGTGTCGCTCAGCTGGAACGGGCTGATGCTGCAGGCGCGCGATCGCGGGGCCTCCGCGGCAACGCCGGTGGCGGTGCGCTTCGTGATCCCGCGCGAAGGGGCACCCATGTGGTTCGACACAGCGGCAATACCGGCCGACGCGCCGCACCCGGACAACGCCCATGCGTTCCTGAACTTCCTGATGGACCCGCAGGTGATCGCCGCGATAAGTAACGACATCCGCTATGCCAATGCCAACGCGGCATCGCTGCCGTTCGTGGCGCAGGACATGCGCGACGACCCGTCGATCTACCCGGACGCAGAGATGCGTGCCAGGCTCCACCCCTCGGCTACCCGGTCACAGGACTACAGCCGCGCGGTCAATCGCGCATGGACTCGGGTCAAGACGGGCCAGTAGACTGCCGGTCAGCGGGGGGATCATGGCGAGCCCAAGACCGGAACAGAAGAACGAGCCCTGGAAGGACCCGGGCGCACAACCCTACGTCCGCCTCGAGAAGCTGACCAAGCGCTTCGGCGACTTCGTCGCCGTCGATGACGTCACGCTCAACATCTACCGCGGCGAGATCTTCTGCCTGCTCGGCGGCTCGGGCTCCGGCAAGACCACGCTGCTGCGCATGATGGCGGGCTTCGAGCGGCCCTCCGAGGGCCGGATCTGGATCGACGGGGCGGACGTCACGGCGACGCCGCCCTACGAGCGGCCGGTCAACATGATGTTCCAGTCCTATGCGCTGTTCCCGCACATGAGCGTGCAGAAGAACGTGGCCTTTGGCCTGCGCCAGGACAAGGTCGCGGCCGGCGAGATCGACCAGCGTGTCACGGATATCCTGAAGCTCGTGCGCATGGAGCAGTTCGCGAAGCGCATGCCGCACCAGCTCTCGGGCGGCCAGCGCCAGCGCGTCGCGCTCGCCCGCGCGCTGGTCAAGCGCCCGAAACTGCTGCTGCTCGACGAGCCGCTCGCCGCACTCGACAGGAAGCTGCGCGAGCACACGCAGTTCGAGCTGCTGAACATCCAGGAGAAGCTCGGCGTGACCTTCGTGGTCGTGACCCACGACCAGGAGGAGGCGATGACGCTCGCCACGCGCATCGGCGTCATGAACCACGGCGGAATCGCGCAGATCGGCACCGCCTCCGACATCTACGAGTACCCCGGCTCGCGCTTCGTCGCGGATTTCATCGGCTCGGTGAACATGTTCGAGGGCCGCCTGGTCGAGGACGAGCCGGATTACGTGCGCGTCGCTTCGGACGAGCTCGGCGGCACTTTCCACGTTGGCCACGGCGTCAGCGCCGCGCCCGACGCGACGGTCTGGGTCGCGCTCCGGCCGGAGAAGATCGTCCTGTCGCGCGAGCGCCCCGACGGCGACGGCGACAACCGCGTCGAGGGCGTGGTCGCCGAGGTCGCCTACCGGGGCGACCAGTCCATCTACCTGGTGAAGCTCGCAACCGGGCGGCAGATGCGCGTGACGCAGCCGAACACGCTGCGCACCGGCACCGGCGAGCGGATCCGCTGGGACGACCGGGTCTGGCTGTCCTGGGATTCCTCGAGCCCGGTGGTGGTCACGCAGTGAGCAAGCCGTTCCTGCTGGGCGAGCTCCTGGCCTGGATCCGCGCGCACGGTCCCTGGCGCTGGGCTTCGCAGGGACTGCGCGCGCGGGGCTACTCGGGGCGTACGCTGGTCACGGCCGTGCCCTACCTGTGGCTCGCGCTGTTCTTCCTGCTGCCGTTCCTGATCGTGCTGAAGATCTCGGTGTCCGAGATGCAGCTCGCGATGCCGCCCTACCAGCCGCTCGTCTCCTGGATCTCCGACGGCGTCATCGCGCTGCGCATCAGCTTCGAGAACTACCTGTTCCTGCTCGAGGACTCGCTGTACTGGAAGTCCTACCTGAACTCGATCCGGACGGCGGCGATCTCGACCGTGATCTGCCTGCTGATCGGCTACCCGATGGCCTACGGCATCGCGCGCAGCCCCGCCGCCTGGCGAAACCTGCTGCTACTGCTGGTCATGCTGCCGTTCTGGACCTCGTTCTTGCTGCGCGTCTACGCGTGGATCGGCATCCTGAAGAACAACGGCGTGATCAACAACCTGCTGATGGCGCTCGGGATCATCGACGAGCCGATCGTTATGCTGCAGACGAATTTCGCGATGTACATCGGCATCGTGTACTCGTACCTGCCGTTCATGGTGCTGCCGCTCTACACCGCGATCGAGAAACTCGACCAGTCGCTGCTCGAGGCGGCCGCCAACCTCGGCTGCCGGCCGGTGAAGGCTTTCTTCCGCATCACGGTGCCTCTGACGATGACCGGGATCATCGCCGGCTGCATGCTGGTGTTCATCCCGGCGGTGGGCGAGTTCGTGATCCCGGCGCTGCTCGGCGGGCCGGACTCGCTGATGATCGGCCGCGTGCTCTGGGAGGAGTTCTTCAACAACCGCGACTGGCCGGTTGCAAGCGCGGTCGCGATCGTCATGCTGTTCGTGCTGGTGATCCCGATCATGATCTACCAGCGCTCGCAGGGCCAGCAGCTCGGGGCGCACCGGTGAACCGCCGTTCGCATTTCGTCACGGCGATGATGGTCGCGGGCTTCCTGTTCCTGTACCTGCCGATCGTCCTGATGATCGCGTTCTCGTTCAACGAGTCGCGGCTTGTAACGGTCTGGGGAGGCTTCTCGACCAAGTGGTACGGCGAGCTGTTCCGCAACCAGCAGATTCTCGGCGCTGCCTGGCTGTCGTTCAAGATCGCGGCCATGAACGCGACCGGCGCGACCGTGCTCGGCACGCTCGCGGGCCTCGCGCTCGCGCGCTTCGGGCACTTCTGCGGCCGGCCGCTGCTGACCGGGCTCGCGACCGCGCCGCTCGTCATGCCCGAGGTGATCACGGGCCTCTCGCTGCTCCTGCTGTTCGTCGCCATGGAGCAGGCAATCGGCTGGCCGGAGGGCCGCGGCATCACGACCATCACCATCGCGCACATGACCTTCTCGATGGCCTACGTGACGGTGGTCGTGCAGTCGCGCCTCGCGACGCTCGACGAGTCGCTCGAGGAGGCCGCGATGGACCTCGGGGCGCGCCCGGCCAAGGTGTTCTTCCTGATCACGCTGCCGATCATCCTGCCGGCGATCCTCGCCGGCTGGCTGCTCGCGTTCACGCTCTCCTGGGACGACCTGGTGATCACGAGCTTCGTCACCGGCCCGGGCTCGAGCACGCTGCCGGTGGTCATCTTCTCGAAGGTGCGGCTCGGCGTGAGCCCGGACATCAACGCGCTCGCGACGCTGCTCGTGCTCGCCGTCGCGACCTTCACGACCGTCTTCGGCCTGTACATGATCCGCCAGCAGAAGCGCCGGGACCTGGAAGTGCAGCGCGCGATCGCGGCCAACGAGTGATGCGGGACTCGAAGCTCCCGCGCGTCGGCACCACGATCTTCACGGTGATGTCGCGGCTCGCGGCCGAGACGGGCGCGATCAACCTCGGCCAGGGCTTTCCCGACTTCCAGCCGCCCGAGCGCCTGCGTGCCCTGGTCGCCGAGCACCTGGCCCGCGGCCACAACCAGTACGCGCCGATGGCGGGGCTGCCGGCGCTGCTCGATGCGATCGCGGAGTCCGCGGCGCGCCGGCACGGCTGGCGCATCGACGCGCCGAACGAGGTCACGGTCGGCGCCGGCGGCACGGAGGCGCTGTTCGCGGCGATCCACGCCGTCGTGCGCGCGGGCGACGAGGTGATCCTGCTCGACCCGAGCTACGACTCCTACGGCCCGGCGGCGGAACTCGCCGGCGCGCGCGTCCTGCGCGTGCCGCTCTCGCTCGCGGATTTCCGCATCGACTGGGAACGCCTCACGGCCGCGATCGGGCCGCGCACGCGCATGCTGATCGTCAACACGCCGCTCAACCCGGCCGGATCGGTGCTGGAGGCCGCGGACTGGGAGCGCATCGCAGACCTGCTCGAGGGCCGCGACGCTTTTGTGCTGTCGGACGAAGTCTACGAGACGCTCGTGTTCGACGGCTGCCGCCACGCCGGCGTGCTCGGCAACGCGCGGCTGCGCGAGCGCGCGTTCGCGGTGTTCTCCTTCGGCAAGACCTTCAACGCCACCGGCTGGAAAGTCGGCTACTGCGTCGCCGCGCCGGCACTCACCGCGGAATTCCGCAAGGTGCACCAGTTTCTCACCTTCGCCGTCTCGACGCCGATGCAGCACGCGATCGCGGACTTCCTGCGCGAGCAGCCCGGGTTCGCGGACGGGCAGGGCGCGTTCTACCAGGCGCGCCGCGACCGCTTCGCGGCACTGCTCGCCGGCTCGCGCTTCGCGCTGCGTCCCGTGCACGGGACTTACTTCATGCTCGCCGACTATTCCGCGGTCTCCGGCCTGCCGGACGCGGCTTTCTGCGAGCAACTGACGCGCCGGCACGGCGTCGCCGCGATTCCCCTGTCATCGTTCTGCGACGCGCCGCCGTCCGCGCGGCTGATCCGCTTCTGCTTTGCCAAGGATGACGCCACCCTGGAAGCCGCAGCCGCGAAACTTCGCGCCGTGTGAGCAGTCACGAGTGGTGCGCCCGGCAGGTACGACATCAGGGTCAATGTGGCGAATCGGGCGGCTTCGACATCGTGCCGACCCTGCTGGACTTTCATCAGCCGCGCGATGGCGTGTATGGCGAAATGACACGCTCCACGAGCGCAAGCTCACGTGCGGCAACGCCCGCATTTCGGAATGCGTCACGCCAGTCGCGCTGGATGACGGCTTGCAGGCGCGTCAACTCCGCCGCGGCAGCGTCCGGCTTCAGGCCGAATTGCTGCGCGTCGCTCAACACGTTTTCGATCGACGCTAGCCGGCCTTGGCGGCCGACGCCGAGCGCCTGGACGCGTTCACCGCCGCTCGCCGGCCAGGGCATCACGTCGAACGCGGGTGATAGCCGGTAACCTTCACCGAAATCGATCACGGCATGATTGCGCAGGTGGTCGTCGGTGTTGCCGATCAGCACGTTGAAAGCCATGCGCCGGAACAGCTCGCGCACGTCCTCGGCTGGTTCCGCCCCATGCCGGCGCAGCCAGAGCGCGAGGTCAGCATAGCCCCCGCTGCCGTAGTCACGCTCGTGCAGGCCGAGCATCGTGAGCCCGCTGAGGTAATGCGCGCGCTCGCGGATTCCACCGCGCGCGCGGCGGTCGAAACGCGCGGTCAGGAGGACCGGATGGGTGCCCACGGTCTCCAGCCGGTGTTCCGGTACCCGCAGGCCGCAGCGTCCAGCGAGTCGCAGCGCGCCGAATTCCCAGCGTGTGATCGCATACCGATCCTCGCGGGACGGGAACTTGGCGACCCAGAGCGCCCCGCCCGACTCGACGGTCGTCTTCGGCCGCATGCCGCCGAGCGTCCCGGTGCCGGCCCAGAGAAGCCGCAGCAAATCGACGTCGACCGGCTCGTCGCGCTCGACCCGCGCGGCCGCTTCCACAAGTCGCTCGAGCAGCGTCACCGACGGGGCAGGCGAGCCGACGGATGCTTCGCGCCCGGTCGAGAAGCCGAGAGCGCCCGTGCGCTCATCTCCGGCAGCGAGCAGGAACTCGAGCTCACTCAGTCCGAGGCGATTCTGGCTGCGCTCGATCAGCTTGCGGCCCCAATGATCGGGAGCGGCGTCGCGCATTGCACCGAAGACTTCCCAGCCCGGCGGGGAGTCGAAGACGGTATTTTCCAGCGGCAGCGCTTCCGGATCGAGCGCAAAGGCGTGCTCCGCGCCGAGCCATTCCGGCGCGTACTTGAAGCGGCAGAAGCCGTCGTTGCCGGTCGCGATGACGATCACCTGACCGACGAGCGCCGGCAGGGCGGCGCCCGGCACGTGCGCATGAACGAACGCGCGATCAGACATCGAAGTCCGCCGCGCCCTTCGCGCCGCGGCGGAGCGTGCGGCGCTCGAGTGCAAGGCCGATTCGGTCGGTGGCCGGGTCCGCAAGCGCGGGCAGCTGGTCGAGCAATCCGTAGAGCTGCAGCGCGTTGACCAGCGCGCCCAGGCTGACGCCCGGATTGCCGGCCTCGAGCTTGCGCAGCGTATTGACGCTCACGTACAGGCGCCCCGCAGCCTCACGCAGGCTGAAACCGCGGCGGATTCGGGCAAACGCAAGATCCGCACCGAGCCGGGACAGCGCAGCGCGGGACGGGCCGGAGAGGGCGTGGCGACGGTTGGCTGGTGCACTCATATCAGTATCATGACACAAAACTCCATATTTGTGTCAGGATACTGATACAGACGTGAACGCCAACTATCAGGCGGCCTCGAGCGCCTTTTTCGGTGCTGCCTGCGCGGCGGCCGGCTGCAGCTGGTCGGGGCTCCGGCGCATCACGCGCCGATACACGCCGCGGCCGGAATTGCGGCGCGTCATGACCAGCTGCCACAGGTGCAGCCACTCGACCTCGAAAGCCGCCTTGCTGGACATGAGGTAATAGTTCCACAGGCGGCGGAAGCGCTCGTCGAACGGCTTCGCGGTCGGCAGCGCGCGGATCCGGTCCCAGTTGGCATTGAAGCGGTCGTACCAGGCCTGCAGGGTCGGCACGTAGTAGCGCCCGTAGTTTTCCCAGTCCTCGATCACGAAGCGACCCTCGGCCGCGCCCGAGAGCTGGTGCATGGCGGGCGCCATGGAGTTCCTGAAGATGTACTTCTCGATCCAGGGATCAACGACTGTCGTTTCCTCGCAGTTGCCGATCGTGTGCAGCAGGAAGAGACCGTCCGGCTTCAGCATCTGGTGCACGACGTCCATGATGCCGGCGTAGTTCCTGTAGCCGACGTGCTCGATCATGCCGACGATCGAGATCTTGTCGAATGGCGGCAGCCCCGAGTCCGGCAGGTCGCGGTAGTCGAGCTTGCGGATCGTGACCGGCAGGCCTTTCGTGTAATTGACCGCGTAGCGGATCTGTTCCGCAGACAGGCTGATGCCCGTGACCTCGCAGCCGCGGGTCTGGGCCGCGTACTTCGCGAATCCGCCCCAGCCGCAGCCGATATCGAGCAGCCGGTCGCCGGTCTTCAATTCGAGCTTGTCGCACAGCATCTCGAGCTTCAGGACTTCGGCCCGCTCGAGGTCGTCCGTTCCGTCGAAGAAACAGCAGGTGTACTGGTTCCACGGACCGAGGAACAGCGCGTACATCCGGTGATCGATGTCGTAGTGCTCTTCGGCGACTGCGCGCGAGCGGCGCCTGGTCTGCAGGTTGGTGAGGCGGGATTGCAGCCGTTTCAAAGCCCCGGCGGCCCGGAGCAGGGGGCGGTGCTGGATATCCGACGTCAGCACGCGGCGGAACAGCTCGTCGAGCTGATCGCAGTCCCAGTCCCCGTCGATGTACGATTCGCCGATACCGAGGGAGCCGCGCAGCGCCCGCCGATAGAGCCGGTCGCGGTTGACCCGGATATCCCAGGGCCGGTCGCCGCCGATGCTCACGCCCGAGCCGGCGAGCAGGGATTCCAGCAGCGGTTTGAAAACGCGGTTGGTCATGTCGTGGACGGCGGCATTCTACGCCGATGCGGGCGTAGAATGTCATCCGTGGTCCCGGTCAGCCCCGCGCGAGCGGCAGCACCGTCGATTCCTTGATCACGGTGACCGCGATCGAGGAATGCACCGACTGTACGTTGGGGATCTTCGACAGGTGATCGAGGAAGAACGCCTCGTATTCCTTCATGTCGTGCGTGACGATGCGCAGGTGGAAGTCCCATTCGCCGGTCAGTGTGCAGCAGTCGAGCACTTCGGGGCGGTCGCGGATCGCGCGTTCGAACTGCGCAAGCGCATCGCGGCCTTGGCTGCGGAGTTTCACGTGCACGTACACCATCACGTCGAGCCCGAGTGCGGTGCGGTCGAGCAGCGCGACGCGGCGGCGGATCACGCCGTCCTTCTCGAGCTGCTGGATGCGCCGCCAGCAGGTCGTGTTCGAGAGGCCGAGTCTGGTCGCGACGTCGGCCGCCGACAGGGCGCCATCGCGCTGCAGCTCGTCCAGGATGCGCCGGTCGGTCGCATCGATCGTCACTGGGATATTCCTTTCACGACAGTCGGATCTGCGAAATTATTATTTCACTATTTTGCAGGACAGTACAAGAAAACCCCGAAACGCCGTTGCCTGCGGGTACGATGCGCGGCTAGGCCCGGGCCTGCCGCGCCGCAAGGGAACCGATGGTCAAGAAGTCACGCCTGCACGTGCCGAAGACGCCCGCGCGGCCCGGCGATGCGCCTGATTTCAGCTACCTGAAGCTCTCGCCCGCGGGCGAGATCGCGCGCCCCGATGCCGGCAGTCCGTGGAGCGGGATCCGCTTTCTAGCCGAAGGCCTCGTGCGCGTGCTCGACGACCAGCATCGCGCGGTCGGCCCCTGGCACCCGCACCTCGATCCCGGAGAGCTGCAGATCGGGCTGCGCCACATGCTGCTGACGCGCGCCTTCGACGACCGCATGCAGCGCATCCAGCGCTCCGGGAAGATCTCCTTCTACATACGCTCCTACGGCGAGGAGGCGGTGTCGGTCGCGATGGCGATGGCGCTGCGGCCCACGGACATGCTGTTTCCCTCGTACCGCAACCAGGGCCTGCACGTCGTGCGCGGCCGGCCGATCCTCGACCTGATGTGCCAGTGCCTCTCGAACACGCGCGACATGTGCAAGGGCCGCCAGTTGCCCGTGATGTACCACTGGCGCGAGGGCAACATCTTCTCCATCTCCGGCAACCTCGCGACCCAGTTCCCGCAGGCCGTGGGCTGGGCGATGGCGGCGGCGATCAAGGGCGAGGACAACCTCGCGGTGAGCTGGATCGGGGAGGGCTCGAGCGCCGCGGCGGATTTCCACCACGCGCTGCTATTCGCATCGGTGTACCGGGCGCCCGTGATCCTGTGCGTGGTCAACAACCAGTGGGCGATCTCGACCTTTCAGGGCCACGCGGGCGGCGAGCGCGAAACCTTCGCGGCGCGCGGGCCCGGCTACGGCATTGCAGGCGTGCGCGTCGACGGCAACGACTTCCTCGCCGTGCACGCGGTCACGCAGTGGGCCGCCGAGCGCGCGCGCACCGGCGCCGGCCCGACCCTGATCGAGCACGTCACCTACCGCGCCGCCGCGCATTCGACCAGCGACGACGCCGCGCGCTACCGGCCCAAGGACGACTACCAGAAATTCCCGCTCGGCGATCCCGTAGAGCGGCTCAAGAACCACCTGATCGCGCTCGGCGAATGGTCGGACGCGCGCCACCAGGCGCTGGTCGCTGAACTTGACGAGCACGTCGCAGGCTCATGGAAGGAAGCGGTCAGCTTCGGCACGCTGACCGGAGGGCCGAGCCTCGACCCGGGCCTGATGTTCCAGGACGTGTTCGCCGAGATGCCGGAGCACTTGCGCCGGCAGGAAGCCGAGATGCGCGCGGAACTGGCCGGGAAATAGCGCCATGGCGCAGATGAACATGATCCAGGCCCTGAATTCGGCCATGGACATCAAGCTCGGCCAGGATCCCTCGGTCGTCGTGCTGGGCGAGGACGTCGGTTTCTTCGGCGGCGTGTTCCGCGTGACCGACGGCCTGCAGCGCAAGTACGGCGAGAGCCGGGTGATGGACACGCCGATCGCGGAGGGCGGCATCATCGCCGCGGCGATCGGCATGGCGGTCAACGGCTTGAGGCCCGTCGCCGAGATCCAGTTCGCCGACTACATCTACCCGGGCTACGACCAGATCGTGAGCGAGCTCGCGCGCATCCGCTACCGGAGCGCCGGCGAGTTCAAGGCGCCGGTCACGGTGCGCACGCCCTGCGGCGGCGGAATCCGCGGCGGCCAGACGCACTCTCAGAGTCCCGAGGCGCTGTTCGCGCACGTCGCCGGTCTCAGGGTCGTGATGCCCTCGAATCCCCACGACGCGAAAGGGCTCCTGATCGCCGCGATCGAGGACGACGACCCGGTCATCTACTTCGAGCCGAAGCGGATCTACAACGGACCCTTCGACGGCGACCCGGCAAAGCCTGCCGTGCCTTGGAGCACGCACCCGAAGGGCGAGGTGCCGGAGGGTCACTTCACCGTGCCGATCGGCAAGGCGGAGATTGCGCGCAGCGGCAACGACTTGACCATCGTGACTTACGGGACCATGGTGCACGTCAGCGACGCCGCGGCGAAGGGCCTCGGCCTGGATGCGGAGATCATCGACGTGCGAACCATGGTGCCGCTCGACGCGGACACGATTTGCGCCTCGGTCGCGCGCACCGGCCGCTGCGTCATCGTGCACGAGGCGACTCGTTTCGCCGGTTTCGGCGCCGAGCTCTCGGCGACCCTGCAGGAGAACTGCTTCTGGAATCTCGAGGCGCCGATCCTGCGCGTCGCCGGCTGGGACACGCCGTATCCGCATGCATTCGAGTGGGAGTACTTCCCCGGTCAGGCGCGCGTCGCAAAAGCCCTGAAGGCCGTCATGGAGGCCTCATGAGCCGCTTCGTCTTCAAGATGCCGGACCTGGGCGAAGGCACGGTGTCCGCCGAGGTCGTCGAGTGGAAGGTCAAGGTCGGCGACCTGGTCCAGGAGGATCAGGTCATCGCCGAGGTCATGACCGACAAGGCCGCGGTCGAGATCCCGGCGCCGGTCAGCGGGCGCGTCCTCGCGATCACCGGCCAGCCGGGCGACATGGTCGCGGTCGGCTCCGAGCTGATCGCCTTCGAGACCGAGGGCGGCGCGCCGGCCGCGGCGCCCGCCACGGCGCCCGCCGCTGCGGCGAACGTCCCGGCGGCCGGGCCAGCCGCGGCCCTTGCGGCTGCGACGCGAGTGATGGCGTCCCCGGCCACGCGCCGCAAGGCACAGGTCGCCGGCGTCGACCTCGCCACCGTCGCCGGCAGCGGGCCGGGCGGGCGCATTTCGGCATCCGACCTCGAGGCCGTCATATCCGGGCGCGGCACCGGCGCCGCCCGGCCCGCGGCCCGGGTCGCGCGTCAGGGCGTTGAGGAAATCAAGGTCATCGGCCTCCGGCGCGTGATTGCCGAGCGCATGCAGGCCGCGAAGCGCAACATTCCGCACTTCGCCTACGTCGAGGAAGTCGACGTCACCGAGCTCGAGGAACTGCGCCAGTACCTGAATGCGTGCCAGCCGAAGGGCGCGGCCTCGCTGACCTACCTGCCGTTCCTGGTCGCGGCGCTGGTGCGGGTGCTGGAGAAGTTCCCGCAGTGCAACGCGGTCCACGATGCCGAGCGGAACCTCATCCTGCGGCACGCGGCGGTGCACGTCGGCATCGCGACGCAGACGCCGGACGGGCTCAAGGTGCCGGTCGTGAAGAACGCCGACGCGCGCGCGTTCGCCGATCTCGCCGCCGAGATCCGGCGCGTGTCCGAGGCCGCGCGCAGCAACAAGGCGACCCGGGACGAGCTCACGGGCTCGACGATCACGGTGACGAGCCTCGGCAAGCTCGGCGGCATCGCCTCGACGCCGGTCATCAACGCGCCGGAAGTCGCGATCGTCGGCGTCAACAAGGCGGCGGAGCGGCCGGTCGTCCGGGACGGGGCGATCGCGATCCGCCGTATCATGAATCTCTCGTCCTCGTTCGATCACCGGTTCGTCGACGGCTTCGACGCGGCCGCGATGATCCAGGCGCTCAAGCAAAAGCTCGAGCATCCCGCCACCATCTCCATTCAGGACTGAAACGATGAACGCACAGGTCATGCCGCAGACGAACGCTCCCGACATGACGGCCCGGCCGGCCTTCGGCACGGTACTCGCGAGCCAGATGGCAGTGACGTCTTGGAAGGACGGCCGGTGGTCGCCGCATGAGTTCCGCAGGTACGGTCCGATCGAGTTGTCGCCGGCGATCCACGCGATCCACTACGGCAGCGCCTGCTTCGAGGGGTTCAAGGCCTACCGCTGGGTGGACGGGAGCGTGAATGTGTTCCGCATGGACCGGCACATCGCGCGCCTGCAGAACAGCGCCGACTGCCTGCGCCTGCCGAGGCCGGATACGACGCAGCTCGCGGCGATGGTCACCGGTGTCATCGACCGCGTGCGCGGCGAGGTGCCCGAGTCGCCGGGCGCGCTGTACCTGCGGCCGACGCTGTTCGGCACCGGCGCCTCGATCGGCGGCGCGACCCTGCCCGCGACCGAGGCCATGCTGATCGTGCTGGCGAGCCCGGTGTGGGATTACTTTGCCGGCGGCGAGAAGCCGCTGCGGATCTTCGTGGAGGAGAAGCTGACGCGCACCTCGACGCTCATGGGCCAGGTGAAGGCGGCCGGCAACTACGCGGCCGCGCTCGGCCCGACGCTTGCCGCGCGCGATCAGTACCAGTCCGACCAGGTCCTGTTCTGCCCGGGCGGCTCGGTCCAGGAGACCGGTGCCGCGAACTTCCTGCTGATCCGCGAAGGAAAGATCCTCACGCGCAGCCTCGACACCACCTTCCTGCACGGCATCACGCGCGACTCCCTGCTCGCGATCGCCCCGCAGCTCGGCTTCGCGGTCGAGGAGCGGCAGTTCGCGGTGGACGAGATGCTGGCCTGGGTGAAGGACGGCGAGGCGGCGCTGTGCGGCACGGCGGCGGTGCTCTCGGGCGTCGGCACGCTGGTGCGCGAGGGCGGCCAGGCGATCCCGGTCGGCGGCGGCGACGTCGGTCCGCACACCCGGCGGCTGCGCAAGGCGCTCGTCTCCATGCAGCTCGGCGAGATCCCGACGCCCGCCGGCTGGATCACGCAGGCCTGAAGCGGGCGCGGCCGATCCCCGTGAAGGGCCGCACGCGCGTCAACCATCCCCCGGAAGCGCCGCTGCCGGCGGACAACCGTCCGCTGGTGGCGCCAGTGTACCAGTCGGTCAAGTTCGCGTTCGAGAGCCTCGAGGAGACGCTGCGCTTCAACCGCGGCGAGCGCGAGGGCTATTTCTACACGCGCCGGTCCAACCCGACCACGCGCCAGCTCGAGCTCCTGCTCGCCGAGCTGCAGCAGCGCGACGACTGCGTCGCGACCGGCTCCGGCGCTGCGGCGGTCGCGACCGCGCTGATCTCGCAGCTGCGCGCGGGCGATCACGTGCTGTGCTTCGTCGAGACCTACGGCCCGACGCTCGGTCTGATCCGCGGCACGCTCGCGCGACTCGGCGTCACGCACGCGATGCTGTCGGTCGAAGACGACGCCGGCATCGAGCGTGCGCTCGCGGAGCGCAAGACGAAGCTGGTCTATTTCGAGTCGCCGACCAACCCGGTCACGCGCATCGCGGACATCGCGCGCCTCACGAAGGCGGCGCACGCGGCGGGCGCGCTGAGCGTGATGGACAACACCTTCGCCGGGTTTCACAACCACGGCCAGTACGGCGTCGACCTCTTCGTGCACAGCCTGACCAAGTACGCCTCCGGGCACGGCGACGTGATGGGCGGCGCGGTCATCGCACGCAAGGAACTGGCCCAGGTCGTGCGCCGTGAAAGCGTATTGCTCGGCCCGCTGCTCGACCCGCACGCCGCGTTCCTGGTCATGCGCGGCATGAAGACCTACTACCTGCGCTACGAGGCGCAGGCAGCTTCGGCGCTCAAGGTCGCGCGATTCCTCGCGGAGCACCCGGCGGTCGCGCGCGTGCACTATCCTGGCCTGCCCGATCATCCGCGGCACGCGCTCGCGCGGGCGCAGATGCTCGAGTTCGGCTCGATCGTCACCTTCGACCTCGCCCGCGGCGCGGAGGCGGTCAGGCCCTTCATCGACGCGCTCGAGTTCTTCGCGGTGACGCCGAGCCTCGGCTCGGTCGAGTCGCTCGCGATGCCGTCACAGCTCCTCAAGGTGCGCGGGCTCAGCGCCGAGACGCAGGCGGTGTCCGGAATCGGCGAGGGCACGGTCCGGCTGTCGATCGGCATCGAGGATACCGACGAGCTGATCGAGGACCTCGACGCGGCGCTCGGCGGCGGCCGGTGATACAGTTTCCGGCGGAGGTCCCCATGAAGCAATCGCTGATAGTTACCGTCGTCGCGCTGGTCTGCCTGTCCGGCGGCGCGGCACGGGCGCAGACCGCGACCGATCTCGAGTGCACGGGCTGCGTCGGCGCGACCGACATCGCGGCCCAGGCCGTCACCAGCGGCAAGATCGCGAATGGCACCATCCTGAACGCCGACATCGCGTCGGGCGCCGTCACGAGCGACAAGATCCGCAACGGCACGATCGCCAGGGCCGACCTCGCGACGGCGCTGCGCGACAGCATCGATGGCGCCATCGCCGACATCTCGTTCGCGCGGATCAGCGCCAGCGGGAACGCGGTCGCGGGCGCGCAGTGCCCGTCCGGGCGCGTCGCGATCGCCGCGAGTTGCGAGTGCAGCGATGGCGGCGGCTCGCGCAACCTCGGCGTGCTGTTCGGCTGCGTGGTCACCAGCACCGGCGCCGCCGCCGGCTACTACGACGAGGCGCTCAACTACAACCCGCAGCTGCCGGCGCCGCTCGCCAACGTGCGCGCGATCTGCATCGGTGCCGAGTCGGTCGACGGTACGCCGTGGTCGAGCACGACCCGGGGCATTGCCGCCAATGCCGCGACTGCCGAAGCCGCCGCCACACGCGACGCTGAGCTCGCGTGCTGGATGAAGGAACAGCAGTCGGCCTTCGACGAGGTGCTGGCGCGGTTCAGGAACCAGCGCGCGACGTTCGACGCCCGCGTCCGCTAAGTGCTGTTCGCCACCCGCACGCGGTGCGGGTGATAGGGCAGCACCTCCACGAGCTCGCCGGCGGCGAGCCGCTCCTGCAGCGCGCGCCACCAGCCGGCGTCCAGGATCTCGCCGTGCTTGGCGAGGAAGGCCTCCTGCAGCCGTCCTTCGAAGCCGAGGAACCTGAGGAAGGTCTCCGGGAACACGTCGTGTTCGCCGACGAAGAACCAGCTCTCGGCGCGCATCTCGTCCTCGTCGGAGGTCGCCTGCGGCAGGTCGCGGAAGCGGCAGTCGGTGACGCGGCACAGCTCGTCGTAGTCGTAGAAGATCACGCGGTTATGGCGCGTGACGCCGAAGTTCTTGAGCAGCAGGTCGCCCGCGAAGATGTTCGTGTAGGCGAGGTCGCGGATGCACTGCCCGTAGTCGATCACGGCGAATTCCGCCTGTTCGGGCGGCGCGCTGCGGACGTACAGGTTGAGCGGCGTCATCTGCCGCTCGATATACACGTGGTTGACGATGAGGTCGTCGCCGTCGACCTGCACGTTCTCCGCGCATTCGGCGAGCAGCTCTTCCAGAATGCCCGGCTCGAACCGCGATTTCGGCAGGCGGATGCGGCGGAACTCCTGGGCGTCCACGAGCCGGCCGGCGCGATCATGCTGGAACACCATGTCGTACTTCGCCATGACCTCCTCGCGGCGCAGGTTCTTGACGGCCGGGAATCGGTCGCGGATCACCTTGAAGAGGACGTCGGTATTTTCGAGCACAAAGCAGGCCATCACCAGCCCGCGCTCGCCCGGTGCGCGCACGAAGCGGTCGGCCGTGGCGCCGAGGTGGCGGAAGATCTCGCGGAAACGCTCGGTCTTGCCCTGCTTGGCGCGCCCGAGCACGGTGAACAGCTCGGAAACGGGCTTGGCCGGCACGATGCCGTGCAGGAACTGCACGGCGTCGCTGACCCGCTCGAGGTCCACGTGGAAATAGGAACGCGTGAAGCTGAACAGGATCGAGACGTCAGCGACCGAGAGCATCACCGTGTCCACCAGCACGCCGAGCGGCGAGTTGCGAAACGCGATCGCGAGCGGCAGCGTCCAGCCGTCGCCGCGCAGGCAGCCGACGACGTAGGCGCGGCTCAGCTGGTGGAAGACCGGGCGGATCACCTCGACCTCGCGCAGCGGGCGCGCCTCGCCGAGACCCTTCAGCTTCAGCTCGACGTCGGTGGTCACGTGCCCGACGCTGCCTTCGAAATCGCGCCACGGCGTGCGAAAGCGGTAGTCGGAGAGCAGTTCTTCGAACAGCAGGTCGAGCGAGCCGCGATTGACGTAGCGCTTGGTCACGCGCGCGGCGTCGGAGCCGCGCAGCGGGTCGAGCTCGAGCGCGAAGAACTCGACACCGGTGTTGACGCCTACCGTGTCGAACAGGCGCCGGGTGATGGAGCTGAAGTAGGTCTTCAGGAACTCCGGGTCGGCGAGCGACGCGATGCGCCGCGCGTAGACCGTCTTGATCGCGGCCCACAACGCGGGATCCCGGGCCGAGTCGCCGAGCCGGGCGCGCAGCTCCGCGACCGCCTCGTCGACCATGGTCGAATAGAGCTCGAGGCGCTCGACCACGTCAGCCTGGCCGCTTTTCCAGTCGAAATTCTCGAAGTGCTCGGGCGCGCGACGGGTGATGGCCCGGAAACGGGCGTTGTAACGGGCAAAGGCCGCGACGATGGCGGCGGCGCAGTCGGCGGCGCGCGGGTCGCTCAAGCCATGTTGCGGATCAAGGCGTCGCCGAACTCGCTGGTCCTCACTTCCTTCGCCCCGTCCATCAGGCGGGCGAAGTCGTAGGTGACGACCTTGTCCGCGATGGTGCGGTCCATCGCGGCGAGCACGAGATCCGCGGCCTCGGTCCAGCCCATGTAGCGCAGCATCATCTCGCCCGACAGGATCACCGAGCTCGGGTTGACCTTGTCGAGGTTGGCGTACTTCGGTGCGGTGCCGTGGGTCGCCTCGAACACCGCGTGCCCGGTGAGGTAGTTGACGTTGCCGCCCGGTGCGATGCCGATGCCGCCGACCTGCGCGGCGAGGGCGTCGGAGAGATAGTCGCCATTCAGGTTCATGGTCGCGATGACGTCGAAGTCTTCCGGTCGGGTCAGCACCTGCTGCAGCGTGATGTCGGCGATCGCGTCCTTGACCAGGATCCGGCCGGCGGCGAGAGCCTGCTTCTGCTCGTCATTCGCGGCGGCGTCGCCCCTGGCGGCACGCGTGCGTTCCCACTGGTCCCAGGTGTAGGTCTGCCCCGCGAACTCCCTCTCCGCGAGCGCGTAGCCCCAGTTCCGGAAGGCGCCTTCCGTGAACTTCATGATGTTGCCCTTGTGGACGAATGTGAGGCTCTTGCGCCGGTTCGCGATCGCGTACTCGATCGCAGCGCGCACCAGGCGCTCGGTGCCCTCGCGTGAGACGGGCTTGATGCCGATGCCGCTCGAGTCGGGGAAGCGGATCTTGCCGTGGAACTTCGGGAACTGCTCCTTCAGGAAGGCGAGGAACTTCGCGTTCTCGGCCGAGCCCGCCTCGAACTCGATCCCGGCGTAGATGTCCTCGGTGTTTTCGCGGAAGATCACCATGTCGACCTTCTCGGGCGTGCGCACGGGCGAGGGCACGCCCTTGAACCAGCGCACGGGCCTCAGGCACACGTACAGGTCGAGCATCTGCCGAAGTGCGACATTCAGCGAGCGGATGCCGCCGCCGATCGGCGTCGTCAGCGGGCCCTTGATCGAGACCAGGTACTCGCGGCAGGCCGCGACGGTCTCATCGGGCAGCCAGGTGTTCAGCAGCTTGTTCGCCTTCTCGCCGGCGTAGACTTCCTTCCACTCGATCTGCCGTCTGCCGCCGTAGGCTTTCCTTACCGCGCCGTCGAGCACGCGCACGCTCGCGCGCCAGATATCGGGGCCGGTGCCGTCGCCCTCGATGAAGGGAATCACCGGGTGGTCGGGCACCTGCAGCTTGCCATTCGCAATGCGGATTTTCTCGCTCATGCGCGAATGATATCACCCCGTCGCGTAGAATCGCCTGCATGCCGATGCCCGCGAGTGACGGATTCCGGATGCCCGCGGAGTGGGAGCCGCACGCGGGAACCTGGATGCTCTGGCCGGAGCGGCCGGACAACTGGCGTGACAACGCCGCGCCCGCGCAGCGCGCTTACGCGGCCGTCGCCGCTGCGATCGCGAGGAGCGAGCCGGTGACGATGGGCGTGTCGGCCGCGCAGTTCGAGCGCGCGCGGGCGCTGCTCCCGCCCGGCGTGCGCGTGGTGGAGATCTCCTCGAACGACGCCTGGATGCGGGACGTCGGCCCGACATTCATGATCGATCGCCGCCGGCGCGTGCGCGGCGTCGACTGGATGTTCAACGCCTGGGGCGGCAAGGACGGCGGCGTCTACGCTGATTGGAGCCTTGACGACCAGGTGGCCGCCAAGGTGCTCGAGATCGAGTCGACGCCGCGCTACCGTGCGCAGTTCGTCCTCGAGGGCGGCTCGATCCACGTGGACGGGCAGGGCACGCTGCTCACGACCGAGGAATGCCTGCTGAATCCGAACCGGAATCCCGCGCTGCGCCGCGGCCAGATCGAGTCGCTGCTCGAGCGCTATCTCGGCGTGCGCGAGATCGTGTGGCTCGGTCGCGGGGTGTTCAACGACGAGACCGACGGCCACGTGGACAACCTCTGCTGTTTCGTGCGGCCGGGCGAGGTCGTGCTCACCTGGTGCGACGACCCGGAGGATCCGCAGTACGACATCTCGCGGGCGGCCTGGGAGGTGCTCGTGAAGGCGAAGGACGCGCGCAGGCGGCGCCTCAAGATCCACAAGCTTCCGCAGCCGGGCCCTCTGTACATGAGCGAGGCCGAGGCCGCAGGCATCGAGCGCTCGCCCGGTTGCAGGCCGCGCCCGGCAGGTGAGCGGCTCGCTGCCTCGTACGTCAACTTCTACATCGCGAACCGGCAAGTCGTGATGCCGCTGCTCGATGCGCGCACCGACCGCGCCGCGAAGGCGGCACTCGCGAAGCTCTTCCCGCGCCGCACGGTCATCGGCGTGCCCGCGCGCGAGATCCTGCTCGGCGGCGGCAGCATCCACTGCATCACGCAGCAGCAACCGAGGGGAATTTGAAGGGGACGCGCCCCTTCTTAACGGCACCGTTAACTAACGCGCGAGCAGGAACATGCCGGCGACGACGAGCACGGCGCCGGCCGTGCGGGCGGCATCGAGCGGGCGCACCGGGAAACCGACCAGCCCGTAGTGATCGAGCGCAAGCGCTGCGGTCATCTGGCCGGCGACCACCAGGGCGAGGAACGTCGCGCCACCGAGCGATGGCCCGAAGGCCGCCGAGGCAGTGATATAGAGGCCGCCTAGGATTCCGGCGCCCCAGGCCCACCAGGGGGCGGACCCGACTTGCGCGAGTCCGGACAGCGAACCGCGCCCCAGCGCGACGGCGACGAACAGGAACATGGTTCCGACCGCGAAGTTGACGAGCGCCGCAGCCATCGGCGAGCCCGCATGATTGCGCATGGTCGCGGCCATGCCGACCTGCAGGGCGAGCGTCGCGCCCACAAGCGCCGTGGCAGTCATGGCATCAAATTGCATGGATCAGTCCTTTCGCCAGCCGAGCTCGAGGAAGTATGCGCGGCCGCGACCCGGGAAATAGCGGAAACTGCCGAAGGCGAAATCCGCGCGGTCCGCGTACGCGGTATCCAGCAGGTTGGTGATGCGCAGGGTCGCCGTCCAGTTTCGCGCCGGCTCGACCGCGACCCGGAGGTTTCCGACGTCGTGCCCGCCGTAGCGCGCGGTGTTGGCCGCGTTCGCCCAGTACGCGCCCACCCAAAGCCACTCCAGTTCGGCCTCCAGCCGCGCGCCGCCGTAGCGCAGGCGCAGCGCATGGATGTCGCGTGGCGCGGTGTCGATGTCGTTGCCCGAGGTGATCTGCTCGCCCTGTTCCACCAGCGCCGTGAAGCGATACTCGTGATTCGCGAAGGTTCCAGCCGCCGAGAGCAGCCAGTCCCCGGCAAACGCCCAGTCTCCCTGGTACTCGAGGCCCCGGTGCCGCGTCCGGCCGCCGCTCACGTTGAAGCCCGCCGAGTCGCGCAGGATCACGTCGTCCTTGTCCATCGTGAACAGCGCCAGGTCGAGCGAGGCCGCGTCGGCGCGCCAGCGCAGGCCCAGCTCCGCCGCGTCGATGGTCTCCGAGTCGAGATTGGCGACGGTCTGCTGGCGCTGCAGGCGATACAGCTCCGTGGCTTCCGGCGCACGGAAACCGCGCGCCAGCGACAGGTACGCCGTCGTCGCGTCGCTCGCGCTCCAGAGCAGGGCGATTCGCGGCGCGAGGTTCGTGAACTCGTCGGTGCGGTCTGCGGGCCGGGCGTACAGGCAGCCGCCGGGGCAGGGGACGCCGTCCTCGTCGGTGTTGCCGTCGATCATGCGGTTGTCGTAGTCGTATCGGGCGTGCTCGAGGCGCAGACCCGCCTCTAGGGACCACTCGGCAGCAAGCGCCCGGCGCCAGTTCGCGTAGCCTGCCAGCACTCCGGAGTCCACCGTGTAGTCGTAGTGCTTGCCGGCCGGCCGGATCTCGTTGGCTGCAGGCGGGCCGCCCGTGGTCGGGCCGGCCTGGAATTGCAGCAGGCTGCTGTTCGCGAGTTCCGCGTCGGCACCGGCGATGAGTTCCCCGCCCGCGAGTGCAAGCGGGCGCGCCGTGAACAGGAAACCGGCGCTGTCCTGGCCGTTGTCCTCCACCGGCTGGCCGAGCAGGAAGTGCTGCAGGAAATCCATGCGCGAGCGGCGCAGGACGAAGCGCAGCGCGTGACCGGAGGCGTCGGCATACTGCGCGGCGACGCGTAGCGAGTTTGCGTCGCGGTAAGCCTCGGGAACGGGGTTCGAACGGGCGACGGCGGGATCGCGGTAAGCGTCCTCGCCCTGGATGAAGCCTGCCGTCTCTTGGTCGAGGTTCGAGCCTGACACCGAGAGCTTGAGCGAGCCCTGCCCGAGCGCCGTCGCCCACGCGGCGTACAGCTTCCGCTCCTCGAACCCCGACGCGTCGCGCCAGCCACCGTCGTCGGTCGCGATCATCGCGAGCCCGATGCCGCGGCCGTCATCCTGGCGCGAACCCGCGAGCCGCAGGCGGCGCCAGGCGTCGCTGCCGTATTCGGCCGCGACGCCGAACTCCGGCAACTGGTCAGGGCGGGGCGGGATCACGTTGATGATGCCGTGCACCGCGCTCGAACCGTACAGCACGCTGCCCGGACCGCGCAGCACTTCGATGGCCACCGCCTGTTCGAAGTTGACCTCGAACAGCTCGTTCACATTGCAGGTGCCGACCGGCCGGATCGGGATGGAGTCCTCGAGCACCAGCACCGCGCCGCAGGCGCCGGCACCGGTCAGCACCGGCGAGCGCAGCGCGGTGAGCGACTCCTGGCCGCTGCCGCGCTGGATCATCGCGCCCGCCGCGCGGTTGACGAGCTCCGCCGCGTGCGTCGCGTCCGTGAGCTCGACCGTATCCGGACCGATGCGCGTCGCGCTGCCGGCGTAGCGTTCGAGCGCGACCGGATTGCGCGTCGCCGTCACGATGATTTCTTCGAGCGCCCCGGCCCGCGCGCCCGATGCGAGCAGTATGGCCCCCAGGGCGAAGTTCACGCGCGCGCGCGGAGACGAAGTCATGGCGTCATTATAGGCAGTTGTGAATCGCCGGCCGGGCGGCCGGATCCGCCGGGCGGTCTCAGCGCGCGGCGGCTGCGGAGACCTTCTCGTAGACGACCGTCGGCTCGTCGCCACGGCGCGAGTAGACGTGGCAGGCCGCCATGTCGGCGAGCGCCTGGTCGCGCTCGCGCTCGGTCGCGAACCAGTGCAGCTTCTGCCAGTCGCCGCCGACCAGCCGCGTGAAGGGGTCGCCCGGGCGCAGCCGCGCGCGGATGCCGAACGGCTTCGCGGCCGGCAGCGGCGCGTTCAGGTTGTGCTCGTTCGAGATCGCCACCACGCCACGATAGCGGATCGCCGCGCGGCGGCCTAGTGCTGGCGGTCGCCCGCGCCCTCGCGGTCGGACCAGCCGATGACGCGGCGCGTCAGGAAAGTGTACGCGCGCTTGCCGGTCGCCGCCCAGGTGCGCGATGCCGCGGACGGAGTCGCGAGGATGCGTCGCTCGCGCGCGGTCAGCCGGGCGGGGCAGTTGCTGCGCTTGTGCTCCAGCAGGTGGCGGATGTTCTCGTGGCCGCCGGCCTCGCCGCGCCACACCGTGCCGAACAGGTCGGACTTGAGCCTGTGCATGGCGGGCACATTGTAAGATGCGCGCGTGGCCGACCCGCAGCGCAAGACGACGATGCCGACGCCGGCCGAGGTCCTGCCGGGCAGGGCGCAGGCCATGGCGGTTACCGGGCAGCATTTCGTGAACGGCCATCGGCTCGCGCCGCCGTTCCCCGACGGCCTCGAGCTCGCGCTGTTCGGCATGGGTTGCTTCTGGGGCGCGGAGCGCCTGTTCTGGGAGCTGCCGGGCGTGTGGTCGACCGCGGCCGGCTACGCGGGCGGCTCGACGCCGAATCCGACCTATCGCGAGGTCTGCACCGGTGACACCGGGCACACGGAAGTCGTGCGCGTGGTGTTCGATCCGAAGCGGATCTCCTACGCAGCGCTTCTGAAAGCGTTCTGGGAGAGCCACGACCCGACCCAGGGCATGCGCCAGGGCGATGACGTCGGCACGCAGTACCGGTCGGCGATCTACGCGGTAAACGACGCTCAGTTGAACGCTGCCCGCGCGTCGAAAGTCGCCTACCAGCGCGCGTTCGCGGCGGCGGGACACGGCGCCGGGATCACGACCGAGGTCGGCCCGGCACTGGAGTTCTTCTACGCCGAGGACTACCACCAGCAGTACCTGGCGAAGAATCCCGGCGGCGACTGCGGGCTCGGCGGAACGGGCATCGCCTGTCCCGCCGGGCTTGCGCTCGGCTAGTTGCCGTTCGGCTCAGCGCCCGGCTCGGGATCCGGCAGCGGGTAGGTTTTCGCCTCGCTCGGTGCCGCCGCGGGTTCCGCCGGCTTCGCCGCTTCCTGGGTGGCAACCGCGGCCTGGGCATCCGACGTCAGCCTGGTCACCTCGGCCACGAGTTCCGGCGCCGGCGCCGGCGCGGGCGTGCGGTTCGCCAGGATGTCTGCCGCGCTTTCGGTGCCGTGGAAGCGGCGGTTCGCCTTCTTGCCGATGAAGATCCCGTTGTTCTCCAGCGAGACACCGAGGAAAAGTCCCTGGGACTTGGCGTACGAATACACTTCGGCATCGAAACTGACGCTCGTCGCTGCGGATGCCGTGCGCCCCACCGGGCCCGCGACGGCAGACGCGTCAGCACCGAGCGTCAGCTTGCCGTCGGTGATGCCTTCGATGCTGTCGCGGGTCGTCAGCACGAGAACGATGTCGGACACCTGCCCGCCGAACTGCGCTCCGAAACTGCCACCGCGCATCCTCACGAATACGGGATTGCTCCAGCTCCGGTCCTTGTTGCGCACCAGCATGACGCCGTCGCCGAACCGGGCTCCGAACCAGAACGCCGCAACCTTCACATTGGACGGCAGGATGATGATGCCTTCAGCTCTGGAGAGGAGTAGATCCGGGATCCACTGGTCCGGGATGGCCCGCAGATCGCGCAGCACGGTCATCGCGTTGGTGATGGTTGCCGCCTCGCCGGAGCCCGTGGCCGCCGCATCGCTCGTTTCGGCTGCCGCAGGCAGGGTCAGCAGGCTGGCGGCGGCCAGCGCGCCGAAGAGGTTCGCAATCCGCTTCATGAGGTCTTTCCTGTCGTGTTGTGCACTGTCGCTGTTGTGCGACGACTGATTCATCGTCCACACTGGGGCGCCATGATGCGCCGTTTTTTGCTCGCGGTCACGCTGTTCCTCGCCGGCAATACCGCTGTCCGCGCCGAGTGGTTCGCGCGGGAAGAGGCGATCATGGGCACGCGCATCGCGGTCGAGCTCTGGCACGAGGATTCCGTCGCGGCCAGCGCCGCGATCGACGCCGTGATGGCGGAGATGCGACGGATCGACGCGCTCATGTCGGTCTACAGGCCGGAAAGCCGCCTGTCCGAGGTCAACCGCGACGCGGCGAGCCGGCCGGGTCGAAAGCGACCAGGGCCTCCCGGAGCGTGAATGCATGACCGCATTCAATTACGGGGTCTCGCGGTTCCGCGCACGGCACCAAGGCGCTAACATGCGCGTCCGCCAGCCGCGCCGGAGGCACCGTGCAGATTGCCAGGAACAAGGTCGTGACCATCCACTACACGCTGCGCGACGAACAGGGTGCCGTGATCGATTCCTCGAGCGGTCGCGGTCCGCTCGCCTACCTGCACGGCAAGGGCAACATCGTCCCGGGCCTCGAGCGCGCGCTCGACGGCCGCGGTGCCGGCGACAAGCTGGACGTCACCGTGGCGCCGGAGCAGGGCTACGGGCTGCGCGACGAGCGACTCGTGGAGATCGTGCCGCGCAGCCGCTTTCCCGCGGGAACCGAGCTCGCTCCCGGGATGCAGCTGCGGACCAGCGGCGCGCGCGGCGCGCGAATCGTGTCGGTGGTGAAGGTCGAGCGGGACTTCGTCACGCTGGACGGCAACCATCCGCTGGCCGGTCGCACGCTGCGTTTTTCGGTCGAAGTGGCCGATGTGCGCCGTGCGACTCACGAGGAAGTCTCGCACGGGCACGTGCACGGGCCGGGCGGCCATCATCACTGAGCGCTGCTCGCGGGTGAATGCTTGATTCAGCGCCAGAACCTGCAGTTCCCGGAAAAGGACGCGGCGCTCCGCGAAGACGTGCACGCGCTCGGCGGCTTGGTCGGCGAAGTGCTGCGCGACCAGGGCGGCGAACGGCTCTTCAGCCTGGTCGAGGGGGACCGGCTGGCCGCGATCGGCCGGCGCGAAGGCCGGGCGGAGAGCGCGGTCGAACTGGTGGCGCGTACCGCGGGACGCGGGCCCGGCGAGGCGCGCGACCTGATCCGGGCCTTCAGCACGTGGTTCGAGGTGGTGAATCTCGCCGAGCGCGTGCATCGCGTCCGCCGCCGGCGCGAATACCTCCTGCACAGCGAGCGGCCGCAGCCGGGCGGCATTGGCGACTGCATGCACAAGCTGAAGCGCGCCGGCTACGACGCGCAGAAGGTGCTCGAACTGCTTTCCGGCGTCACGATCCATCCGGTCTTTACCGCGCACCCCACCGAGTCCGCGCGGCGCACGATCCTGCGCAAGCACCAGCAGATCGCCGACATGATGCTCGAGCGCCTCGACCCGACGCTGACGCCGTTCGAGCGCCGCTCGGTCTGGGAGCGCATCCGCATGGAGGTCACCTCGGGGTGGCAGACCGAGGCGCACCCGCGCGAGCGCCTCACCGTCGCGGACGAGCGTGAGCACGCGCTCTTCTATCTCGCCGAGGTCGTCTACCGCGTGGTGCCGGCTCTGTACGAGGAGATCGCGCTCTGGATGCAGGCCGTGTTCGGGACGCCGCCCGAGCTCGGGCGCATGCCGCTCGTGCTGCGCTTCGGCAGCTGGGTGGGCGGCGACATGGACGGCAACGACGAGGTGCACGCGAAGTCGATCCGCGAAACGCTGCTGCGCCAGCAGCAGCGCGTGATCTCGGCCTACTTCCAGGAGTGCCAGGCGCTCGCAGAGAAGCTCTCGCAGAGCGCGGGGCGGGTCGGCGCGAGCCGCGAGCTTGAGGCGCGCATCGCCGAGTACGACATCCTGCTGCCCAAGGCGCGCGAGGCCGCTTCGACCCGCCACGACCGCATGCCTTACCGGATTTTCCTCGGCCAAGTGGCGGAGCGGCTGCGCATCACCTACGAGGGCCGGCCGAACCACTACGAGTCCGCGGACCAGTTCGTGCGCGACATCCAGCTGGTCGCGGCGAGCCTCGCGGCCAATCACGGGCGGCACGCGGGCCTGTTTCCGGTCGAGCGCCTGCTGTGCCGGGCGCTCACCTTCGGCTTCCATCTCGCGACGCTCGACGTGCGCCAGCACGCCTCGGTGCACCGCGAGGTCGTGGCGCAGGGCCTCGGCCGGCCGGACTGGGAAGGTCTCGCCCCGGAGGCGCGCAGCCGCGCGCTGTGCGACTCGATCACGCGCGACCGCGGCCCTGCCGCCGGCTTCGATGCGACCGGCCGGCGCACGCTCGCGGTGTTCGAGGCGATGATCCAGGGCCGCAGCAAGTTCGGCGAGCGGGCGGTCGGCGACTACGTGGTGAGCGGCACGGAGTCCGCGGACGACGTGCTGTCCGTGCTGCTGCTCGCGCGCTGGGCCGACATCACCGATCGCGCAGTCGGCGAGGTGCCGATCGACATCGTGCCCGCGCTCGAGTCCATGGCGGCGCTCGAGGGCGCGGGCGGCGTGCTGAAGTCGCTGCTCGCCGAGCCGAGCTACCGGCGGCACCTCGCCGCCCGCGGGGGCCGGCAGTCCGTGCTGCTCGGCTATTCCGAGAGCAACCAGGAGGCCGGCATCGCGGCCTCGCGGCACGCGATCTACCAGGCCCAGGTCGAGCTGGTCGCGGCCGCGGCCGGGGCCGGCGTCGACCTCGCGCTGTTCTACGGCCGCGGCGGGCCTTCGAGCCGCGGCGGCGGGCCGATCGAGCAGCTGGTCGAGGACGCGCCGGACGGCGCGACGCGCGGGCGGCTGCGAGCGACCGAGCAGGGCGAGGGCATCGGCAACGGCTACGGCCTCAGGCGCATCGCGTTGCGCAGCTTCGAGAAGGCGGTGTTCGCGGTCGCGATGGACCGCATCGAGCAGCCGCGCGCGGCGGCACGCGAGCGGGAGCTGCACGCGCTGATGGGCAGCATCGCCGCGGCGAGCGCCGCGCGTTATCGCGCGCTGATGCACGAGCGCCCGGAGTTCCCGTGCTTCTTTCGCGACGTGACGCCGATCGACGTGATCGAGCGGATGCACATCGGCGGGCGCGTCGCCGGACGTGCCCGCGAGGGCGTCGCCGCGATGCGGCCCGTGCCGTGGGTCTACGCCTGGATGCAGAGCCGCCACGTGCTCCCCGGCTGGTACGGCATCGGCACCGGGCTCGAGGCCGCCGCGCGCGAGCATGGCATCGAGGCGATCCGGGGCGCAGCGGCCGACTGGGCCTTTCTCGCGAAGCTGCTCGACGACGTGGAGCTCGACCTGGTGCGCGCGGACCTCGACATCGCCGCGCACTACGAGGCGCTCGCGGGCGACGGCGCAGCCGGCATCGGCGCCGAGATCCGGCGCGAGCACGCGCTCGCGAAGCGCTGGCTCACCGAGATCCAGGGCGGCCAGGAGCTGCTCGATCGCCGCCCGGCACTGCAGCGCTCGACGGTACTGCGTGCTCCCTATGGCGACCCGATGCACCTGATGCAAGTGGACCTGCTGCGCCGCTGGCGCGCCGGCGGGCGCGAGGACACGGCGATCTTCGAGGCGCTGCTCGCGAGCGTATCCGGGATCGCGCTCGCGCTGCAGGCGACCGGCTGATGGCTGCGGAGCCGCGCAGCGTCTGCGTGTACTGCGGCTCCAGCGAGGCCAGCGACGACGCCTATCGCGAGACTGCCCGCGCACTCGGCCGGCTGCTCGCATCTGCAGGGTGCACGGTCGTCTACGGCGGCGGGCGCGCAGGCTTGATGGGCGCGCTCGCCGAGGGTGCGCTCGCCGCGGGCGGGCGCATCGTCGGCGTGATCCCGCGCTTCATGGTCGACCTCGAGTGGGGCCATGACGACCTGACGGAGCTGCACGTGGTCGAGGACATGCGCACGCGCAAGCACGAGATGCTGACGCGCGCCTCGGCGGTGGTCGCGCTGCCGGGCGGCACCGGGACGCTCGAGGAGCTGTTCGAGGCGGTGACGCTGAAGCGCCTCGGGCTGTTCAGCGGACCGATCGTGATCGTCAACACGCGCGGCTACTACGATGCGCTGCTCGCGCAGCTTCGGGCGGCGATCGACCAGCGGTTTATGGACGCGGGCCCCGTGGCGGTGTGGACGGTCGTGGCGGGTCCCGAGGGCGTGCTGCCGGCGATCGATTTCGCGGCGATACGCTGATTCGGATAAAATCGCCCTTATGAGCACCGAGAAGCCCATGGATGCGCGGATGAGCGCGGACGCGCTGTACCGCGAGGACGTGTTCACCGACCAGCGCGTCGGCACGGTCCGGCGCATGACGCCCGTGAAGTCCGACGGCAGCGACGATCCGTCGCGCGCGGTCCTGTTCATCGGCCAGGCGACGATCATGACGCCCATGGGCTCGCTGCCGCTCTCGTTCGAATTGCCGGCGAGCACGCTGGCCGAGGCGGTCGCGCAATTCGGCCCGGCGGCCCAGCAGGCGATCGATGAAGCAGCGCGCGAGCTGCAGGAACTGCGCCGCCAGGCGGCGTCGTCGATCGTGATTCCGGATGCGGGCACGGCCGCCGGCCTCAAGAGCATGGGCGGGAAGGGCGGCATCCAGCTGCCGTAGAGTTACCGCAGGGGTCAGACCCCTCCGGTCAGGAATGCCACTGGCGCGCGCAGACGTTCTGCAGCAGCCAGGGCTGGTCGGGCACCAGGTTCTCGCTGAACAGCTCCCCGCGGCCCTGCAGCGGCGTCCAGTCCGTGTAGGCGCCGACCAGCGATCCGAGGTAGGGCCGCGCAATCTCGAGCACCGCACGGAAATCGAGCTGGTCCGCTTCGCGGAGACCCTCCCGAGGATTGCGGATCGCCCAAATCGCCGCGCCGAGCGCGCCGGCCGCGACCTGCAGGCAGGTGGCGTTGGTGTACGGCACGTGGCGGCGCGCTTCGGTGATCGAGAGCTGCGAGCCGAACCAGTAGGCGTTCTTCCCGTGGCCGGCGAGCAGCACGCCGAGCTCGTCCATGCCGGTCACGATCTCGGCGCGGATGATGCGCCGCGTCGGCTGCAGCGACCAGCCGCGGCCCTCGAGTTCGAGCGTCGACAGCATCGCGTCGTCGCAGGGGTGATACACGAACATCACGGTCGGGCGGTACTCGAACTTCGCGCCCTGACGCAGCGACAGGTAGTCGGCGATCGAGAACACCTCGTCGTGCGTCATCAGCAGGCCCTGGAAGCCGCCGGATGACGGCAGCCAGCTGCGCGCATAGGTGGCGCCGCCGGGGCGGTGCAGGTAGATGGAGCCGCAGCGCGGCCGGTGCCAGTGCGAGCCCGAGGGCTTGCGGGGTTCCGAGGTGCCGAGCGAGAGCTCGGACGGCTGCATCAGCTCGTCCACGAAGCCGTCGATCGACCAGGTGTTGACGAACTCGTTCGGGCGCTTCGGCCGGTCGGTTGCCTGCGTGTCGCGCTCCGAGATCTGGATCAGCGTCACTCCCAGGTTGCGCGCGAGCGCCGCCCAGCCGGGCTGGTCGGGCGGCGTATCCGTCGCCTTGCCGAGCCCGGTCGCGAGGTCGAGCAGGGCCTGCTTCACGAAGTGCGAGACCAGGCCAGGGTTCGCGCCGTGATCGACGACCGCGGTGGGCGCGCCGGGCGGGAGCCGGCGGCCGAGCTTCAGCATGTCCTCGCGCGTACGGTAATTGGTGCGCTCGCGCATGGTCAGCATCGGGTTGTCGAACACGCCGGGCCAGGGCTCGATCGAGGTATCGACGTACAGCACGCCGTGCGCGGAGCACCACTCCACGAGATCGAGGCTCGAAACATCCACGGAGAGATTGAGCAGCAGATCGCCGGACCTGAGCCGGCGGCGCAACTCGCGCTGGTAGGTCGAGGGCTTCAGGTGGCAATGGACGAACTTCGCCTGGTTCGCGGCGGCGAGCGCGCGGCCCTGCTCGCCCGCCTCCAGCACGGTGAGCCCGTCCTCGGGCAGCGCGAGATGACGGCGCAGCAGCGGCAGCATGGCCTGGCCGATGCTGCCGCAGCCGACCAACAGCACGCGCCCGGAAAACTCGGCGGTTTCGATGCGATTGCTTCCCACGACGCGACCCTAGCATAATAGCCGGCGACGAAAATCCCCGGCCCGGACGGCGCCCGATGCATTTGTGCGGACTGCTGCTGCTGATTCCGCTGCTGGCCGCCTGCGACCGCGAGCCGGACTACGACCTGCTCGTGCGCGGCGGCACGGTGTACGACGGCAGCGGGTCCCCCGGAGTCGCCGGCGAGGTTGCCATCCGCGGCGACCGCATCGCCTACGTCGGGCCTGACGCGCCCGGTACGGCGCGCCGGGAGATCGACGCGACCGGCAAGGCTGTCGCGCCGGGCTTCATCAACATGCTGTCGTGGTCCACCGAGTCGCTGCTCGTCGACGGCCGCGGCCAGAGCGACCTGCGCCAGGGCGTGACGCTGCAGGTGATGGGCGAGGGCTTCTCCATGGGCCCGCTCAACCCGGCGATGAAGGCGGAAATGATCGCGCGCCAGGGCGACCTGAAGTTCCCGGTCGAGTGGACGACGCTGGGGGAGTACCTCGAGACGCTCGAGAAGAAGGGCGTGTCGATGAATGTCGCCTCGCTGATCGGCGCGGTGAACCCGCGCATCCTGCAGCTCGGCGAGGACGACGTGGACCCGACGCCGGAGCAGCTCGCGGCGATGCAGGACATCGTCCGCCAGGCGATGGAGGAAGGCGCGCTCGGCATCGGCACCTCGCTCATTTACGTCCCGGCCACCTTCGCCGAGACCGACGAACTCGTCGCGCTTGCCACGACCGCGGCGCGCTGCGGTGGCATTCACATGACGCACATGCGCAGCGAAGGCGCGGGCCTTCTCGAGGCGGTGGACGAGACCATCGACATCTCCCGCCGCTCCGGCGCGCCGGCCGAGATCTACCACCTGAAGGCGGGCGGCCGCGAGCACTGGCCGAAGATGGACGGCGCGCTGGAGCGCATCGAAGCGGCGCGGCGCGAGGGGCTCGCCATCACCACCGACATGTACGCGTATCCGGCGGGTGCCACGGGGCTCGACGCCGCGATGCCGCCCTGGGTGCAGGCGGGCGGCAACGAGGCCTGGTTCGCGCGCCTGCGCGATCCGGCCACCCGCAAGCGCGTCATCGCGGACATGCGGGCCGAACCCGTCGGCTGGGAGAACCTCATGCGCGCGGCGGGCGGCGCCGAGAACATGCTGATCGTCGAACTGCGCAACCCGGAACTCAAGGCGCAGTACCAGGGCAGGACGCTGGCCGAGGTCGCGAAGCTCCGAGGCACCGGCCCCGAAGAGGCGGCCATGGATCTCGTCGCGGCCGACGAAACGCGGGTCGGCACGGTGTATTTCCTGATGTCGGAGGACGAAGTGCGCCGCAAGGTCGCGCTGCCGTACATGAACTTCGGCTCCGACGGGGCGGCAATGTCGGCGGAGGGCGTGTTCCTGAAGAGCGGCGCCCACCCGCGCGCCTACGGCAACTTCGCCCGCGTGCTCGGCCGGTACGTCCGCGACGAGAAGCTGACCACCCTGGAGGATGCGATCCGACGCCTGACCTCCCACCCGGCCATGGTCCTCAACCTGCGCGAGCGCGGTAGCCTCCGGGAAGGCCTCTTTGCCGACGTCGTCGTCTTCGACCCCGCGACGATCCAGGATCACGCGACCTTCGAAAAGCCCCACCAGTACTCCACCGGCGTCTCGCACGTGATCTTGAACGGCGTGCTCACGCTCGAGAACGGCGAGCCGACCGCGGCGCGCCCGGGCCGATTCGTGCGCGGCCGCGCCTGGACCGGCTGGCCGGACGGCGGCTGCCGCGCGACGGCCGCGGACTGGGACTGGCCGCAGG
Source organism: Gammaproteobacteria bacterium (assembly GCA_016874295.1). Lineage (GTDB taxonomy): Bacteria > Pseudomonadota > Gammaproteobacteria > Steroidobacterales > Steroidobacteraceae > SCUD01. The sequence continues at coordinate 40,423 of VGUH01000002.1, read as the reverse complement.
TCCGCTGATTGCCTCCGGTCGAATTCCTGATCTTCGGTGCGACGCTCGCGGGCGTCGCGATCTTCCATCGCCGCGCGCTGCCGATCGCCGCGACGGGGCTCGCCGCCGTCATGGCCTGGCAGTGGCCCGTCGTCGACTTCGCCGCCCACGTCGCCCACGAGTGGGTGATCCTGGTGAATCTCTTCCTGCTGCTGGTCGGCTTCGCGCTGCTTGCGGCGCACTTCGAGGAAAGCGGCCTGCCAAAGGCGATGCCGAACTACCTGCCGGACGACTGGACCGGGGCGCTCGCGCTGCTCGCGATCGTGTTCGTCGTCTCCGGCTTCCTCGACAACATCGCGGCCGCGCTGATCGGCGGCGCGATGGCGCACACCCTGTTCCGAGGGCGCGTGCGGGTCGGCTACCTCGCAGCCATCGTCGCGGCCGCCAATGCGGGCGGCGCGGGCAGCGTGATCGGCGATACCACGACCACCATGATGTGGATCAGCGGCGTGTCGCCGCTCGCCGTACTGCACGCCTACATTGCTGCTGCCGTCGCGCTCGTGGTCTTCGGGGTGCCGGCGGCGCGCGCGCAGCAGCGCTTCGCGCCGATCATCAAGGACACGGAGCCGTCGCTGCACGTCGACTGGGCGCGGGTCGCGATCGTCGGCCTCATACTCGCGAGCGCCGTGTCGGTGAATGTCGGCGTGAACGCCACGCACCCCGATCAAGCCGGGCGCTTCCCGTTCATCGGCAGCGCGGTCGCGCTCGCCATCGTCGTGACCGCCGCGTGGCGCCGGCCGGACTGGCGCATCCTGCCGGGCGCGATGAAGGGCTCGTTGTTCCTGCTGTGCCTGGTCGCCACCGCCTCGTTGATGCCCGTGCAGTCGCTGCCGGATCCGTCCTGGCAGAGCGCGCTCGCGCTCGGCTTCGTCTCGGCGTTCTTCGACAACATCCCGCTCACGGCGCTCGCACTCAGGCAGGGCGGCTACGACTGGGGCGTGCTCGCCTATGCCGTCGGTTACGGCGGCTCGATGCTCTGGTTCGGCTCGTCGGCCGGCGTCGCGATCTCCAGCATGTATCCCGAGGCGCGCTCGACCGGGCGCTGGCTGCGCGAGGGCTGGCCGGTCGCCGTCGCCTACGTCGCGGGATTCGCGGCGCTCATCCTCGTGCTGGGCTGGAGCCCGGGTCCCTGACGAGCAGCGCGTAGCGATGCCCCGAGCCAAAGCGCGACAGCGGCTCGTTTGAAACGAGCCGCGCGCCATTGGCCTCGGCCAGGCTGGCGACTTCCGACTTCGAGAGCGCGGGTTTCCTCGCCTTGCGGCTGAACGGGTGGCGCAGCCGCCAGGTCAGGTGCTTGAGCGAGTGCCTGTCGAAGTACGTGACGATCGCGAAGCGGCTGGATACGCGCATCACCTCGGCAAAGAGCCGCTCGCGCTCCGCTGCCGTCGGCAGGTGGTGCGAAAGGCGCACGCAGATGACGCCGTCGACGCTCCGGTCGCGAAGCGGGATGTGGAAGGCGGAGGCGGTCATCCACACGCGTGGCACCGTTGCCTGCGAGGCCTTCCTGCCATAGAGGACCTGGCCGATCGCGATGTCGGCCTCGATCACGAGGTCCGTCGCATCCGCGAAGGCGGGCGTCAGCCGCCCGCCGCCGCAGGGGATCTCGAGGATGGCATGCGAGCGGCCGACCTGCCGGATGCACCGGCGGATCAGCCGCGACTCGCGCGGTGTCACACCGAGCTTGAGCGGGCGGCGGCGGAACTGGAGGTTGTACTCGGCGGCCTGCGCGATGTCCTGGAACTCGGCCTGGTATTCCGTGCCCTGCAGGGCGTCCTGCGCCACGCCCCAGGTCTCGGAGCCGCCGCGCAGCGCAAGCAGCGCGACGCCGTCATCGATCGGGTAGCGCGCGTCGCAGCTCTCGCAGCGGATCCAGTCGGGGCCGACCGAGAGCGGGTCGCGGCATTCCGGGCAGGCGAGCAGGGATTCGATCGCGGCGATGCGGGGGCCGTCCGGTGTCACCCCGCCATTATCCGTTCAAAAGCTGTGCTTCGTCTGCACCAGGAACTGTACCTGGTCGACGCTCTTCGGCCCGTCGAGCGGGAAGGCGACGTCGAGGTGCAGGACGTTGCCGAGCGCCGAACGGGTGCTGCCGAGCCTGAGGCCGAAGCCGACGTCCTTGAGCAGCCCATAGTCCTCGCTCGGGCCAAGCACCGGGTCGCCGAAGGCCTTGCCCATGTCGAAGAATACGGCGGCGCCGACGTCGGCGAGTTTGAACAGCGAGTACCTGGTGAAGAAGCGCTGCTCGAGGGTCATGAGCGCCGTGCCGCTGCCGGCCTGGAAGCGCAGCGGATAGCCGCGCAGGCCCGTGTCGCCGCCGATCGTGAGCTCGTGGTCGGCATCCAGCGCGCGGCCGGCCGCCCCGGAGATGCCGGCGAAGAACACGCCGCGCTGGCCGGTCGGCCGGTAGTAGCGCATCCCGGCGGTGAGGAGGCCGTCGGCGATCGAGCCGCCTTCGACGCGCGTCGTCAGCTTGAGATCCGCGAACAGCGAGTCGCCCTCGCCGATGCGCCAGCCGCGGCTCGCCTCCGCGTGCGCGAGCAGGGCGTTGCGGTCGGCGCCGAGCGCCGGCAGCGACCAGCCGACTTCCAGCGCATAGCGCAGGCCGAACTGCTGGTCCTCGGTGCGCGAGATCTGGTCGCGGTTCTGGATCGTCTCGAAGTCGTCCTGCACGGCCTCGTAGCTCAGGAACGGGTAGTCGAGGTGCCGATCCGCGGGCATCACGTCCGGCAGCGGGTCGTCGGGCGCGATGCTGAAGTCGGCGTGCTCGCGGCGCAGGCCCGTGCTGACGCGGCGCGACCAGCCGTTCATGAGGCCTTCCGACCAGCCGTATTGCAGCTCGCCGAATTCCGTCTCGCGCCCATAGGCCGCAACGCGCTCGCCGAGCCGGTATACGGGCTCGACCGACTGGTCCTGCTGCAGCGCCGTGCCAAAGCTCCAGCGCGTGTCGAGCGAGTAGAACGGCCGCTGGGCCTCGATGCGCCAGCCGTGGCCGTCATTGCTGTCGCGGAACGCGACGTCATGGATCCAGCGGCTGCCGCGCACGCCCGGGTCGCGCCAGTGCACGGTGTAGGACGTCCGGTCGGCATCGCTCGCGAGCTCGAAGGTGAGCTGCTTGCCTCGGCCGAGCAGGTTCAGTTCCTCGAGCTTGATGCCGCCCGCGTTCGCACCGCCGCTGCGCTCGAACGTAACGCCCGGATTCGTGGTCCAGACTTCGCGCGACACGACCTCGAGGTCCACGATCCCGTCGTGGCAGTCGAGCGCGCGCACGTCGGGCTCACGGATGTAGCGCAGGTCGCGGAGGTTGCGCTCGGTCTCCTCGATGCGCTGCACCGAGAGCGGCTCACCCTCGGCGAACAGCAGCTGGGGCCTGATCACCTCGCTGCGGGTATCGACGTGCAGGTTGTTGGCGAGCCGGTAAACCGGCGACAGCCCTTCGCCGGTTGCGTCCTCGAAGATCTCGCGCTGGTGGACCTTGACCTTGCCGACGCGGTAGTCCTCGGCCTCCAGCTGCTCCAGGGCGGCACAGGGCGCTGCCAGCGCGGCACCCGGCAGGACGGCGAGGCAGGCCGCGGCAAGCCAATACGGGCGCAACGGGCGGGCAATTCGCGGGGCCACGCCGTTGGACGGCGCCCGGGGCGCCGGCCAATCGCCGTGTCAAGTCAGCCCGACCGCGACCGCCGGCTGGGCGAAGGGCTTGCGGGACTCGAGCCAGGCCCAGAGCGCGTCCCACTGCTGCAGCTCCGGGTGCACGCGTGCCGGGTTCAAGTCGTGCAGGCCGAGACCCTGCTCATTCGCGTAGACGTAATGCTGGGAATCGCGCAGCGTCGTCACGACCGGGATCTGCATCTGGTCGAGGAAGCGCATGAGCGTGCGGAAGATGATCGTGTTTGGCTTGACCCGGTTCGCGATCACCGCGAGGCGGTTCTCGCGGCGCTTGATCTTGCCCGAAATGAGCAGGTGGCCGATCGTGCGCGAGCAGGCGTGGATGTCCGCGTCCGACGGCATCACCGGCACCAGCACGGCATCGGCATCGCGCACGTGCTCGTTGAATTCGTGGGGATGCAGCGCCGCCGGCGTGTCGACGATGACGCGGTCGGTGCCAGGCGGTACGCGCAGCTGGAACCTGCGGGTGACGGCGAGCGAGCGGGCATAGGCCGCGACGCCGTGGATCGGCGGCTGGTTCGCGGAGCGTTTCTCGAGCCAGCGTGAGCTGGAACCCTGGGGATCGAAGTCCATGAGGACCGGGCGGTAACCCCGCGCCGCGTACATGGCGGCGATACCCGTCGCGATGGTCGACTTGCCCGACCCGCCCTTGGGGTTGAGCACGACGATCCGGAGCATGGCAGTATGCTACAGACAAATGCTTTCCTTGCCAATGACTTACGGCATCAAACCTAGAATCGGTATCGTGGCGCCAGGCTTCAGCGGCCTTTCAGGGGGACGAACACCATGCAGATCACGCGCCGGAACCTGATTCAGACGGGCGTATTCGGCGCGGCGGCCGCCGGGCTCGGCGTGTTCAGCGCCCGCGAGGCGGTGGCGGAGGCCGGGCCATACACGGCCTTCTACCCGGCTCTCGACCGGTTCGTGGAGCAATACCTGCGCGAGATGAATGCGCCGGGCATGACGCTGGTGCTCGCGGACCGCGACGCCGTGCGCCGCGTCGTGACCTACGGCTACGGCGATCTGGGGGCGCGCCAGCGCGTGCGCGAGGACGAGCTGTTCCAGATCGGCTCGATTTCCAAGTCGTTCGTCGCGCTCGCACTCCTGCAGCTCCATGACGAGGGCAAGCTCGACCTGCAGCGGCCGATCGTCGACTACCTGCCGTGGATGCGCATTGACACGAAGTTCGCGCCGATCACGGTCCATAACCTGCTGACCCACACCACGGGCTTGCCGGGCGCCGGCGATATCTTCCAGTGGGACCCGGAGCTTGCGTATCTCGCCGCATACGCGCCCGGCGAGCACTTCCACTACAACAACGCGATGTGGGACCTGCTCGGCATCCTCGCCTGGACGCTGGATGGCCGCGAGCTGCCGGAGCTCCTGCGCGAGCGCATCCTGCGCCCCGTCGGCATGCACTCGAGCGAACCGGTGATCACCGCGGACATCCGTGGGCGTCTCGCGAAGAACTACACGCCGTTCCTCGCCGACCGGCCGTACCCGCGCGACGGAAGGCTCGCCGAGGCGCCATTCGTGTTCGCGACCGGCGGCGCGGGCTGCGTCGCCGCGACTGCCGCCGACATGGGCCGCTACGTCCGGATGATCGCGAACCATGGCAGGCTGGACGAGAGCCGGCTCCTGTCGGAGGACGCCTTCAACCGCTTCTCGAATTCGCACATCGAGGCCCCTGCCTTCGGACCCGGCGCGCAGTACGGCTACGGCATCGCCGTGGACCGGCTCGACGGCAACCGACTGCTGCGCCACACGGGCGGCATGGTCTCCTTCATGTCTGCACTGATGGTCGACATCGATGCAGGCGTCGGCGCCTTCGCGTCGGTCAACGCGCAGCAAGGCTATCGGCCGAACCCGGTCGTGCGCTACGCGATCCAGCTGATGCGCGCGCAGCGCGAATCCGTGCCACTGCCCGAGATGCCGGAACCGGACCCGCCAGCGGTCGTCGCGAACGCGGCCGACTACGCCGGTAGGTACCGGGGCGAGGCCGGCACGCTCGAAGTCGCCGCCGACGGCGACCGGCTGTACCTGCTGCAGGAAGGCGAGCGCATTCCGCTCGAGCGGCAGGGCGAGGCGGACCGGTTTCTCGTGCGCCACCCGGCCTTCGACCGCTTCGTGCTGCTGTTCGGGCGCAAGGACCCGGCCGTCGTGCAGAGCGAGGTCGTCGAGGCCGCCTGGGGCGGCGACTGGTATCGCAACACGAAGTATGAGGGGCCGGAATCGTTCAGCCATCCCGCGGAGTGGGATGCCTACGTGGGCCATTACCGCAACGAGAACCCCTGGGTCGGCAGCCAGCGGATCGTCATCCGCAAGGGCAGGCTCTGGCTCGATGGCACGACGCCGCTCGAGGCCGATGGCAAGCTGTTCCGCCTGCGCGACGACCCGTACAACACGGAGTGGATCCGCTTCGGCGCGGTCGTGAACGGCCGCTGCATGCGGATCCGGATCTCCGGCAACGACCTCTGGCGCGTGGCAGCAGGCTAGGACGGATCGCGGCGCGCGATGCGGATTTCCTCGCCCGCGATCGCGGCGCTGAAGCTGGTCGTGGCCAGCACGGCCTGCAGGGCCTCGCCCGGCGTCAGGCCCTGCGTCGAGCCGTGCAGGACGACGGCGGCAAGGTCCGTTTCCGCGAGCTCCGGCGCATAGGCGACTTCGCGGCCCAGTTCGCGCCCGGCCCAGGCGAGGAACCGGCTGAGGGTCATGCCTTCGAGGTCGATCGCGGGCGCGGCATCCGCGACCCAGTCCCAGGACGGCCCGTGGCGCGTTGTCGCCTCGCGCTGCACGCGGCCGTCCCCGAGGATCATGAGCTGCTCGCCGCCAGCGCCCTGTTCCATGGCGCCGTCGGGCGAGCGGAATTCGACGCGGCCCTCGCGCACGCGCAGTCGCACGCCTGAATCGAGCAGGCGCAGCTCGTACTGCGTGCCGACGTGCCGTACCGAGCCCGCCGGCGTCTCGATGCGCAGCCGCGCGAGGCGCGCCTGGCCCGCACCCGAATCCACGTAGAGAGCGCCGCGCACGAGCGTGAGCACTCCCGGCTCGACCAGAGCCACCCGCGTGCCGCGATCGACACGCACCGATACGCCGCCCGGCAAAGCAAGGGCCGCGCGGCCGTCGGGGCCGGTCTCGAGCGTCCGGCCGGCCAGCACCACGTCGCCGCCGTCCATCGCGCGCCAGCCGGACAGCCAGCCTGCCTTTTCGCGCACTTCGCCGCTCGCGACCGCGAGCGTGCCGACCGCGGCCGGCGGCGCGCTAGTCCCGGAACCCGCGATCCAGAGGCCGACGGCGGCCGCGAGGAGACCCGCCGCGAGCGCGAACCCGCCGCGCCGGTAGCGGCGCTCGCGATTCGACTGCAGCATCGCGGTCCACTCCGCGTGCAGCCGCGCGCGCACGGCATGCTCGACCTCGGCGGGCGGGCGCTCGCGCAGGCCCGCGGATTTCAGCAGTCTCTCGAGATCCTGGTCGTTCATGGTCCGTTCCTAGGCGCCGAGACCCGACGCGATGTCCGCGGCCTCCGCGCCGAATACCGATTCGAGCCCCTCGCGGAAGGCGACGCGCGCGCGTGCGAGCAGCGATTGCGCTGCGATCGTGCCGATTCCGAGGCGCTGCCCGATCGCCTCGACCGAATGGCCCTCGAGGTATTTCCACTCGAGCGCGTCGCCGTAATTCGCGGGCAGGCGGTCGAGTACCGCGCGCACCAGGCGGGCCGCTTCCTCGCGCCCGCAGGACTTCACGAGGTCGAACTCCTCGGGCGCCTCGATCGATTCCACCGCGGCGCGCAGGCCCGCGTGGTCGTCCATCAGCACGACGTGTGCGCCGCGATTGCGTGCGCGCAGGTACTCGACGACCTCGTTGCGGCAGATGCGGCAGATCCAGGTGAACAGCCCGGAGTCGCCGCGGAATCCGGCGAGGCCACGCATCGCCTTGCCGAGGGTGGCCTGGACCACGTCTTTCGCCGCCTCCACGTCGCCGTTCAGCCGGGGCAGCGCAAACCGGTACACGCGGGCGAAGTAGGCGTTGAAAAAGGCCTCGAATGCCCGCTCGTCGCCGGCGAGCATGCCCCGGATCAGCTGCTGGTCGCCTGTCATCCCGTATTGGACGCCCGTACCCGGCACGATCAATCGCCCACGCCTCAGAATTCCCAGAGCACGCCGATCGAGGGCACGACCGGCAGCCAGTCGCTGGCTTCGGTCGTGAAGGCCGTGTTCCCGGCCCCGTCCTCGACGGCGATCAGCTCGGTGCAGCAGGTGTTGCCGATATTGACCGCGTTCGTCACCTCGACGCTGACCGCGAGGCTGCCGATCGCGAGCGGCCTGCGGTACTCCGCGCGCAGGTCGAGCGCGCCGCGCGTCGCAAAGCGATCGGCATTGCGCTCGCCGAGACCGGTCTCATCCAGCGGCGTGGTCGGCCAGCCCTGGTGCAGGGACGCCACCGCACCGAGGCGCCAGTAGCCGTGCACCCAGTCGACGCCGGCGGTCACCGCCCACTCCTGGTCCCAGCTGCGCGGGACGTTCCGGCCGCCGATGCCGTCGCGGGCTTCCGACCATGCCACCGCGCCCCACCAGGTGAGGGATTCGCCGGCACGCCGCACGGACAGCTCGCTGCCGCGGATCACGGCGGAGCTCGGCGCCACGCCGACGCGGTCCAGGGCGATCTCCGGCAGGACTGCCAGCGGGTCGAGCAGGTTCTCGAAGCGCGGGCGCGGGTCGCCCTGCGACTTGCGGAACCACTCGAGCCGCAGCCCGAGCCCGTTCGACAGCGCGTGGTCGACGCCGAGGATGAAGTGATCGGAGCGCTGTGCCTCCGGGAATTCACTCAGCCCGTCCTCGACCTTCAGCTCGTGGACCTCGTCGGTCTGGTGGAAGCGCCCCCAGTGCGCGCGCAGCGCCGTTGACGGCCGGAACTGCCAGCGGATGCTGAAGCGCGGATCGTAAATCCACTCCTTCGAGGTCGTGTCGTGGGTCGCGGTGCGTTGGGCACGCAGCCCGAGCTCGGACACCAGGTCATCCGTGAGCTGCCAGCGGTGACTTGCGAAAGCCGCCATGCGTTCGCGGCTCGGGGTCAGGTCCGCCGTGCGCACGAGCGAAGGTTCGCGCGCAAACAGCTCGGCCACGGCCGGGCTGTACGCCGCGGCCGCCTCGTAACGGTAAGTGGCGTCTTCTTCCGTGAGCTCGAAGCCGCTTTCGAGCCAGTGGCGCTCCGCCGGCTGCCAGGACATGCGCGCGCGCAGGTCGAGGTAACGGGACGAGCGCCGGTCGCGCACCGATCCGGTCGCGATGCCGGACTTGTCCATCGTGCCCAAGCGGTTGCTGTTCACCTCGCTGTAACCGAGCCAGGCGCTGCCCTCGAGCTGCTCGTTCCAGGCATGGTCGGCGCGCAGCCAGGCGTAATGGAGCCGGCTGTTGAACTCGGCATCCTCGCCGAGCGCAGCACGGCCGATGTCGAGCTCATCGTATGTCCACAGCAGGTTCGCGGTGAGGCGCAGGCGGTCCGGTTCGCCCCAGCCGACGCGCGCATATAGGTCGGAATTGAACGGCTTGGCATCCGCTTCCGCGAAGGCATCGAGGAACGGCTGCAGCGTGCCGACGCGCCCGGTCGCGAGCCAGTCAATGGCGGCCGGTTCGATGACATCGCCGAGCCGGGCGGTCGCGTTGAACACCGAGGCGCCGAGCGCGCGTGTGAAATCGCCGCGCGGGTCCGCACTCGCGTAGTCGAACACGCCGGCCATGCGGTTTCCGTAACGCACCGGGAATCCGCCGGTGTAGGCCTCGGCGCCGGCGATCAGGCCCGGGTCGAGCACGCCGAACGCGTTGTTGTAGGCGGGATGGTGGAACGCCTGGCGGATCGGGAACCCGTCCAGCAGGATCAGCGTCTCGCCCGCTTCTCCGCCGCGGATGTTCGACTGCGCCGAGAAACCGTTCTGCGCGAGACCGGGCAGGCGCCCCATCGCGCGGATGGCATCCTCGCCGAGCACCGGTTGCACCGCGAGCTCGCTGGCATGGACCGCCACGGCGCCGATCGAGCGCGAGCCGTCGAGCGCATAACGGCTGGTCGAAACCACGATCTCGGACAACGGCGTGGGACGGGCCGGGCCCGTGGCGGCGCTGCCGGCGGCATCCCCGGCAGCCTGCACTTCCGGCCGGTGCGCGTCGCGCACCACGGCATAGATGCCGGGGCGGACCACCTGTAGCCCAAGCCCGTGCTGCGCCAGGATGTCGCGCGCGATCAGCAGGCGGCTCCCCCCGCGTGGCTCCTCGCGCACGCGCAGGTCATCGGGCACCAGTTCCGAGCTGAAGATGAAGTCGAGTCCCGGCTCGCGCAGCTCGCCGAGCGCTTCGGCCACTCCGCGACCGACCCAGGGGCCGGTCGGCGGCGCTCCCTCGGCGGCGGCCGCGGCCGCCGCCGCCAGGAGGAGCCAGACGCCAAGTGCATGGCGGCAGCGCACGGTCAGCATCCGGCTATTTAAGTCTGCCGCGTGGCCGTTTGCCACTGCCGGCAGGTCGCGACTGATTTTCCCGCGGCTGACGTCCAAGGGGACATATGAGTTGTGGGAACCGCGCATGCCGCTTTACGCGCTGGTCGGCGCCCTTGCGACGGCCGTCCATTACCTCGTGCTCGTGATGCTGGTGGAGCTGGCCGGTGTCCCGGCCGGGGTCGCGGCTGCAACGGGCGCGCTCGCGGGCGCGCTCGCGGCCTATGCCGGCAACCGCCGCTTCACCTTTGCCTCGCGCGCCGCACACACCCGCGCGCTGCCGCGCTTCCTGGCGGTCGCCGCGCTCGGCGCTGTGACCAGCGCCGCGGTCGTTCTTGCCGGGACCGAGTGGCTGGGCCTGCACTACCTGCTGCCGCAAGCCGTCGCGACCCTGATCGTCCTCGTCTTCGGGTACGCGCTCAACCGCCGCTGGACGTTTGCATGAGCCGGCGTCCCACGCTCAGCGTCGTGGTGCCGGTCCGCAACGAGGAAGCGGTGTTGCCCGCGCTGCATCGGCGCCTCATGCATTCGATCGCTGCGACCTCCGGCGGCTTCGAGGTCCTCTACGTGGACGATGGCAGCACGGACGGTACGCGGCAACTGCTGGAACTCGAAAGCGAGCGCGACGCGCGTGTCGGCTACATACGGCTGAGCCGCAATTTCGGCAAGGAGGCGGCTGTCAGCGCTGGCCTCGCCGAGGCGCGCGGCGCGGCGACGGTCGTGATCGACGGCGACCTGCAGGACCCGCCCGAGCTGATCCCTTCCATGCTCGCCGCCTGGCGCGGCGGCGCCGACGTCGTGAACATGCGCCGGCGCGCGCGCGCCGGTGAATCCTGGCTCAAGCGCGTGACCGCCTACGCCTTCTACCGCGTCATGAACCGGCTGAGCGACGTGCCCATACCCGTGGACACCGGCGACTACCGGCTGCTGAGCCGGCGCGCGGTGGATGCGATCAACGCGCTGCCGGAGCGCAGCCGCATGATGAAGGGCCTGTTCGCCTGGATTGGCTTCAGCCAGGCCACGATCGACTACGACCGCGAGCCGCGCGCGGCCGGACACAGCAAGTGGCGCTACTGGAAGCTGTGGAACCTGGCGCTCGAGGGCATCACCGGTTTCTCGGTCGCGCCGCTCAAGGTGGCGACCTACGTCGGATTCGCGACCGCGCTCTCGGCCTTCGCCTTTGCGGCCTTCATGTTCGTCAAGACGCTGGCATTCGGCGATCCGGCGCGCGGGTTCCCGACCCTGATCGTGGTGATCTCCTTCCTGGGCGGCCTGCAGCTCATGGCGATCGGCGTGCTGGGGGAGTACCTCGCTCGCCTGTTCGTCGAGTCGAAGGGCCGCCCGTTGTACCTGGTCGACGAGTTGCGCGCCCCGTCGCAGGCCGCGCAGCCGCCGTGGAGCCGGGCGCGTGTCGAGCACGCCCCCGCCCGACCGCCGGTCGTCTGAGCTACGCCCGCTGCTGATCGTCGTCGCCGTCGCCGTCCTGGCGCGGCTTGCGACGCTCGGCATGTACCCGCTGGTCGACCCGACCGAATCGCGCTACGCGGAGATCGGCCGGCGCATGGCCGAACTCGGCGACTGGATCACGCCCTGGATCGGCGACAGCGTGCCGTTCTGGGGCAAGCCGCCGTTCTCGTTCTGGCTGACGGCCGGAAGCTTCAAGCTGTTCGGCATCGGCGAGTTCAGCGCGCGGCTGCCGCACTGGATCTGCGGCGGCCTCCTGCTCGGGGTCCTGTGGGACTGGGCAGCGCGCCGCTCGCGGCGCGAGGCCGCCATCGCCGTCGCGCTGGCTGCGGGCTCGGCGCTCTTCTTTGCGGAAACCGGCGCGGTGACGACCGACATAGCGCTCGCGCTCGGGATGATGATGGCGATGCGCGGTTTCTGGCTCGCGATGCACGCGCCGGTACCGGCGCGCGGGCGCGAGGAATGGATACTGATCCTCGGCATGGCGATCGGCCTGCTCGCCAAGGGGCCGCTTGCGCTCGTGCTGGCCGGGCTGCCGATAGCGGTTTGGGCGATTGCGACCGGCAACTTCCGGCGCATGTTCGCGACACTGCACTGGAAATGCGCCTTGCTCGCGATCCTCGCGCTTTCCGTGCCCTGGTACCTGCTGGCGGAAGCGCGCACGCCCGGCTTCCTCGATTACTTCATCGTCGGTGAGCACTGGGACCGTTTCCTGGTTTCCGGCTGGACCGGGGACCTGTACGGACACGCGCATGCATTCCCGCGCGGCACGATCTGGCTGTTTGCGGTTCTCGCCCTGTTGCCGTGGTCGGTGCTCGTGCCGGTTGCCGCCTGGCGCTGGCGGAGTCTGGCGCAGCCGGCGCCGCCGGAGGATCGTTCCCTGCTGGTGTATCTCGGCGCCTGGGCACTCGCGCCCTGCGTCGTCTTCACGCTGAGCGGCAATGTTCTCTGGACCTATGTTTTGCCGGGCATCCCGGCAGCCGCGATGGCAGCGGCGATCTGGCTGGCGCGCCTGCCGACCGAGCGCGTCGAACGCCGGCTGCTGGCAGGCGGCGTTGCGCTGACGGCGGCGGTCGGTCTCGCGCTCGTCATCGCCTACGATGCCGGGCACTGGGAGCGCGAGACCTCGACCCGCGCGCTGGTGCACGATTACGAATCGCGGCGCGGCGACGGCGAGCCGCTGGTCTTTTTCGGCAAGCGCCCGCCATCCGGCGCCTTCTACAGCGACGGGCAGGCCGGAGAGGTCATGACGGCCGCTGAGCTGCAGGCGAGCCTCGCCGAGGGGCCCGCCTGGGTGGCGGTCAAGGACCGGCACCTCGAGCGGCTGCCTGCGCATGTGCTCGACGCGCTGCAGCCGGTCGTACGCGGCGGGGAATACGACCTGTACTACGCAGGCCCGCACCTCAGCCAGGCGCTGGCGCCGTCGCCGCGCGCCCATTAGCATCGCCGGGTGCCCCAGAAGAAAGACCGCGAGAAGCGGGTATTCACCGGCGTGTACTTCGATCGCGCGCAGCACGACGCGCTGCGCGCGCTGAGCGGCGCAACACGCGTGCCGCTTGCGGCCTACCTGCGCGAAGCCGTCGACATGCTGCTGAAGAAGTACGACGCGAAGGCCGCGAAGCCGCGCAAGCGCCGCTAGTCGGCCGGCATCTCCGGGTCAAGCATCGTCGGCCCTTCGCATCAGCGTGCTCTTGCCGAACAGTGAAGCGACGAGGTCCACGGCGACCTCGGCGGTCCGGTTGTGGTTGTCGAGGGCGGGGTTCAGCTCCATGACGTCGAGCGAGGCGAGCAGGCCGGTATCGGCCACCATCTCCATGCACAGCTGCGCCTCGCGGTACGAGGGCCCGCCGGGCACTGTCGTGCCGACGCCCGGCGCGATCTCAGGGTCGAGGAAGTCGACATCGAAGCTGACATGCAGGTGCGTGTCGCAGCCGAGACCTGCGAGCGCCTCGTTCATGGTCTGGCGCATGCCGGTCTCGTCGATGTAGCGCATGTCGTAGACCTCGAAGCCGAGCTCGTGCACGAACTTCTTCTCGCCGAGGTCGACGCTGCGGATGCCGACCTGGCGGAGGTCGTCAGGGCGGATCGCGGGCGCGCCGCCGTTGAGGCCGACCAATTCCTGCGGCCCGTGGCTGAGCAGGATGGCGACCGGCATGCCGGCGCCGGCTATACCCGCTGCTCGCCCAGGCCGCACGCTGGATGCTGCGCCCGACGGGCTGGAAGATGACGTTCTGGCGCTACGGCCGGTACTTCGCGGAGCGTATGAACGCCTGACGGTGGCGTCAGCGCGCGTTTGGCGCGCGGTCGCCGCGCAGGATCTGCAGCAGGAAGCGCAGGTCGTGCGTGCGCATCGCACCGAACAGCACGAGCGAGCAGAGCAGGATGCCGCCGATCAGCAGCGTTCGCGGCACTAGGTCCAGTCCGGCCGCGAAGACCGAACTCGCCGCGGCGAGCGCTGCGGCCAGCGCCGTGGCGGTCGTGGCCTGAAAGAACTGACGTCGCTGCATGCGAAGCTCCTGTTGAAATTCGCCTGATGCTTCCACACATCAGTCTTTTATTGCAAGCCGATGAGCCGCCGGAGTAGTCTCTCTTGGATTCGAAAACCCGGCGGGAGCCCTCGATGAGTCCAGATGTGCTGCAGCTGATCGCACTCTGTGCATTGCTGGTCTTCGGATCGTTCGTTGCCCTGTGGGCCATCGGGCTCATCATGAAGGATTCCAGTTTGGTCGATATCTGGTTCGCGCCTTGCATTGCGCTGGGGGCGGTACTGGGTTACTGCATCGGCGGCGGCGCCGAGGCCCGGCGCGGGCTGCTAACATTACTCGCGGTTGTTTGGGCAGCCCGGCTCGGCGGCTATTTGCTGTGGCGCAACTGGGGCCGTGAGGATCCGCGCTACGCGAGATTTCGCAAGACGCTCAAGGATCAAGGCAAGAACTTTGCCTGGCACAGCCTTACGCGCATCAATTTGTATCAGGGTCTGATTGTGTTTTTTGCCCTGGCGCCGTTCTATGTCGCGCAGACGGCGCCGGAGCCGCGGTGGCTAGGTTTGTTAGCCTACGCCGGCACGGCGCTATGGCTCGTAGGCGTATTTTTCCAGGCGGTCGCCGACTGGCAATTGGCGCGATTCAAGGCCGATGCTAACAACGCCGGTAAGGTGCTGGAAACCGGGTTGTGGCGTTACTCGCGGCACCCGAATTATTTCGGCGAAGCCTGCGTATGGTGGGGTTTCTGGCTCATCGCCTGCGAAGTGCCTTGGGGTTTCATCACGGTGTTTTCACCAACGTTTCTGACCTGGTCGATCCTCGGCATGATGGGCAAGGAACTGGTAGAGCGGCGTATGCTGGAAAAGCGCCAGGGCTACCAAGAATATATCGCCCGGACCAGCGGGTTTTTTCCGTGGTTGCCTAAGAACCCCGCGTCACCACGAAGCTAACAGTCGTGGTGGCGCTGCCGCCAACGTTGAGCGTGGCGACGGTTTTCGCATCGGGCACTTGATAGGCGCCGGCGGCGCCGGCGCATTGTTTGAACGAATCGAGCAGCATGCGTACGCCCGTGGCGCCCACCGGATGGCCGAGCCCAATGAGCCCGCCGCTCGGATTGATAGGAATCCGGCCGCCCATTGCAATGTCGCCATTTTCGATCGCCTGCCAGCTCGCGCCCGGCGGGGTGATGCCGAAGTGATCGATGGCCATGTATTCGGTGGTGGTAAAGCAGTCGTGCGTCTCGATGGCGTCGATTTGCTCGACCAACGCGACGCCTGCACGCTTGAAGGCATCCATGATCGTGCCGCGCACATGCGGGAAAACGTAGGCGGCACCACGGCTGGCTTCGATCTTCGCTGAGTAGGTGATCGGCGCGGTACGGTGACCCCAGCCGCTGATGCGCGGCAGCAAATCGACCGCGATGCCATGCGCTCGAGCGTAACGTTCGGCGCGTGCTCGCGATGCCAGGAAGACGATGGCTGCGCCGTCTGAGATCTGGCCGCAATCCTGTTTGCGAATACGTCCATCGATGACCGGATTTTTCTCGTCGTCCGCGGCGAAACTCTCCGCGGTGAAGGACCATTTTCGCGTCTGCGCATTGGGGTTGCGGCGCGCGTTGGCGAAGTTGATCTGCGCGATCTGCGCCAGATGTTCCTGCCGCAGCCCGTAGCGCCGCTCGTATTCGTCGCCTAACAAACTGAAGGTGTGCGGCCAGGGAAACTGCACGCCGACGCACTCGTGACCGTTCCACATCGCGCTGCCGCCGATGTTAGCTGCGGCCTGATCGCCCGGCACGTTTCGCATTTGCTCGACACCAACGACCGCGGCGAGTTGATAGCGGCCCGCTTCGATGTCCGCCATGGCGCTCAACGCGGCGATGCTGCCGGAAGCGCAGGCCGCTTCGTGGCGGCTCGCCGGGATGCCGGCGAAATGCGGATCGCTCGCCGCAAAGAGGCCGCCGAGATGCCCTTGGCCGCAGAAGATCTCGGCCGCAAAGTTGCCGACATGGGCGACTTCGATGTCCTTTGGTTCCAGCGCCGCGGCATCGAGGCCCGCCTGCACGGTGTCGCGAAAGGCATCGAAAATTTCCAAGCCGTTGCGCGCCCAGTTTTGCGCGAAATCCGTCTGGTAGCCGCCGAGAACGTAAACCTGCGATGCCATGGCATTCTCCGTAGGAAGTTGGCTCAGCCTAGGGGCAATGGATCTTTAGCGCAAGCGACTATGCTATGCTTGCCTTGATTTGCGCCCCTTGCGCGTCGCCAGCCAGTTCGCCGACGGTTTCAAGCCCACGCAGTGCGGATCGACCGCGGTGCCGCACTTATCGCAAATCATGCGGCCGCGCCAGCCGTGGCCGCAGGGCTTGTGCCGCAATTTCAAGCCGGGTCCCGCCGGCGATGGAATCCAGGTTGCGGCCCAGTCGTGAATCGCAATGGTCGCCGGGTAAAGGTCCCAACCTTTGGGTGTTAGGTAATATTCGAAGCGCGGCGGGCGCTCCTGGTAAAGGCGCTGCTCGATCACACCGGCCGCCAACAATCGGCGCAGCCGGTCGGCCAGGATGTTCGTCGCTATACCCATCGCCTCGCCAATGCTGTCGTAGCGATGCAGACCGAAAAACAAAGTTGTTAGCACGAGCGCCGACCAACGGTCGCCCAGTATGTCGACCGAATGGAACATTGTCGTGTCGACGCCGCTACCGGTATCGGGGTTGTCGCGCCGCCGCCGCTCTTGGTTATACTTGGCTGCGTAAATTCTCGCGCCAGGACCCGGTTCGAATGACATCTCGCGCGGGTCGACCGGCCGGTTGCAGTGCGCGCAGACGAGTATGGGGCGTAATATTTTGCCGCACTCCCTGTGTACAAGACGCGGCGGCAATCCGAATTCGCCCGCCCAGCGCGACTCCCAGTTCCAGAGAGCGAGCGCAATGGGGTAGAACCCCATGCCTTTGTCGGTCAGGCGGTATTCGAATCGCGTTGGCGTGTCGGTGGTTGATCCGCGGTACAAGACGCCTGCATCGATCAGCGTCGTCAAGCGATCGGCTAAGGTGCCACGCGCGGCGCCTGTCAAACGCCGAAAGTCTTCGAACCGTCGCGCGCCCAAAAATGCGTCTCGTAAGATGAGCAGTACCCAGCGGTCGCACACCAGCGGCAGCGCGCGTGCGCCTTCGCCGCTGCGCAGCAGATATTTGACTTGTTCGATGCGGTCGGGTGGTGCTTTGGCCGCTATTTTCTTTGCACTAACCATGTCGGTATCGCAGGATGCTCGCCGAGCCAGTCTAGGGCGTTTGGCATCCGAGCGATAGCTATTGCACAATGGTTCGATTGTGAAAGTGACTGGTCTTTGCAGAGGAAGGACTCCCATGAGTCGGACGCACGTACGCCGGGTCGTGTTGTCGTGGTCGGCCGCCGTCGTGTTGGCCGCCGCCGCGGCGCAGGCTAGACAATCGGCGCCGGCTGACACCATATATCTGGGTCAGATACGCACACTCAATCCAGCGGCGCCCGACGCGCAAGCTCTCGCCGTGCGGGGCGAAACGATCGTGGCCGTCGGAACTCGCGAGGCGGTGCTGAAATTGCGCGGTCGCAAAACCGTGCTGAGCGAAATCGGTTCGCGCACCTTGGTGCCCGGCTTTATCGATTCGCACGGACACCTCACAGCGACCGGGTCCTATATTCAGTTGGCGAACTTGTCGTCGCTACCCGTGGGCGAGGTGCGCAACATGACCGATTTACAGGAGACGCTCCGGCGTTTCATTCGCGAGCGGGCCGTGCCTGAGGGGCAATGGGTCGTTGGTATCGGTTACGACGATTCACTACTTGCAGAGAAACGGCACCCGACCCGATTCGACCTCGATGCCGTGTCCACAAGACATCCGATTCATGTCATCCACGTATCGGGACACTTGAGCGCGGCAAATTCGAATTTGCTGGCGCTGGCGGAAATCACGGCGGCGACGCCCGATCCGGATGGCGTGCTCGAGGAATTGGCCAACGTGGCGCTGAAGGCCAAAGCGCCGATACCGGATTTCGAGCAGTCGCTGCGCAATCTGGCGCAACCGCTGGAGTACTATGCCGCGCGCGGCGTCACGACCGTGCAGGGCGGGGGCGCCTCGCCCGACAATCTAAAGTTGCTAACAGAGGCAGCGCGCCGCAAATTGCTAACACTGGACGTGGTTGCCTACCGGTTCTGGTCTCCGGTCGGCGCGGCGCTACCATCCGATCTGCCTTACGGGCAGTACTCCAATCGCTTGAAAGTCGGTGGCGTCAAGTTGGTGTTGGATGGTTCGCCGCAGGGCAAGACAGCCTATTTGTCGGCACCCTATCGGGTGCCTCCGCCGGGGCAGGCGCCCGACTATCGCGGCTATCCCTCGCTGCCTGCCACTGCGGTGTCCAAGGGACTGCGGGAAGCATTTGCGGTGCGCGTACCGGTGCTTGCGCATGCCAATGGCGACGTCGCGGCCGAAATACTCGTCGAGTCAGTGGCGGCAGCGCGGCGCGAAACCGGCAATACGGATACCCGGGTGGTCATGATTCACGCGCAGACCGTTCGTGACGATCAGCTCGATCGCATGGCAAAGTTGAACATCATGCCGTCGTTTTTCGTGGGACATACTTATTACTGGGGCGACTGGCATCGCGATGAAACGCTGGGAACGGGCCGGGCCGAGCGTATTAATCCGACCCGGTCGGGAATCGAGCGCGGCGTGCCGTACACGCTGCATACCGATACACCAGTAGTCCCGGCGAACATGCCGCTGACACTCTGGTCTGCAACCACGCGCCGCACGCGCAGCGGCGATATCTTGGGTCCGCAGCAGCGCTTGACTGCTTTGGAAGCGCTGCAAGGCCTAACAGTCAACGGCGCCATGCAATACAGCGAGCAAGATCGCAAGGGGACCATCGAGGTCGGAAAGCAGGCCGATTTCGTAATCCTGTCGCAGGATCCCTTGTCGTTGACCGGCGAGCAGCTACGCGACCTGGTCATCGAAGAGACCGTTTCGCGTGGTCAGTCCGTTTACCGCAAGCGCCAATGGACGCACTGAGCTAACGCCATGAACTGGCAGCAACTCAAAAAAATCGTGGCGTTCTATACGCGTTTCACGCTCAGTTTTACGCAGGTAGGCTATCGAGTTCGCCGCTTGACATGGCCGGCCTTCAAGGCCGATTTCGCCGGCCAGCATTGGCTGGTGACAGGCGGATTGGACGGCTTGGGGCTCTTTATCGCGCGCGAGGCGGCGCGCCACGGCGCTCATGTCACCATTGCGGCGCGGAACGAGCAGCGGCTCGCTCAGGCGGAGATGGAGTCCGTGTGGTTCGATCACAAACTGCGGCCCGCGCATGTTCATGAGCGTACCCGTGTTAGCAAAGACACGCCGGAATCCCTGGTCGCCTATCTCGATGCGGAGCTCGCCAAGTTTCCGGACAGCGCGCCGTGACCGCGGACGATCTTTTTGAGCAGCATCGTGAGCGATTCGCAAACGCGCGCGCTGTCTGTCGGACCCGCGCAGCCTGGAGCGCCTTCGCGGATCAGCCGGCGAGCTACCCGGATTTTCCCGCCGCACGTGCCGCCGGCGAGGAGGCCTTTCGGGCGCGGCTCGGCCGGCGACACGAATTGGCTTTGCTGTCGGTTCAGGACTGGGTCGGTGAAGAAGTTTCGCCATACACGCAGCAGCCGTTAGGCATCGAGTATCCGCGCTGCGATCTCGATGCGAGTTTCAAAGCGGCAAATACCGGCGTGGCGGCCTGGAGCGCCACGACGCCGCAGCAACGCGCGGGCGCGCTGCTCGAAGTGATCGATCGAATCTATCGACGACATCTTTTCGAGCTGGCATACGCTGTCATGCATACCGCCGGGCAGAGTTTCAACATGTCGTATGCCGGTTCGGGCGTCAATGCGCTGGATCGCGGCATCGAAGCGTTGGTGTATGCCTGCGACGCCATGGACGCCGTGACGCCGCAGGTGCGCTGGCAACGGTCGTTCGGTTCCACCCAGATACAACTCGAGAAGCGCTATCGGCTGGTGCCGCGCGGGGTTGCTGTCTGTTTCACCTGCGCGAGCTTTCCGACTTGGAACGCCTATCCATCGATGATCGCCAATCTCGCGACCGGTAACGCGGTCATCGTCAAACCGCATCCGGCCACGGTGCTGCCGATGGCGATCTCGATCCAAGTTTTTCGCGAGGTGTTAGCAGAGTGCGGTTTCAATCACAATCTCGTGTCACTGGTCGTCGACACGACGCGCGATCCGATCGGCAAACACATCATCAAGCATCCGGATTGCGCGATCGTCGATTTTACGGGCAGCGCGAGCTTTGGTCAGTGGGTCGAGCAGCATGCGCATCCGGCCCTGTGCTACACGGAAACTGCGGGCTGCAATGCCGTGGTGCTGGACTCCTGCGAAGACTTGGATGCGGTGATACGCAGCCTGGCGACGACGCTCTGTCTATTCTCGGCACAAATGTGCACCAGCCCGCAGAACATTTATTTGCCGGGCGATGGCGTGCGGGTCGGAACGGGTTCGGGCGCAACCCGCGTGTCAGTGCAGGACGTGTCGCACAAGCTCGCGGACGCGCTGTCGGCGATCGGTCGCGATCCGAAAAAGGCGGCTGCGATCTTGGCGGCCATTCAATCGCCCGCGACGCTCGAGCTGATCGTCTCGCTGCAGTCGAGTCCGGCCAACCAGGTTTTGTTAGCATCGAAATCCTACGCACACCCGGATTTCCCTGCGGCGCGCACCGCCACGCCATTGTTGCTGGCTGCGTCACCGCAGCAGCGCGCGCTCTACACCACGGAGCGCTTCGGCCCTATTTCGTTTGCCATACACTGCGGGAATTCCAAAGATGCCTTGTCGCAGGCGGCGGCCGACGTCAAAGAGGCAGGCGGGTTGACGGCGTTCGTGTATTCCACCGATGAGCGATTCATCGCCGATGCGGAGAATGCGTTTGCGCTTGCGGGTTCGCAATTGACGGTCAATCTAACAGGCCCTATGCCGCTCAACTTCGCGGCGGCCTATAGCGGCTATCACGTGACCGGTTTAAATCCGGCCGGCAACGCGTCACTGACCGATGCTGCGTTCGTCGCCAGCCGGTTCCGGATTGCGCAAGTGCGCAGGCCAGCGGCTTGAAGCGAACGCGGCCCAGCAAAGGTAATCTAACATAGTGACCGAGCGCAGCCATCGCAGGATTCCGGCCCGTTTGCCGGTATTTGCCGCACCGATGCTGCTGGTGTCGGGTGTCGAGCTGGTCAACGCGGCCTGTCGCGCCGGTATTGTCGGCGCTTTTCCTTCGCACAACGCGCGCACCATCGAAGATTTCGAGCGTTGGATGCAAGCAATCATTGCGTCGCACGAGGTGGCTCGTCGTGAGCAACCGGATGTCATCGTCGCGCCGTGGTGCGTGAACCTCGTGACCCATTCGACCAATGCGCGTTTGGCGGACGATCTCAAAGTGGTCGCAAAATATCGCCCGCCCATCGTGGTGACGGCGTTAGGTGGACCCAAGCCCGTCATGGACATAGTGCATGGCTACGGTGGCTTGGTCATCGCCGATGTCATCAATATGACGCTGGCCCGCAAAGCAATCGCCGCCGGCGTCGATGGTCTTGCCTGCATTGCGGCGGGCGCCGGCGGCCATACCGGATTTCTCTCGCCCTTCGCGTTCATTGCCGCCGTGCGAGAGCGATTCGATGGACTCATTGTCGTAGGCGGCGGCATCTCCGATGGATTCGGTGTCGCGGGTGCGATTGCGGCCGGTGCGGATTTTGTTTACATGGGCACACGCTTTATTCCGAGCAGTGAGAGTATGGCGGTGCCCGCTTACAAGCAGATGATCGTGGACTGCAATATCGACGATTTGATTGTTAGCTCCGCGGTCAGCGGCACGCCGGCGTCCTGGCTCAAGCCGAGCATGCGCGCGGCGGGCATGGACCCGGACGCACCTACTGGCGCACCCAAGCGCAACTACGATGCGAGCGATGACGCGCCCAAACGGTGGAAAGATATTTGGGCGGCCGGGCAGGGCGTGGGCGCGTCGCACGCCATTGAACCGGTCGCCGATATTGTTGCGCAGCTCGAGCGCGAATATCGTGTGGCTTTACGCCAGATGGCGGCACGGCTGGATTCCAGGGATCAGGGGACGAAATCATGAATATGTATGTGGTGGACGCCGTGCGCACGCCGCGCGGGCGCGGCAATGACAAGGGCACGCTCAAGGTTCTGAAACCGGTTGAATTGTTAGCCCAGACGCTGCGTGCACTCAAGGCTCGAACGGAGATCGACGAGTCACGCGTCAGCGATGCGATTATAGGATGCGTCACGCAGACGGCCGATCAAGGGACTAACATCGGCAAGCTGGCGCTGATCGCGGCGGGATGGAGCGATGCGACGCCGGCGATGACGATCAATCGCTATTGTGCATCGGGATTGTCGGCCGTGTGCTACGCGGCACTGAAGGCCGCGAACGATGACAGTCTGGCGGTGGGTGGCGGCGTGGAAATGATGTCGCGTGTCCCGATGAGCGCCGACCAGGGGCCGCTGACTCATGATTTCGCGTTTCAAAAATCCGCCCGGCTGATACCGATCGGTATTGCCGCGGATTTGGTGGCAACACAACTGGGATTTTCCCGGTCTGCCTGCGATGACTATGCGCTGGCCTCGCAGCAGCGCGCTGCGGCCGCGCAGGATGGGCAGCGTTTTCGCTCGATCGTGCCGGTCATAGCTGAGAACGGCGGGCCGTTGTTGGCGGCCGATGAAACGCCGCGGCGCGCGACGTCGGCGCAGTCGCTCGCCGCATTGCCGGCGGCCTTTGCCGAGATGGGCGCGAAGTACGGGATCGACGCGCTGCTGTGCAAGCGGTATTGCCTGGAGCGAATCGAGCATGTACACCATGCGGGCAATTCGCCCGCCATGGCCGACGGTGCCTCCGCGATATTGTTAGGCAGCGAGACCGCGTTGCGGCGGCATGGACGCAAGCCGCGTGCGCGTATCTTGGCGATGGCCGATGTGTCCATCGATCGCACCTTGGCGCTCACCGGTGCCGTGGATGCCACGCGCCTGGCGCTGTCGCGCGCCGCGCTGCGCACGGCGGACATCGACCTCTACGAAGTCAATGAGTCGTTTGCGGCCCTGATGCTGCACTACCAGCGTGAACTCGGCATCGGCCACGATAGACTGAATGTCAATGGCGGCGCTATTGCGTTAGGTCATGCGATGGGTTCGACCGGCAGCGCGCTACTCGGCACGGTCCTCGATGAGCTGGAATTGCGTGCGGCCCGCAGAGCGGTGGTCGCACTGTGCGGTGCCGCGGGACTGGCGATGGCGCTCGTGATCGAACGCGTCACGTCCGGCTGATGCTGCGCTATGCGCTGGCGGGGTCGCCGTGTTCCTCGACGGCGGTTGGCATGATTTCGGCGAAGCCCCGTGCTAAGGTATGAAATACTTGCACTACAAGACTGAAAGCAAAGAGCATGCCGGTCAAGCCCAAAGACAGGCCCAGCAAGCAAAAAACCAGTAGCGATGCACGCGTCGTTATCGTATCGGGAGCTGGAACGGGACTGGGCCGGGCGTATGCCTTGGATCTCGCGGCACGTGGCATGCGTGTGGTCGTCAACAATCGTCGCCGGGAAATAGACGCCGCCGGCCAAAGTAGCGCGCAGCGTGTGGTCGATGAAATTCATGCGCGCGGGGGCGATGCCATCGCCGATGAATCCGATGTTTCCGACCTTGGCTCGGGAGCGGCGATGGTGCAGCGTGCTCTGAGTACCTGGGGGCGCTTGGATGCGGTGGTGGCGAATGCTGGCGTGGATCAGCACCAGGCGTTTCATAAGATTAGCGTCGACGGCATCCGATCGATCGTTGAGGTGAATTTCTTCGGCAGTCTGTATTTGGTGCATGCCGCATATCCGCATATGCGTGCTAACAAACACGGTCGCATCGTCGTCTCAACGTCCTCGGCAGGACTGCATGGTCTCCATGGATTGACGGCTTACGCAGCGTCGAAAGCGGCGTTGATCGGCTTGATGCGTAGCGTGGCTGCGGAAGGGAGTGCATACAACGTATTGTGCAACGCCATTGCGCCGTATGCGGCGACTCGCATGACCGCTGCACATGGCGACGCCGCGTTCACAGCTCGTATGTCACCGGAGCGCGTCGCGCCCCTGGTCGCGGTGCTCGTGAACGAGCATTGCCGGGTAAGCGGCGAGGTTATCGTGACAGGCGGCGGCGCGTTTCGCCGAGCCGCGGCCGTGGAGTCGATCGAAATGCATTCGTGCGAATCTACGCAGGAGCAGTTGCAGGCACGATTGCTTCAGCCCTTCGCGCCGGCCCGTGCATCGACATTTCCCGATGCTTTGATTGCTTTTGGCGATTATCAAAAAAATCTCAAGCGGATGCGCCATGCGAACAACTAAACTGGAACTAATCGCCGAGTACCGCGCAAGGGGGTGGTGGTCCGACACCCGGATTCCGGATCTATTCGACGATGCGGTGCGCTCGAATCCGCACGGCAGCGCAGTTGTAGATGCGCCAAATCGGGAGCAGCTGACCGGCATGCCGGCGCTGCGGCTGAGTTTTGCCGACGTCCAGGATTTCGTCGCGAGCTATATGCGGCAATTCCACGAATTGGGCTTGCGGCGCGATCATATATTGATCACCCAGCTACCTAACATCGCCGAGTATGTTGCAGTTTACATTGCGGCGCTCAAGCTGGGTATCGTTGTTAGCCCCGTACCGATGCAGTTCCGGCATCGTGAATTGCAGCAGATCATGCAATTGACGGCGGCGCGCGGACTACTGACGCTGGCCCATTTCAAGGGCGAAGAACCGACTCGCGAAGTACGGGTAGCTGCAGAGGGCAGGGAGCTGCTGCTCATGGTGTTAGGTGAGCAGGTCACTCCGGGTGCAGTCACTTTGCCGAACCGCGCGGCCAACGCGCCGGCTGTGCAACAAGCCGAACAGTTGGCGTTAGCTGCTGGTGTGTCCGCCGATGACATCGCCACGATCTGCTGGACATCGGGTACTGAAGGTCTACCCAAGGGCGTGCCCCGTTCGCACAACCATTGGCTCGCGATATCGCAGGCGCACTTCGATGGTGCCGGTTTGCGACGTGGCGATGTGCTGCTGAATCCGTTTCCGCTGGTCAATATGGCGGCACTGGGTGGTTGCTTCATGAGTTGGCTGCATGGCGCGGGAACTCTGGTCTTGCACCATCCCTTCGATGCCAGCGTTTACCTTCAGCAGATCGCACGCGATCGTCCGAGTTATGCGATCGCACCGCCCGCAATACTCAACATGCTACTGAAAAACGAACAGCTGCTGGCGCAAGTCGATCTGTCATCGTTGCGCTGCATCGGTTCGGGTTCCGCGCCGCTCGATCCGGCGATGATTCGCGGCTTCAAAGAGCGTTTCAATATCGACATTGTCAATTTATTCGGGTCTAACGAAGGCGTTTCGCTCGTTAGCAGTGCGGCCGAAGCGCCGACTGCAGAACAACGCGCCAGCCTGTTTCCACGCTTCGGGCGCCGCGATGTGGTCTGGCCCCAGCGCATCGCGCAATCGATCGAAACGCGACTCATCGATCCGGAGTCCGGTGCCGAGATCCTAACGCCCGGTCAAACCGGTGAGATGCAGATTCGCGGCCCGACGGTGTTCGACGGCTATTTTCGTGCCCCGAAACTGACGGCCGCGGCATTTACCAGCGATGGTTTTTTTCGGACCGGCGATCTTTTCGAAATCGTCACAGATAGTTTAGGGCCCCGCTTTTATCGGTTTGTCAGCCGGTTGAAACAATTGATCGTTCGGGGTGGTGTCAAGATCGCACCGGAGGAAGTCGAAGTCTTGTTAGCACAGCATCCGGCTGTGCTCGAAGCCGCGGCGATCGCTTATCCCGACCCAATTTTGGGTCAACGTATCTGCGCCGTGCTGGTTCCGCGACCCGGTGCAGCGCCGCCCACGTTGGGAGCGATCCAAGCCCTGTTTCGCGAACAAGGCGTGACAGTTTTCAAGTGGCCGGAGCGCGTTCGCATTGCCTCCGCGCTGCCGCGTAACCCCCTTGGAAAAGTGGTCCGCGCCGAGTTGGCGCCACTGGCCGCGGTGCCTGACAATGTTGCGGAAAGTTAGCTACGCGGCCAGAGCGGCGCCGGGCCATAGCTCATGGCCGGCGACCCACATGGCATGGAATCCCGAGGGCACACGGCCGGGCAGTGCGATGCGTGCGATGGGCCCCGCGGTAATACGCCTCGCATCGAAAATCCATGCCTCGGAACGGTAGTCTGCAACGTTGGTGGCCAGCGTGATCGCATAGCCGTCGTCTTCGTCATCGCCCGGGCTTCCCTTGCCGAATGGCGATTCACTCCCATACCAGCCCTGCGGATATCGATAGACCTCGCGCGATCCGTTGCTGTGGTCGTATTTGACCAGCCCTTCGAAAGCTAACGTCTGCAGATCTGTCGGAATGAGCTGGTGGTAGGAGTAACGCGTCTTCACACCGTACATGTACGCATCGGGCAGGCAGAACTCGACATTCAAGTCATCGAGCTGCTGTTCTTGTTTTTCGCCGGTCTTGAGGTTCATGCGCCAGCGCCGCAAATGCCCCGTATAACGCAAATAAGCTAACATCGAAGCTAACGGGCCCTCTTCCGGATTGCGACGGATGGTCGGGTCGGGCTGGAAGCAGCCATCCATCGTGATCCAGTCGCCATCTTCCCAGGCGTTGACCATGTGCAACACATAGCCCGGCTGGAATTCGAACCAGCGCACTTGCTCCTGCGTGCCGTAGCGCGCAATCACGCCGAAGCGCGTCGGCAGATCGCGGTGGAAGGTCACCATGCGATAACCCGAGCGTTTCAGCAGCTCTGGATCGTGGAACAACGGGAAATCGTGCAGGATGGTGTAGTTCGGCGTGATCGTCGTGTCGTGCGGTAGACGTGGGCCGGGCAGGTCGATACGTGTCTGGTGCCGCATCTTGCCGTCGGCACCGATGACGTAATAAGTGAGGTACGGCTGGAAATCGCCGTAGTCGTAATTGATGAACTCCCCAGTGCGCGGATCGGTCTTGCCATGCGCATTCATTGTCGTGCGCAACGCGCCGCCAAAGGTTTCCTCCCCCTCGGTTTCGAGCGTTAGCGGGTCGAGGCGATGGATGCGCCCGGCGTTGTACCAGGCGGTCAGGATCTTGCCGTTAAACAAGTTGAGCGTGGTGTTAGATGTATCTTTGCAGTAATCCGGATTGATCGCCACGGATTCGCGGCCGCGAATCATGTCGAGATTGAAAGGTCCCATCATGCCGGATTTTTCGACTCGGCCGCTGGCGATTTCCTCATGCAGCGCCCGCGTCTGTATCCACTTGCGAATGTAGCTGGCGCCACCGTCCCGAAAGTAGACGCCGTGGACCATGCCGTCGCCGTCGAACCAGTGGTAGGGGCCACGCGGCTTCAAAATCGGATTCGGGCCGTTGCGCAGATACGCGCCGTACAAATCCGGTGGAATTTCGCCAGCCGTCGTCTTGAGATCGACGGCGGTGATCTCGGATACAACTGGCGCATACGGTCCATGCAGGTAGGGGTTGTCGACTTCGTCGACCCAGGTCGGGCGATCGGCCGGATCGTTCGGATTCAGGTCGGTGTACTTACGCATGGTTGTCTGCGTTCATGGAGATATCGCCCCGCACGTTGGCGCGGTCCAGGCGAGCCTGGAATGTTGTTCGACGAAGCCCGCTATCGTTTGCGCCAGCGTATTTGTCAATTTGGCGGTGCGCCGCGTGCGCAGATCGGCGCCGGTGGTCACGAATTCCAACGCCGCCGCAAGACGGTCGCGCGTCTGATTGACGATGAACATCACCCCGTGAAATCGCTTGTCGCCCGAGCTTAGGAAACGAAAATGGGCGGTGACAATGTCGCCCACGTGCAATTCCGCCAAATACCACAGATGGTGTTCGAGATCGAAACAACCGACTTGGTCCGCGCCATATTGCCGAACGTCCATACCGAAAAGGCGCAGAAACGGCTCGCCCGTTAGGTCGTAGATCCTGAGGTAGTACTGCACATTGACATGACCGTTGATGTCCTGCCAGTCGGTCGGAATGGTCAGTGTTAGCAACGCCGGCAATTCTCAGACCTGATTCAAGCTGGGCATGGTGGCGGGCATGATCAGCAGTGCTCACAGACGTTCACGAAGCTGTTTGACACCTGCGCGTTCGCGGTCCCAGGTGTCGGGCGCGAGCCCTTGCTCGCGACACCGGTCGCAACGACCTCGTCGATATCCCGGTGGCCGCGCACTGTCGCTTCGACTTCGAACGATGGAATATTCTCGCTGCGGTGTTGAATTGTATCTTTGATCCGATCGAGAAAAAATTTTCCTTATCGTCGGTACACATGGCCAGCACTGCCTCGAGATCGTCCTCAAGCCACGCGGTGTAATAGGCTCGTACGAGTTCCGCGTGCGTCATGGCGATAACCAGCGATCCATTTGGTCGATCCGGTCGGCGCCCCAAAACATTTCACCATCGCAAATCAACGTCGGCGCACCGAATACTCCGCGTTGACTCGCTTCGGTTGTTAACTCGATTAGTTGCGTCTTGATCGCGGGGAGCTGAATGCCCTCGGCGAACGCGACTGCGTCGGCGCCGCAGCGGCCGGCGATCTCGGCAAGAGTCTGCGCCTGGGTCACGTCGCCACCGGTGGCGAACGCGTGATCGAAAACACGATGGGCGAAGTCCAGTGCCTGCCCGGATGACTGCGACTGCAACCATAGAAAGCCACGCGCCGCGGCGATGCTGTTGAATGGGAACGGGTTCGGAATATTGAACGGCAATTGTTGCTCGGCCGCGCAGCGCAACACGTCGAGATAAAGATAGCGGCCCTTCGAAGTGTTCCGGTCGGGTGGTGAGTGACCACGCTCCTTGAATATTGCGCCCAATGAGACAGGCTTCCAGACGAGCGGGCGCCGGTGGCGCGCAGCCATGGCCTCGATTCGTGGCAAACCGATATAGGTGTAGCTCGACGAAAAATCGAAATAGAAGTCGATCGCTGTTGGCTTATTTGTCCCAGACATAGTCAATGCAGCATAAGTTATACGGTCTAATTATGCAAGTAACGGCTGGGGATCGGCAGCCGCCTGCAAGTGTCTCGTTGCCATTGCTAACGCACTTGGCAGTTCGAAGTGATAGTGATACCCGATGTCTGGCGCAGAGAATGCCAAAAGCGCCACCTTGTCCCGCTGTTCTGCGGCCTGCTGTAGACGGCGGATTAGCTCGATTTTGGATTCCGGCGTCGATGTGCTCATGATCGTGTTACGCGCTCTCGATGCGGCTGTTTGCACCAATCCGTGTGGCTTGCGCAATGAAACTCGCTATCATCTGGCTCCTATGCAAGGCGCGTTGCAAGCATGAATGCACTGGGGCAGACCGAGTCGTCTACTGCGGGTATCGATGCCGCGATCGATGCGGCGATCAAACCCATAGCGGACCTGATTTCTTCGGTGGTCTTTTATTCGGTACAGATCGGTGACACGTCGGTGCAGTTGGTCGTCGTATGGCTGATGGTCGCAGCCACGTTTTTTACGTTGCGTTTTCGCTTTATCAATTTGCGCGCGTTCGCCGAGAGTTGGCGCATCGTTTTTGGCAAACAGGTCAAGGAAGGTGGCCCAGGTGAGGTATCGCATTTTCAGGCCCTGACGACGGCCGTATCCGGTACGGTTGGCGTAGGCAATGTCGCTCATGTTGCGACAGCGGTTTCGATCGGCGGTCCTGGCGCCGCTTTCTGGATGTTTGTCGCAGGCTTTCTCGGCATGTCGTCCAAGTTCGTCGAATGCACGCTGGGCGTGAAATATCGGCAGACTAACCCCGACGGTACGGTTTCCGGCGGACCCATGTTCTATCTCGATCGCGGTCTGGCGGAACGCGGCTGGCCGCGACTTGGCAAGACGCTCGCGCATTTCTATGCCGCCTGCATCGTCCTGGGTTGCCTCGGTGTCGGTTGCATGTTTCAGGCCAATCAGGCCTACGAGCAGTTCATGGTAGCGACCGGCGGTGAGCAGAGTTTCGCGGCCGGCAATGCTTGGGTGTTCGGTGTTGGACTGGCGGGGCTGACGGCAATGGTGATCATTGGCGGCATTCGCAGCATCGCGCGCGTTACGGCTGCTTTGGTGCCGCTGATGCTGCTGCTCTATGTCGCCATGGCTCTCGTCGTCATCATTGCTAACGCAGAACGGCTGCCTTGAGCCATCGCGACGATCGTGCAGTCTGCTTTTTCACCATCGGGTGTTGCGGGCGGCGCCTTCGGCGTGGCCGTGCTCGGGTTTCGCCGGGCGGCATTCTCCAATGAGGCGGGGATCGGCTCGGCAGCCATTGCGCATTCGGCTGTTAGGACCGGCGTGCCAGTCAGCCAGGGTCTCGTCGCGCTGCTGGAACCTTTCATCGACACGATGGTGATCTGCATGCTAACAGCGCTGGTCATCTTCGTTGGAGGCGACCCGGCAGTGCAGGGGACGGGCGTGGCCGCCGGTGTGCAGATGCCTCACAGGTTGTCGGGAGCGTTGTTTCGTGGTTTCCGATCGTGCTGACGGTCGTGATTTTCATGTTTGCCTATTCCACGATGATCTCGTGGTCTTACTATGGCTTGGCAGGCTCGGTGTACCTCTTCGGCCCGAGCCGCAGCGTCAAGCACGCGTTCAATGTCGTATTCTGCGTTGCCATCGTGATCGATTGTTCGGCGCAACTGACTTCGATTCTCGACTTCTCTGATGCGATGGTTTTCGCGATGGCATTCGCCAACATCGTCGGCCTTTACAGGTTGACGCCGGTCGTGAAGAAAGAACTCGACGAGTACTGGAAGCGCCGGTTCCCAGGGCCACGCTCGAACGGTGGTCATGCAGCCTTCTCGAGAAACGCGTGAAACACCTTCGCCCCCACCACCTGTCACGCAGCTTGAGTCTGGCGCTCGTCGTGCTGCTGGTCGGAATTTCGGCGAGCGTCCGCACGACCGCGGCCGAGAACAAAACGCCGTCGACGCCGATGCGCATCTATGTCGCCAAGCGCATCATCACCATGGACGCCTCGCAGCCGTTCGCGACCGCTGTCGCGGTGGCCGATGGACGCATTGTCGCCGTCGGCGATCTCGCATCGATGCGTGGCTGGATGGAAGCGAGACCTTACGAAATCGACCGGGGGTTTGCGGAAAAGATCCTCGTTCCAGGCTTGATCGACAATCACGTGCATCCGCTGCTGGCAGCCATGCTGTTGAATACCTATTGGATATCGCCGCACGTTTGGGAGGGTGCGGGGCTCGATGTGCCTGCGACTCGGGGCCGCGAAGCATACCTAACACGGCTGCGCGAGGCGCTGGCTCGAGAGTCCGTCCCGCGTGAGGCGCCGTTTATCACGTGGGGCTATTTCGAGGCTTGGCATGGCGTTATCCGGCGCGCCGAACTCGATCGACTCTCGCCGCGCAGGCCGCTCATTCTTTGGCAGCGGTCGTTTCACGAAATCGTTGCCAATACCGCGGCCTTGCGCTGGCTCGGTGTGGACCCGGATTCCAAAGTCTCGCCGCCCGACTCCGACATCGCTAGAGGTGTATTTTCCGAGCGTGGGTTGCTAACAGTCTTGAAGCCGTTGTCGGCATGGCTTCTGAGCCCGGAGCACCTTGCGAAAGGCATTGCGCGCTATGAATCGATAGTGCGGCAGGGTGGCGTTACGACCATCGCCGATATGGGCGTCGGCGGTTATTTCGGGCTCCATGAAGACGCCGCGGTGTTGCGCAAGGCCTTCGACCGCCCGGAGGCACCATTCCGCGTCGTCTTGGTTCCGGCACCGCTGTCGATCCTAGCGAGTCGCGGCGTTCCGGCGGCGGTCGAGGAGGTCGAGCGATTCGTCGCTACCGACTACGGACGATTGCGGGCGGCTCGGCATGTCAAGTTGTTAGCCGACGGCGCGTTCTTCGCGCAGTACATGATGATGCGCCCCCCTGGCTATACCGACGGACATCAAGGCAAGTGGCTGATGCCACCCGAGCAACTGGAGGCGGCAGCTCAGGATTTCTGGCAGCGCGGATTCCAGATCCATGTGCACGTCAACGGCGATGCGGGCGTGGCAGCCACGCTCGACATCCTCGAGCGGTTGCAGAACCAGAAGCCGCGCGCGGATCACCGTTTTACTTTGCATCATGTCGGCTTCGCGACCAACGATCAGCTGCGGCGCGCGTCGCGGCAAGGTGTCGTGATCTCGGCGCAGCCGTACTATCTCTGGGCGCTCGCGGACATCTACGCACTGCGCGGACTGGGCGGCGATCGTGCCGCGGAAATGGCGCGCATCGGCGCGATGATCCGCAACGGCATTCCCACTTCGCTGCATTCCGATTTCACCATGGCGCCGGAAGCGCCGCTGGTGCTAGCGTGGGTCGCCGTGAATCGCGTGACATCCGAGGGCACGCTGATGGCGCCTGAGGAGCGCATTTCGGTGACGGACGCGCTCCGTGCGATCACGATCGATGCCGCGTTCGCGTTGCGCATGGAGGATGAGATCGGCAGCATCGTCGCCGGCAAGAGCGCGGACTTCACCGTCCTCGAGCAAGATCCTTACGAGGTTGCGCCAATGAATCTCAAGGACATCCCGATCTGGGGCACGGTCTATCAAGGGCGGGTGATGGATTGAGAAAAATGCGCGCGGATTTGTCAGCTCTCGATATCAGTTAGCTGCCCGCCGAAAACATGCGTCGGCGTGCCCATGTAATCGTGGGTATTGACGTCGTGAATGACCTCATCGCCATTAGCCGGATGGATGCCCGCTCGTTTGTCAGCAGCGGCTTGGTAGACGTCGAGCATTTCCGCAAGCTCGTCAGAGCGATTCCTGATTCGGCCTGGTCGAAATACCCGCGCCATTCACCCGATGCAGTCAGGCTCGCGGTGGACGAGTTTCTTGCCGCCCTATCGGATCGCTTTCGACGTACCGCCCGATCGCCGGGTCGTAAACTCGCACGTAGTTGGAACCTACCTTGTGTCGTCCGGACGAATGACGGTCAACCCCCCACCGGCAACTGTTATTCGGCTACGCAGCGATACGCGTCCAACCTGGCGGGGTCCTTGCCGGCGATGTGGCGTGCCGATGCCGGATAACTGCAGATGGGTCGCGCGCGCACGATCGTGCCATCTTTGCCGCGCTGACTTGCATCAATCGACCGAGGCGTACGACCGCGTTCAACCCAGTTTTCGAGCGCCGCGAGCGGGTCGAAGTCATCGGGCGCCGCGGATGGCCGTTCCCAGCAGTGACCCCAGCCCGGGACCATGAACAGTCGCACATTCTTCTGCAGGCGCCGCATGCCGCCGGCGTGCACGGCGGCTCGCCGGTAGTAGTCCATGATCGGCTCCGGAATGATTAGCGGATCCGCAAGCCCCTGGTAGATGAGGAGCTTGCCGCCGCGGCGTCGCAACGCGGTCAGGTCGGGGTTCGTCGCGTCCGTCAGTGCCGGAACCGGCGAGCGGCGAATCCAGTCGAGCATCCGCTCGGTCGGCAGCCCGGCGGGCACGTCTGGCACGGCGAGGCTGGCCGCCAGCAACTGACGATATCCGGCCGCGGCCAGGATGCCCCACGCCGGCCGGTCTGCCGCGCCGTACAGCCAGATGTCGCTGTAGCGCTCCGAGCCGGGCTGCAGCGCAGGATATATCCGCTCGTTGGCCGCGTTGCGCACGCCGCCGTAGAGCCGGTTCAACGCGTCTGCTTCGGCCGCCGTGAGGCAGTCATCGGCCGGGGCGGCCCCCGGTGCACAGCGCGCCGCGCGAAAATCGACGCTGCAACGCGTCGGATCGTCGATAGTCTGATCGGCAAGGCCGTCGCGTGCGTCGCACTGCTCGACGACGAACTTCTCGAGGAACCGCGCTTTGCGCGGCGGCACGATCGACACCCCGTCACGCTCGATCGACGTGATCAGCCAGTTGCCCCACAAGCCGGCGTTGCCGCTGAGATCGAAAATGCCCGCGCCTGCCGCGATGCCGTCGAACAATTGCGGGTAGCGCTGCGCCGCCATCAGGCCGAGGCGACCACCGTTCGAGCAGCCGGCGAAGTACCGATAGCGCGGCGGTCGCCCATAAAGCTGCTCGATGAGCTGCGTGCCAAGCTCGGTCATCATAGGCAGAATCTTGTGCGCCCAGATCTCGAGCGCCTCCGGATCGCGGGCCCAGCTCGCCTCCCAGCTTGGCGCCTGATGGCCGGCGTCATGGCTGATGCCCGCGTAGCCGCGTTTCAGCGGCTCGTTGATGCTGTTGCCGTGCCCGCTCTTGTCGGGCAGAAGCTCGCCGCAGAAGCCACCGCAGCCCGCCATGAGGAAGCGCCCGTTCCAGGTGGCGGGCAGGCGCATCTCGAAGCGCACGCGCTCGGCATAGCGACCGCGCACGCGGCAATATTTCGGCAGGCCCGGCGCATCGACCCACGCCGGCGCCGTTTCCAGAGTGACGAGCGCCGGCGGCCGCAGATCGGCGCAGGCATCCCGTTCGCGCACCTCGGCCGCGGCGGTCTCATCAGGCGATGCGAGGGCAAGCGCAAGAGCCAGTGCGAGCGGGATGAGCAGTTCGCCGTGTATGCGCATCGCGGGCGGGCCTTCCCCTGACACATTCCCGACGCTTCTGATCGTACACTGCTCCGACGAGATTGCACAAGGCGGTGGCTACCTCACCCGTTTGAATTCTTGCACGATGCGCTCGGTCCTGGCCGGCGCAGAGGGCGTGGCCCGCGCTGCAGACAGGCCGGCGCCGAAAGCCCGACGCGCCCCGCCAGTACAGTGTTCTTGACCCGCGCATTGCGCTGCAGCTCCGACAGGATCGCCCTGTCGATGGCATCCAGTTTCATGATTTTTCCCACCCAGGCGGGGCCTGAATCGCGCGCTGGTAGAAGACCCGGCGAGTCGCGACAACCGGTCTGGATATGGTCAGTTCTTGCCATGCCGCCCGAGTCAGGGCGCCGCAAGGCTGAGCGCTTCGCGCGAAGCGGCGCGAAGGGTTAACGCAAAACACGCATCGGCTTGCCCCGCTAGAAGCGCTGGCCGACGTGGCGGAGGTTCAGGTCGCGGATCAGAACCGGGCCGATACGATCGAAAGCATCGCCCGCGAAGTGCTGGTACGTCGTGACATCGGGCAGCCGAGACGTTCAGGGCTTGTTCAATGGCTGGTTCCTGAACACATGCACACCCAGTGCACGGCCGAAGGCGACAGCGTCGCCGGCGGCAACATGCCAGCGCGCGACGGTGCCCACGCGCGGGTCCTGCTCGACCTTCAGCGCGTCCAGCGTCACGCCAATACGCTCGGCCTCCTCGCGCACCACGCTCTCGACCTCCATCATGGTCAGAGCGGGCTTGAAGATCTTGCCCACCGCGGTCAGCGGCAAGTTCACCAGGACACGGATCGCCAAATTCTTGCGCGATTAGCCGGTCGATCCCGCCAAGGTGAATGTCAGCGGCGGCCACCTAGCGAAGGGACATCCCCTCGGCGCCAGCGGCGCCAGTTATGAGTGCGAGTGCGCTCGTCATGGTCCGTTCCTCCATTGCGCAAGCGGTTGTCTGCGCGGTTCAGAGGCTACAGCAGGATTTGATTGCCCGCCATCGGGCTGCCCAGCGCAGTGTTTCGGTGATCAGTGGCGGCGCCAGCGCAGAATGTGATGGCGGACTACGCCGCTGGTGGCGAACTCTTTTGTGGAAAGCGTCAGCATATCGCCGTCCCGCGCAGCATGGCGGCGTTGCTGCGTGCCTGTCATGTCCGGATTAAGCGCCATCGTCACCTCATGCACGACGCCATCGTCCTCAATCCGCCATGCGCCGGCATAGTGGAAGTAACTGTCGAATGCGGCGGACTTCTGTTCGGCACTCGCGTCGCGCGCATTACACTTGTTGAATCGGCCGCGCGGGTTGGCGCAGATGCTCGCAGTCATGACGCCGTTTGCGGCGTAAACGATGTAGCCCGTCGCACTATTGCCGAAGGGATGGGTGATTGTGCCATCGGGGTAGACGATGCGCCAGTCGATCAATGTCCAGGCGCCAATGACATCTTCCGCCTTCATGAGGTTGCTCTGTCGGCCGCCGGACGGCGGCGTTGGACGATGCGGAAGCGGCTAGTCACGAACGCCAGATCGGCGAGGCAGGCGTTGCCGGCGGGATTGAGTCCGGAGACGTGATAATCGCTGTAGGCGGCGGCGAAATTGGCCCACATGGCGCCGTGAAGGTTGATGGAGAGGTTGGCGCCGGCGGCTTCATACAAGGACGTTGAGCAATCTATAAAGGCGTCGTCTGTGGAATAGAGGTAGGAGGAGATGGCGCCGTGTTGGCGGGCGAGCATAGTCGCTTCCGAAACCGCAGCTTTGGCGTTTTCCGCGCGGATGAGAAACAGCACCGGGCCGAACTGCTCCTCGGCGTAGAGGTCCGTACGGCCTGCGTCCACGGCTACAACAAGCGGTGTCAGCGTCCTGGCGGCGGGGTAGTCAGGGTGCACGTACGGTGTAGCGCGCCGCAGGACGGATGCTTCTATCTCGCACACGTCTTGCAGGCGCATCACGAGATCGACGCTTGCCCGAGCCTGTATGCAACCCATGATGCCAGCCGCCGAAGCGGGGGAGTGGGCGATATCGTCGACCGCCGCGACAATCGCTTTCGTGACATCGTCGAATGTTTTGCGCCCATTCTTGGTCAATACCCCATCGCGCGGGATGTAGATGTTTTGCGGACTCGTGCACATCTGCGCTGAAAACAGGCACGCGGCGCGCGCGATGGCGCGGGCGGTGGCGGGCAACTCATCGCACGACTCGATTACAACTGAGTTGAGCCCGGCAGTTTCGGTGAACAGCTGCTTGCCCGTGACCGTGCGTTCAAGGTGGCCGCCGTAGCGCGGGCTCCCTGTGAAGTCGATGATCTGCACCGCGGGGTCGTCGACATAGGCCTGAGCGATCGGCGCTTGCAGGGTGTCAACGGAGAGCGTCACCACATTGGGATCGACGCCATGCTCGGAAAGTACGGCGCGGCACTCTTGCACAACAATTGCCATAGGAAGAATGGCGATGGGGTGCGGTTTGACGATAACGGGGTTTCCTGTCGCCATGCTCGCAAACATCGCAGGATAGGCGTTCCAGGTGGGGAACGATGCGCAACAAATGACCAGCCCAACGCCGCGCGGCACAAGTGCATAGGCCTTCTCGAGCGCGACTTCTTCTTTTCCGAAAGCGCGCCGCCACTGCGCGCGTGGGGTCACGTCGCGCATCGCCTTGGCCGCGTAGGCAAGCGCTTCGACGCCGCGATCGAGCGCATTCGGGCCGCTGCCGCTGAACGCTTGTGTGTAACTTTGGCCGGTGACATGCAT
This sequence comes from Gammaproteobacteria bacterium, assembly GCA_016874295.1. GTDB lineage: Bacteria > Pseudomonadota > Gammaproteobacteria > Steroidobacterales > Steroidobacteraceae > SCUD01. The sequence goes on along the minus strand of VGUH01000002.1, from coordinate 2,980 downwards.
CACGCTGTTGGCCATCTCGAAGTTGCGTGCGTAAAGTCGCATCGACATCTCGAGACAAAGGGCAATGCGCGCGTCGGGATCGATCGTTCGCCATTGCTCCATCGCCGTTTCTGCAGCACGCGCAAGCGCTCTTGGGTCACAGCGCGGATATTCAATGCCAAGCGCGTCGCCCGTGTACACAGACACTTCGCGCCCAGCGTAATCGAGAACACCCGGCTGCTCCAAGGGAAAGCGGCGACCGAGAAGGGCCATGAACGCGTCGCGCCCCGCTTCGGGTCATCCGGGTGCATGGAGTTTGGCGCTGGGGGAGTCTTGGAACGGGCTCCACGCTTTCCGCGTCTGAACAGCATCAATCGCTGAGTTCAGCACGCCCGCATGACGGGCAATGAGTTCGGTTAGATCTGCCGCCATGGGGCGTGACTCACGAAATGCGTTCGACAATCATTGCCGCGCCCACGCCGGACGCACCGGTCGCGACCACGAGACCGAATTGGCCATCGCATTCGTCGAGGCAGTCGAGCAAGGTCGAGGAAAGGATGGCGCCGCTGGCGCCGAGGGGATGTCCCTTCGCTAGGTGGCCGCCGCTGACATTCACCTTGGCGGGATCGACCGGCTAATCGCGCAAGAATTTGGCGATCCGTGTCCTGGTGAACTTGCCGCTGACCGCGGTGGGCAAGATCTTCAAGCCCGCTCTGACCATGATGGAGGTCGAGAGCGTGGTGCGCGAGGAGGCCGAGCGTATTGGCGTGACGCTGGACGCGCTGAAGGTCGAGCAGGACCCGCGCGTGGGCATCGTGGTGCGCGCTTCTGGGGCGCCGCATGGCGGACGCGCACGCGCAACCTCCCGCAGGACGTAAGGGCGGATGACGTTGCTCCAAATCTCGTAGCCGCGTGCGGACGCCGCGGCCACGGAATCACGGCGTCCATCTCGGCCAGAAAGCGCTCGCGGCGCGTCACCTTGCCCTTGGCGCTCCACGCCGCTTCGGCAAATGTCCCTTGCTTCATCGATCGATGCCTCCCAAGTTGGCCGCAGACCACAGATGGCAGTATCGATCAATGACACTCACTTGTGCAGAGCTTCCCTAGAACCGAAAATCGACCTTCAAAGTGACGTTGCGCGGGCGCGAATAGAGGCTGTCATAGGCGACGCCTGTGTTGCTTGTCAGCAAGGTCGCGAGCGGGAGACTCCCACCGCCGAGCATGATGCGCTCATCGGTCAGATTATTGCCGATCAGCGATACGCGCCACTTACCGGCACCACCGCTGATGCCGACCTGCGCTGAGACCCGCGTATAGCCGTTCTCCACCATACGGGGATCGTAGCTGCCACTACAGAAATACTTCGACCTGTATTCGGCATTCACGCCAAAATCAGCGGTGAACGAATTGCTCAGGGATCGCTGGTAATCGAAGCCGACATTCCCAGACCACTTTGGCGCAAAAACAGTGCCGAAGCCTCTGCGGTTACAATATATGCCATTGTTCGGTGCCTCGCCGAAATGACACTGCCCCTTTGGGAAATCGGTGAATTCGAAATCAAGATAGGCGGCGGCGCCGTAAATCTCGAATCCTTCCGCCGCCAGGACGCGCCCGTCGACCTCAATGCCCTGCGTGGTCGCAGCAGATGCGTTCTGGACGGTGAAACCAGCGCGGCCGTCGAAAAGGCTGGTCTGAAGATCTTCGTAGTCCGTGCGGAACACCGTTCCATTGAATTCGACGCGATCATTACGGAACTTGACACCGACTTCGTAGTTCTCCGCAGTTTCGTCTTCGAATTCAAAAGTGCCTGGATTGGGAACCGGCTGTCCTGCAATCGAGTTGCTGCGGATGTCGAAGCCACCCGCTTTCGATCCCTGCGTATAGGATGCATGGAACGAAACGGTGTCATTCGGGGCAATCCGCAGTCGGATCAGCGGATCGAGGCTGTCTTCGCTGCGATCACCGGAAATGCTGTGCCCCTTCATGTTGAGACCAAACCCCCACAAAAATTGAAGCAGATTCGGGTAGGCTGGATGCGGGCTTGGCAACCTTTGGGCGACATTCGTCGGCCCGCCAAAGATCGCCAGACTGCGTGCGCCATCTTTCTTCTCGTTGCTGTAACGCGCCCCGGCGGTGAGCGTCACGATGTCGGAAATTTGAAAATCCGCCTGAGCGAACACCGAGTAGAGGTCGGAACTCTGCGTAAAGTGGCGCAACGAGAATGAGTCCGCGAGGAAACTATTGGGAGGCGGCAATGACGCAAAGAACGAACCGATCCTCACGTCGTCGGTCACGACGATGTCGCTGGATTGAAAGTAAACGCCAGCGATGTAATCGAGCCGCTCGCCGCCGGGCGAGGTCAGCCGAAATTCCTGGCTGATCTGCTCGTAATGCTCCGTCTGATTCGTGCCGTCGAAAATGAGCAGTTGTGTGAAGTCGACGTCGAGCACCTCCTCGGTACTGTATTTGACAAAGCCGGAGACTGACGTAAGCGTATCATCGCCGAGGCCAAAGTTGGCGGTCAGCACGAGATTCGTGATGTCGTTGAAGCTGTGAACCTCACCGCTTGCACGACGATAGTCCTCGACTGTGTCAACCAATGGGAAAGGCGAGCCGTCGAAAAGCGCTGAATAGGTCCCAACTGGTCTGTTAGGTTCCGACGGATATCCGAGTGTATCGAATTGTGCGTGCTCGACCTTGAGATTAAGGTCGCCGCTGCCATCGTTGTCCCAGGCAAGCTGGCCGCGGAAATAGGTTTCGTGGCGCTGCGGCTCTACCCGGTTGAGGTACGTGTTTGTGACGTATCCTTCGAGGTCCCGGTACGAGGCGACGAGCCGGCCCTTCAGGCCGCTGTCACCGAACGGGCCCGAGATGACACCCAGGAGACCCGTCTCGTCGTGCTCGAATTCGTGCGACGCAGAGAACTTGGCCTCGAAGTCGTCGGTCGGCTTTGCGGCCACGATGTTCAATGCGCCAGCGATCGCGTTCTTGCCGAAGAGCG
>VGUH01000001.1 GCA_016874295.1 Gammaproteobacteria bacterium | reverse complement strand
AGCGTGGTCAAAATCCTGCGAAACCTCATCGAGATTGTGGGCAACAGCGCACTGGTGCGCCAGGGCAGCAGCGCGGAGTTGCTTATGGGCGATCTGGAATACGAAGTGCGCGCTGCGGTGACCCTGACATTTGGTGGTGGCACCAATGAAATCCAGCGCGAGCTCGTCGCCCAATTCGGTCTGCAGATGCCGCGCACGGTACGCTAAGCCCGTATAAGTAGACGGGAACGCGCATGAAAAACTGTCCCATTGTGCCCCGCGAAGTCACGCAGTCCAAGCTGGACCGCCGCAACCGGGCTAGCCAGCGCCATCGGGCCTCCCAGACCTATGCCCTGGCCGAGCGCTTCGAGGAAAGCGCCCAGCGTTACGCTGATCGCCCCTGCCTGCATTACGGTGATACCAGCCTGACCTACGCGCAAACCAATGCCTGTATTAACCAGGTGGCGCATGCCGGTCACCGGCTGGGCTTGCGCTGCGGAGATGTGGTCGCGCTGTGCATGGAAAACCGGCCGGGTTTCATATTCGTATGGTTTGCCCTGATGAAGTTGGGGGTCACCACGGTTTTTCTCAACACCAATGCGCGCGGTAAGGCGCTTGAGCATGGTTTGAGCGAAACCGGCGCCCAACTGGTCGTGGTCGGTGAGGAGTGTTTGCCTCAGTTCGCCGTAACCGCGCTGCCCCCGGGGGTTCGCTGTTGGCTCTGGCCCGATGCCGAGTGCCCGGCCACCGCCCTGACTAAGTCGTTAACCGTCCTGGATTTGCAGGCGTTATCGCTCCAAAGTGACAGCGCCAACCCGCCCAGCAACTGGCGTGCCGGACTGGTGGCCGAGAGACCGGCCGTCTACATCTTCACCTCCGGCACGACAGGACTGCCAAAGGCGGCGATCATCAGCCACGCACGCTGGCTGATTACCGGCGACGTGATGCAAATCACCATGGACGTGCAGCCCAGCGATTGTTTTTACTGCTTTTTACCGCTCTACCACGGCGCGGCCTCGCTGTCAGCGGGGGCCACGGCCATTGCCAGCGGCGCCAGCCTGCTGCTGCGCCGCAAATTCAGCCGCAGCGAGTTTTGGGCCGACGTGCGTCGCCACCAAGTCACCATCTGCCAATACGTAGGCGAGATTGTTCGTTTTTTGCTCACCACACCGGTGCAGTCGGGCGAACGCGAACACAGCCTGCGCAAAATGGTAGGCGCCGGTATGGCGAGCGAAGTGTGGGAGCAGTGGGTGCGTCGCTTTGGTGATTTTGAAATTTACGAGGGCTGGGGCGCCACTGAAGCCAACACCACCACCATTAACTTGGATAACCGCGTGGGCTCCTGCGGGCGCATCCCGTTTTGGGAAAAGTCCAATTTGCGTCTGGCGCGTTATGACACCGATAACCAATGCCATTTGCGAGACGACAAGGGCTTTATGCAGCTGTGCGCACCCGGCGAAGTGGGCGAGGCGATTGGCATGATCCTTGACATCCCGGATGTGGTGGCCGGGCGCTTTGAGGGCTTCACTTCGGCCGCCGCCACCGAACGCAAGATTTTGCGCAATGTGTTTCAATCCGGTGACGCTTGGTGGTCTTCGGGCGACTTGATGCGCTACGACGAGGATGGCTATTTTTGGTTTGTGGACCGTATCGGTGACACTTACCGGTGGAAAAGTGAAAACGTCTCTACCACCGAAGTCGCCGATGCACTGGGCGATTTCCCCGGTCTCGATGCTATCACCGTCTATGGAGTACAAGTGCCTGGCTGCGAGGGACGCGCCGGCATGGCCGCTCTGGTCATGCAGGAGGGTGCCCAATTCGATCCGCAGGCTTTTTGGAAAATCGCGCTCGAGCGTCTGCCCGCTTACGCGGCGCCCTACTTTTTACGCATTGCGCCGAGCACCGATATGACAGGTAACTACAAGCTGCGCAAAGTTAACTTACAACGCCAGGCCTACGATACGCAAACTATCACCGAGCCCCTATATGTGCGCCGCGACGACCGCAAAACCTATGTCGCATTGACAGCGATGGACCAGCTGCAGCAGGTCGTGTGGTAGATACCAAGGTCTGGCGCGCCGGGGTACGTGCACGGCAAGAGGCCAACTGCCCGGCCTCGATGCGCACACTCATCACGTCCAAAGAAATAGTCTGGAGCGGCTCGCAACTGCGCTTTCGCAGCAAAGTCCAGAGCGTGTGGTTTTAACGCACGTGCGAGCGCGGCGAGCCGTCAGGCCTCGCGCGATGAGAGTCTCCGCAAATCGGTCAACGGAATTTGTCATGGACCAGATCGATTTCTCCAAGGAAAAAATATAGAAAACTAAAAGAAATACGAGCCGCCATTCGCGACCAGCACACTGCCGGTCACGTACGAGGCCTCGTCACTCGCGAGAAAGCGTACGGCTGCCGCAGGCTCGGCAGTGTAGCGCACGGCCGTCGTGGAATGCCCGCTCAGCCCGCGCCGACCCGCGCTGCGAGCCAGCTCCATAGCGCCGGCGCCCACGGGCGTTCGACGTGCAATCGCCAGCCATCCGGGCGGCGGCAGACTGCGATGCGCAGGCCCGCGAAGCGCAGGCGCGAGGACTCCAGTGGCAGCGCGCCGCGCGAGGCGAAGTCGTACTCCGCGCCGAGCGCCATGATGTCATCCGCCCGCTTTCCGCAGAGGTCGAAACACAGCATTCCGGCGGAGAGATCGCTGACTGCTGTCCGGTCGTCGACCCAGCCGGCCGGGCAGTCGAGCGGCCCGGCGCTGACCAGCAGCACGCTCGCCGGCGCGAGCCGGAGCGCATAGCGCGCCGCGTCGCAGACATCGCGCGGGCCGAGCGCGGCTGCGATGCCGCAGCTCGCGAGCAGCGCGTCGATGCGGCCGCTCAGCTGCAGGATCCGCGCCGTCGGTGCAACCGAAATCGCGACGCCGTCCGCCGAGACCTTCGCCGATTCCCAATCGGGCGGCTGCGACCAGAACTGCTCGCGCTCAGGCATTCAAGCGCTCTCCGCGCGGATCGTGGAGACAGGGCGGAACGAGCCGGCCGGCGCTGCGCGCGCCGAGATGCTCGAATTCGAGTGTCTCGCCGTGGCGCGCGGCGCCGTCCTCGATCAAGGCGAGCGCAATCGGCCGGCCGAGCAGGATGCTGAAGTAGCTGCTCGTTACGAAACCGATGCTGCGCTCCGATGCGCCGTCGCGGACGACGGCGTGCGCGCCGACCGCAAGCGGCGCCTCGCCCAGGGCGCTCACGCCGACCAGCTGGCGGCGCCCAGCGCGCGCCGCCGCGGGCAGGAACAGCGAGCGATCGCCGACGAAGGCGTCCTGGCGGGCGAGCCGCGCCTGGCCCATGCCGATGTCCTGCGGCATCGTTTCGCCGTCCGTGTCCTGGCCGACGAAGATGTAACCCTTCTCCACCCGCAGCACGCCGAGCGCCTCGACTCCGAGCGGCCGCGCGCCGGCTTCCCGCGCGCGGCCCCACAGCTCGGCGCAGCGATCGGCCGGCACCGAGACCTCATAGCCGCGTTCGCCGGTGAAGCTGACCCGCGCGATGCGCGCCGGCACGCCTGCAAATACGCCGTCGCGTGCGCTCATGTGCAGAAATGCGCCGTCCGCGAGATCGATGCCGAGCTCGAGCGCGGAGATCACGCGCCGCGCTTGCGGGCCGGAGATTGCGAGCGTCGCCCATTGCGGCGTCGCATCGTGCACGAACACGCGCGCGAGGTCGAAGCGGTCCTCGCGCCAGGCCTCGAGGTTCGCGACCATCGCGGCGACGTGACCGCTCGAGCAGGACACGACGAAGTGCCGCGGACTCACGCACAGCACGACGGCATCGTCGAAGATTCCGCCGCTCTCGGCGAGCGCGAGCCCGTAGCGGAGCCGGCCCGGCGCCAGCGTCGAGATGCGGGTGTAGAAGACGAAATCGAGCAACGCGGCCGCGTCCGGCCCCAGAACCTCGATCTTGCCGAGCGAGGAGGCATCGAGCACGACGGCTTCGGTTCGCGCTGCGCGGCACTCGCGCGCGAGCGCGGTCTCGCGGTCGCCGTACCAGGCCGGGCGCAGGAGGTTGCCGTAGTCGAGGAGCGCCGCGCCCTCGGCACGGTGCACGTTCTCCGCCGGCAACCTGCGCAGCGGCGCCTGCAGCTCGCCGCGGTCGGCGCCCGCAAGCGCCGCCATGCCCACCGGGACGAATGGCGGGCGGAAGGTCGTGACGCCCAGCGTCGAGATCTCGCGGCCGGTCCGATCGGCGAGCACCGCGAGGCCGTTCACGTTCGAAGTCCGGCCCTGGTCGGTCGCCATGCCGAGCGTCGTGTACCGCTTCAGGTGCTCGGCCGCGCTGAAGTTCTCGCGCACCGCGAGCGCAACGTCCTTCACCGTCACGTCGTGCTGCAGGTCCACCCACACGCGCGGTGTCGTGAACGCCTGTGCGATATCGGGCTCGCCACCCCAGCCGAAGGCCGCTTCCTCCGCTCGCGGCGTGCTGCCGGCGGCTCCGCCCGCGGCTGCGACGCCCTGTTCGAGTGCCTGCTGCAGCGAGTCCGCGCCATTCGCCGCGCCTGCCACTGCAAGGCCGTGCACCGGATCGCCCGGCAGCATCGCGCCGCGCGCCGCGTCCCACCGCGGCCGCCCGCGCGCGTGGCAGTAGAGATGGATCAGCGGCGTCCAGCCGCCCGCCATCGCGACGAGGTCGGCTTCCACCGTGGCGCCGGATGCGAGGCGCACCGCGCGCACGCGATCGCGACCGACGGCACATGCGACACGCTCGTTCGCGCGCACCTCGATGCCCTGCGTACGGGCGGCCGCGGCCAGCGCGCCGTCCGCGCGCGCGTCCACGAGGACACAGCGCGCACCGGCGGCCTGAAGCGCTTCGGCCACCGCATACGCCGAGTCGTTTCCGGTCGCGACCACGACGCGCTCACCCGCGCGCACGGCGTAGCGGCGAAGGTACTCGAGCGCCGAATCCGCGAGCATCACGCCGGGACGGTCGTTGTCGCCGAACAGGAGCGGCCGCTCGATCGCGCCGCTCGCGAGCACGACCTGGCGCGCCCGCAGCTGCCAGACGCGCTCGCGCGCGCCGCCCGTCGCGTCCCCCATGCGCTCGCTGAGCGCCAACAGTCCGTGATCGTAGAGCCCGAGCGCGGTGGTGCAGAGCAGCACCTCGGCGCCGCCCGAGCGCAATTCACGTTCGACCGCCGCGACCCAGCGCATGGCCGGCTCGCCGTCGATCCGCGCAGAGCGCCACAGCAGCGTGCCGCCGCAGCGCGTGCGCTGCTCCACCAGCACGACGCGAAGGCCGCGCCGCAGGCCCGCCTGCGCCGCCGCGAGCCCGGCTGCACCCGCGCCAATGACGCACAGGTCCGCGTTCAGGTAACGCTGGGGCTGCGCGCGCGGGTGGTAGGACGGGTCAACCACACCGCGGCCCGCCATGCGCCGGATGGCCGGCTCGAACCACTTCCAGCCCGGCCACATGAAGGTCTTGTAGTAGAAACCTGCCGGGATGAAGCGCCAGCAGCGATCGAGGAATGCGAGCGCATCGCGCTGCGCCGTGCCGCGCGCGTGCACCGAGCGCAGCTCCATGCCCGCAGCCAGCAACTCGAGGGTCGCGCGCGCGTTCGGGTCGTGATACGCGCCGTGGCGCAGGTCGAGCACCGCGTTCGGCTCCTCGTGCGCGGCAGCGAGCAGCCCGCGCGGCCGGTGGTACTTGAAGCTGCGCGCGAGCGGCTGCACGTCGTTCGCGAGCAGCGCCGAGGCCAGCGTGTCGCCGGCGTAGCCTTCAAGGTCCGCGCCGTCAAATCGAAACGCGAGCGGTGTGCCGCGATCGATCTCGCCGCCGCTGGCAAGCCGCATGCACCTGCTCATGGGTTCATCGGCTTCGCGCCGTCCACGACATGGCTCACGGTGTCGCGCGAGAGCTCGATCCATCGGCCGCAGCCGTAGCTGTGGATCCACAGCTCCCGCGCTGCGCCGCGGGCGTTCCGCCCGAAGTACAGGTACGCCGCCCACTCCGCATCGCTCGCATCGCGACCCGGGCGCGGCCGCCCGGCATCGCCCGCATAGCGGAACTCGTCCTCGGGGCGCGGCCCGCAGAACGGGCAGGGAAACTGCTGCATCTTTCCTTCCTAGTGCGCGACGCCCGCGTGCGCCTCGTCGATCAGCTCGCCGCGCGCAAAGCGTCCGAGATCGAAGGGCGCCGACAGCGGATGGTGCGTGCCGGTCGCGAGCAGATGCGCGAACACGGTGCCGCCCGCGGGAATCGCCTTGAACCCGCCCGTGCCCCAGCCGCAATTGAGGTAGATGCCGGGAACCGGTGCCGGCCCGATGATCGGCGAGTTGTCCGGCGACGCATCGACCGTGCCGCCCCACTGCCGCATCAGCCGCAGCGAGCCGAACGCCGGAAACATCTCGACCAGCGGCGCGACCACGGACTGCGTGACGCGGAACCCGCCGCGCTGCGCGTACGAAGGGCAGCGGTCCAGGTTGCCGCCCATCACCAGTTCACCCTTGTCGGACTGGCTGACGTAGCTGCCGTTCGTGTTCGAGGACACGATGCAGTCGAGGCAGGGCTTGACCGGCTCGCTCACCATCGCCTGCAGCGTGTAGCTGTGCAGCGGCAGCTCGAAACCGGTGGCGCGGGCCAGGCTGGAGGAATTTCCCGCAACCGCGATTCCGATGCGATCGGCCTCGATACGCCCTCGACTGGTCTCGACCGCGGCCGCGCGCCCGTTCACGCTGTCGAACCCGAGCACCTCGCAGCCCTGGATGATGTGCACGCCGAGCGCCGCGGCCGCGCGCGCGTAGCCCCAGGCCACCGCGTCGTGGCGCGCGGTCCCGGCGCGCCGCTGCATGAGCGCGCCTCGCACCGGCCAGCGGCAGCCCGGCGACGGGTCCAGCAGGGGCGCCATCGCGAGCGCCTGCTCGCGGCCGATCAGCGTGATGTCGACGCCGCTGAGCCGCATCGAGTTGGCGGCGCGGGACATGGTCTCGAGATCGGCCTCGCTATGGGCGATCTCGATCATCCCGCGCTGCGAGAACATGATGTTGTAGTTGAGCTCGCGCGCGAGGCCCTCATAGAGCCGCACGGAGAAGTCGTAGAGCGCGGCGCTGCGCGGGTGGAAGTAGTTAGAGCGGATGATCGTGGTGTTGCGGCCGGTGTTGCCGCCGCCGATCCAGCCCCGCTCGAGCACCGCCACGCGGCGAATGCCGTGGTTGCGCGCCAGGTAGTAGGCCGTCGCGAGTCCGTGACCGCCGCCGCCGACCAGGACGATCTCGTAGCGCGGCTCCGGATCGCGATCCTCCCAGGCGGGTACCCAGCCGCTGTGGGCGCGCAGGGCTTCGCGGATCAGTCGCCAGGTGGAATATCGCTGCATCGGGCGAGGGCTCGGAATCGACCGCAGGGACGAATGCCGGGTGGCTGCTTCGATTTCAACTGATATGCGCGAGAATCCCGTCGAGCTCGTCGAGCGTGTGGTAGCTGATGACGAGCTTGCCCTTTCCCGTCGTCGAGTGCTGAAGCTCGACCGTCGCGCCGAGCTTGTCGGCGAGGTCGTTTTCGAGCCGCTGGATATCGGGATCCTTGGAGCGCCTGCCGGGCTTGCCCTTGGAGCCGCTCGCGTGCGCGATCAGCCGGCGCACGAGCGCCTCGGTCTCGCGCACGGAGAGGCCCTTCTTCGCGACCAGCGCGCCGACCTCCGCCTGCTGCTTGGGTACCGGCAGCGCGAGCAGCGCGCGGGCATGGCCCATCTCGAGCTCGCGCCTCTCGATCAGCGGGCGGATCGCCTGCGGCAGGTCGAGCAGGCGCAACAGGTTCGAGACGGCGGCGCGCGAGCGGCCGACCGCCTCCGCCGCCTGCTGGTGCGTGAGCTGGAACTCGCCGATCAGGCGCGAGAGGGCCAGGGCTTCTTCCAGCGGGTTCAGGTTCTCGCGCTGGATGTTCTCGATCAGGGCGAGCGCGACGGCGTGCTCGTCGTCGATGCGCCGGAGCACCGCCGGGATCTCGTGCAGGCCGGCGAGCTGGGCCGCGCGCCAGCGGCGTTCGCCGGCGACGATTTCGTAACGCTGCGGCTGGTTGGCCTCCGGCACGCCGACCGGGCGCACGACGATCGGCTGGATGATGCCCTGCGCCTTGATCGAGTCCGCGAGCTCGGCGAGCGAGTCCTCGCGCATGTCCACGCGCGGCTGGTACCTGCCGCGCGAGAGGAGATCCACCGGGATCTGCATGAGCTGCTCGCGCGCCGGCGGCACGCCCGGCTCCGGGCGCGTCTTCGCCTCGCCGAGCAGCGCCTCGAGCCCCCGCCCCAGCCCGCGCTTCTTGTCGCTCATGCCGTCATCTTAATGGTGCCGGTTCGCACTTATCGCACTTATTTCTCGTGTGTCAATAAGTGCGATAAGTGCGACCCGGCACCAATCTCGACTTCGGCTGCGGCTTCGACCGGCACGGGTTCCTCGAGCGGCGGCGCGTCGGGATCGCCGCGGCGGAGCATCTCGCCCGCGAGCGCGAGGTAGGCGAGCGCACCGCGCGAGTCCTTGTCGTGCAGCATCACCGGGACGCCGAAGGACGGCGCCTCCGCGAGCCGCACGTTCCTCGGAATGATCGTGCGGAACACGCGGTCGCCGAAGTGCTCGATGAGCTGCGCAGCCACGTCGTTCGACAGGTTGTTCCGCGGGTCGAACATGGTGCGCAGGATCCCCTCGACCTCGAGCTTCGCGTTCACCGAGTCGCGGATCTGATCGATCGTGCTCATGAGGCCGGACAGCCCCTCGAGCGCGTAGTACTCGCACTGCATCGGGACCAGCACCGAATCCGCGGCGGTGAGCGCGTTGACCGTCAGGATGTTGAGCGCCGGCGGACAGTCGATGACCACGATGTCGTAGCGGTCGCGCACCGGCGCGAGCGCCTTCTCGAGCCGGTGCTCGCGGCCGGCGAGCAGCGTCAGCAGACGCACTTCTGCCGCCGTCAGGTCCTGGTTCGCGGGCAGGAGCTCAAAACCCGCGCTCTCGATCGTGACGATCGCGTCCACGATGTTGCAGTCGCCGAGCAGCACATCGGTGGCGGAGCGCTCGAGCGTGCGCTTGTCCACGCCGCATCCCATGGTGGCGTTGCCCTGGGGGTCGAGGTCGACGAGCAGCACGCGGCACTGCATCGTCGCCAGGGAAGCGGCGAGGTTCACGGCGGTGGTGGTCTTGCCAACCCCGCCTTTCTGGTTCGCGACCGCGATGATCCGCTTCATGATCATTCCGGGGCTAAACCCTAGCAAGTTCGACGACACAACGCTCGGCATCGAGTCCGGGGACGGCGACAGGGTGAACGGCGACCGCCTTCCAGCCCGGCGGGAGGGCCTTCAGCTCCTGCTCCGGGACCTTGCCCTTCATGGCCAGCAGCCGCCCGTCCCGCCCGGCCAGGTGCCCGGCCACCCGCACGAACTCGGCGAGCGAGCCGAGGGCCCGAGCGACCACGGAATGGAAGGGCCGCGACGGCCGCCAGGACTCGGCCCGGCCGAGCACCATGTCCACGTTCGGGAGGGCCAGCTTTCCGATCGCGTGGCGGATGAATTTCGCCTTCTTTCCGGTGGATTCAATCAGGGTGTAGCGCCGACCGGGGTCCGCGATCGCGAGCGGCAGGCCCGGGAACCCGGCCCCCGAGCCGACGTCCGCGACCGTCACGCCCTTGAGCAGCGGCAGCACCGCGAGCGAATCGAGCAGGTGCTTGTCGACGACATCATCCGGCGCCGTGATCGAGGTAAGGTTCACACGCGTGTTCCAGTCGACGAGCTCCGCGGCAAGCGTCGTGAGCGCCTCGAACTGCGCCGCTGAGAGCGCGATTCCGAGCCTCGCGACCCCCGCCGCCAACCGCGATTCGGACGCGCCCACGGTCAGGCGATCTCGACGACCGTGCGCCCCATGATGCGGCCCTTCACGTAGTCCTCGAAGGCTGCCGGCAGCTCGTCGAACGGAATCGTCTCGGTCACGATCCGGTCGAGGTGGCGCGGCTTCAGGTCGGTCGCGAGCCGCTTCCAGATGCCGGTGCGCACGTCGCGCGGCATCGCCGAGGAGTTGATGCCGAGCAGGCTGATGCCGCGCAGGATGAAGGGCATCACCGTGGTCTCGAGCTTGTGACTGGCGGCGAGCCCGATGCTCGCGATGTTGCCCCAGCTGTCCACCGTGCGCGTGAGCCAGGTGAGGATCTCGCCGCCGACATTGTCCACGGCGCCGCCCCACTGCGCGGTTTCCATCGGCCGCTTGCCGAGGTCGATGTCCTGGCGGCGCAGGATCCTCGCGGCGCCGAGCGATTTCAGGAAGTCGTCCGCCTGCGGCTTGCCGCTCACCGCGACCACCTCGTAGCCGCGCGCCGAGAACAGGTCGATCGCGATCGAGCCGACGCCGCCCGAGGCGCCGGTCACGACGATCGGGCCCATCGCCGGCTTCTGGCCGTTCTGCTCCATGCGCTGCAGCGCGAGCGCGGCGGTGAAACCCGCCGTGCCGAGCGCCATCGCATCGAACGTACTCATGCCGTCCGGCAGCGGGACCACGAAGTCGCCTTTCGAGCGCGCGAACTCGGCATAGCCGCCATCGAGCGTCTCGGAGTGGCCGCAGCCCGTGACCAGCACCTTCTGCCCGGGCTGGTAGCGCGCGTCCTCGGAACTCACGACCTCGCCCGCGAAGTCGATGCCGCCGTTCAGAGGGTACTTGCGCAGGATCCTGCCGGCGCCGGTCGCGGCGAGCGCGTCCTTGTAGTTGATGCTCGAGTACTGCACGCGGACCACGACCTCGCCCGCCGTCAGCGTGTCGAGATTCGCCCGCTCGAAGCCGGAGACGATCTTCCCGTCGCGCTCGTGGATACGGAATGCCTTGAATTCGCCCATGTCACTTCCTGTCCAGCCAGGCCTCGATGCCCTGGCAGTTGAGCTCGACGTCGTCGTCGAGCAACTCGTGGCGCCTGGCATCGTCGCGCGGAAAGCCGTGCGCGTCGAGCCAGGACGACATCACCGCAAACATTCCGTGCCGGAGCTTGTCCGCGCGGTCGTGGACGTCGCGGTAGCGCAGGCCAAGGTCCGCGAACGCCACGACCCGCTCCTTCAGTTCGCGCGCGAGGCGGTCGAGCTCGGTGACCTCCGCGTAGTGGGTGAGGAAGATCGAGCGCGGGCGGTAAGCCATGAGCCGGTCCACCGAGCGGCATAGCGCTTCCGGATCGAAGTGCACCGGTGTGGTGGTCGGGAGTATGAAGGCGCGGCCGTCCACGTCGAGCTCGCGGTACGAGAGCCCGAAGGTGTCGCCGGAAAAGATGAGCTCGTGCGCGGCGTCGACGATGCAGTAGTGGTGCAGCGCGTGGCCGGGCGTGTGAATCAGCTCGAGTTCGCGGCCACCGAGCGCGATCTTAGCTCCGTCGTCGACGACGAGCACGCGCGATTCGTCGATCGGTACGATCTCGCCGTATAGCGCGCGGTAGCGCTCCTCGCCGTACACGACGATCGAGCCCGCGATGAGCTTTGCCGGGTCAATGAGGTGGCGCGCGCCGCGCGGGTGGATGGCACAGCGCGCATTCGGCAGGACCTGCATGAGCGCGCCGGCGCCGCCCGCGTGGTCGAGGTGCACGTGGGTCGTCAGCACCCAGTCGACGTCCGCCGGGTCGATGCCCTTCACGCCGAGCGCATACAGCAGGTTCGGCAGCGAGCGCGTCGTGCCCGTGTCCACGAATGCGGCGCGGCCGCCGTCGACGACCAGGTGCGAGGCCGCGAGCCGCGGCCGCATGTAGTCGCAGTCGATCGCCGTGATGCCGGCGCGGAAGTCCTCGAGCTTGCCGGTGGCCATGGTGTCCACGGACGGCATGTTAACGAAGGGGACGCGCTTCTTCAGCGAGAGAGGCGCCGGCCGGGATGCGCCGCTGTCGCTGGGGAGGCGCGTCGGATCCGGCGCTGATTTTTTGTCATGCGCCGGCGACCTGTGGCAATCTGGCCGCCCAGCCTTCGCACGGAGCCGAAGTATGACCCGCCCGATCGTGGCCCTGATGGCCCTGCTGTCCCTCCCCGCTTTTTCCGCCGAGATCGAGCGCGTGACCCGCGGGAGCCTTGCCATCGAGGGCATCCCCGAGATCCCGCAGGAGCTGCAGCAGCGCATGCGCCGCTACCAGTTCTCGCGCGGCGCTTACTTCGCGGACTGGACCCCAGACGGCCGCGTCACGATCAGCACCCGTTTCGGCAACACCGACCAGTTGCACCTCGTCGACAAGCCGATGGGTGCACGGCGGCAGATCACCTTCTTCGACGAGCCGATCTACGCCGGCGAATGGTCGCCGACCGGCGCGCGCAAGGGCATCGTGTACCTGCGCGACGCGGGCGGGGACGAGAACTACCAGCTCGAGTTCCTCGATCCGGCGGCCGGCACGCCGGTTCGGCTCACCGATGGTCGCGGCCGCGCGGGCTCGGGCGTGTGGTCGGCCGACGGCACGCAGTACGCCTTCCCCTGGACGGTGCGCACCGGCGTGCAGACCGATATCTACGTCGACGACCCGATCGACCGCATGCAGCCGCGGATGGTGTACGAGGCGGCGGAGACGGGCTGGGACGTCGCCGACTGGTCGCCGGACGGCAAGTCGCTGCTGCTCGCGCGTTTCGTGTCCGCGAACGAGTCCTACCTGTACGTCTACGACCTTGCGACGCGCGAGAAGCGCGAAATCGAGGCGTCATCGGTGAAGGCCTCGCGCGGACCAGCCGTGTTCGCGCGCGACGGGAAAGGCGTTTACTACGCGTCCGACCTCGGCAGCGAGTTCCGCACGCTGCGCCATGTGGACCTCGCGAGCGGCAAGGTCACGCCGCTCACGGATCACCTCGCCTGGGAGATCGACGACGTCGCGATCTCGCGCGACGGCCGCCACCTCGCCTACGTCGTCAACGAGGACGGCGCGAACCGCCTCGGCATCCGCGACCTCGTGCAGCAGGCAGACCTGGTGCCGCCGCAGCTGCCGTTCGGCCTGATCGGCTCGATTGGCTTCGATCCCGCGGGAACGCAGCTCGCGTTCACGCTGCAGACACCGGCACAGCCGAACGACACCTGGGTGTGGACGCTCGCAGACGGCGGCCTCGAGCGCTGGACCGAGAGCGAGATCGGGCCGCTCGCCGCGTCGAAGTTCGTCGCGCCGACGCTGGTGCGCTTCCCGACGTTCGACGAGGTGGACGGCAAGCCGCGGCAGATCCCGGCCTGGTTGTACCGGCCCGCTGGCGCGGGGCCGCACCCGGTGCTGGTCAGCATCCACGGCGGCCCGGAGGCGCAGTCGCAACCGGGCTTCAGCATCGGCGTGCAGCAGTGGGCGGCGGAGCTCGGCTGGGCCGTGATCCTGCCGAACGTGCGCGGCTCGTCCGGCTACGGCAAGACCTACCTCGCGCTCGACAACGGCATGAAGCGCGAGGACTCGGTGCGCGACATCGGCGCGCTGCTCGACTGGATCGCGACACAGCCGGAGCTCGACGCGCAGCGCGTGGTGCTGATCGGCGGGTCGTACGGCGGCTACATGGTGCTGGCGTCGATGACGCACTACAACGACCGGCTGCGCGGCGCGATCGACATCGTCGGCATCAGCAACTTCGTCACCTTCCTCGAGAGCACGGCGGAGTACCGGCGCGACCTGCGCCGCCCGGAGTACGGCGACGAGCGCGACCCGAAGATGCGCCAGTTCCTGGAGAAGATCTCGCCGCTCAACAATGCGCAGAAGATCACCAGGCCGATGCTGGTCGTGCAGGGCCAGAACGACCCGCGCGTGCCGGTCACCGAGGCAGAACAGATGGTCGCGAAGATCCGCGCCAACGGCGGCGAGGTCTGGTACCTCGTCGGGCTCAACGAGGGCCACGGCTTCGCCAAGCGCGACAACGCCGACTACTACCAGTGGGCGGTCGCGCTGTTCCTGGAGACGCTCAGGCAGTAAGGCGGGGGAAGAGACGTGCCCCCTCTTGGCTCAGCCGACGCGCTTACTGACCGTGGCGGAACGGCGGCTTTCGCTGCCGCCGCGGCTGAACGACGTCATCGCGAAGTGCCAGGTCGCGGGCGACAGGTTCTCGACGACGTAACGCGTGAGCCCCGGGTTGTTCAGCACAATTACGCGTGAGAGCGAGTCGGGGTTGCGGCCCAGGTAGATCCGGTAGCCGGCGAGGTCGCGCAGCGCCGAGCCGTCCTCGTTCTGCGTCGGCGGCTTCCAGGACAGCGTCACGACCCCGGATGACGCCTGTGCGACCGTGAGATCGAAGGCCGGCAGCATGGTGGAAGACTGGCCGTCCGATACGACGATGGTGATCCCCGTGTAGACGCCGACGTCGGCCGCGCCGGGCGTGCCGTGCAACCGGCCGGTCTCGGGGTTGAAACGCGCCCAGACCGGCTTGTTCGAGATCGAGAACACGAGCAGATCGCCGTCAGGATCGTTCGCCCGCGGGCGGAAGTCGAAGTATTCGTCGGCCGGCGCCTCTGCCGGAGAATGACCGCTGATGACCGGGGCACGGTTCTGCGACAGCGCGCTCTTGCGCGGCTTCGCGTCACCGCTGCTCCCGCCGCCGCCCAGACAGCCCGTGGTTGCCAACGTGACGCCCAGCCCGCATGCCAGCGTGGCTCTTCGCATTTCTCGCCCTCGCGACGTTGCAAGTGCAGGGTAATCTAACGGCGGAACACCGGGCGGTCAGCAGGCCTTGTCGGCCATTGCCGACTGAGTGTCGGCTATTGCCGACGGCAATGACTCGACGCCGAGACGGTGCCGGGTCGCACTCGAGACGGCGTCGAGACGGTGCCGGGTCGCACTTATCGTACTTATCGCAAAAGCAATAAGTACGATAAGTGCGACCCGGCACCGTCTCACGCGCGGACGTCGGACCACTCGGCGTGCCGGTCGAATTGCGCGACGACGAACGGGCACTGCGGCACGACCTTGAACCCCTCGCGGCGTGCATCCGCGACGAGCCGCTCGACGAGCGCGCTCGCGATGCCGCGCCCGCGCATCGCAGCCGGCGTCAGCGTGTGATCGGCGAGCATGCGATTGCCGTCGAGCCGTACCAATGTCAGCTCCGCCTCGCCCTCGAAGCCGGCGAGCTTCGCGACGTAGCGGCCCCGCGAAGGGCCGAGCTCGCGCGTGATCGTGACGTCCGCCACGGCGCGGAGGCGCTCAGTCCTGGCGCGGCGTCTGAAGACCCGGCTGCGCGGAGAAGTATTCCGCGAGCGCCTCGATATCTTCCGGCGTCAGCGGCTGTGCGAGGGGCGCCATGATCGGATTCTTGCGCTTGCCGAGGCGGTAGGCGTTCAGCGCATGGGCGATGTAGTCGGAGTGCTGACCGCCGATGTTCGGGTAGTCAGGCGTCGTGCCGCGGCCGTTCCTGCCGTGGCAGGCGCCGCAGGGCTCGGCCTGCGGCGGCGCGGTGCCGACGGGCTCGGGCCCGGCGGCGGGCGGAACCTGTGCGCTGAAGTAGGCCGCCAGGTCGGCACGGTCCTCGGCATCCAGTGAGCTTGCGAAGCCACGCATGGTCGGGTGCGGGCGGCTGCCTGACTGGTACTGCTCCAGCGCGGAGACGATGTACGCCGGTTGCTGCCCGCCGAGCCGCGGCACCGAGTAGGCCGGGTAGGCGTTCTGGTAGTTCTCGATGCCGTGGCAACCCATGCAGGTATAGGCAAGTTTCTCGCCGCGGGCGGGATCACCATCGGCCAGTGCCCTGAAGGACACGAACGCCAACATTCCGGCTGCAATCAAGAACTTGGAACGGCAATTCATCGGTGGCGGACTCTTGGTGAACGAGAGCGCCCGGCATGTTAAGCGCAGGGCTCCGGAATTGCCACCGCGCGGACCGGGGGTATAGTGGCCGCAAGCCTCCCTTCCAAGAGAGGCGCCATCAGCGGCTTCAGGAGGGGACTTATGGACGCCGCGACTTTGCTGGTTCAGCTGGTCAGCGGAGCCCTGGGCGGCAATGCCGCGGGCGCCGTCATGAAGAAGTTCAGCCTGGGTACCGTCGGCAACTCCGTCGTCGGAATACTCGGCGGCGGGCTCGGCGGGCAGATCTTCGCGATGCTGGGGGCGGGCGGCGGCGGCGAAGCCGCCATGAGCGCCGGATCCATCATCTCGAACTTCGCGACCGGCGGCGTCGGCGGCGCCGCGCTGCTCGCGATCGTCGGCGCGATCAAGGGCGCGATGGGGGAATCCTCGAGCTGATTTACAGCGCGTCCGCGATGTCGTTCATCAGGCCGCTGTCGCGCGGCTTGACCGTCGGCGCGTAGCGGTTCAGCAGCCGCCCGTCCCGGCCGATCAGGAACTTCTCGAAGTTCCACTCGATGTCTCCGGGGTGGCCGTTCGCGGGATCCGTGAGCCAGGCGTAGAGCAGGTGCCTGCCGGCGCCGTTGACCTCCAGCTTCGCGCTCATCGGGAAGGTCACGCCGTAGGTCGCCGAACAGAAAGCCTGGATCTGATCCGCGCTGCCCGGTTCCTGCGCGCCGAACTGGTTGCAGGGAAAGCCGACGACGGAGAACTTCTCGTCCGCGAGTTCCTCGTGCAAGCCCTCGAGGTCCGCGTACTGCGGCGTGAGGCCGCAGCGGCTCGCGACGTTGACGGCCAGCACGACCTTACCCTTCAGCCCCGCGAGCAGGTCCTTGCCGCCGTCGAGGCGGTCCACCTTGAAGTCGTAGAAGCTGGTCATGCCGCCATTATCTCCTATGTTGCGGCATATCCGGCACGCGGGCGGCAACCCGCCTCAAGCCGCCCGGGCGCGCTTCCTTAGGTGCACCAGCAGGATCGAGATCGTCGCCGCCGTGATGCCGGGCATGCGCGAGGCCTGGCCGAGCGTTCCGGGCCTTGATTCCATGAGCCGCTGGCGCGCCTCGTGGGTGAGTCCGGCGATCACGGCGTAATCGATGTCCACAGGCAGCCGCGTCTCCTCGTTCCGGCGCTGGCGCTCGACCTCGGCCTGCTGGCGCTCGATGTAGCCGGCGTACTTCGCGCGCGCCTCGAGGCCGCGCTCGACCTGCCCGGCAAGGCGCGCGTCGGCACCGGCTGGCACGCCGCCCGCCGCGATCGCATCGCGCTTGGCGCAGAAGAACTCCCAGCGCGCATCGTCCACGAGACCCATCTCGCGCGCGACGGGCGTCAGGCGCTCATCGGCATTGTCCTCGCGCAGCAGCAGGCGGTGCTCGGCGCGGCTCGTGAACATGCGATAGGGTTCCATGACCCCGCGTGTGACGAGGTCGTCCACCATCACGCCGAGGTAGGCCTGGTCCCGGCGCGGCGACCACGGTGCCTGGCCGGTGACCAGCCGCGCGGCGTTGAGTCCCGCGAGCAGGCCCTGCGCCGCCGCCTCTTCGTAGCCGGTCGTGCCGTTGATCTGGCCGGCGAAGAAGAGGCCCGCGAGCGCGCGGGTCTCGAGCGAGTCGGAGAGGCCCCTCGGGCAGAAATAGTCGTACTCGATTGCGTAGCCGGGGCGGGTCATTTCCGCGCGCTCGAAACCCGCGATCGTGCGCACGAAGTCGAGCTGCACGTCGGCCGGCAGGCTGGTCGAGATGCCGTTCGGATAGACGATGGGCGTGTCGAGGCCTTCGGGCTCGACGAAGACCTGATGCGACGACTTCGCGGCGAAGCGCACGATCTTGTCCTCGACCGACGGGCAGTAGCGCGGGCCGACGCCCTCGATGAGGCCGGTGAACATCGGCGAGCGATCGGTGGCGCCGCGGATGATTTCATGCGTTAGGGCGTTGGTCGCGGTGATATGGCACTGGACCTGCCGCGGGTGATCTTCGTGACGGCCTAGATACGAGAACACCGGCCGCGGCTCGTCGCCGGGCTGCGGGCGCATCGCCGTGTAGTCGAGCGTGCGCCCGTCGAGGCGCGGCGGCGTGCCGGTCTTGAGGCGCCCGACCGTGAACGGCAGCTCGCGCAGCCGCGCGGCCAGCGCGTTCGACGGCGCATCACCGGCGCGACCGCCCGCCCGCGACTCGAGGCCCACGTGGATGCGCCCGCCGAGGAAGGTGCCGACGGTCAGCACGACCGCGCGCGCCGGGATCCGCGTGCCATCCGTCGTGACGACACCGGTCGCGCGGCCGCTTTCGACGATGAGATCGGCCACCTCGGATTCGCGCAGGGTGAGGTTCGGCTGCGATTCCAGCAGGGCGCGGATCGCATCCCTGTAGAGGGTGCGATCGGCCTGGGCGCGGGTCGCGCGGACCGCGGGCCCCTTGCTCGCGTTCAAGGTGCGGAACTGGATGCCGGCGCGGTCGGCCGCGACCGCCATCGCGCCGCCCAGCGCGTCGATCTCGCGCACTAGATGGCCCTTGCCGATGCCGCCGATCGCCGGGTTGCAGCTCATCTGCCCGACGGTCGCGAGACTCTGCGTCACGAGCAGCGTGCGCGCGCCCATCCGGGCCGCGGCGAGGGCCGCCTCGGTGCCGGCGTGGCCACCGCCGATCACGATGATGTCGAACGATTCCATCGGAAGCGTCATGATAACGGAAAGGGACGAACCTCCTTTTTCCTGGAGAAGGGGGAGTCCCTTTTTGTGAGCGGCGACGGCCCGGAGAAACACATTGACTGACCGCCATCGCTTGCGCAGCCCTTTGCTGGCTGCGCTCCTGCTCGGCGCGCTGCTCGGCCCCGCCCCGGTCGCGGCGAAGCCGCAGCTTGCGCTCGAGGACTCCCGTATCGCCGATCTCGACGGGCTCACTTCGACCGCCGCGCGTTGCGGCAGTTTGTCCGTACCGGAGGATCCCGATGATGCCGGCGGCCCGCATATCGAACTCGCCGTCGCGGTCGTGCCCGCGGTCGCGACCCACGCGCGGCCGGATCCGCTGGTCCTGATTGCCGGCGGCCCGGGCCAGGGCTCCATCCAGGGCTTTGCGCCGCTCCTCGGCGCTTTCGCGGGCGTTCAACGCGAGCGTGACCTCGTACTCGTGGACCAGCGCGGCACGGGCGGCTCGAACCGCCTCGACTGCGACATGCCGGACGACGCGCTCGAGAGCGGCGACATCCCGCCCGCCGAACTCGCCGCGCTCGCGAGCGAGTGCCTGGCGGGGCTGCCCGGCCGCCCGCAGTTCTATACGACCAGCATCGCCGTGCGTGACCTCGACGCGGTGCGCGCTGCGCGGCAGACGCGGCCTGCGACGATCGCTTTCCGGCGCTGACGGAACAGTTCGCGCAGCTCGATGCCCGGCTGCGCGACGCGCCGGTCGCCGTCACGCTCGCCGATCCGGTAACGAGCGAGCGCCGGCAGGTGCAGGTGACTCCTGCTCACCTGCTGACCATGGCGCGCATGCTCGTCTACTCGTCCGACACCGCCTCGCTGCTGCCGCTGCTCGTCCACGAGGCGGCGACGCGCGGCAACTACGCCCCGCTCGCCGCGCAGGCCGAGATGCTGGGCGACGAGCTGGAATCAATGATCGCGATGGGGATGCACAACTCCGTCGCCTGCGCCCAGGACGCGCCGCGCTTCGCAGGCGCCGTGCAGCGCACCGCGCTCGAGGCGACCTTGATGGGCACGATGATGGTGGATGCGATGGAGGCGATCTGCGGCGTCTGGCCGCGCGGGCCGGTGGATACGGATTTTGGCGAGCCGCTCGATTCCGCCGTGCCGGCGCTGCTGCTCTCCGGCGAATTCGACCCGGCGACGCCCGCATTCTACGGCGCCGAGGCGGCGCGGGGATTTGCTGACGGCAGGCACATCGTCGTGCCGAGCCAGGGTCACGGGGCGCTGCGCCAGCCCTGCGTGCAGCGGCTCGTGCGGCAGTTCGTCGACCACGGCTCGGCGGCCGCGCTCGACGTCGCCTGCGTTGCCGGAATCCGGTCCGCACCGTTCTTCCTCTCGTTCAGCGGGAGCGCGCCATGATCCGCGTCGACGCGCTTGAGCGGCGCTTCGGCCACGTGCAGGCCGTTGCCGGCGTCGGCTTCGAGGCGGGCGACGGCCGCATCACCGGCCTGCTCGGACCGAACGGCGCCGGCAAGTCGACGACGCTGCGCGTCCTCTACACCGTGCTGCGCGCCGACGCCGGCACCGCACTGATCGACGGCATCGACGTGCGGGCCGATCCGCTCGCCGCGCGTCGCCGGATCGGCGTGCTGCCGCACGGCGCCGGCATCTACCCGCAGCTCACCGCGCGCGAGAACATCGCCTATTTCGGGCGGCTGCACGGGCTCGCAGGCGCGGCGCTCGCGGCCCGCATCGAGGAGCTGATCGCCGAACTCGACCTCGGCGCGATCGCCGATCGCCGTGCCAGGGGCTTTCCCCAGGGCGAGCGCATCAAGGTCGCGCTCGCGCGCGCGCTGGTGCATGCGCCGAAGAACCTGCTGCTCGACGAGCCGACGAACGGCCTCGACGTCATGGCGACGCGCGCCCTGCGCGCGCTGATCCTGAAGCTGCGCGCCGCCGGGCACTGCATCCTGTTTTCCAGCCACGTCATGCAGGAGGTCGCCGCGCTCTGCGACGAGATCGTGATCGTGGACAAGGGCCGCGTGGTCGCCGCCGGCACCCCGGAGGCTCTGCGCGCGCGATTCGGCTCCGCGACGCTCGAGGACGCGTTTGTCGCAGCGATCGGTGACGCCCGGGGGCTCGAATGATCCACGCCATCCGCACCGTGATGCTGAAGGAGCTGCGCGAGAGCCTGCGCGACCGGCGCACGCTCGTGAACAGCCTGCTGATCGGGCCGGTGTTCGCGCCGCTGTTCTTCATCCTGGTCCTGAAGCTCGCGCTCTCGCGCTCGGGATCGCGCTCGCTTGGCTCGCCGGCCGGCTTTATCGACGCGAGGCGATCCTCGGCTGATAATCCGGAACCCCGAGCCGTCGTCAAGCGTCGAATCCGTCATGAAGCGCCGAATCGCCAGCCTCGTCGCACCGCTTCTCGCCGCCGCCCTGCCGGCCGCGGCCCAGATCACGACCGTGCCCATGAAGGGCGCCGGCAACGAGTGGGTCAGGGAGCTCGACCTGCGCGGCCGCATGGACTGGGAGTGGATCGACACCTACCCGACAGTGGTCTATTTCGCGACGCGCCACGAGGCCAAGCACAAGGGCGACATCGTGACGATGTGGATGCGCATCGAGTACCGGCATCCGCAGCAGCCGCTCGCGCACCGGAGCGCGCTCAGCCACGACGACTGGGACTGCAAGAACCGCCAGCGCTCCACGCTCGGCGTGTTCTTCTACAAGTGGAACAACCTGCAGACCGACCGCGAAGAGCCCGAGCACTCGACCAACCTGCTGCGCTCCTGGGAAAAGATCCAGCCGGGGACGATCGGCGAGGCCCTGCTCGAATTCGCCTGCGGCATCCGGAATGTGACGCCGGTCATAAAGCCGGAACCCGTAAAGCGCTGATCGGTCTCACCTGTCTGTAGAAAGAGACGCTCGCCTTTGGCAATTGGTGAGCGTCCCCTCTTAGGGTAGGTGTCCGTATGGACAAGGAGCGCCCCATGCTGCACAAGCTTTCCGCCATCGCACTGCTCGCAGGCCTCACGCCGCTTGCCCAGGCCGCCGACAACGGCATCTACCTCGGTGCCGGCTACGTGCAGAGCGACTACGGACTTGACGACCCGGACCTCGACGGCTTCGACGACGAGGACGGCGGTTTCAAGCTGATCGCCGGCTGGCGCCCGCTCGACAACTTCGGCGTCGAGGTCAACTACATCGACCACGGGGATGCGCTCGTTCCGCCGGACACCCGTCTCGGCGCGGAGACGATCTCGGGATTCGCCGTCGGCTACATCGATTCCCCGGTCATCGACCTGTTCGCCAAGGCAGGCGTCACTTCCTGGCAGGTTGACGTGGCCTCCGGCGGCATCCGTGCCGACGACGATGACCTGGATTTCGCCTGGGGCGCCGGCATTCAGGCGCGGTTCTGGAGCTTCGGCGCGCGGCTCGAATACGAGCAGTTCCCGATCGCGGGCGACGAAAAGCTCAACACGATCTCGCTGTCGATCACCTACACCTTCCTCTAGCAGCGTCGCTCAGGCCCACTCGGTGAGGCCCTCGCGCTCGTAGAGTGTCCTGAACGAGGGCCGCGCCTTCATGCGCTTCACGTAAGCGGCGATCGCGGGCCACTCGGTGGCCGGCTTCGGCATGTTGCGCGCCCAGCGCATGAGCATCGTGGTCACGAAGTCGGCCGCCGTGACGCGGTCAGCAAACAGGTATGACCCGGATCTTGCGATCTGCCGATCCATGCGCTCCAGGCAGGCCTCGATGCGCCGGCGCGCGAAAGCCTTGACCGCTTCGACCGCGGCCTGGCCGGCCGGCTGGTCCGGGTGGAACCAGTTGTGGTACGCGGTCTGCAGCGTGTTCGACAGGAAGAACAGCCAGCTCACGTAGGCGGCGCGCTGTGCGTCGCCGATCGGTACCGCGAAGCCCGCCTCCGGGTGGCGCTCGGCGAGGATCATGCAGAGCGCGGCGGCCTCGCTGAGCGGCGCCCCGTCCACGATCAGCGTCGGGATCACGCCGCCGGGGTTCAGCTTCAGGTATTCGGGCTTCCTGTGCTCGCCCGCCTCGATGTCGACCTTCACCAGCTCGTGCGGCTTGCCGAGCTCGATCAGCATCCAGTGCACGCACAGGCTCGCCGTGCCGGGTGACCAATACAAGGTGTACATAGGCGCGAGTCCTTCGTAAGGTCCGCATTATGGACCGGGGAAGCTGCCTGTGCGGCACCGCGCAGTTCGAGGCGGGTCCGTTCGACGCGATGGAGCACTGCCACTGCTCGATGTGCCGTCGACACCACGGCGCGATGTTCGCGACATTCCTGGCCGGCAAGCCCGATGCGTTCCGCTGGATCTCGGGCGAAGACCGGGTCGTGACCTACCAGTCGTCAGCGAACGGCCTGCGCCCCTTCTGCCGGATCTGCGGTTCCGTCGTGCCGGTCGTGCTGCCGCACCTCGGCATGTCTTTCGTGCCGGCCGGAAATCTCGAGGGCGACCCGGGCCTGCGGCCGCAGTTCCACATGTTCGCGGGTTCCGTCGCCGCGTGGTTCCCGATCACGGATGCGCTGCCGCAAAGCGAGAAGTTCCCGCCGGGGCTCGAGGAGCGGGTGGCCGTCGAGGCCCCCGCATTGCGGCCCGCCCGGCCGGGGATCGTCCGCGGCCATTGCCTGTGCGGTGACGTCGCCTTCGAACTCGCGGGTCAACCCGAGTTCGTGCAGAACTGCCACTGCTCGCGCTGCCGGCGGGCGCGCAGCGCCGCGCACGCCACCAACGCGTTCTTCCGGCGCGAGCAGCTCACGTGGACTCGCGGCGAGGAACGCGTCGAGAACTTCGCGCTGCCGGGCGCAAAGCGCTTCGGCCAGGCATTCTGCCGCCGCTGCGGCAGCCCGGCCCCTCGTGTCGTCGCGTCGACCGGCTATGTCGTCGTGCCCTGCGGCAGTCTCGATGATCCGCCGGGCCGCGCGCCGCGCGGCCACATTTTCGTCGGCAGCAAGGCGCCCTGGCACGAGATCACGGACGGGCTGCCGCAGTGGGAGGAGCTGCCCGCGTAGCTTCGCGCTAGTCGGTCTCCTCCGGCTCCAGCGCGTTCCAGCGCTCGCGGAACGCGGCAATCGCCTCGTCGCGGATCGCCGAGTGGCGCCGCGACAGCAGCAGCTGCGAGGGCGCGCAGACGCGGCAGCGGATCACGCCGAGGTCGGCCGCGGCGTCGAACAGGCTGGGATACCAGCGCTCCCATTCGGGCAGGAGCGCCTCGACCGCGTCACGCAGGCTCATCGGTGGCCGCGTCTGCCGGCGGCGCTACCGGTCCGACCGACGCGTTGCGGTTCCACATCTGCCGGTACATCAGCCAGTTGCCGTTTTCCTGCCTCCACAGCTCGATGAACTTGCCGATGCGCGGCTCGCCTTCGTCACGGAACAGGGCCTCGTAGGTGCCCTCCCGGAACCAGTACTCGCCGATCTTGTGCGCGGAGGTTTCGCCCAACTCGAGCCGGACCTGGCCCGGCTGGTACTCCTCCCAGAACGCGTTTATCGCCTTGGGACCGGAGATGATCGGCTCGTCCGGCGGCAGGATCCTGGCGTCCGCGCTGTACATCAGCGCGAGCCCCGCGACGTCGCCGCCGTTGAAGGAGCCGAGCCAGGCATCAGACGCAGCCTGCGGAAACTCCTCGGTCGGTCCCGCCACCTTGCAGCCCGCGAGCAGGGCCAGCAAGGCCAACGCCACCGGCGGGGCAACATGAATCCTGTTCATGGCGGACCCCCTCATTGCGGCTTGCCTCGCCCGATCATACGCGCCGCTGGCCGCGCCGGATCAACCCTTTTCGCGCAGGCGCGCGAGCGTCAGGCCGTCGCCCACGGGAAGCAACGCGAGGTCGACACGCGGGTCCCGGTGCAGGAAGTCGTTGAAAGCGCGCAGCGCCATCGTGTCGGCCTCCCGGTTCCCGGGGTTCGCGACCTCGCCGTCCCAGAGCGTGTTGTCCGCCACTATGAGGCCGCCCGGCCGCAGCAATTGCAGGAGCCGTTCGTAATAGCCGAGGTAGCCGGTCTTGTCGGCATCGATGAAGGCGAAGTCGTACTGCCCCGCCTCGCCGCGCGCGAGACGGGCATCGAGGGTCTCGTTTGCAGGCGCGAGCACCAGCTCGATGCGCCCCGCGACGCCGGCGGCCTGCCAGTGGCGACGCGCGACGGCGGTGAACTCCTCGCTGACGTCGAGCGCGAGCAGGCGGCCGTCCGGCGGCATCGCGAGCATCACGGCGAGGCTCGAGTAGCCGGTGAACACGCCGACCTCGATCGCACGCCGCGCGCCCATGAGGCGCACCAGCAGCTGCATGAACTGCCCCTGCTCCGGCGCGATCTGCATGTTTACCCGCGGGTGCGAGGCGGTCTCGGCGCGCAGCTGCGCGAGCGCCGGGTGCTCGCGCAGCGAGTGCGCGAGCAGGTACTCGTAGGTGCGGTCGTCGAGCTTGAGCGTGCGGTTCGACATGGAAGCCTAGTAACCCTTGTTCAGGTCCACCTCGGAGAGCAGCTTGCCCCCGGCGACGTAACGGCGCAGGTTCTCGCGCGCGATGATCCAGCGCGCGACTTCGTTGCCCTCGAGCGCGGCGGCGACGTGCGGCGTGATGATCACGTTCGGCGCGCGCCAGAGCGGGTGATCCGGCGGCAGCGGCTCGGGGTCGGTGACGTCGAGTCCCGCGCCGCCCAGGCGGCCGTCGTTCAGGGCCGCGACCAGCTCGCCGGTCACCACGGTTCCGCCGCGGCCGACATTGATGAACAGCGCGCCGCGCTTCGCCGCGTCGAAGAACGCCCGGTTCATGAGGCCCCTGGTCTCCGGCGTGAGCGGCAGGGTGCTGACGATGACGTCGGCGCGCGCGGCGAATGGCAGCAGCTTGTCGGCAAGACCGACCTCGGCGACGTAGTCCGGCCCGTCGGTGCCGGAATTGCGCGTCGCGATCACCGTCATGCCGAGCGCGTGGGCGCGTTTTGCGACCTCGGTGCCAATGCCGCCGAGGCCGACAACCAGCATCGTGCGGCCCTTGACCTCCCACATCCGGCCCTCGGGCACCGCCTCGTTGGCCCACTCGCCCGCGGCCTGAGCCGGTACGTAGCGCGCGAGCCCGCGCGTGAGGCCGAACATCAGCGCCATCACGTGCTCGGCCATCACGGAGCCGGCGACCTTCTGCATGTTGGTCAGCACGATGCCGCGCTCGACGAACGCGGGGATGGCAAGGCAGCGCTCGACGCCGGCGTACATGCGCTGCACCCAGCGAATGCGCGGTCCGGCGGCGATTATCTCCGGTACGCACTCGCCGATCAGCGCGTCGGCGTCCGCGGCCTCGCGCACGGCGGCGGCGCGATCGGCAGCGCCGACGATCGCGACGCCCGGGGCAGCCTCCTGCATCCAGGCGGCGCGCCCGGCGTCCGCGCCCATCACCACGATCTTGCCGGGCGGCGCCCAGCCCGGCCGGTCACGCAGCGCGCCCGCTGATTCGCGCAGCCCCAATTCCTCGATGAGGCGGGCGGTTGCGCCCTCTTCCTCCGACGCCTGTGCGGGAGCCGATGCGAGCAGGCACACCCAGGCGGAAAGCGCCGCCGCGGGCGCGAAAGTGTTCATGCGCAGACGATACCGCAGCCGGCGCCGTGAGTGCGTACAATGCGCGCGCAAAGACCGGTCGCGCGGGGAGATCCAGGATGCGCCTTTTGTCCATGCTCATGCCGCAGGAGCGGCGCTTCTTCGCCCTGTTCAACCAGCACGCCTCGCTGGTCGTGGCGGGCGCGGAGGCGCTGGTCGACATGCTGTCCAACTACGCCGATAACGGCCGGCGCGACGAGTACGTGGCGCGGATCCAGAAGATCGAGCACGACGCGGACACGGTCACGCACCAGACCGTCGCGCTGATGCACAACACCTTCGTCACGCCCTTCGACCGCGACCAGATCAACAAGCTGATCCAGCGCATGGACGACATCCTGGACCTGATCCAGGACACGGCCGAGTCGCTGACGCTCTACGACGTGCGCACGCTGACGGCCGAGGTGCGCCACCTCGCGAACCTGGTGCAGCTATCCTGCAAGAAGGTGCACGACGCCGTCACGCAGCTCTCCTCGATGGACAATGGCCAGGCGATCCTGAAGATCTGCCAGGAGCTGGACACGCTCGAGTCGGATGCGGATCGCGTCATGCAATCAGCCATCTCGCGCCTGTTCCGCGAGGAGCAGGACGTGCGCCAGCTCGTGAAGCTGAAGGCCGTGTACGAGCTGCTCGAGCTGACCACCGACAAGACCCAGGACGTCGCGCTCGTGATCGAGGGCGTCGTGCTCGAGAACGGGTAGCGGCACGATGGACTTCGGCGTCTTCACCGCCACGATCATCATGCTCATCGTCGTGGCGCTGATCTTCGACTTCATGAACGGCTTCCACGATGCCGCGAACTCGATTGCGACCGTGGTCTCGACCGGCGTGCTGAAGCCCTACCAGGCCGTGATGTGGGCCGCGTTCTTCAACTTCATCGCCATCCTGCTGTTCGAGCTCAAGGTCGCGGCCACCGTCGGCAAGGGCATCATCGACCCGGCCTTCGTGGACAACCACGTGATCTTCGGCGCGTTGATCGGCGCCATCGCCTGGAACGTGATCACCTGGTATTACGGGCTGCCCTCGTCCTCGTCCCACGCGCTGATCGGCGGCATGATCGGCGCCACCGTCGCCAAGGCGGGCACCGGGCCGCTGCTCGCGCCCGGCATCATCAAGACGACGTCCTTCATCGTGGTCGCCCCGCTGCTCGGCATGCTGCTCTCGGGCATCATCATCGTCGCCGTGTCCTGGATCTGCCGAAGGCGCACGCAGCGCCAGACCGATTGCTGGTTCCGGCGCCTGCAGCTCGTATCCTCGGCGGCCTACAGCATCGGCCACGGCGGCAACGACGCGCAGAAGACCATGGGCATCATCTGGCTGCTGCTGATGTCGGCGAACCTCGCTACGCCGCAGCACCTGCCGGCCTGGGTGATCGTCTCCTGCTACGTCGCGATCGCGCTCGGCACGCTGTTCGGCGGCTGGCGCATCGTCAAGACCATGGGCCAGCGCATCACCAAACTGAAGCCGGTGGGCGGGTTCGCGGCCGAGACCGGCGGTGCGATCTCGCTGTTCCTCGCGACCAACCTCGGCATCCCGGTCTCGACCACGCACACGATCACCGGCTCGATCATCGGCGTCGGCAGCGCGCAACGCGTGCGGGCGGTGCGCTGGGGCGTCGCCGGGAACATCGTCGCGGCCTGGGTGCTGACGATCCCGGCATCGGCGGCGATCGCTGCCGCCGCGTGGTGGGTCGGCTGGCAGTTCTTCTAGGCGCCCGCGAGCCGCTGCGCGGCCATCCGCGCGAATTCGTACGGGATGGCGCGCCAGTCGTGGAACAGGTGCTGGATGAACTCGCCGAGCCCCGGCACGTGGTGCATTGCGATCCACCCGGCGACGATCACCAGCGCCAGCCACAGCACCCCGTCCCAGAACACGAACCAGCCGCGGCGCGGTCCCAGCGCTTCGTAGGTCGCGTAGCGCACCGCGCGCAGCGGCGCATTGATCAGCGCAAAAACGGCCACCAGCGCGAGGATCGCGACCCACGGCGGGACGCCCGGGGGCAGGTTCCACCCCAGGATCCCGACAGTGGCCAGGAGCGAGGCTCCCGCGACCAGGCAGGCGACGGTCAACGCCGCGGAAATCACGCCGAGCAACGGCAATACGATGCCGGCCGCAATCCGGGCGCCGTACCCGGGTTGCGGCCGCTCAAAAGGGCGTGACTGCGGTTCCTCGTAACTGCGCTGTTCCTTGGGGCGCCAGAACGCGCGCTCCTTCGCGCGCCGGCGCCGGTCGCGCCAGCGCTGGGTGCTGTCCTTCACATCGGCGTAATGCCGCTTGGCCTGCTCCACGAGCTCCTGCGCGTTGAACGGCAGTCCGCGCGCCGCCGCGCGCTCCTCGGCCGTCTTCGCCGTCGGCACGACGAACATCATCACGAGATAGGCGATGCCGAACAGGCCGGAGCTCAGCACCAGCAGCGCCACGAAGATGAGACGCACGATCGTCGGATCGACGCCGAAGTAGGCGGCGAGCCCGTTGCAGACGCCCGCGATCATCTCGCCTTCCTTGACTAGGTACAGGCGTTTCGGCCCCGAGGTCTCGCGCGGCGGGCTGCCTGCACCGGCTGCCGCGCCGGCGCCCGGCGCGGCCCCCGCCGCCGGCTCGCCGGTCTCGACCGGGCCCATTTCCGCGAGGATCCGCTTCATGTCCGCTTCGCCGAGCACGTCCCTGCCGGCGCCGAGGCAGCGTGCGCCCTTGTCGCCGATGGCCTGCTCGAGGTCCACCAGGATCTCGCGGCAATCCGGGTCGTCGGTCAGCATTCGCGCGGCCTCGTCGAGGTAGGCGCGCAGCAGATCGTGGGTCTGCTCCTCGACTTGGTAGACCCGGCCATTGAGATTGACGGTGGTGACTTTGTTCATGGGTTCTACTGTTCCAGTTGCTGGATCGTGCGGTTGATGTGACGCCAGTAGTCGTTGAGCTCCGCGAGCTGCGCGCGCCCCTTGGCGGTGAGGCGGTAGTACTTGCGAGGCGGCCCCGCCTCCGACTCCCGCCACTCGTAGTCGACCAGGCTCTCGCGCCGCATCTTGCTGAGCAGGGGATAGAGCGTGCCTTCCTGGGTCGCGAACTCGGTGCCTTCGAGGCGGCCGAGGATGTCGGCGACATAGACCTTGTCGGCCGACACGATTTTCAGCAGCAGGAATTCCAGCAGACCCTTGCGGATCGCGAGGAATTTCACGTCGGAGGCCATCGCTGCTTGTGTTATCCTGCTAGGTACATTTATTACACAAGGTACCAGCTAACGAGAAGGGTTGCAAGCCCCGCCCGGCTCCGGGTCATCAGCTGCGCCGCAGTCGCAAGGCGTTCCCGACCACGGACACCGACGAGAGGCTCATCGCGAGCGCCGCGATCATCGGCGACAGCAGGACCCCGGTCCACGGCCACAGGACACCCGCCGCGATCGGCACGCCGAGCGCGTTGTACAGCAGCGCGAAGCCGAGGTTCTCCCGCATGTTGCGCACCGTCGCGGCGGAGATCCGGCGCGCCCGGGCGATGCCGCGCAGGTCGCCCTTCACCAGCGTCACCTGCGAGCTCGCGATCGCGACGTCCGTGCCGGTGCCCATCGCGATGCCGACGTCCGCCGCGGCGAGGGCCGGCGCGTCGTTGATGCCGTCGCCGGCCATCGCCACGACGCGGCCTTGCGTGCGCAGCTCGCCGATCAGCCGCGCCTTGTCGGCCGGGCGGACTTCGCCGTGCACTTCCCCGATGCCGGTCTCCTTCGCGATGGCTTCGGCCGTCGCGGCCGCGTCCCCGCTTGCCATGACGATGCGGATACCGGACCGGCGCAGCAGGTCGAGGGCCTCGGGTGTCGTCGCCTTGACCGGGTCCGCGACGGCGAGCAGGCCGGCCAGCGCGCCGTCCGCCGCGAGGAACATCACGCTCGCTCCCGCGTCGCGCAGCCGCGCCGCCTGCGCGTCGAGCGGCGCCGTCGCGATGCGCAGGTCGCGCATGAGCAGCGCGCTGCCGAGCGCGAGCGCCCGGCCATCGACGATGCCGCGCACGCCGAGCCCGGTGCCCGACTCGAACGAGTCTGCCTTCGTGAGCGCCACGCCCCGCTCGCGCGCCTCCCGCACGATCGCCTGCGCGAGCGGATGCTCGCTGCCGGTATCGAGGCTCGCCGCCAGACGCAGCAATTCGGCCTCGCCGAATCCCGCCGCCGGCACCGCCGCACGAAGCGCCGGGCGGCCCTCGGTGAGCGTCCCGGTCTTGTCCACGATCAGCGTATCGACTTCCCGCAGCTTTTCGATCGCCTGCGCATCGCGGAACAGGATGCCGGAAGTCGCCGCACGTCCGGTCGCCACCATGATCGACATCGGGGTCGCGAGCCCGAGCGCACAGGGGCAGGCGATGATCAGCACCGACACGCTGTTCAGCACGGCATAGGTCCAGGACGGATCCGGGCCGAGGAACCCCCAGGCCAGCAAGGTGACGACCGCGATCCCGAGCACGGCGAGCACGAACCAGTACGACACGCGGTCCGCGAGCCGCTGCATCGGCGCGCGCGAACGCTGCGCCTCGGCGACCAGCGCGACGATCTGAGCGAGCATCGTCTCGCTGCCGACCCGCTCCGCGCGCATGACGAGGCTGCCGTTCGCGTTCTGCGTGCCGCCGATCAAGCGCTCGCCCGGGCCCTTGCCGACCGGCAGCGACTCGCCGGTCAGCAGCGACTCGTCCACGCTGGAGTGGCCCTCGAGCACCTCCCCGTCCACCGGCACCTTGTCGCCCGGGCGCACGCGCAGCCGGTCGCCGACGTGCACGTGATCGAGGGGGATTTCCTCGTCGCTGCCGTCGGCCCGCAGCCGGCGGGCAACCGGTGGCGCAAGGCGCAGCAGCGCCTTGATCGCGGCGGAAGTCGAGGAGCGGGCGCGCAGCTCGAGGACCTGGCCGAGCAGCGTCAGCGAGACGATCACGGCTGCGGCTTCGAAGTACACCCCGACCCTGCCGTGCTCGCGGAACGAGTCCGGGAACCAGTCCGGCACGAGCGTGGCGGCAACGCTGTAGAGGTAGGCCGCGCCGACGCCGGTGCCGATCAGCGTCCACATGTTGGGACTGCGGTTCGCGATCGACTGCGCCCAGCGGACGAAGAACGGCCACGCCGCCCAGATGACGACGGGCGTCGAGAGCAGGAGTTCGAGCCAGCTCCGCTGGTCGGGCGTCAGGAAATCCGTACGGTGCCCGAGCATCGCGAGGCCCAGCGTGACGACCGTGAGCGGCAGGGTCCACCAGAAGCGCCGCGTGAAGTCGCGCAGCTCCGGAATCTCTTCGTCTTCGACGCTCGGCATCACCGGCTCGAGCGCCATGCCGCAGATCGGGCAGGAACCCGGTGCGTCGCGCACGATTTCCGGGTGCATCGGGCAGGTGTAGCGCGCGCTCAAGGCGTGCGGGTCGTTCATGGCTCGGATTCCTGACTGAGCGCGTTGAGGATCGGGCAATCCTCGGCACGGCCGTGTCCCGGGCAGGCGGCGATCAGCGCACGCAGGCCGTCCCGGACGCGCGTGAGTTCGGCGATCCGGCGCTCGACGTCCGCCAGCCGTTCGCTTGCTGCACCGCGCACCCGGGCGACGTCGCGGCTCGAGCCCAGCGAAAGCAGAGCCTGGATCTCGTCGAGCGTGAAACCCAGCGCTTTGCCGCGGCGAATGAATCGCAGTCGCTTCTGCTCCGCCTCTCCATAGCGTCGATAGCCCGAGGCAAGCCGTGCGGCGGGCTTCAGCAACCCGATCCGCTCGTAGTGCCGCACGGTGTCGATGGGCACGCCTGAGCGCCTCGCGAGTTGTCCGATGCCGATGGTGGTCGTCATGCCTACTCCTCCAGTAGCAGTAGGCGCAGTCTAAACTCTGGACTTAAGTCCAGAGTCAAGCGGATTTCGATCCGAAGTAGGCCCGGGACTAGACGCAGGTCACGGGAGATTCCCGGCTCCTGACCTAGTCTTCTGGGGGGTGATCCAACCTGCGGGTTGACTGCAAGCGACCAAACGGCGGATTCTGCCCCTGCCTGATCGACCAGCCGACGTATCACGGAGCATTCACGGGTGTCGCGTCTGCCTGCCGCACTGCTCCTCGCATGGCTCGCCGCCATCGGCGCCGCCCTGCCGGCTGTCGCCTGCGCGGCGATGCCTGCGGACAACTGCTGCCCGGGCGAAGGAACCGCCCCCTGCCCTGAGGGCGATTCGCCAGCCCATTCCGGCACCGGAGCGGACTGCTACGCAGCAGTGCCCGTGCCCGCCCAGGCGACGTCCAATTTGCCCGCCCGCGGCGCGCAGGAACCGATTCGTTGCGGCCCGCACGAGCCTGTATTTGTTCCTGTCGCGACGATCGCGCCCGTGCAGGCCGCCGCGCGAAACGAGAGGACGCTCCTGCCCGCGGATTCGCCTGCGCGCGACGCCTCTCTGACATACCTGCACACCCAGCGCCTCCGCTTGTAGGACCCGCTCCCGCCCGACCGGCCGAAGCCGCCGGTTCCCTGCGTCTTCGTGCGGCCGCCGCGGCGCTTGCGCGCCCCCGCGTCCGTCCGGCGACGTCATCCGAATCCCGGGAGAGATCACATGCGTTGGTCCATCTGTCTGCTGCTCCTCATCGCCGACCCGTTGCCCTGCGCGGCGGACGGGCCGGTCTTGTCGTTCGACGAAGCGGTCGCGCTCGCGCTCGACCATGCGCCGGAGGTGACCGCCGACGCGCAAGGCGTCGCGGCGATGCGGGAGCTGGAAGTGAGCGCGGGCCGCCTGCCGGACCCGGCGCTCATCGTCGGCGTGGACAACCTGCCGGTCGAGGGGCCGGATGCCTGGTCCACGACGGCCGACTTCATGACGATGCGCAAGATCGGCCTGATGCAGGAGTTTCCGAGCCGCGAGAAGCGCCGGCTCGAACGCGAGCGCGCATCGGCGCAAGTCGGCCTCGCCGATGCCGAGTTGGCAGAAACGAGTCTCGCCATCGCCCGGGAAGCGGCGCGCGCGTGGATTCGCAGCGCGACGTCCGAGTCGACGCTCCGCGCGCTCGTCCGACTGCGGCCCGAGGTCAAGCTCGGCGCGACGGCGGCCCGTGCCGGCGTGGCGGCCGGCAGGACGTCGACCGCCGAGGCGCTCGCGGCCGCGGCCGCAGCGGCGCGCCTCGAGACGCGCATCCTCGACTTGGAGGGAAAGGCACGCCAGGCGCGCGCGGAACTCGCTCGCTGGGTCGGCGCGGAGGCAGAACGGCCGCTGGGGCCATTGCCCGCGCTGGAGGCGCTGCCGGCGCCCGTCCCCGTCCTGCTGGCGGACACCGGACAGCACGGCGCCCTTCTTCCCTACGCGGCGCGTGTCGTCGCCGCGAAGAGCGATCTCGAGCTCGCGCGCGCCGAGCGGCGCCCCGACTGGAGCGCGGAACTGTCGTTCGCGAAGCGCGGCCCCGGTTTCGACGACATGGCTTCACTCGAGTTCACGGTCGACTTGCCGCTCTTCGCCAGACACCGCCAGACGCCCGTGATCGCGGCGCGCGGCGCGGACCTGCGGCGGCTGGAAGCGGAGCGGGAGAGCGGGCTGCGCGCGCACGCAGCGGAACTCCGGCAGGTGCTGATCGAGTGGGAGCAGTCGGGGGCGCAGCTCGCGCAATACGACCGTGAGCTGTTGCCGCTCGCGCGCGAGCGCTCGCGCGCGGCGCTCGCCGCCTACCGCGCCGGCAGCGCGGAGTTGCGTTTCGCCGTCGAAGCCGTCGAAGACGAAATCGAGTTGCTCATCGAGCGCGCCGAGCTTGCCGATGCTCGCGGCCGCGCCTGGGCGTATCTCCGCTATCTGGAGCCCCGGCACCTGCCGGGCTGAAGGACTTCCCATGAACCGCAGAACGATCGTCGTCGCTCTCGTCGTTGCGCTGCTCTCTGGCGCCGCGCTTGGGTACTGGCTCGCCGGGTGGCGTGCGCCCGAGGCTACCGGTGCCGGCCACCATACCGTCGCCTCGGAGCCTGCTCGAGAAGAGCGCCAGGTTCTCTACTGGTACGACCCGATGAAGCCGGACGTCAGATTCGACAAGCCCGGCAAGTCGCCTTTCATGGACATGCAGCTCGTGCCGAAGTACGCGGACGAAGCGGGGGCGGCCGCCGTGCGCATCGACCCGTCGGTCGCGCAAAATCTCGGCATCCGGACCGGCAGAGTGGAGAGGGCTGCGATCTCGCCGCGGCTTGCTGCGGTCGGCGCCGTCGCCTTCGACGAGCGGCTGACCGAGGTTGTCCAGGCGCGTATCCAGGGCAGCGTCACCCGACTGCACGTGAAGGCCCCGCTCGAAGCCGTGCGGCGCGGGCAGCCACTCGCCGAAATCCTCGCGCCCGAATGGCGCGCCGCGCAGGAGGAGTACCTGGCGCTGCTCGACGCCGAGTCCGAGCGTGCCGGCCCGATCCGCGACGCGGCGCGCGAGCGCCTGACCGTGCTCGGCGTGCCCGAGGTCACCATCCGGCGCATCGAAGAGAGACGCCAGACGGTGGCCACCACGACGCTGTTCGCACCGATCGACGGTGTCGTGACCGAGCTCGCCGTGCGCGAGGGCACGACCTTCATGCCGGGCGCGCCGCTGTTCCGCATCAACGGGCTCGGCACCGTCTGGGTCAATGCCGAAGTGCCGGAGGCGCTGGTCGGCGCAGTCGTGCCGGGATCAGCCGTCAAGGCGCGGGCGACGGCCTGGCCGGGCCTCGTGTTCGAAGGCCGCGTCATGGCGCTCCTGCCCGAGGTCGATCCGGAGACGCGGACGCTTCCCGTGCGCATCGCAATCGACAACCGAGAACGCAGGCTTGCGCCGGGAATGTTCCTGTCGCTCGAATTCGCGGGCGAGGCGGGCGAGCCGCAGCTCGTGGTGCCGAGCGAGGCCGTCATCGTCACGGGTGAGCGGGCGGTCGTGATCGTCGCGCGTGGTGATGGAGGATTCGACGTTGCCGAGGTGACGACCGGCGCCGAGGCGGACGGCAGGACGGTCATTCTGTCGGGACTCGCCGAGGGCCAGTCGATCGTGCTCTCGGGACAGTTTCTCATCGATTCGGAGGCGAGCCTCAGCTCGACGGTCACCCGCCTCGAGACGCGGCCACCGGCCCCGGAGGAAACGCCATGATCGCGCGTTTCATCCGCTGGTCGATCGAGAACCGCTTCCTCGTGCTGCTCGCGACGGTGCTGGTCACCGCCTGGGGCGCCTGGGCGGTTGCGCGGGCGCCGCTTGACGCGCTGCCGGACCTCTCGGACGTGCAGGTCATCATCCGCACACCCTACCCCGGGCAGGCGCCGCGCATCGTCGAGGATCAGGTCACCTATCCGCTGACCACGACGATGATGTCGGTCCCGGGCACGAAGGCGGTGCGCGGCTACTCGTTCTTCGGCGACTCCTTCGTCTATGTCCTGTTCGAGGACGGCACCGATCTCTACTGGGCCCGCTCGCGCGTGCTCGAGTATCTGAACCAGGCACAGGGCCGCCTGCCGCGCGACGTGCAACCGTCACTCGGTCCGGATGCCACGGGCGTGGGCTGGATCTACGAATACGCGCTCGTCGACCGCAGCGGCCGCCACGACCTGTCGCAACTGCGCGCGCTCCAGGACTGGTTCCTGAAGTACGAGCTGAAGACCGTGCCGAACGTCGCCGAGGTCGCGAGCCTCGGCGGGCAGGTGCGCCAGTACCAGGTGGTGCTGCTGCCGGACCGGATGCGGGCCTACGGGATCGCGCATCGCGAGGTCATCGACGCGATTCGCGCGGCCAATGGCGAGGCCGGCGGCGCGCTGCTGGAACTGGGAGAGGCGGAGTACGCGGTTCGGGCGACCGGCTACCTCGCGAGCCTCGACGACTTCCGCAACATCCCGCTGCGGACCGGCGCGGCAGGCGTGCCCGTGCAGCTCGGCGATGTCGCCCATCTCCAGATGGGGCCGGAGCTGCGCCGTGGCATCGCCGAGCTGGACGGCGAGGGCGAGGTCGTGGGCGGCATCGTCGTGATGCGCTCCGGAAAGAACGCGCTCGAGACGATCCGGGCGGTCAAGCGCAAGATCGAGGCGCTGAAGCCCGGCCTGCCGCCGGGCGTCGAGATCGTCGAAACCTACGATCGCGCCGGGCTGATCGAGCGCTCGGTGCGCAATCTGGCGGGCAAGCTCGTCGAGGAGTTCATCGTCGTCGCCCTGGTCTGTTTCGCCTTCCTGTTCCACCTGCGGTCGTCGCTGGTCGCGATCGTCTCGCTACCGCTCGGCGTGCTGGTCGCCTTCGTCGTCATGCACTACCAGGGCGTGAACGCCAACATCATGTCGCTCGGCGGCATCGCGATCGCGATCGGCGCGATGGTGGACGCGGCGATCGTCATGATCGAGAACCTTCACAAGCAGACCGAGCGCTGGCACGAAGATCACCCCGGCCAGGAACTCGCCGGCGCCGAGCATTGGTCACTCGTCGAGCGCGCGAGCGTGCAGGTCGGGCCCGCGCTGTTCTTCAGCCTGCTGATCATCACTCTGTCGTTCATCCCGATCTTCACGCTCCAAGCGCAGGAAGGGCGGCTGTTCGCGCCGCTCGCCTACACCAAGACCTACGCGATGGCGGCGTCCGCGGGTCTCGCGGTCACGCTGATCCCGGTGCTGATGGGTTACCTGATCCGGGGCCGCATTCCGCGCGAGGAGCGCAACCCCCTGAACCGCGCCCTGGTGCGCGCCTACCGCCCGCTGCTCGACCGCGTGCTGCGCGCGCCCGGCGCGACCGTGGCCGCGAGCCTCGTGCTGCTCGGGCTCACGGCGATTCCGGCCCTGCGGCTAGGCGGCGAGTTCCTGCCTCCGCTCGACGAGGGCGACCTGCTCTACATGCCCTCCGCCCTGCCCGGCATCTCCGCGGGCAAGGCGGCGCAACTCCTGCAGCAGACGGATCGCATGATCAAGGCCGTCCCCGAGGTCGAGCGCGTGTTCGGCAAGACGGGCCGCGCCGAGACCGCGACCGACCCCGCGCCGCTCGAGATGTTCGAGACCACGATCCGCTTCAAGCCGCACGACCAGTGGCGGCCCGGCATGACCACCGAGCGGCTGATCGAGGAGCTCGACCGGCAGCTCACGATCCCCGGTCTCGCCAACGTCTGGGTGCCGCCGATCCGTAACCGGATCGACATGCTCGCGACCGGCATCAAGAGCCCGGTCGGGGTCAAGATCGCCGGCGCCGACCCGGCCGTGATCGACCGCGTTGCGGCGCGCGTCGAGGACGTCGTGCGCGAGGTGCCGGGAGTCGCCTCGGCGATCGCGGAGCGTCTGACGGGCGGCCGCTACGTGGAGGTCGACATCGACCGTGACGCCGCCGCCCGCTACGGCCTCAACATCGAGGACGTACAGAGCGTCATCACCGCCGCGGTGGGCGGGGAGACGATTGCGGAGACCGTCGAGGGCCTGCAGCGCTTCCCGATCAGCGTGCGCTATCCGCGGGAACTGCGCGACTCGCTCGCGGATCTGCAGGCGCTGCCGATCGTCACCCCCGGCGGCGCGCAGATCACGCTTGGCACCGTCGCGCGGCTCTCGATCACGAGCGGGCCGCCGATGCTGCGCAGCGAGAATGCACGCCTGGCCGGTTTCGTGTATGTCGACCTGCGCGGCCGCGACCTGCAATCCGCGGTCGAGGAAATGCGGGCCGGGGTCGCGCGCGAGCTGCAATTGCCGGCCGGGTACTCCGTCTCCTGGTCCGGCCAGTTCGAGTATCTCGAGCGCGCGCAGGCACGCCTGCGCATGGTCGTGCCGGTCACGCTCGTCGTCATCTTCGTGCTGCTCTATCTCACGTTCCGGCGCATCGACGAGGCGCTCCTGATCCTCGCCACGCTGCCATTTGCCGTGATCGGCGGCTTCTGGCTCGTCTGGCTGCTCGGGCACGAGGTCTCGATCGCGACCGGCGTCGGCTTCATCGCCCTCGCGGGCCTCGCGGCCGAGTTCGGCGTGGTGATGCTCCTGTACCTGAAGCAGGCCTGGGAGGCCCGGCTGGCCGCCGGCCGGGCGCCGACGCCCGAGCTGCTCGACGAAGCCATCCGCGAGGGCGCGGTATTGCGCGTGCGGCCGAAGGCCATGACGGTCAGCGTCATCATCGCGGGCCTGCTGCCGATCCTGTGGAGCCAAGGTGCCGGGTCGGAAATCATGCAGCGCATCGCTGCGCCCATGGTCGGAGGCATGATCACGGCGCCGCTCCTGTCGCTGTTCGTCATCCCGGTGGCGTACCGCCTTCTGCGCCGACGCGAACTGGCATGACGCGCGTGCAGTCTGCGGCCGGCAGGCGGGCGTGAGAGAATAAGGAAATGGGCAATGAACGCGATTTCGTCCTGCACAGCTGGTGCGTGCCGGGGGACTGGAACGCCCCGACGGTCGTCGGCGGGCGCGGTGCCCGGCTGATCCTGGAGGACGGGCGCGAGATCCTCGACATGTCGAGCCTCGTCGAGTGCAGCAACCTCGGCCACCAGCACCCGAAGCTCGTCGCCGCACTCAAGGCCCAGGCCGACAAGCTCGCGTTCGTGACCGCCGCCTGGGGCGCGGAGCCGCGCCGGGCGCTGGCGGAGCGCCTGCTCGAGGTTTCCGGTTTTGCGGGCGGGCGCGTGTTCTTCACGCTGGGCGGCGGCGACGCCAACGACAACGCCGTGCGCATCGCGCGGCAGGCGACCAAGCGCCCGCGCGGCCTGATCATCACCCGCGACCGCTCGTACCACGGCGCGACATACATGCCGATGGCGCTCTCGGGCGACGCGCGCACCGCGCACCAGGTGGATGCCGAGGCCTGGGGGGTGCGCCACGTGCCGCCGCCCTACGCCTACCGCTGCCCGTGGAACAGCAGGACGCCCGAGGAATGCGGCCGGCGCGCGGCCGCCGCCGTCGCCGACACCATCGACAAAGAGCGCGCGGAGAACGTCGCCGCGGTGCTCATGGAAGTGAACGCCGGCAGCAACGGCATCGTGCCGCCGGACAATTTCTGGCCGGAACTGCGGCGCGTGACGCGCGAGCGCGGCGTGCTGCTGGTCGCCGACGAGGTCATGAGCGGCTTCGGCCGTTGCGGCGACTGGTTCGCCTGGCAACGCTACGGTCCGGAAAACCGCCCTGACCTCATGACGCTCGCCAAGGGGCTCACGGGCGCGGTCGCGCCGCTCGGCGCGGTCGTGATGAGCGCCGAGGTCTATGCCCGCATCGAGCGCGAGATGTTCTACGGCGGCCTCACCTACTGCGGCCACCCGCTGTCCTGCGCCGCCGGCGCGGCGGCGATCGACGCGTACCGCGACGAGAAGCTGGTGGAGCGCTCGCGCCGCCTGGGCGCGTCGATGTTCGCGGAGCTGCAGAAACTCGCAGCGCGCCACCCGGTGATCGGCGACCTGCGCGGCGGCCACGGCCTGTTCGCCGTCGTCGAGCTGGTCGCCGACCGCAAGACGAAGGCGCCGATCGCGCCCTGGCCCGCGCAGAGCGAGGCCATGAAGGCGCTGCTCGCCGCCGCGCGCGAGGCGGGCGTATCCTTCGGTTCGCGCGGCAACCTGCTGATCCTTGCGCCGCCGCTGGTCATCGCCGAGACCGAGCTCGCCGACGCGCTCGGCCTGCTCGACCGCCTGCTTACCCGGTTCTTTCCTGCGTCCCTGGAGCGCGCCTCATGAGCTTCCGACTGACTTACTCGACAATGTTCAACCCGCCCGAAGAGCTGCACGAGCGTTTCGAGAAGGCACTCGCGAGGATGCGCGGGAAGCTCGGCGCGACTCACGCGATGTTCATCGACGGCAAGGACGCCCCGGCCGCTGAGTCGGACGAGCGCCGCAGCCCGATCGACAGCAAGATCCTGATCGGCCGCTTCCCGCATGCGAACGCCAGCGAAGTGGACACGGCGCTCGCCGCCGCCGCCCGCGCCTGGCCGGCGTGGCGCGACGCCGGCACGGCGAAGCGCGTCGCGCTGATGCGCAAGGTCGCCACCCTCGTCGAGGAGCGCGTCTACGACATCGCCGCCGCGCTCGTGCTCGAAGTCGGCAAGAACCGCCTCGAGGCGCTCGGCGAGGCGCAGGAGGTCGTCGACTTCTTCAACGTCTACGCGGACGACTTCGAGTCGCACAAGGGCTACGAGTTCGACCTGCCAAACGATCCCTCGACGGCGTTCGTCGCGCGCAACAAGAGCATCATGCGCCCCTACGGCGTGTGGGCCGTGATCGCGCCGTTCAACTTCCCGTTCGCGCTCGCCGCGGGACCCACTGCCGCCGCGCTCGTGACCGGCAACACCGTTGTCCTCAAGTGCGCATCCGACACGCCCTGGGCGGGCCGGCTCCTCGCCGACTGCATCCGCGACGCGGGCGTACCGCCGGGCGTCTTCAACTACGTCAATGGCCCCGGCTCTGCGATCGGCGAGCAGCTCTTGCGAGACGCTCGCGTCGCCGGCGTCACCTTCACCGGCTCGGTCGCAGTGGGGCGCGCGATCATGGACGAGATCGCCAAGGGCGCGTACCCGCGGCCCTACATCGCCGAGATGGGCGGCAAGAACCCGACGATCGTCACCGAGCACGCCGACCTCGACCGCGCGGCCGCGGGCATCGCGCGTTCCGCATACGGCATGGGCGGCCAGAAGTGCTCGGCGCTGTCGCGGCTCTACGTGCATGAGAAGGTCGCCGAGCCGCTGCTCGCGAAGATCGAGCAGGAGATCGACAAGATCAGGATCGG
This sequence comes from Gammaproteobacteria bacterium, assembly GCA_016874295.1. Lineage (GTDB taxonomy): Bacteria > Pseudomonadota > Gammaproteobacteria > Steroidobacterales > Steroidobacteraceae > SCUD01. The sequence goes on along the minus strand of VGUH01000001.1, from coordinate 147,330 downwards.
CGATCCCACCGAGCGCGCAACGGGACTGGGGCCTGTGGTGAACAAGCGCGCGCATGAGTCCTATGCGCGCTACGTCGCCGACCTCAAGTCACGCGGCGCGAAGCTGCGCCGCGGCGGCCGGCAGCCGTCCGAGGGCGCGTTCGCCCGCGGCTACTACGTCGAACCGGTGCTCGCGGAGGCGGACCTCTCGGACCCGCTGTGGAAGCACGAGATGTTCCTGCCGATCCTGATGGTCCACCGCTACCGCGACCGCGACGAGGCGATGCGGCTCGCCAACGACACGGACATGGGGCTCACGGCCGGTTTCTTCGGCGCCAAGGACGAGATCCCGTGGTTCCAGGAGAACATCCAGGCGGGCGTCATCTACGCGAATCGCGGCGCGGGCGCGACCACCGGCGCCTGGCCGGGTTACCAGCCGTTCGGCGGCTGGAAGGGCTCCGGTTCCTCGGGCAAGGCGATCGCCTCGGCCTACTACCTGCCGCTTTACCTCCGCGAGCAGTCCCGCACCGTGGTGGAATGAATGACCGAGTTCCTGCCGCTCAAGGACGCGATCGCGAAGCACGTCGCCGACGGCGACTGCCTCGCGCTCGAGGGCTTCACGCACCTCATCCCGTTTGCCGCGGGCCATGAGCTGATCCGGCAGGGCCGCAAGGACCTGCACCTGGCGCGCATGACGCCGGATCTGGTCTACGACCAGCTCATCGGCGTGGGCGCCGCACGCAAGCTGACATTCTCCTGGGGCGGCAACCCGGGCGTCGGCTCGCTGCATCGCCTGCGCGACGCGGTCGAGAACGGCTGGCCCTGCGCCCTCGAGATCGACGAGCACAGCCACGCGGCCATGGCGGTCGGCTACCGCGCGGGCGCCGCGCGGCTGCCGTTCGGCATGCTGCGCGGCTACATCGGCACCGACCTGCCGGCCAGGAACCCGCGCATCCGGCACGTCACCTGCCCCTACACCGGCGAGAACATCGCCACCGTCCCCGCGGTGAACCCGGACGTCACCATCCTGCACGCCCAGCGCGCCGACCGGCACGGCAACGTCGCGATCGACGGCATCGTCGGCGCGGCACGCGAGGCCGCGCTCGCGGCGGCGAAGCTGCTGGTGACCGTCGAACAGATCGTCGACGAGCTGCCGCCGGCGATGAACAACATCGTGCTGCCGGCGTTCACGGTCACCGCGGTCTCGCAGGTCCCGGGCGGCGCCTGGCCGTCCTACGCGCACGGGCATTACGCGCGGGACAACGACTTCTACCTGCGCTGGGACGCGATCGCGCGCGACCGCGGCGGGTTCACGGCCTGGATCGACCGCCACGTGCGGGCGACTCGCGATCACCGCGGGTTCCTCGCCAGCCTCCGCGAGGCCGCATGAAGCTGCACGCCGGCGCGCGCGTGACGTGTCGCGGCGCATCGCGCGCGCACGAGCCGTTGCGGGACCCCCGAGTGAGCGAGTGTCCGTTCTTCCGAGCGAACGAGGGGAGTCCCGCCGGCGAAGTGCGCTCCGCGATGCCGTCACGACGCAACTCGGGGTGCGCCGCATGAGCGAATACACCCGCGATGAGATGATGACAGTTGCGGCCGCGCGGCTATTGCGCGACGGACAGGTGTGCTTCGTCGGCATCGGCCTGCCGAGCGCGGCGTGCAATCTCGCGCGCCTGACCCACGCGCCGGAGCTGGTGCTGATCTACGAGTCCGGCACGATCGGCACGCGCCCAACCGTGCTGCCGCTCTCGATCGGCGACGGCGAGCTCGCGGAGACCGCGACCTGCGTGATCCCGCTGCCCGACATCTTCAGCGACTACCTGCAGGCCGGGCGCATCGACATCGGTTTCCTCGGCGCCGCGCAGATCGACCGGTTCGGCAACCTCAACAGCACCGTGATCGGCTCCTACGACAAGCCGAAGACGCGCCTGCCGGGCGCCGGCGGGGCCACGGAGATCGCGGCGCACGCGCGCCAGGTGTTCGTGGTCATGAAGGCCTCGCCGCGCAGTTTCGTCAAGAAGATCGATTTCCAGACCAGCGGCGGGCATTTCCCCGGCCGCCCGCAAAGCGGTGCGCGCGGGGCCGGCCCCGCCGTGCTGGTCACCGACGTCGGGATCTTGAAACCGCACGGGGAATCCGGAGAATTCACGCTTTCCGCGGTTTATCCCGGAATCCCGGCAGACGAAGCCCGCGCCGCCATCGGTTGGCCGCTCGCCGTGCTGCCCGAACTCGATACCTGCGCGCCGCCGACGGCGGCGGAACTCGAGGTGCTGCGCGCCCTCGAAGCCCGCACCGCCGCGGCGCATCGTGAACCTGTGAGGCTGCCGCTATGAACGCAAACGTCCGCGCCGCCGGCGCAATCAAGAACTCCCACATCAAGACGACGCTGCCGGGACCGAAGTCCCGCGCCATGATCGAGCGCGACGTCAAGGTGACTTCGCCGTCCTACCCGCGCGACTACCCGTTCGTGATGTCGCACGGCAAAGGCACGGAAGTCTGGGACGTCGACGGCAACCGGTTCCTCGACTTCGCGGCCGGCATCGCGGTCTGCGCGACCGGCCATGCGCACCCGCGCGTGGTCAAGGCGGTGCAGGACGCGGCGGGCAAGTTCCTGCACATCTCGAGCGACTACTGGCACGAGGAGTTCACCTCGCTGTGCGAGAAGCTCTCGGCGCTCGCGCCGATGAGCGAGCCGGGCATGGTGTTCCTTTGCCAGTCCGGCACGGAGGCGGTCGAGGGCGCGCTGAAGCTCGCGCGCTACGTCACGAAGCGCGGCCGCATCATCGGCTTCCTCGGCGGCTTCCACGGCCGCACGATGGGCTCGCTGTCGCTGACCTCGAGCAAGTACACGCAGCAGGCGGGATTTTCCCCGACCATGCCGGGCGTGACGCACGTGCCCTTCCCGAACCCGTACCGCCCGCTGTTCGCCGGCAGCGACCAGGGCAAGGCCGTGCTCGACTACATCCGCATGCTGTTCGAGCGCAATCTCCCGCCCTCGGAAGTCGCCGCGATGGTGATCGAGCCGGTGCAGGGCGAGGGCGGCTACCTCGTGCCACCGCCGGGATTCCTCGCGGGCCTGCGGCAGATCTGCGACCAGCACGGGATCCTGCTCGTGTTCGACGAGGTGCAGTCGGGCATCGGCCGCACCGGCAGGATGTTCGGCTGCGAACACTCGGGCGTGAAGCCGGACATCATGGCCCTGGCGAAAGGACTCGGCTCCGGGCTCCCGATCGGCGCGGTGGTCGCGCGCGCGAGCCTCATGAAACAGTGGAAGAAGGGCGCGCACGGCAACACCTACGGCGGCAACCCGGTCGCCTGCGCGGCCGCGAATGCGACGATCGACCTGGTGGGCGAACAGTATTGCGCGAACGCAGCGAAGGTCGGCGCCCATTTCATGAAGCGGCTGCACGAGATGAAGGCCGACTACCCCTGCATCGGCGACGTCCGCGGCTACGGCCTCATGATCGGCGTCGAGATGATCGAGAAGGATGGTTCGCCGGCGCGCGAGATGGTGGACCGGCTGCTGCACCGCGCCTATCAGAATGGCCTGCTGCTGCTGTCCTGCGGCGTCTCGACGCTGCGCTTCATGCCGCCGCTCTGCGTGACGGAAGCCGAGGTCGACGAGGCGCTCGGCTACTTCCGGACCAGCCTGGACGAGGCCCCTAGGGAGCGTTGATTTGCCCCAGCATGCAGCGCGTTACGCGCGCGCCTTGGCGGGACAAGGCGCGAGCCGAAGCCTCATAGCATTCGCTATGGGCAAGGCACGCAACGCAGTCCCGCCAAGGCGCGCGCGTAACGCGCTGCATGCTGGGGCAAATCAACGCTCCCTAGGGCCAGGCGTGAGGCCCGCCGCCCGCGCCCTGCTCCTGCTGGCCCCGCTCCTTGCCGCGGCGGCGGCAGGCGCCGGGCGCGAGGCGGTGCTCTCCCAGGTCGCGCTGCCGCACAACTACTACTGGCGCGAGCTATACATCCCGCAGCTGACGACCGGGCCTTCTTCCGTCGCCTTCCTGCCCGCCGGCGACGAGCTGGTTTACGGCATGGATGGCTCGCTCTGGCGCCAGAAGATCGGCGCGGGCGAGGCGCGCGAGATCACGCATCCGGCCGGCGCCTACGACCACCAGCCCGACGTGGCGCCCGACGGCCGGTCAGTCGTGTTCACGCGCTACGACGGCAAGGCCTTCGAGCTCTGGCGGCTCGACCTCGGGACCGGACGCGAGCAGGCGCTCACCGCGGGCGGCGGCGTCAACCTCGAGCCGCGCATCTCGCCGGACGGCCGAAAGCTCGTCTTCGTCTCGACCGAAGGCAGCGGTCACTTCAATCTCAAGATCGCCGACCTGTCTGCCGCCGGACTTACCAACGTGCGCGATCTCGTCGCGCCGCGCGAGAGCCGCATCGATCGCTATTACTATTCGACCCACGACCACTTCATCAATCCGTCATGGTCGCCGGACGGTGAGCGCGTCTGGTACGTGACCAACGCGGAGATCCCCTGGGGCACGGGCTGGATCTGCTCGATCGCCGTCGCAGGCGGAGAACCCGACTGCCTCGACCGCCGCGTGCTCGAGACCTCCTGGGCCGCGCGACCGGAGATCGGGCCGGACGGCCGGCGCATCCTGTTCTCGAACTATCACGGCGGCCAGTGGCACCAGCTCTGGCTGACGAGGACCGACGACGTCGCGCCGCTGCCGCTCACCTACGGCGAGTTCGACCGCAGGAACGCGCGCTGGTCACCGGACGGCTCGCGCATTGCCTACATCAGCAACGAGGGCGGCGACACCTCGCTCTGGGTACAGGCGTATTTCGGCGGCGCCCGCGAAAAAGTCGCGGCGCAGGTCAGGCAGCGCCTGTCGGCCGCGGCGACCATCCTGATCCGGCCGCGGGACGCCGCTGGCGAGCCCATTGCAGCGCGCGTCTCGGTACTAGCGAGCGACGGCCGCTGGCACGCGCCCGCCGGCGCCTGGATGCACGGGGACGAGCTGTACGACCGCGCGCAGTTCCCGAGCGAGGTGCATTACTTCCACTGCCCGGCCGCGGTCCCGGCCTGTGCCGTCGAAGTTCCGCCCGGCCGGACGACGATCCAGGTGCAATCCGGTTTCCAGCGCCGGCACGTCGCGATCGAACGTGACTTCCCCGCGGGCGAGGCGACGCAGCTCGAGGTCCGCATGGAGGACAACGGCCTGCCGCCGGAGTTCGGCCGGTTCGTCTCCGCCGACCTGCACGTGCACATGAATTACGGCGGGCACTACCGCAACACGCCCGAGAACCTGCTGCGACAGCAGGATGCCGAGGATCTCGACGTCGTCTACAACCTGCTGGTCAACAAGGAGGAACGCATCCCGGACATCGCGTACTTCCGGGCCGGCGGCGGCCCGGACCCGGCGAGCGGCCGGCGCGTCCTGTTCCACGCGCAGGAATACCACACGAGCTTCTGGGGCCACCTGGGACTTCTGAATCTCGAGGACCACTACCTGCTGCCCGACTACACCGCCTACCGGCACACGGCCTACGAGAGCCCGTGGCCTCACAACGGCGCGATCTCCGACCTAGCGCGCGCGCAGGGCGGTCTGGTCGGCTACGTGCACATCGCGGACTTCCCCATCGACCCGCCAAAGGAAAAGAAGCTCTCTTACGAGCTGCCGGCGACGGTCGCGCACGGCAAGGTGGATTACCTCGAGGTGATGGGATTCTCGGACCACCACATCACCGCGGGCATCTGGCATCGCCTGCTCAACCTCGGCTACCGCCTGCCGGCCGGCGCGGGTACGGATGCGATGGCGAACTACGCGTCACTGCGCGGGCCGATCGGGCTCGTGCGCGTGTTCCTCGAGACGGGCGGCAAGCGCGCGCCCGCGGCGCTCGGCGACGCGCTGAAGTCGGGACGCACGTTCGTCAGCAACGGTCCGCTGCTCGGCTTCGAGGTCGCCGGCCAGCGCCCGGGCGGCATGGTGCCGCGCGCAGGCAGGCTGCCCGTGCGCGTCGCGATGCGTGCGCCGTTCCCGGTGGATCGCCTCGAGCTGGTGCAGAACGGCAAGTCCATCCTGTCGTTCGCGCTCGAGGGCGACCGCATGCGCTTCGATTGGGCGGGCGACGTCGATTTCGACGCCGGCGGCTGGGTGCTGCTGCGCGCCTACAACGAGAAGCCGAATCCCTGGGTGCTCGACCTCTACCCCTATGCGACGACCAGCCCGGTCTGGTTCGACTCGCCTGCGCCGCCGCCGGCGCCCGCGGACGCGGCCTATTTCGTTGCCTGGATGGACCGCATCGTCGAGGCGACGCATTCACGCGGCGGCTGGAACAGCGATCAGGAGAAGACCGACACGCTCGCCTATCTCGAGGCCGCGCGCGCGAAGTTCCGCGCGTTCGCGGCGCATTGAGGCGGCAGCGCGCGTTCGACCGGTAAGGGCCCTACTTCGGCGTGCCGCCGCGGCCGTAGCGCTCGAGCAGCTTCATGAGTTCCGCGTGCGATATGGCCTTTGCGTAGTGGCCGCCGGCGCCCGTCATGTCCCGGGCGGCGATCATCGCGTTGACGATCGCCTCCTCGGTCGCCTGCACCGTCGCCTCGAAGACCGGGTCGAGCAGGCCGTTCTCGATGAAGGTCGCGGCCGGGAAGGAACCGCGCGACAACGCCCCGCGATTCGCCGTGGAGAACGCGACGAAGATATCGCCGGAACCGTCGCCCGCGTAGGAACCCATGCGGGCGAGCCCCATCGCAGCGCGCTTCGCCACGCGCTCGAGCTGGTGCGGCAGGAGGGGCGCGTCGGTTGCGACGACGATGATGATCGAGCCGGTGTCCCTGTCCGCATTGCGCGCCGGCTGCTGGTCCTGGTAGGCGCGGTCGGTGTTGAGGTGCTGCCCCACAGGCGCGCCCGCGATCCGCAGCGTCTCGCGCGAGCCATAGTTCGCCTGCACGAGCACGCCGACCGTGGCCGCGCGGCCGTCGATCGTGATGCGGCGGGAAGCAGTACCGATGCCGCACTTGAATTCGTGGCAGATCATGCCCGTGCCGCCGCCGACGTTGCCTTCCTCGACCGGCCCGCCGGCCGCGGAATCAAGGGCGCGCGCCGCGTGCTCGGGTTTCACGTGGAAGCCGTTGATGTCGTTCAGGTGACCGTCCCAGGTCTCGGCCACGACCGGCAGCGACCAGTAGTAACCGTAGCGGTCAGGGTTGCCCTGGCGCACGCGCCAGGCGATCGTCGCATCGCGCACGACGCCGACGCTGTGCGTGTTCGTGATCATCACCGGGCCGTCGAGCAGGCCCGACTGCTCGAGCCAGGCCGTGCCGGTCATCTCGCCGTTGCCGTTCAGCGGGAACCAGCCCGCGAATGCGGGCGTCACGAGGTCCCCCTTGCCGCGCGGCAGGATCGCCGTCACGCCGGTGCGTACCTTGCGCCCGTCGGCGAGGTCTTCGATCAGCGTGACCTGGCCGACCTCGACGCCGGCGACGTCGGTGATCGCGTTGAGTGGGCCCGGGCTGCCGTCAAAGGGAATCCCGAGGTCGCGGGCGCGGGGGCCGGCGTGGGCGGCGTACGAGACGGCGATTGCGGAAAGCAACGCAAGGATGCTACGAAGCGCGCGGATTCCCATGGCCAAATGCTGCAACCTCGCCGGAAACCTTCCCCGGCACCGATACTTGGGGGCGCCATGCTAACAGCATTTATGATGTCGCCCACAGGCTCCAGGGAGTGACATGAGCCCGATCCGCACGAAGCTGCCCGCACTCATCGCCTGCGCCGTTGCGGCGCTCGCGCCCACGGCATTCGCCGACACCGTCATCGTGCGCGCCGGCCGCATGCTCGACGTCGACCAGGGCGTCTATCTCGCCGACCGCGCGATCCGCATCGAGGACGGGCGCATCGCCTCGGTGACACCGTGGTCCTCGAGCTCGCGCAGCGGCAACCGGTTCGTCGACTGGTCCGCCTACACCGCGCTGCCGGGCCTGATCGACCTGCACGCCCAGCTGGTCGGCGATATCAGCTCCGCGGCCCGCGACGCCCTCCTCGGCGTCGAGCACGCACGCGCGACGCTGCGCGCCGACTTCACCGCGGTGCGCGACGTCGGCACCTACCGCGCGTTCGTGGACGTCGCGCTCCGGAACGCCGTCAACGCGCGGCAGGTCGAGGGGCCGTGCATGTTCGTCGCGGGCGCTTATGTCACGGCGCCCGGGGGCGGCGGTGAGGTGACGGGGATGCCCGGCGCACTCAAGGTCCCGGGCGAAATGCGCCGCGGCGTGGCCGCGAGCGAGGCGGAGGTCCGCCAGCGAGTGCGCGAATTGCTCGCCGACGGCGCGGACTTCATCAAGGTGATCGCGACTGGCGCGGTGTTCACCTCCGGCACCACGCCGTCGATGCCGGAGTTCAGCGAGCAGGAGATCCGCGCGGCGGTCGAGGAAGCTGCGCGCGCCGGCACCTTCGTCATCGCCCACGCGCACGGCGCGGAGGGCATCAAGAACGCGGTGCGCGCCGGCGTGCGCACCATCGAGCACGGCTCCTACCTCGACGACGAGGGTATCGCGCTGATGGTCAAGCACGGCACCTGGCTGGTGGCCGATGTCTACAACGGCGACTACACCGAGGAGGTCGGCACGCGCGACGGCCGGTCCGAGGAGATCCTGCGCAAGAACCGCGAGACCACCGACATCCAGCGGCAGAACTTCGCCAAGGCGGTCAAGGCCGGCGTGCGCATCGGCTTCGGCACCGATTCCGGCATCTACCCGCATGGCGACAATGCGCGCCAGTTCGCCTACATGGTCAAGTACGGCATGACCCCGCTGGAAGCGATCCGGTCCGCGACCACCAGTGCCGCCGCCTCGCTCGGCCGCTCGCAGGAGCTCGGCTCGATCGCGCCCGGCAAGTTCGCGAACATCATCGCCGTCGAGGGCGACCCGCTCGAGGACATCGATCGCTTGCGGCGCATGTCGGGCGTGATCTGGAAAGGCAGGCTGGTCCGCCTGGGAGACGAGCGATGAGCGACCGCCAGTTCGGCCTCGGCATGGCGACGGCGCTGGTCGTCGGCAACACGATCGGGATGGGCATCTTCATGCAGCCCGCCGCGCTCGCCCCGTTCGGGCTCAACGCGCTGACCGGCTGGGCGGCGGTGATCTTCGGCTGCGTTTGCCTCGCGACCTGCTTCGCGGCGCTGGCGCGGAAACTCCCCGAAGCCGCCGGTCCCTTCGGCTACGTACGCGCGACGCTCGGCGAGGTGATCGCCTTCCCCGCCCTGTGGTGTTACTGGATCTCCGTCTGGGCGACGCTGCCGGTGCTCGCGATCGGCGTCATCGGCTACTTCGTGACCGTCTTCCCCGCGGCGGCATCCATCTCGCCCGCCGTGCTCGCCGTCGCGTTCATCTGGATCTTCATCGCGGTAAATCTGCTCGGCGTGCGCAGCGGCGGCCGGGTCCAGGTCGCAACATCGCTGCTCAAGATCGTGCCCCTCGTGCTGGTCATGGTCGTGGGCGCGTTCTCGATCCTCGCGAACCCGGGCGCGTACACGCCGAACCTGCCGGCCACGCCGCTGACCGGGCACGCGTCCATGGCCGCCGCCGCGATCGCGCTGTACGCGATGCTCGGTTTCGAATCCGCGGCGATCGCCGCGGGCCGCGTGCGAGACCCAGAACGCACGATCCCGCGCGCGACGCTGATCGGCACGCTGCTGGTCGCGGCCCTATACGTCTCGATCGTCGCCATTGGCCTGCTGGTCGTGCCACAGGAGACGCTCGCGGCGTCCGACGCGCCGTTCGTGACCATCGCCGACCGCCTGCTGGGCCCCGGCAACGGCCGCTGGATCTCGCTGTTCGTCGTGGTGAGCGGCCTCGGCTGTCTCAACGGCTGGACGCTGCTCGCCGGCGAGCTGACGCGCACGCTCGCCTCGCACCGCCTGCTGCCGCCGATCCTCGGCGCGAGCAACCGCTTCGGCGTGCCCTGGGCGTCGCTGCTGCTCGCCGGCGCGCTCGCGACGGCGCTCGGCATCATGAACTTCAGCGCGACGTTGGTCGGCGCCTTCACCAAGCTCTCGCTGATCGTCTCCGCGGCGAACCTGCCGCTGTACGTGTGCTGCTCGTTCGCGCTGTTCACGCTGCTCAAGCGCGACCCCGCCGGGCTCTCGCCGGCGCTCTGGTTCGCTGCTGCGGGCGGCGTCGCGTTCGCCGCGTTCGCCTTCAAGGGCGTCGGCTGGGAGCCGTTCATCTGGGCGCTGGTGCTCGCGCTCGCGGGCCTGCCGATCTACCTGTGGATGCGCCGGCGCGGGCGGGCGTCAGCCAGCGCCGCAGCCTGAGCGGAAGATCGTGCTTATCGATGTCGTTCCGGCGTTAGCCCGGTAGAGCCGGCGGGTTTCCTCGCATGTCCATCGAGCTCGACCAAGTCACCAAGCGCTACCAATCGCTTCCGGTCGTCAACGACGTCTCGCTGGAAATCGGCGACGGCGAGCTCTTGGTCCTGCTCGGCCCCTCGGGCAGCGGCAAGAGCACGCTGCTGCGGGCAATCGCGGGCCTGGTCCTGATCGACCACGGACGCGTGTCCCTGCGCGGCCGCGACGTGACGGCCGTCACCGCCCGCGACCGCGGCGTCGGCTTCGTGTTCCAGCACTACGCGCTGTTCCGGCACATGAGCGTCGCGGACAACATCTAGTTCGCGCTGCGCGTGCGCCGCATGAAGCGCGCCGATCGCCTCGCCAGGCGGCGCGAGCTGCTCAAGCTCATCGCGCTCGAGGGCATGGACGACCGGCTGCCGGCCGAGCTCTCGGGCGGCCAGCAGCAGCGCGTCGCCGTGGCACGCGCGCTCGCGCACCGGCCCGAGGTATTGCTGCTCGACGAGCCGTTCGGCGCGCTCGACGCCAAGATCCGCGCGGAGCTGCGCCGCACGATCCGCAGGATCCAGCGCGAGCTCGGCATCTCCACCATCCTCGTGACGCACGACCAGGACGAGGCCTTCGCGATGGCCGATCGCATCGGCGTCATGCACCAGGGCCGGCTGCTCGAGGTCGGCGGCTTCGACGACCTGTACGCCCGGCCGCGCACGCGCTTCGTCGCCACGTTCCTCGGCGCGGCCAACCTGCTGCTCGGCTACCGGCGCGGCAACCGGCTGCAGTTCGAGCGCCCCGACGCGCAAGCGGTCACGCCGCGCGAAATCGTCGCCGTGGTCCGCCCGGAGGAAGTCGTGCTCAACGCCGGCGAGACTTCCGCCGGCCTCACGCGGGTGGGGATCGGTGTCGTCGAGGAGCTGAAGTTCGCAGGCGCCGTGGAGCGCCTGCGCGTGCGCATGACCCTGGCGGCCGGGCCGATTCCCGCGACGCCGGACCGGGAGGGCGCGGACGGCAGGACCTGGCTGCTCGACGTGTCGCGCACATTCCCGGAACAGCGCGCCAGCCCGCTCGCCGCCAGCCAGCGGGTGACGTGAGCGCGCGGCGCATCCACAGCCTCCCGACCCCGATCTCGAGCTTCACCGTGATCGCGCGTGACGAGACCGTCGCCGCGGCGCTCGGCGAATCGCCGTTCCTGGCGACGCTCGCGGCGCGCATGTAGACACGCATCACGGCCCGGACCGACCGAGGCGCGAGCGCGCCTCCCGGCATGCCCGTGCTCGCAGCAGGCCCCGGCGCCGCGGCGGCGGCGCTCTGGAATCTCGCCCACGGCACCTCGCAGGTTCTCGTCCTGCCCGCGGGCGCGGTACTGCCATCCCGCATCGTCGTGCTGCCCGGCGCGGAGGCCGGTGTCGAGTCCCTTGGCGTCGCGGCGAGTCTCCTGCGCCACATCCCGGCCGAGTCCGTGCTGCTCGAAATACACGACGGTGCCACGCCCGAGCGCGAGCGCGCCTCATGCCTGCGGCTCCTGCTCGACGCGCGAGCGCGCGCCCAGCTCGAGCATCAGCTCGACCTGCGCACCGAGCTGCGCTTCGGCGACCTCGACGCGGAACTCGAGCGCGAGCTGGGCAAGGATCCGAACTCCATGCTCGTGCTCGGCCTCGACACGCTGGAGGAGGACGAGACCGCGCGCCTCGCGGGCCTGCTCGAGGAGCCGCGGCTGCGGCCGGTCCCGCTCGTGCGCTCGCCGGCGGGGGCAGACTGAGCATGGCCCACGGCCGCGTCGCGGTGCCGAGCGTGCTGCCCGGCTTCGGGCTGACATTCGGCTTCACGGTCTCATTCCTCAGCGCCATCATCCTGCTGCCGCTCGCGGCGCTGGTGATCCGCGCATTCGAGATCCCGCCGGGCGACCTGCTCGGCCTTCTCACCGACGAGCGTGCGGTCGCCTCCTACCGGCTTTCGTTCGGCGCAGCCGCCATTGCCGCCACGATCAACGCCGTATTCGGCTTCATCGTTGCCTGGTGCCTGGTGCGCTACGACTTCCCGGACCGGCGGCTGCTCGACACGATGATCGACCTGCCCTTCGCGCTGCCGACCGCGGTGTCCGGCATCGCGCTCGCGACCGTGTTTTCCCCGGCCGGCTGGCTGGGCCAGCAGCTCGCTGCCGCCGGCGTGCAGGTCGCCTACACGCGCCTCGGCGTGGTCGTGGCCCTGGTGCTGATCGGCCTGCCGTTCGTCGTTCGCTCGCTGCAGCTGGCGCTGGCCGATGTGCACCGCGACCTCGAGGACGCCGCCGAGTCCCTCGGTGCCGGCGGCTTCCACGTTTTCCGCCGCATCATCCTGCCGACCGTGCTGCCCGCCCTCGCGACCGGCTTCACCCTCGCGTTCGCGCGCGGCATCGGCAAGTACGGGTCTATCGTATTCATCTCGGGCAACCTGCCGTTCGCGACCGAGATCACGCCCCTGCTGATCGTGATCCGCCTCGAGCAATACGACTACGCCGCCGCCGCCGCGCTCGGGTTCTTCATGCTCGCGGTTTCCTTCATGATGCTGCTGGCGATCAACGCGGTCCAGGGCTGGGGCCAGCGGCGCCTCGGCATCCGGGCGGTACGCTGATGGCCGCCGGGGGCGGGACCTCGGCCGAACTGCGCACGATGACGCGCGGCAGTCGCGTGACGCGCGCGCTGCTCCTGGCGGTGTCCTTCGCCTTCCTCGGGCTGCTGCTCCTCGCGCCGCTCGGCGCCGTCCTCGCGCAGGCCTTCGCGAAGGGCGTCGGCGCCTGGTATTCGAGCCTCGCCGAGCCCGACACCCTCGCCTCGATCAGGCTCACGCTGCTGACAGCCGCGATCGTCGTGCCGGTCAACACGCTGTTCGGCATCGCGGCCGCGTGGGCGATCGCGCGCTTCGAGTTCCGCGGCAAGAGCCTGCTCGTGACGCTGATCGACCTGCCGCTCGCCATCTCGCCGGTGATCGCCGGTCTCGTGCTGGTGTTCGTGTTCGGCGCCCACGGCTGGTTCGGCGGCTGGCTCATCGAGCGCGGCATCCACGTCATCTTCGCCGTGACCGGCATCGTCCTCGCGACGATCTTCATCTCCTTCCCTTACGTCGCGCGCGAGCTGATCCCCCTCATGCAGCAGCGCGGCAGCGACGACGAGGTAGCGGCGCTGTCGCTCGGCGCGCGGCCGTGGACCACGTCCTGCGCATCACGCTGCCGAAGATCCGCTGGGGACTGCTGTACGGCGTGATCCTGTGCAATGCCCGCGTCATGGGCGAGTTCGGCGCCGTGTCGGTGGTCTCGGGCCACATCCGCGGCGTCACGAACACCATGCCGCTGCAGGTCGAGATCCTCTACAACGAGTACGATTTCGTCGCCGCGTTCGCGGTCGCCTCGCTGCTCGCCATTCTGGCGATCCTGACGCTGATCGCCAAGACGCTGGTGGAGTGGCGCTCAAGGAGCGCCATTCGCTGACCTTCCTGCGGCGCGCCGCGTTGCACGGCGCGCGGCCTGGATGCGGTCGAACACGCCGCCCTCCGCGAAGTGCTGCGCGTGCATCTGCTCCCAGCCGCCGAGGTCCGCGATGGTCACCATTTGCACCGGCGGAAAGCTCGCCGCGTGCCGCGCCAGCACCGCCGCGTCGCGCGGCCGGAAGTGGTGCCGCGCGACGATCTCCTGCGCCTGCGGCGAGTACAGGAATTCTAGGTAGGCGCGCGCCAGTTCCGTGGTGCCGCGGCGCTGTGCGATGCGGTCGACGACCGCCACCGGCGGCTCAGCCAGCATGCTGATCGAAGGAACCACGAGCTCGAATCGCCCGGCGCCGAGCGCGCGCATCGCCAGATGCGCCTCGTTCTTCCAGGTGACCACGACGTCGCCGATGCCGCGCTGCGCGAAGGTCGTGAGCGACCCGCGCGCGCGCATCGAGTACCGGGACGTTTCCATACAGCTTCGCGAGGAACGCTTCCGCGCTGGTCTCCGTCGCCCCCGGCTGGCGCAACGCATAGGCCCAGGCCGCAAGGTGGTTCCAGCGCGCGCCACCCGAGGTCTTCGGGTTCGGCGTGATCACCTCAACGTCCGGCCGGACGAGGTCGCCCCAGTCCCGGATTCTTTTCGGGTTGCCGGCGCGCACCAGGAACACGATCGTCGAGGTGTAGGGCCTGCTCCCGTGCGGCAGGCGGGCCTGCCAGTCCGCCGGCAGCAGCCCGGCACGCTCCACCAGCGCGTCGATGCCCCAGGCGAGCGCGAGCGTCACGACGTCGGCCGGCAGGCCGTCGATCACGGCCCGCGCCTGCTTGCCAGAACCGTTGTGCGACTGGCGGATCGTCACTTCCCCGCCCGTGGTCATTTTCCAGTGCGCCAAGAACGCCTCGTTGTACTCGGCGTACAACTCGCGTGTTGGATCGTACGAGGCGTTGAGCAGTACTTGCTCGGCCGAAACCGTCGCGGCCAGCGACAGGCCGGCGGCGATCAGGCCCAGGAGCGCTGCCCGGCTCCGCACGTTACTTGCCAATGCAGAAGGTCGCGAACACCGCGCCGAGCAGCGCATCGCTCGACACCTCGCCGGTGATCTCGCCGAGCGCCTGGTGGGCCTGGCGCAGCTCCTCGGCGACCAGCTCGAACGATGCCTTCTCGCCGAGCCGGGCTTCAGCGACCTCGAACAGGCTGCGCGCGCGCTCGAGCGCGTCGAGATGCCGGCGGCGCGCCGACCAGGCGCTGCTCTCGGACTGATAGCCCGCGGCCGCCTTCAGCTGCGCGCGCAACTCGGGAAGCCCCACGCCGGTCAGCGCGGAAATCGCGAGCGACGGCCGATCCTCGAGCTCGGGCGGCGGCTGCGCCTGTGGCAGGTCGGACTTGTTCCACACCACGAGCGTGGTCGTGCCCGCGGGCAGATCCGCCTCTTCGCCTTCGGCGAAGCCGTGCGCCGCGTCCACCACGTACAGCACGAGGTCCGCGCGGCTCATCTCCATGCGCGCGCGCCGGAGGCCCTCGACCTCGATCACGTCGTCCGTATCCCGCAGGCCCGCGGTATCCACCACGTGGATCGGCAGGCCGTCCACATGGATGCGCTCGCGCAGGAGGTCGCGCGTCGTGCCCGGGATCTCGGTCACGATCGCCGCGTCGTGGCCGGCGAGCGCATTCAGCAGGCTCGACTTGCCCGCGTTCGGCCGCCCTGCGATCACGACGTGCAGCCCGTCGCGCAGCGCGCGGCCCTGGCGCAGCGTCTCGGCGATCGACGCGAAGCGCTGGCCGATCTCTGTCAGCCGATCCTTCACTTCCTGGGATTCCAGGAACTCCGCATCCTCGTCGGGAAAGTCGATCGCCGCCTCGACGTAGGCGCGCAGCTGCATCACGCGCAGCGCGAGCGCTCCGATTTCACGCGAGAACTCGCCGGACAGCGAGCGCAGCGCCGCGCGCGCGGCCTCGGCCGAGCCCGCGGCGATGAGGTCCGCGATCGCTTCCGCCTGCACCAGGTCGAGCTTGCCGTTGTGAAAGGCGCGCTCGCTGAACTCGCCGGGCCGCGCGAGGCGCGCGCCGAGTTCGATCGCGCGTGCGACCAGCAGGTCCATCACCACCGGGCCGCCATGGCCGTGCAGTTCGAGCACATCCTCGCCCGTGAAGGAGGCGGGCGCCGGGAAGTACAGCGCGATGCCGACGTCGACCGTGAGACCGCCGGTGCCCGCGAACACGGCGACCGTCGCGTGGCGCGCCTCGGGCAGGCCGCCGAGGATCCCGGTCGCGATCCGGCGGGTTTCGGGCCCCGAGACGCGCACCACGCCGATGCCGCCGCGGCCCGGCGGCGTCGCCGGCGCGACGATGGTGTCGCGCGCGGCGTTCACCGCCGCGCGCGGGCCATCACGGCGAGGCCCAGGAGCCCCGGATTCGGGTGGGTGATGAGTGACGACGGGATCGCACCCAACCATGCCGCGTATTGTCCCTTGTCTTCGAACGCGCGTCGAAAGCCGGCGACGTCGAAGCGCGACGACCAGCGCGGCAGGATGCCGCCGGCGAGATACACGCCACCGCGCGCCCCGGCGACGAGCGCGAGGTTGCCGGCGACCCGCCCGAGCCAGCGGGTGAAGAGCGCGTGGGCGCGGACGGCCTCGGGTTCGCCGCGCCAGGCGGCCGCGTCGATTCCGGCAGCGTCCAGGCTCCGTCCGGCGAGGGCGGCGTACAGCCGTTCAAGACCCGGGCCGGACAGCACGGTCTCGGCCGAGACGCGTCCGTGGGTCCGCCGCAGCTGCCGCCAGACCTCGAGCTCCTCGTCATCCACCGGCGCAAGATCGGCGTGTCCGCCATCGCCCTGTATGACGTGCCAGGCATTGGCGTCAGGTGAAGCGATGGCGGTGCCGAGCCCGGTTCCCGGACCCAGCACCAGGGCGGGTTCGCCTGCCACCGCCGCGCCGCCGCCGCAGGGCCGGACGTCGCCCGCGCAAAGCTGGGGAATCGCCTCGGCAATGGCACGGAAGTCATTCACCAGCACGACCTGTCCGACGCCCGCGGCTCGCGCAAGTTCGTCGGATTCCAGCGTCACGTCCGCATTCGTGAGCCGGATCGCGCGCTCCGTGGTCACCGGGCCGGCGACGCCAAAGGCCGCCGCCTCCACTTTCCGGCCATCCAGGAAACGCGCGACCTTCGCCGCGATGTCCGGCGTGGTCGGGCTCGCCTCGATTCCGGTGATCTCGAAGTGCTCGCCCACGCGCCGCGCCAGCGCGAGGCGCGTGCGCGTGCCGCCCACGTCGCCGACCAGGATCATGGCGCCGTTTCGCTCAACCGCCGCGCTGTTTCCTGGCCTCGGCCTCCACCACGCGGTTGATGCGCCACTGCTGGGCGATCGACAGCACCGTGTTGGTGAGCCAGTAGAGCACCAGGCCCGACGGGAACCACATGAACATGAAGGTCATGACCACCGGCATGAAGGCGAACACCTTGGCCTGCACCGGGTCCGGCGGCGCCGGGTTCAGCTTGAACTGCAGGTACATCGCGCCGCCCATCAGGATCGGCAGGATGAAGAACGGGTCGCGGGCCGACAGGTCCTGGATCCAGCCCATGAACGGGGCCTGGCGCATCTCGACGCTCTCGAGCAGCACCCAGTAGAACGCGAGGAAGAACGGAATCTGCACCAGCACCGGCAGGCAGCCCGCGACCGGGTTGATTTTCTCGCGCTTGTAGAGCTCCATCATCGCGCGCGCCTGTTCCTTGCGATTGTCCTTGTGGCGCTCCTGGATCGCCTTCAGCCGCGGCGCGGCGGTCTTCATCTTCGCCATCGAGCGGCCGCTCGTTTCGGCGAGCTTGTAGAACACGAGCTTGATGAGGAATGTGACGATGATGATCGTCCACCCCCAGTTGCCGACGAATTCGTAGATCTTCGACAGCAGCCAGAACAGGGGCTGCGCTAGAATCGTCAGCATGCCGTAGTCGGCGGTCAGCTCGAGGCGCGGGCCGGCGGCCTTCAACTGCTCCTGCAGCTTCGGCCCGACGAACAGCGTCTCCGAGAACTCGAGTCTCCCGCCGGCCGGCACCGTGTGCGCGGGGCCGATCCCGCGCAACAGGTAGTCCAGATCCTCGACGCGCAGCTCGAACTGGTACGCCTGGCCCGCCACCGGAACGGCCGCCGCCACGAAGTGGTGCTGCATCGCCGCGATCCAGCCACCGGTCACGGGGCGCGAGAGCGCGGCGTCGTCCTCGTCCTCGATGTCGAGCTTCTGGTACTTCTCGCCGTCGAAGTACGCCGGCCCCCGGAAGGCGTAGGTCTCCGGGTCCCACATCGAGCGCTGGTTGCCGAGCGAGTGGCGCAGGAGCTGCACGTAGGACGCGAGCTTCACCGGCTCCGCGCCGGCGTTCTCGACCCGGTAGCCGATGCCTGCCTGGTACGAGCCGCGCCTGAACGTGAACGTCTTCGTCACGCTGAGCCCGGCGCCGTCGCTCCAGGCGAGCGGCACCTCGAGAGTGTCGCTGCCCTCCGGGAGCCGGAATTCCGCCGCCCGCACCGTGAAGTTCGCCTTGTGATTCGGCTCGTTGCGCCCCGGCTCTCCGGTCGTCAGGCCCGACTGGAAAAGAAACTGCGTCGCGGGCGCGTCGACGTTGAACAGCCGCACGGGCGTCTTCTTCGGGTCGTCCTTGTGCTGCGGGTATTGCAGGATGTCCGCGCGGATCAGCTCCCCGCCGGCAAGGCTGAGTTCGAGATCCAGCACGTCGGTGACGATGCGGACCTTGCCAGCGCCGTCGATCGCGCCCGCGATCGTGTCGCTCGCCGCCGGCTCGGCGGCCGTGACCGCCGGCGCATCGCCGGTGATCGTCGGCAATTCCGCGGCGAGGCCGTCCTGCGGGCTGCCCGCGGGGCCTGCGGCTGCGCCGACCGGTGCCTCGGCCGCCGGCCTCGCGGCCGGCCCGTAATCCTTCATCCAGGCATCGAAGTTCAGCCAGGCGAGGAACAGCAGCGCCATCCACAGCAGGATGCGCGGGTTCATGGACGGGCTGGCCTCTCCGGCACGGGGTCGAATCCCGCCGCGCCCCAGGGATGGCAGCCCAGGATCCGCGCGAGCGCGAGCCGCCATCCGCGCCACGGCCCGTGCAGTTCGATCGCCTCGAGCGCATACGCCGAACAGGTCGGGTGATAGCGGCACTGCCGCCCCAAGAACGGGCTCAGCGTCCAGCGATACAGGTGGATCGGCAGCGCCGCGAGCCGTTTCATGCGCGCGGGCCGATCGCGCGCCAGTGCCGCGCGAGACTCTCGAACGCGGTCTGATTCGTCGCAGCGGCCGCCGCAGCCCGTGCCGTCACGAGAACGTCCACGGCCGGCAGTTCCTGGCGGTGCAGGCGGAAGGATTCACGGATCAGGCGCCGGATGCGATTGCGGCGAACCGCGTTGCCGGAAGCGCGCAGGCCGACGGCCATGCCGAGGCGCGGCTCGCCCGCCTCATTGTCCACGGACTGCACGACGAACAACGCATCGGCATGACGGTTGCGCCCTCGCCGCGCGCGCTCGAACTCGGCAGCGGTGTGGAGTTTCTGGCCGACCCGCAGCCCGTGACGCCGCGACGTAAACCACTCGTCAGCGGCGTTCGGTCACGGCCAGGCGCTTGCGGCCCTTCGCCCGGCGGCGCTTCAGGACCTGGCGTCCCTTCTTTGTGGCCATGCGAGCGCGAAAACCGTGTGTGCGCTTGCGCTTCAACTTGCTCGGCTGGTAGGTGCGCTTCGTGGCCATGATCACAAACCTTTGAAATCAAAGGGGCAACAGACGCCGGAAAGGGCGGCAAGGTTACGGAGTGGTCGCATCACTGTCAACCGCGACAGGCTGTGGATAACTCTGGCGCGAGCCGCATCGCCGCCGTAGACTCTTCCCCTTTCCGACTTCAACAACAACACGCGGGGAACGGCTCTTGCAGGGCGCGTTGTGGCATCACTGTCTCAAGCATCTCGAGGGCGAGGTCCCCGAGCAGCAGTTCAACACCTGGGTGCGCCCGCTGCAGGCGATCGAGCGTGATGGCGAGCTGCGGCTGCTGGCGCCCAATCGTTTCGTCGTCAGCTGGATCGAGAAAAATCTCTTCGCTCGCATCGAGGAGCTCGTGCGCCACGCGGGTAACGGCGGTAGCCCGCGCGTGCGTCTCGAGGTCGGATCCCGGGAGATGAACACCGTCGCCGACCCGCTGGCCAGAAATCTCAGTACTTCCGGGGCTAAAGGCAATGATCCGCTACTTATAGGCAGCCGATTCAATGCAGATTTCACCTTCGCCAGCTTCGTCGAAGGCAAGAGCAACCAACTCGCCCGGGCGGCCGCGATCCAGGTTGGCGAGAACCCCGGCCACGCCTACAACCCGCTCTTCATCTACGGCGGCGTCGGCCTTGGCAAGACGCACCTGATGCACGCCGTCGCGAATCTCATGCGTGAGCGCAATCCGGCCGCGCGCATCGCCTACGTGCACAGCGAGCGCTTCGTCAGCGACATGGTGCGCGCGCTGCAGCACAACACCATTGCCGAGTTCAAGCAGACCTACCGCACGCTCGATGCCCTGCTGATCGACGACATCCAGTTCTTCGCCGGCAAGAATCAGTCGCAGGAAGAGTTCTTCCACACGTTCAACGCCCTGCTCGAAGGCCAGCAGCAGATCATCCTGTCCTGCGACCGCTACCCGAAGGAGGTCTCCGGTCTCGAGGAGCGGCTGAAGTCCCGCTTCGGCTGGGGCCTGACCGTCGCCATCGAGCCGCCCGAGCTCGAGACCTGCGTCGCCATCCTGATGGCCAAGTCCCAAGCCGCCGGCGGCGAGCTACCCGAGGAAGTCGCTTTCTTCATCGCCAAGCGCATTCGCTCCAACGTGCGTGAGCTCGAGGGGGCCCTGCGCAGGGTGCTCGCAACCGCGAGATTCACGGGCCGTCCAGTTACCCTCGAGTTGGCTCGGGAGGCGCTTAGGGACCTGCTCGCCGCCCAAGAACGCCTGGTGACAATCGAAAACATCCAGAAAACCGTCGCCGAGTATTACAAGATTCGCGTGGCCGACCTGCTTTCCAAGCGCCGCAACCGGTCCATCGCGCGTCCACGCCAGGTCGCCATGGCGCTTGCGCGGGAATTAACCAACCACAGCCTGCCAGAAATCGGCGATGCGTTCGGAGGCCGCGACCACACTACCATCATGCACGCCTGTGAGCGCGTAAAGGACCGCCGTGAAATAGAGCGGCGGGCCAGCGAGGATTACGTCGCTTTACTGCGAATCCTCACCACATGATGTGGATAACGTGTCCCTTCCACGCATATCGATTTTCTTTCATACCCCGCCCACAGGGCCCGCATAGCTATGCCCAGCGGTACCCTTCTACTTGTGCTTTGCGCAACTGTTTCATGGCCATCGCTTTTCCGGTCTTTTCCACGGAAAATGCCTCGCTCTATAACCACTACAATCATCTCTAACAAAAGATTCCTGCAGAATCTAAACACCTATCAACATTTCCTGGTGCTCCGATGAAATTCAGCGCCGACCGTGAAACCCTGCTCGTTGCCCTTCAGGCTGTCAGTGGCGTCATCGAGCGCCGACAGACGATGCCAATCCTTGCCAACCTCTTGCTTGTGATTACTGATGGCCGCCTGGCAATCACCGCCACGGATCTTGAGGTTGAATTAGTTACGAACGTCAACGTGACAGCCACGAAGGAAGGCCGCATCACCATTGCAGGCCGAAAACTGCTGGATATCTGCCGGTCCTTACCGGAAGCCACGACTCTCGTATTCAGCCAGGACGGCGATCGTGTGACGGTGAAGGCTAGTCGAAGCCGCTTTGTGCTGGCGACCCAACCCGCTGGTGATTTCCCGGTCATCGACGAGTTACAGCAGCAACAGAAACTCATGATTTCGCAAGCCGACCTGCGCTGGCTCCTCGACAAGACGCACTTTTCCATGGCCCAGCAGGACGTGCGTTACTACCTCAACGGCATGTTGCTCGAAACGGATGGAAAAATGCTGCGAACGGTCGCGACTGACGGCCATCGTCTTGCATTGTGCGAGGTTGAACTGGCCAGCAAGATTTCCGGGCAGCAGGTTATCGTTCCCCGGAAAGGCGTTCTGGAAATGCAGCGCCTTCTGGGTACGGAAGGCGACGTGCAAATTACAATCGGAAGCAACCACATTCGCGCCCATATTGGCGATGTGCGCTTCACTTCCAAGCTGATCGATGGAAGATTCCCGGAGTATGGCCGGGTCATTCCGGCCGCCCCGCCGCGCACCGTGGTCGCCGATCGCGAGGCACTGCGAGCCGCCCTGCAGCGAACCGCCATTCTGGCGAATGAGAAATATCGCGGAATTCGCCTGGCGCTCAAGAAGAACCAGCTGACACTTCAGGCGCACAACCCTGAGCAGGAAGAGGCCGAAGAGCAGGTCGAAGTGAATTACCGCGGTGATGACCTGGAGGTCGGCTTCAATGTGAGCTATCTCCTGGATGCGATCGCGGCCATTGACGGCAACGAGGTGGAGCTTGGGGTCACGGATGGCAACTCAAGCTGCCTGGTGCGCTCTCCGGGCGCATCGAGTAACCGTTACGTTGTGATGCCGATGCGGCTGTAAGGCCAGAATGCCCCTCGGCAGCATTCACGCCGAGCGCTTCCGTTGCCTGGCCGGTATCGAGTTAGAGCTCGACCCAGCCGTCAATCTCTTCGTTGGTCCGAACGCTTCGGGCAAGACCAGCTTGCTCGAAGCAGCTTTCTTCCTGAGCCGGGGCCGGTCCTTTCGAACGCGCCGGCGTGAGGCTCTGATTGCATACGGCGCCGATTCTTTCCTCTTGACGGGGCGGGTTCTGGCTTCAGTTGGCTCGGTTGCCTTGGGGGTGCGCGGAAGCCGCGGGGCGACGGAGTGGCACATGGCGGGCGCCCCGACCACCGGGAGCGCCGAAATAGCGGAGCAGTTCCCCGCACAAATCATCGACCCGGAGATCCACAAGCTCCTGGAAGAAGGCCCGGGCCGCCGCAGGCGGTTCCTGGACTGGGGCGTGTTCCACGTGGAACGTGGCTTCCTGGCGAACTGGCGGCGTTATCACTTGGCGCTGCGGCAGCGAAACGCGGCGCTCAAGCAGGACGCTGACAATGCCGCCCTCGCCGCCTGGGAGCAGGAGCTGGCGGCGAGCGGCGAAATGCTTGCCGCACAACGTGACGCCTATCTGGCCCAGCTTGCTGCCCCACTCGCTTCGATTGGCACTGCCCTGATGGGGGCCCCGATCAGCGTAGTTCATCACCTAGGCTGGAATGCCGAGCGGCCACTTCTTGAGTCGCTGAGTCGGGACCGCCGGCGCGATCGGCGGTATGGCGCCACCCAACTCGGCCCCCACCGGGCAGACGTGGTAGTTCGCGTGAATGAGCGGGCGGCCAGGGATCATGTGTCTCGCGGCCAGCAGAAGCTGCTGGCCGCCGGCCTGATGCTGGCGCAACTGGAAATCCAGGAGCAGGAAAGGCCGGGGCGGTCTGCGCTACTGCTGGATGATCCGGCGGCCGAGCTGGACAGGGAGAACCTCGCGCGCTTGATGGCACTCGTTCGCAAGTCGTCCGCGCAGCTATGGGTGACGTCGCTGAAGCCGGCGATCCGGGAGCACCTGGACCGCCACCGGATGTTCCACGTGAAACAAGGGGCAATTCTACTCACTTAGCGTCACGTTATCGGCATGTTTGCCGATTTTAATGACTTTTATTGGCATGATAGGCGCATTTGATGCGTGAATCATCCGCCCGCGGCCGTTGCCACAAGACGCAGTGGCAGAAACGCATGGGTGCACCAAGGATTTCGGCCGCGGCGCGCAACGATGCAAACGCGGGCGACGAGGCGGGTTGCGCCATTACACTGGCGCCGCGTTGTCGCTCGCAGGTACCAGCGTCGTCACCGGCTGCGGGAACCCGGAAGCCGGCGGGAGCCGTGGCGGCGCGGATGGTGGGAGCGGGCGTGCCGGTTGAACCACTTCGCGCCGGGCGACGTCGAACGGCCAGCAGTTGAGCCACGATGCGGCGGCATGCGGTCGCGGCGTAGGTAACGCAAAACAAGAAGTGATGATGAAACACGCAAGCATCCGCGGCCTCGGCGCCGCACTCGGCCTGGTGGCGCTGGCGGCACTGGCCGCGGAGCCTGGCAACCGGGGCGGCCTCGTGGAAGTGAAGCCCAAGCGCATGGACGCGGTGTTCCTGCTGCCGGGTGCCGACTTCCGCGGCTACACGAAGATCCTGATGGACCCGGTCGAGGTCGCGTTCGAAAAGAACTAGGCGCGCGACTACAACCGCGAGGCCTTGACCATGTCGCAGCGCCTCGATCAGGAGGATCTCGAGCGCATCTCGCAAGCGGCGCGCTGCTCGGCCGTGCGCTCGACAAGCGCGCCACCCGCAATACCGGCCGCGCACAGATCTCGAACAGCGTCACGAATCTCTCCGACTTCCGCATGTTGTTCAGGCAATGGGCGGATATCAGCGTGAAGGGATTCGAGGAACTGCGCGAGCATTCGCCGGTGCCGGCGGACCTGAAACCTGGCCAGAAGATCGACTGAGGTGGTGAACATAAGCAAGCGTATCCCCCGCGCTGTTGCGGGGTGCTGCAGCGCGGTCGTGCTGGCCGCGGCGAGCGGCAGCGCGCGGGGCGACAGCTCCGGCATGGACTGGCTGGCCGTCGCATACGTCTGGGGAGCGAACATCAGCGCGGACGTCGCCGACCGGAGCGTCGACCTGAGCTTCAGCGACATCGTTGACAAGCTGGACATGGGACTCATGGCGCACGTCGAGGCCCAGGGCGACGAGTTCGGCGCCTTCGTGGATGTCGTGTGTACATGGGCATCAGCGACAGCGCATCCCGGCCGCTGGCAGAGGTGCGCAGCGAGCTGGACATGACGCTGATGGACCTGGCGGTCGTCTGGAGTCCCGCCGCGGAGCGTTTTTTTCGGTCTCGAGGCGTACGGCGGCCTGCGCTATATCACTTCGGATGTGGGGCTGCGGGTTGAGGTGACTCCGCTGCCGCAACCGGTCGTGATCCGGACCGGCATCGACAAGAGCTTCACGGACTTCCTGGTGGGCGGCCGTTACGCGGCGCCGATCAATGATAGCTGGCGACTCGTATTCAGCGGCGACCTGTCGGCGGGTGACACCGAGGGTACCTAGAGCCTCGCGGGCTACGGCGCGTACTGGAACGGGCCGCACCGGTTTTACGCCGGTTACCGACACCTGGAAGCCGAGATCAAGGCAGGCGCTGCCAGGCGTGTGGACATGAACTTTTCGGGGCCGGTCATCGGCTACGGTTTCGCCTTCTGACCGACGCCGCGGGAGATTCGGCAAGCAACTGAAAAACAAGCAAAAAGCTCGATTTCTCTGGTAGAATTTCGGGGTTATGCAGCAAGCCCCCGGGACCCCTTCCAGCGACGCCTACGACGCCACCAAAATCAAGGTGTTGAAGGGGCTCGAGGCGGTCCGCAAGCGCCCGGGCATGTACATCGGCGACACCGATGACGGCACCGGCCTGCACCACATGGTTTTCGAGGTGGTCGACAACTCGATCGACGAGGCGCTCGCCGGTCACTGTGACCGCATCGTCGTGACCATCCACGCGGACGAGTCGGTGACCGTCACGGACAACGGCCGCGGCATCCCGACCGACATCCACAAGGAAGAAAACCGCTCGGCGGCCGAGGTCATCATGACCGTGCTGCACGCCGGCGGTAAGTTCGACGACAACTCGTACAAGGTCTCGGGGGGCTTGCACGGGGTCGGCGTGTCGGTGGTCAACGCCCTGTCCGGCTCGCTGACGCTCTCGATCGCGCGCGACGGGAAGCTGCACCGCCAGCAGTACCGGATGGGCGAGCCCCAGGGACCGCTCACGGTCGTCGGCACGACCACCGAGCGGGGCACGACCATCCGCTTCAAGCCCAGCAACTCGATCTTCACCAACACGACCTTCTCCTACGACTGGCTCGCCAAGCGCCTGCGGGAACTCTCGTTCCTGAACTCGGGCGTGCGCATCGAGCTGATCGACGAGCGCGAGGACAAGCGCGACGTGTTCCAGCACGAAGGCGGCGTCTCGGCTTTCGTGCAGTACCTGAACCGCAGCCGCACGGCGATCCACCCGAACATCTTCTATTTCCAGAGCCAGGACGGACCGGTCTCGGTCGAGGTGGCCGCGCAGTGGAACGACTCCTACCAGGAGTCCATGTACTGCTACACGAACAATATCCCGCAGAAGGACGGTGGCACCCACCTCGCGGGCTTTCGTGCCGCGCTGACCCGCAAGATCAATGAGTTCATCGAGAAGGAAGGCCTCGCTAGGCGCGAGAACGTCGCGCTGACCGGCGACGACGCGCGCGAGGGCATGACGGCGATCCTGTCGATCAAGATGCCGGACCCGAAATTCTCCTCGCAGACCAAGGACAAGCTCGTGTCCTCGGAGGTGAAGGGCGCGGTCGAATCAGCGGTCGCCCAGAAGCTCGGCGAGTTCCTGCTCGAGCGCCCGGCGGACGCGAAGTCCATCTGCGTCAAGATCATCGACGCCGCCCGCGCGCGCGAGGCGGCGCGCAAGGCGCGCGAGATGACGCGCCGCAAGGGCGCGCTCGATTCCTCGGGCCTGCCCGGCAAGCTCGCGGACTGCCAGGAGAAGGATCCCGCGAAGTCGGAACTGTTCCTGGTCGAGGGCGAGTCCGCCGGCGGCTCGGCAAAGCAGGGCCGCGACCGCCGCACCCAGGCCGTGCTGCCGCTGAAGGGCAAGATCCTGAATGTGGAGAAGGCCCGTTTCGACAAGATGCTCTCGTCCCAGGAGGTCGTGACCCTCATCAGCGCGCTCGGCACCGGCATCGGCCGCGACGATTTCGACGTCGCGAACCTACGCTATCACCGCGTCATTGTCATGACCGATGCTGATGTTGACGGCAGCCATATCCGCACGCTGCTGCTGACCTTCTTCTACCGCCAGATGCCCGAACTGATCGAACGCGGGCACGTGTACATCGCCCAGCCGCCGCTCTACAAGATCAAGCGCGGCAAGCAGGAGACGTACGTGAAGGACGAGGCGGAACTCGACCAGCTCCTGCTCACGAGCGCGCTCGACGGCGCGGCGCTGCACGTGAACCCGGGGGCGCCGCCGCTCGCGGGGTCCGCGCTCGAGATGCTTGCCCGCCAGTACATGGAGGTGAAGGCGATCATCGGCCGCTGGTCGCGCCGCTACGACCGCCGCCTGCTCGAGCAGCTGCTCGCCATGCGGCCGGTGGGCGAGCAGCAGTTCGCCGACGCGGCCTGGCTCGAGGGCTGGGTCCGCGAGCTGGAGGCGCGGCTCAATGCCGACGGCAGCCTCGTGCGCCGCTACGAGCTCACCGTGCGCCGCAACGAGGCCGGGGAGCCGGAGCACGTGGACGTCGCGCGCACCGAGCACGGCGTGACGACGGTGAAACACCTGCAGCCGGAGTTCTTCGAGTCCGCGGAGTACGCCCGCATCGCGGAGCTCGGCACGACGCTCACCGACTTCATCGGCCCCGGCGCGTTTGTGACGCGCGCCGGCGAGCGCCAGGAGATCGCGGGCTTCCCCGAGGCCGTCGCCTGGCTGCTCGAGCAGGCGCGCAAGGGGCAGGCGATCCAGCGCTACAAGGGGCTCGGCGAGATGAACCCCGAACAGCTCTGGGAGACGACGATCAACCCCGAAGTGCGCCGCCTGCTGCAGGTGCGCATCGAGGACGCGGTCGCTGCCGACGACATCTTCACGACCCTGATGGGCGACGCGGTCGAGCCGCGGCGGGAATTCATTGAGAAGAACGCCCTCGCGGTCGCGAATCTGGACGTCTAATTCTCGGCTGGCTTCGGTGCCTCGGGGTCGGTCGTGGGCGCTGCCGATTCAGCAGCTGTCTTGTTCCTCGGTAACGGGATCACGTAACTCGGCGGGTACTTCCGGTGCTTGTCTGTTATCGCGTCCGTAATGCCGAAATCGATGAACACGGCGCTGGCGATGATCTTGCCGCCCATTTCGCTGGGGATTGATCCGAAGGCGGTACGTCCGTCCTCGGACTTGCAGTCGTACTTCAGATCGTCGTCGGACTTCCGAATGGACACCGTGCTGGGGGGTACCGACGCCTCCCAAGCGCCGCGCTTGTTGCTGAGCTTGCAGCTACCCTCAACGCCGTCGCTGAACGAGAAGGCGATTGGAGTCATGGCATCTTCGGTCAGCGTGGCGCACCCCACGACCGAGGTTCCCAATAGCGTAATCAGCAACCGTTTCATACGTGCTCCCTTGGCTATGGTTAAAGCCAACAGTTCGATTCTTGTGGATTTCTTGTTTGCCGGTATTTCGATGCCTCACTCAAGTGCTGCGTAGCGAGTGAGAGTATACGCGTGTTGCCCGCGGCTTCTTGGGTCCGGGCTTTGGCCCAATCAGCAGGATCGCGGAGCCCGGTTCCACTACTTACGCGCCGCACTCAATACTTTGACAACCGGGTCCAGAGTCTCGGTCCCATAGTCGCCCGTCGCGGCCGTATTCGACGCGTGGATCTTCTTCACGACGTCCATTCCCCCAACCACCCAGCCGAACACGGCGAAGCCCTGCCCGTCGGGGTTGCGTGCCCCGCCGAAATTGAGCGACGGCTGATCGCCGATCATGATGAAGAACGATGACGTGGCCGTGTCGGGGCCATCGCGCGCCATCGAGACAGCCCCATCCGTGTGCCGCAAGCCGGTCACGCTGGTCCGCTCGAGTGGAATCGGCGGGAATTCCTCGCGGCTGCGCGCCGCGTCGCTCTGGAACTGGATGACCTGGATCTCGACGTACTTCAGGAAGTTCGCCGCCGTCACGGGCGCGCGGACGACATCGACTTCCACGGTGATCGCGCCGAGCTCGGTCTCGAACACGACCCGCACGGGCGCGGGCGCGACGGCCTGGATCAGGAAGAGCGCGGCGAGCGCGGGACCATTCATGGCTGCTCCTCGAGAACGAATTGAGGCGTTAGGCGTCGGGCGACCGCAAGCCCCGCATGGTCCCTTCGATCCAGTCCTGCACCTCGGCATTCAGCTCGCGCGGGTCGCGGCCGGCCGCCTCGATTGCCGGTCCGATCACGACTCGCACGACGCCGGGTTTCTTCACCAGCCCACGTCGCGGCCAGTAATGACCCGCATCGTGCGCTACCGGTACGAGCTTGCACCCTGCCTGCGAGGCGAGCAGCGTCCCCGACATCCCGTACTTGCGCGTCTCGCCGGGGGCCATGCGCGTGCCCTCCGGGAAGATGAGCACCCAGATGCCGGCCGCGAGGCGTTCGCGGCCGAGGTCCAGCACCTGGTTCACCGCGCGGTGACCCGCGCCGCGGTCGATGGCGATGCACTTGAGGAGCCAGGACGCCCAGCCGACCAGCGGGATCCACAGGATCTCGCGCTTGAGCACCCAGGCCTGCGGCGGGAACACGATCATCTGCGCCATCGTTTCCCAGGTGGACGTGTGCTTCCACATGGTGACGTGGGCGCCTTCCCGCGGGATGTGCTCGCGGCCTTCCAGCGCCCAGCCGAGTCCGCACAGGACTTTCAGGAGCCAGAGATTGGTGTGCGCCCAGGCGCGCGCGAAACCGTAGAGCCGCTGGAACGGCAGCCAGCCGAACAGGCAGATCACCAGCCCGAAGGCCAGCGAGTCGAGGAACAGGAGCGTCGTGTAGACGAGCGACAGCACCCGCTGCACGGCCGGGAGTTTGCGCCAGGCGGGGGTGGACTCAGGCACCTGGCAGGCGTGACAGGTTCGCGATGTGCAGGAACAGGCGCGAGAGCGCCGCGAGCAACGCGAGCCGGTTCGCGCGCACGCGCTGGTTGTCGGTCATCACCATGACCTGGTCGAAGAAAGCGTCCACTGCGGGCCGAAGCGATGCGAGGCGTGTGAGCGCATCGGAGTAGCGCTGGGCGGTCACCAGCCGCTCGACGTCGAGGCGGAGCGCCTCGACCTCGGTCGCGAGCTGACGCTCCGCGCTATCGGTGAGCAGGCCGGGATCGACGCGCGGGCTCGGCTGCTCGCCCGCTTTCTTCAGGATGTTCGCGATGCGCTTGTTCGCGGCGGTGAGGCTCCCGGCATCCGGCAGCGCGAGGAAGCCCGCGAGCGCGCGCAGGCGATGATCGAAGTCGAGCGGCGACGCCGGCCGGGTGTCGAGCACCGCGTCGAACATCTCGGTGGTGACGCCGCCGCCCGCCTCGAGGTACCAGGCGCGCAGGCGTTCCATCATGTAGCCGTAGATCTCCTCAACGAGGCCGTCCGCGGGCCGCTTGCCGCCCAGGCGGACCACGTCGGCCGTGACCGGCTCGAGGGCGGTGCGGATGAGTTCGCGAAGATCGAGGCCGATGCCGGTCTCGATCAGGATGCGCAACACGCCGATCGCCGCGCGCCTGAGGCCGTACGGATCCTTGGTGCCGGTCGGCTTCTGGCCGATCGCGAAGATGCCGACCAGCGTGTCGAGCTTGTCGGCGACCGCGAGCGCGAGGCCGGCGCCCGAGGCCGGCAGGGCATCGCCCGCGAACCGGGGCAGGTACTGCTCCGCGAGGGCGGTCGCGACCTGCTCCGGCTCGCCGTCGTGGCGGGCGTAATAGCGCCCCATCACGCCCTGCAGCTCCGGGAACTCACCCACCATCGCGGTCAGTAAGTCGCACTTCGCGAGCTCGGCGGCGCGCTGCGCGGCCGCGGCGTCAAAGCCGGCGACCCGTGCGACCTGCCCGGCAAGCGCCGCGACGCGCGCACTCTTGTCGCCCAAGGAGCCGAGCTGGGCCTGGAAGGTCACCGCGGCCAGCGCCTCGCGGCCCGCGGCGAGCGGAGTCTTGCGGTCGGCGGCGTAGAAGAACGCCGCGTCGGCGAGCCGCGGCCGCACCACGCGCTCGTTGCCGGCGCGCACCTGGGCCGGGTCCTTGCTCGCGAGGTTGGCGACCGCGACGAAGCGCGGCATCAGCGCCCCGTCGGGGCCCCGCACCGGGAAATAGCGCTGGTGATCCTGCAGGGTCGCGATCAGGACTTCCGGCGGCAATTCGAGGAAACGCGGCTCGAAACCGCCCGCGAGCGGCACGGGCCACTCGGTCAGCGCCGTCACTTCGTCGAGCACGGCGGGGTCAATGAGCGCCGTGCCGCCCGCCTTCTCGGCCGCGTCGGCGACGGCCGCGCGGATGTGCGCGCGCCGTGCCGCGAAGTCGGCGCGCACGTAGCCCTTTTCCAGCGCCGCGAGGTAACCGCCCGGGGAGCGCAGCGCGATGGGTTTGCGGGCGTGGAATCGGTGGCCACGCGTCGTCCGCCCTGCGGCGATGCCGAGGATCTCGCAGGGCACCACCTTTTCGCCGTGCAGCAACACGATCCAGTGCACGGGCCGCACGAACTCGGCTTCCCCGCCGCCCCAACGCATGCGCCGGGCGACCGGCAGCGCATCGAGCGCGCCCTGGACGATGCCCGGCAGCAGCTTCGCCGCCGCCTCGCCGGCGCGCGTGGTCCGGCAGAACAGGAATTCGCCCTTGTTGTCCTTGATGCGGGTCAGCGCTGCGACCTCGACGCCGCAGGAGTTGGCGAAGGCGGTTGCGGCTCGGGTCGGCTTGCCCGCGCCGTCGAAGGCCGCAGAAACCGGCGGGCCGCGACGCTCGACGCGCTGCTCCGGCTGCCGGTCGAGGAGTTTCCTGACGCCGACCGCGAGGCGGCGCGGCGTGTACCAGGCCTCGCTCGCGCCGTGCGAGAGGCCCGCCGCGTCGAGGCCGGCGACGATGCCGGTACGAAAGGCTTCGCCGAGGGCGGCGAGGCTCTTCGGCGGCATTTCCTCGGCACCGATCTCGACCAGGAAGTCGTGCCTGTTCATTGGCGCAGCAGGGGGAAACCCTGCGCCTCGCGGCTCGCGTACCAGGCGCCGGCCACGGCGCGCGCCAGGGCGCGCACGCGCAGGAGGTAGCGCTGCCGCTCGGTGACGCTGATCGCCTTGCGCGCGTCGAGCAGGTTGAAGACGTGCGAGGCCTTCAGGGTCTGCTCGTACGCCGGCAGCGGAAGCGCCGCCTCGACCAGCGCCGTGCAGTTCTTCTCGCGCTGCTCGAACTCGGCGAACAGCGAGGCCGTGTCGGCGCGCTCGAAGTTGAACGCGGACTGTTCCACCTCGTTCTGGCGGTAGATGTCGCCGTAGGTGACGCGGCCCTGCGGGCCGTCGGCCCAGAGCAGGTCGTAGACGCTCTCGACGCCCTGCAGGTACATCGCGAGGCGCTCGAGGCCGTAGGTGATCTCGCCCATGACCGGCTTGCAGTCGAGTCCGCCCGCCTGCTGGAAATAGGTGAACTGCGTGACTTCCATGCCGTTCAGCCAGATCTCCCAGCCGAGGCCCCAGGCGCCGAGCGTCGGCGATTCCCAGTTGTCCTCGACGAGCCGCAGGTCGTGCACCAGCGGGTCGATGCTGAGCGCCGCGAGCGAGCCGAAGTAGCGCTCGATGAAATCCTCGGGCGAGGGCTTCATCACGACCTGGAACTGGTAGTAGTGCTGCAGGCGGAACGGGTTGTCGCCGTATCGGCCGTCTGTAGGCCTCCGGCTGGGCTGCACGTACGCGGCATTCCAGGGCTCGGGACCGAGCGCGCGCAGGAAAGTAGCGGTGTGGAATGTGCCGGCGCCTACTTCCATGTCGTAAGGCTGCAGCAGCACGCAGCCCTGCTCCGCCCAGTAGCGTTGCAGGGTCAGGATCAGCTCCTGGAAGGTCTGCGGCGGTGTTTTTTCAGCGCTTTTCGCCATGCGCAAGTATAGCGAGGAGCGGCTTCAGTTCCGCTTCCGAGAGATCGCGCCAGCGCCCCGCTGGCAGGTCGCCGAGCCGGATGTGCATGATGCGCACGCGCACCAGGCGTTTCACGCGCCAGCCGAGCGCCGAGCACATGCGGCGGATCTGGCGGTTCCGCCCCTGGGTGAGCACGATCCGGAACCGATTCGCGGCCACGCGCGTGACCTTCGCGGGCCTGGTCTTCTCGCCGCCGATGCGCACGCCCTTCCCCATCATCGCGAGGAAACTGTCGGTCACATCCGGCTCGACCGTCACGAGGTATTCCTTCTCGTGCCCGTGCTCCTCGCGCAGCACTTCGTTGACGATGTCGCCGTCGTTGGTGAGGAGGATGAGGCCCTCCGAGTCCTTGTCGAGGCGGCCGATGGGGAAGATCCGCTCGCGGTGGCCGACGAAGTTGACGACGTTGCCGGCGACGCCGCGCTCGGTCGTCGAGGTGATGCCGCGCGGCTTGTGGAGCGCGATGTAGACGCCCTTCCCGCGCGCCGGCAGCGGCCTGCCGTCGACGCGCACCGCGTCGCCGGGCTTGACCTGGGTGCCGAGCGCGCCGGGCACGCCGTTGACGGTGACCCGGCCGGCCGCGATCCAGGCGTCCGCCTCGCGGCGGGAACAAACCCCGCTCTCGCTGATGTGCTTGTTGAGCCGCACCGGGCGGCGATTGTGCCGAGCGTCCGCGAGAAAGTCGTCGCACCAGCTTGGTGCGCGGTCTATGATGTGCGCACTGTGGTAGTGCACGCACCCGCAAAAATGCGCCTAACCCATTGATTACTAATTGGCATAATCCTTGCACCACAGTGGGGATCGCGATCAAACACGCACGAACAGGGAGACGCTCATGACCCCGGCCGATGTCGTCAAGTTCATCAAGGACAAGGAGATCAAGTACTGCGACCTGCGGTTCACGGACACGCGCGGCAAGGAGCAGCACATCAGCATCCCGACCCGCATGGTGGACGAGGATTTCTTCGCCGACGGCAAGATGTTCGACGGCTCCTCGATCGCCGGCTGGAAGGGCATCAACGAGTCCGACATGATCCTCATGCCGGATCCCTCGACGGCGATGATCGACCCGTTCTTCGAGGAGACCACCCTCCTCCTGCGCTGCGACGTCGTCGAGCCGACGACCATGCAGGGCTACAACCGCGACCCCCGCTCGCTCGCGAAGCGCGCCGAGGCTTACCTCAAGTCCACCGGCATTGCCGACGGCTGCCTGTTCGGGCCGGAGAACGAGTTCTTCATCTTCGACAGCGTGCGCTGGACCAACGAGCTGCAGGGCTGCAGCTACCTGATCGACTCGGTGCAGGGCGCGTGGAATACCGGCACGACCTACGACGGCGGCAACATGGGCCACCGGCCGGGCGTGAAGGGCGGCTACTTCCCGGTGCCGCCGGTCGACCGTTTCCAGGACCTGCGCACCGCGATGTGTCAGGCCTGCGAGGAGCTCGGCCTCAAGGTCGAGGTGCACCACCACGAGGTAGGCACCGCCGGCCAGGGCGAGATCAACGTCGGCCCGAACACGCTGACGAAAAAGGGCGACGAGGTGCAGATCCTCAAGTACGCTCTCTGGAACGTCGCGCACGGCTACGGCAAGACGCTCACCTTCATGCCGAAGCCGCTGGTGGGCGACAACGGTAGCGGCATGCACGTGCACCAGTCGCTGCAGAAGGACGGCAGGAACCTGTTCGCCGGCGAGCGCTACGCGGGCCTGTCCGACATCGCGCTGTACTACATCGGCGGCATCATCAAGCACGCGAAGGCGATCAACGCTTTCACGAACCCGGGCACCAACAGCTACAAGCGGCTGGTGCCGGGCTTCGAGGCGCCGGTCATGCTCGCCTACAGCGCGCGCAATCGCTCCGCGTCGATCCGCATCCCGTGGGTCGCGAATCCCAAGGGCCGGCGCATTGAGGTGCGCTTCCCGGACTCGAGCGCGAACCCTTACTTCGCCTTCGCGTCGATGATGATGGCGGGGCTCGACGGCATCCAGAACAAGATCCACCCGGGCGAGGCCTCGGACAAGGACCTGTACGACCTACCGCCGGAGGAAGCGAAGAACATCCCGGAGGTCTGCCACTCGCTCGACATGGCGCTCGATCAGCTCGACCGCGACCGCGAGTTCCTGAAGCGCGGCGGCGTGTTCAGCGACGACCTCATCGACGCGTACATCGCGCTGAAGCAGGGCGAAGTGACGCGTTTTCGCATGTCGACGCACCCGGTGGAGCTCGACATGTATTACAGCCTCTGAGACGCAGGTCACACTTTGTCAGCCCGGCGGGGCAGGGGCTATGCTTGCCGGCATGCGCAGCCTCCTGATTCTCGCCGGGCTGGCGGTGGCCTTCGCGGCCTCGGCCTAGGAGATCTACCGCTGGGTGGACAAGGACGGCGTGGTCCACTTCTCGGACCAGCCGGGGTCGGGCGATGCGGTCCTGATCACGGTCATCGAGCCGAACGCGTACGAGCCGGAAAACCCGTCAGCCGCGGACGCATCGGGCTCGCGGGACACCGAGCCGCCGGAAACGGACGACGCGCGATATCAGGCGCTATCGATCGTCTCGCCGACACCGGATCAGGTGTTCTTCGGCGCGGATGCACTCGTGACGGCGACCGCCGAAGTCGACGGGACGCTGAACCCGGACCACTCCGTGGTGTTTTTCCTGAACGGCAATCGCCAGGTGGCGTCGGAACTCAGCGCAGAGTTCTCGAACCTCGCGCGCGGCAGCTACACCCTGCGCGCGAGCATCCTCGACCGGGCGGGCAGGCCCGTGATCTCGAGCGAGCAGATCACGTTTCACGTGCGCCAGCCATCGATCAACTCGCCGCAGAGCCCGCAGGCGCCAAAGCCGCCGCCGCGCCCGCGGCCGTCGCCCGCAACGCCCCGGTAGGTCCGCCGCGAGCCGTTGCCGGGCGCGAGGCGCGCCATGGCGACTGACACAGAGGCCCGTGCGGCGCCCGATCCCGCCTCGATTCCCGACCTGCTCGCGACGGCGATCCTCGTCATCGACGAGCGCTCGGCGGTTGCCTGGCTCAACCAGGCCGCGGCGGCGCTGCTCGCGACCAGCCCCGCCGCTGCGCGCGGGCGGCCGCTGGCGGCGCTGATCGCCGACGCCGCGGAACTCGAGGCGCTGCTCGCGCGCAGTCGCGCAAGCCACGAGCCGCTGGCGCTGCGCGAGGTCCCGTTCGCGGCTGCGGCGCGCGCCGACGCGCGCTACCGGGTGGACGTCACGCTGACGCCGCTCGGCGCGGCGCTGCAGGGCAGCGTGCTGGTCGAGATCGCCGACACGACCCAGCCCTCGCGCATGAACCGTGACTCGGCGCTGCTCGTGCAGCAGGGCGGCAGCCGCGTGATGGCGCGCCAGCTCGCACACGAGATCAAGAACCCGCTCGGGGGCCTGCGCGGCGCGGCGCAGCTGCTCGAGCGCGAGCTGCCGACCGAGGAGCTCAAGCAATATACGCGCGTGATCATCGGCGAGGCGGATCGCCTGTGCGCGCTGGTGGACGGGCTGCTCGGGCCCGCGCGGCCAGTGCGGCGGGAGAGCGCGAACGTGCACGAGCTCATCGACCGCGTGTACCGGCTGGCACGCGCCGAGGCGCCGGCGGGGGTCGCGATCGAGCGCGACTACGATCCGGGTCTTCCGCTGCTGGTGCTCGACCGTGACCTGCTCGTCCAGGCGATGCTGAATCTCGCGCGCAACGCCGTGCAGGCGCTGGGCGCGACCGGGCGATTGACGCTGCGCAGCCGCGCGCTCACCAACGCGACCATCGGCACCGAGCGGCACCGCGTGGTCGCCTCGCTGCAGTTCGAGGACAACGGGCCGGGCGTGCCGCCCGAGCTCGGCGAGACGATCTTCTATCCGCTGGTGACCGCGCGCGCGGGCGGCACCGGGCTCGGCCTCGCCGTCGCCCAGGACATCGCGACGCGCCACGGCGGCATCATCGAGTTCGATAGCCGCCCGGGTCGCACCGTGTTTTCGCTGCTGTTGCCGATGGAGAACGGTCATGACCAGGCCGCTTGAGGTGTGGGTCGTGGACGACGACGCGTCGATTCGCTGGGTGCTCGAGCGCGCGCTGCGCCAGGGCGGCATGGAGCCGCGCAGCTTCGACCACGCGGACGCCGCGCTCGCGGCGCTGCGCGGACACCGCCCCGACGTGCTGCTGACCGACGTGCGCATGCCCGGGACGGAGGGGCTGCGCCTGCTCGAGATCGTGCGGCGCGAGCACGCGGACCTGCCGGTGATCGTCATGACCGCGCACGCGGACCTCGACCACGCGGTGGCCGCCTACCGCGGCGGCGCCTTCGAGTACCTGCCGAAGCCCTTCGACATCGACGAGGCCGTGGCGCTCGTTCGCCGTGCCTCCGCGCCCGGTGCCGCGGGCGAGGCCGGCGGCACGGCCGCGCCGATTCCCGGGATCCTCGGCCATGCGCCGGCGATGCAGGAGGTGTTCCGGGCAATAGGCAGGCTGTCGCGGTCGGCACTCTCGGTGCTCGTGACCGGCGAGTCCGGCACCGGCAAGGAACTGGTCGCGCGGGCGCTGCACCGCCACAGCCCGCGCGCCAACGGGCCGTTCATCGCGCTCAACACTTCGGCGATCGCCTCGGAGCTGCTCGAGTCGGAGCTGTTCGGCCACGAGAAGGGCGCGTTCACCGGCGCCGACACGCTGCGTCGCGGGCGTTTCGAACAGGCCGATGGGGGCACGCTGTTCCTCGACGAGATCGGCGACATGAGCCTCGCGCTGCAGGTGCGGCTGCTGCGCGTGCTCGCCGAGGGCGAGTTCTACCGCGTGGGGGGCAGCACGCCGATCCGCGTCGACGTGCGCGTAATCGCCGCGACCCACCAGGACCTCGACGCGCTGGTGAAGGCGGGCCGGTTTCGCGAGGACCTGCTGCACCGGCTGAACGTGATCCGGATCCGTGTCCCGGCGCTGCGCGAGCGGCCGGGCGACATCCCGGAGCTGCTCGGGCACTACCTCGCGCTCGCCGCGCGCGAGCTCGGCGTCGAGCCGAAGACGCTCGCGCCGGAGGCGCAGAGCCGGCTGGTCGCGTTCGCCTGGCCCGGCAACGTGCGCCAGCTGGTGAACGCGGCGCGCCGGCTCACGGTGACCGCGCCCGGCCGCGAGATCGCCGTCGAGGACATTCCGCCGGACCTTGGGGGCGAGGGCGCGCCGGCGGCGGCGGACGACTGGTGCCGCGAGCTCGAATCCTGGGCGTGGCACCACCTCGCGGGCGGCGGGGCGCCGCTGCTCGAGGTCGCGACCGCGCGTTTCGAGCGCACGCTCGCGCGCGCGGCACTCGAGCGCGTTCACGGGCGGCGGCAGGAAGCGGCAAAGCTCATCGGCTGGGGCCGGAACACGCTGACCCGCAAGCTGCGCGAGCTCGGGCTCGAATAAGATGGCGGCGTGAACCTGGAATCGATTCGCGAGCTCGGCCAGGCCGTGTATTACGGCAACACGCTGGCGGCCTGGACCAAGGCCGTGCTGACCTTCGCGCTGTGGTTCACGGTGCTGCCGATCCTGCGCGCATTCATCGCGCGGCAGCTGCGCAGGAGCGCGGCCGCGCAACCGCTCGCCTTGCTGCCGCTTGCGCGCACGCTGGTCGACTCCACGACGCGGATCTTCATGGTCGCGGTCGCGACCTGCCTGGCGTTGCGCTGGCTCGGGACGCCGCCGCGGGTCGAGCGGTTCATGGACACGGCGATCCTCGTGGTCGTGTGGTGGCAGATCGGGCAGTGGTTGTCGGCCACCGTGCGGCACGCGGTCGACGTGCGTCGCAGCAAGGATTCGGCAGGCGCGGAGGCGGCCGCGGGCCTCAACATCCTGCGCTTCGTCGGCGTGGTACTCGCGTGGGCCGTTGCCTTTCTGATGCTGCTGACGAACCTCGGCATCAAGATCGGGCCGCTGATCGCAGGCCTCGGCATCGGCGGCATCGCCATCGCGCTCGCGGTGCAGAATGTGCTCGGCGACCTGTTCGCCTCGCTGTCGATCGCGCTCGACAAGCCGTTCCGGGTCGGCGACGCACTCGCGGTCGGTGACGATAAGGGCACGGTCGAGTACATCGGCATCAAGAGCACGCGGCTGCGCTCGACGTCCGGCGAGCTGATCGTGATCGCGAACGGCGACCTGCTGAAGAGCCGGGTGCGCAACTACGCGCGGCTCGTGGAGCGGCGCGCGGAGCTGAAACTGCGGGTGGCGTACGAGACGCCGCGCCCGTTGATCAGCGAGGTGCCGAAGATCATCGCGGCGGCGGTCTCGGCCGAGACGGGCGCGCGCTTCGAGCGCGCCCACTTCGTCCGCTACGGCGACTACGCGCTCGAGTTCGAGGCGACCTATGTGGTGGAGACGGGCGAGTACGTCGCATTCCTGGACGCGCAGCAGGCCATCAACCTGAGGCTGCTCGAGGAGTTCGCGCGCCGCGGCGTCATGCTCGCCTACCCGACGACGCGCTCGCTGACCATCACGCCGCAGCCTGGCGGCGCCTAGCCGCAGTCCTCGCCGGCGCGGCCGACGAGCGTTCCGGTCAACTCGGCGACCGAGGCCATGCCGGCATTGCGCAGATAGGCGGCGATGCCTGCATTCACCTTCGGGCACAGCAGCGGATCGTAGAACAGCGCCGTGCCGAGCCCGACGGCGGTCGCGCCCGCGACCAGGAACTCGATCGCGTCGGTCGCGCTCGCGATGCCGCCCTGGCCGATGATCGGCACCCGCTTCGGGCCTGCGACCTCGTAGACCTGGCGCACCTTCAGGAGCGCGATCGGCTTGATGGCGGGGCCGGACACGCCGCCCTGCACGTTGCCGAGCACCGCGCGCCGCGTCGCCGCGTCGATCACCATGCCCGAGATCGTGTTGATGACTGCGAGCCCGTCGCTGCCG
Source organism: Gammaproteobacteria bacterium (assembly GCA_016874295.1). Classification (GTDB taxonomy): domain Bacteria; phylum Pseudomonadota; class Gammaproteobacteria; order Steroidobacterales; family Steroidobacteraceae; genus SCUD01. Next base: position 107,982 of record VGUH01000001.1, on the reverse strand, counting down.
GCCTCGATGCACAGCCGCGCGTTCTCGCGGATGTCGGTCTGGTTCGGCGAGAGCTTGGTGATCAGCGGCTTGTTCGTCGCCTTCCTGCAAGCCGCGACCACGCGCGCGCTCATCTCGGGGTAATTGCCGAACTGCACGCCGCCTTCCTTGACGTTCGGGCAGGAGATGTTGATCTCCATCGCGTCGATGTGCGAGTCGTCGAAACGGCGCGTGACCTCGGCGTATTCCTCGATGGTCGAGCCGCAGACGTTGGCGATGAACCGGGTCTCGCTGAAGTCGAGCGTCGGCAGGATCCTGGTCACGACCGCGTCGACGCCGGGGTTCTGCAGCCCGATCGCGTTGATCATCCCGTAGGGCGTCTCGGTCACGCGATGCGGCGGGTTGCCGAGACGGGGCTTGCCGGTGGTGCCCTTCAGCACGATCGCGCCGGCGTCGCGGTTCGAGAAACCGGCGACGCGCGTGTACTCCTCGCCGAATCCGACGCAGCCGGAGAGCAGCACGATCGGCGAGGCGAACTTCAGCCCGCAGAAGTCGAGCGCGAGCGACGGAGCGGGCCCGGGGTTCACGGCGGGTATTCTAAGAGGGGACAGTCCCCTTTTCCTCAGGGGCGGAAAAGGGGACAGTCCCCGGCATGTTCCACGTCGTGCTCTTCGAGCCGGAAATACCGCCGAACGCCGGCAACGTCATCCGCCTGTGCGCCAACACGGGCGCGACGCTGCACCTCGTCCGGCCGCTCGGGTTCACCCTCGACGACGCGCGGGTGAAGCGTGCGGGCCTCGACTACCACGAGCTGGCGCGGGTGCATGAGCACGCGTCGCTGGAGGCCTGCCTCGCCGGGCTCGGTGACGCGCGGGTGCTCGCGGTCGAAACCGGCGGCGGCCGGCGCCACGACGAAATCCGCTACGCCGCGGGCGACGCGTTCCTGTTCGGGCGCGAGACCTCCGGCCTGCCCGCCGGGTGGCTGGCCGCATGGCCGGCAGATCGGCGCATCCACCTGCCGATGGTGCCGGGCAATCGCAGCCTCAACCTCTCCAACGCGGTCGCGGTCGTCGTGTTCGAAGCCTGGCGGCAGCTTGGATTCCCCGGAGGCTGATCAGGCACACTATGGGCGACATGCGAAACGACCACGCCTTCACGGCGCGCAACCTCAAAGGCCCGAAAGTCGAGCCGGTGTTCGCCGGTGCGCAGAGCTTCCTGCGCTGCCGCTACACCAAGGACCTCGCCGGCGTCGACGTCGCGGTGACGGGGGTCCCGCTTGACACCGCGACCACCAACCGGCCCGGGGCGCGATTCGGGCCGCGCGCGATCCGCGCCGCCTCCGCGCAGATCGCCTGGACGCGGCCCTACGGCTGTCCGTTCGACCCGCTCGAGAAGCTGGCGGTCGCGGACTACGGCGACTGCGCCTGGGACCACGGCCGGCCGGAGGGCATCCCGGCGGCGATCGAAACCCATGCGGACACGATCCTCGCGACGGGCGCAGCGATGCTGACGCTCGGCGGCGATCACTTCATCACCTATCCGCTGCTCAAGGCGCACGTGAGAAAGCACGGGCCGCTGTCGCTGATCCATTTCGATGCCCACTCGGATACCTGGAACGACGCCGAGGGCACAGGCCGCGTGGATCACGGGACGATGTTCTATCACGCGGCGAAGGATGGCCTCGTCGACCCGAAGGCCTCGGTGCAGATCGGCCTGCGGACCCACAACGACGACCTGATGGGCTTCAACGTGTTCGATGCGCCCCGGGTGCACGAACACGGCGCGCAGGCGGTCGTGTCCGAAGTGCATCGCATCGTCGGCAAGCGGAAGGCCTACCTGACCTTCGACATCGATTGTGTCGACCCCGCGTTCGCGCCCGGCACCGGGACGCCGGTCGCCGGCGGACTGACTTCGGCGCAGGCACTCGCGATCGTGAAGGGACTAGTCGGGATCGATTTCGTCGGTATGGACGTGGTTGAGGTGGCGCCGGCGTATGACGTGGGCGAGATCACGGCGCTCGCGGCGGCGCACATCGCCCACGAGTGGCTTGCGTTGTTTGCAGTACGGCCTTGATGACCGCAAGTTACGATCGGATCGGCGTCGATTACGCCCGGTTTCGCAAACCCGATCCACGATCGCAGCCGCGATACATGCGGCTCTTGGGCAAGGGGAGACGGTTCTGAATGTCGGCGCCGGAGCCGGCTCCTACGAGCCAGTTGACAGGCGGGTGACCGCCGTGGAGCCATCCCTCGCGATGATCCGGCAACGCTGCCCTTCGGCGGCGAGTGTAGTTCAGGCGTCGGCTGAATACCTCCCATTCAGTGACGATGCCTTCGACGTATCCATGGCGAGCCTGACGATACATCACTGGCCTGACAGGGAACGGGGTCTGCGTGAAATGCGTCGCGTTACCCGGGGCCGAATTGTCCTGCTGACGTTCGATCCCGCCAGCCGGCCATGGCTGACCGACTATCTTCCCGAACTGGTGACACTGGACGAGAAGCAGATGCCCGTGATGTCCGAGTACGAGCAGTGGCTAGGAGCAGTGCATATCACGCGAGTTCTGGTGCCGCATGACTGTGCCGATGGCTTCCTGCATGCCTATTGGCGCCGGCCCGAGCTGTATCTCGATGGGCGCAGACGTTGCGGCATTTCGTCTTTCTGGGCGGTCGGCAATGCCGAAGCGGGATTGCGCAGGCTGAAGATGGATCTCGAAACGGGCGAATGGGAGCGCCGCTACGCCGAGTTGCTGACACAAGATGCATACGATGCGGGCTATCGGCTCGTGGTTGCGCACTGATCGACGCCGTGCCTGTAAATCGAATCAGCCTTCGGCGGCGCAGCTCGTCATGGCTGCGTGCGGGCAGGTCCGGACCAAAGCGTTTCCGCGGAAACGTTTTCTCCCTTCGCTGCATCAGCATTTTTACGGCGAGCCCGAGGTCGAGGGCTTCGCCGGTCCAGCGGGTGACGGCAGTGGTCGGCGTGATGCGGTTGTTGGCGGCGTGCTGGGCTGCGACTAGCGTTGCACAGTCGCCCACGGGCAGTGGATTGTCCATGGCCCGGCCGTCGGGATTGACGAAGCGGAATGCCCCGTCGTCGAGGGTTAGGATCTCGATCTTTCCTTCGTGTACCAGCCGATGGTGGAAGCGGCAGGGCGTCACGAGGTTGGAGAGATTCGTCTCGCCGCCATCGGCCCAGTGCTTGACGTGGTGGCCATCGACGTAGCGCTTGAAGGTACAGCCCGGGAAGCGGCAGCCCTTGTCTCGATTGCTCAGGGCCCGGCGGATGCCAGGTGGGATCGTGCGAGTCCGCATGGGGAGGGTAAATCGGCGGGCGTGCTCCTAGCATGTGGGATGGCCAGGACACGCGGTCGCCCGCCGCACGATGATCGCCTGATCCCGGCGGAGTGGCGCGACAGGAGAACGACATGACCGTGGAACTGAAGCTCGGCCCGATCGGCCAGGTCTCGCGCAGCGTGCGCGACATCGCCGAGTCCGAGCGCTGGTACCGCGACACGCTCGGGCTGCCGCACCTCTATACCTTCGGCAAGCTTGCGTTCTTCGACTGCGACGGCACGCGCCTGTACCTGAGCCAGGAGAACGCGGCGCCAGGGCCGGAATCGGTCCTCTACCTGAAGGTCACGGACATCGTTTCCACATGCAGGGCGCTGAAGGACCGCGGCGTCGAGTTCACCAACGCCCCGCACATGATCTTCCGCCATGCGGACGGCACGGAAGAATGGATGGCGTTTTTCAAGGATCCGGAGGGCTGAGCGCTTGCCCTTATGGAACAGGTCCGGCCGGTCAGTTCTCCGGCGTGACGGCGCGCGAAAGCATGGCCTTCACGACCTGCTCGAGCGGCACGCCGCCGTGCAGTACGTCGTAGACGAAGTTGCAGATCGGCATGTCGACGCCGTGCCGCGCCGCGACCTGGTGCACCGCCTTGGCGGCGTAATAGCCCTCGACGACCTGGCCGATCTCCGCGATCGCCTGGTCGACCGGCTTGCCCGCGGCGAGGGCGCGCCCGAAGCGACGGTTGCGCGACTGGTCGTCGGTGCAGGTGAGCACGAGGTCGCCGAGGCCGGCGAGACCCATCAGCGTCTCGCGCTTCGCGCCGAGGGCGACGCCGAGGCGCATGAGCTCGGCGAGTCCGCGGGTGATCAGGAATACGCGCGAGTTGGAGCCGTAGCCGAGGCCGTCCGAACAGCCGGTGGCGATCGCGAGCACGTTCTTGACCGCGCCGCCGATTTCGACGCCGACGATGTCGGACTGCGTGTAGGCGCGGAAGCCCCCGAACGATATCCGCTCCGCGAGTTCGAGGGCGTAGTCGTCGTGGGGGGAGGCGACGGCGATTGCCGTCGGCAGCCCCTGGCCCACTTCCTGCGCAAACGTCGGGCCGGACAGCACGGCGATCGGCACGGCCGGCCCCAGCACCTCGCGCGCCACCTCATGCGGCAGCTTGCCGGTCGAGAGCTCGAAGCCCTTGCTGGCCCAGGCGATGCGCGCCTGGTCCCGGAGCATCGGCTTGATCTGCCTGAGCACGGCGCGCAGCACGCTTGAAGGCACGACCAGCACGATGTCGTCGGCGGCAGCCAGCGCGCGGCGCAGGTCCGGCTCGACCGTGAGGGCGGGCGGAAATTTCGCGCCCGGCAGGTAGCGGACATTCTCGCGCTCGCGCGCGAGTTTTTCCGGCTCGTCTTCGGCGCGGCCCCACAGCACCGTCGGACCGCCGCCGCGCGCGAACTGGATCGCGAGCGCCGTGCCCCAGGAGCCGGCGCCCAGCACCACGATCGGCCGCATCCGGGCGGCTCAGTTCGCCTGTTCGGGAGCGGGCTGGCCCTGCTGCCGCGCCGCCTGTTCCTGCAGCGAACGCTCGAACAGCGCGTCGAAGTTGACGTGCGGCAGCAGGAACGGCGGGAAGCCGCCCTTCATCACCACGTCCGACACGGTCTGGCGGATATAGGGGAACAGCAGGTTCGGCGCGAACGAGCCGAGGATGCGGCGCGTCTCGTCGACGCCGAAGCCGCGCACCAGGAACACGCCCGCCTGCTTGACCTCGGCGAGGTAGACGGCGACGTCGCCGTTCTTCGCCTCGAGCGTCACGGACAGGACCACCTCGTGGGCGTCCTGGCCGATGCTGCTCGACGCCGTGCTGAGGTTCAGCGAGATCTTGGGATCCTGCTGCGCCTGCGCCGGCATGAACGGACCCTTGGGCGACTCGAAGGACAGGTCCTTGATGTAGACCGTCTGCAGGGCGACCGCCGGCCCCTTGCCGTTGCTCCCGGCGTCGCCTGCCGGCGTGGTGTTCTGATCAGCCATCGTCATTCCTCGCTTGGATGATTCCGAGTAATTCGCCGCTCCGTTCCAGGGCCGCGAGCTCCGCCGCCCTCAGCCCTTGACGACCGGCAGATTCTCCTGCTTCCAGGCCGCGAACCCGCCCCGCAGGCTGAACACGTTCTTGACGCCGGCCTGTGCCAGCGTGCGCTGTGCGGCCGCGGTCGTCATGCCGGTGTCGCAGTAGAGCACGACAGTCTTGTCGGCGAGCTTCAGGGCCGCCTTGGGATCGGCCGCGATCTGGTCGCCCGGGAGATTCCGGGCGCCGGCGATGTGGCCGTCCTTGAACTGGTTGGGCGAGCGCAGGTCCACCAGCACGGCGCCGGAATTCGCGAGGCGGATCGCCTCGTTCGGCGCGACGGCGAAGGCGGCGGCCCCGTGCTCGCGGATTTCGTAGGCGAGCACCACGACGGCCATGGCCAGGAAACCGCCCGCCAGGAGCGGGTGATTGGTGAAATAATCGAGCAGTCGGTCCATGGGCGCCGCGCATTATATACGAGGGAGAAATTATCTGATTAATCAGATACTTGCGGGCGTGCTGGTCGCCATGCTCGCCCTCGCGGCCGAGGCCCGGGACGACCCGGAGCAGGAGCTGCGGGAGGTGCGCGACAGGATCGCCGAGTTGCAACGCAACGTCAGGCGTGACACGGACCGGCGCGATGCCCTCACCGGGCAGTTGCGCGACGCCGAGCAGAACGTGCAGGGCGCGCGCGGGCGCCTCGACGACGTGCAGAAGCGCCTGGCGGAGAGCAACGCGAAACTCGAGGCGCTCGCCGCCGACCGCGCGCGGAACGAGGCGGCGCTCGCGAAGCAGCGCGAGGTGCTGGCGGCGGAGCTGCGCAGCGCCTACGTCGGCGGCCGCGAAAAGCAATTCAAGATGCTGCTGTCGCAGGAGGATCCCGCGACCCTCGGCCGCATGCTGACCTACTACTCGTATTTCGGGCGCGCTCGCTCGGCCAAGATCACGGAGATCCAGGGGATCGTGGCCGAACTCGACGCGGCCGCGCAGGCGGAAGCCGCCGAGCGCGAGCGGCTCGCGGCCCTCGAGGCGGAGAGCCGGCAGGAACTCGCCTCCGTGGACGCGGCGCGCAACGAACGCAGCCGCGCGCTCAAGGCGATGAACGCGCAGCTCAAGTCGCGCAGCGATTCGCTCGCCAAGTTGAAGCGCGAGGCGGCCTCGCTCGAGAAGCTGATCGCGGACCTGCGCCGGGCGATGAGCGACCTGCCGCCGACCGGCGGGCAGGCGTTCGAAAAGGTCCGTGGCAGGCTCGCCTGGCCGGTCGCCGGCAAGATCACCGCGCGCTTCGGCCAGGCACGCGGCGGCGGCCTCAAGTGGAACGGCGTCATGATCGAGGCGCCCCGCGGCAGCGCCGTGAAGGCGCTCTACGACGGCCGCATCGCCTACGCCGACTGGCTCCCGGGCATGGGGCTGCTCGTGATCGTGGATCACGGCGGCTACATGAGCCTCTACGCCCACAATGAGCAGATCTACAAGGGAGTCGGCGACCGGGTGGAGGGGGGCGAGGCCATCGCCACGGTCGGGGACACCGGGGGCCGCAGCGAGCCCGGCCTCTACCTCGAAATCCGGCGCGGGACCCGGCCGGTAGACCCTGTCCCCTGGTTCCGCCGGTCAAGCCCCTAGCGGGGGCGGTTTCGGTCCGCAAGCTGCCGATTACGTCAAAGACGGGGGGTGACCCGTAGGCGACCCTGTGCCATGGCCACGAGCGCCCCCATGGGCCTGCCCGTCAGTTTCGCGACCGCGAGGGGGGACCTCGACCCCTACGGTCAGCTCCTGCGCATGCTGATGCCGAGCGCGGTCGGGATCGGCTTCTACGACGCGCACGGCCAGCAGCTCCGGACGGCGGACGACTATGAAGGCCCGGATCCGGCGCCGCTGGTCGCGACCGCCCTCGCGCGCGTGCCGCCTGCGACGACCGGGCGCATCGACGGCTACAGCCAGGACCACGAGGGCGCGCCCGCCTACGTCTTCCGCCTGCGCGATTGCGAGGGCGCGGTCATCGCGATCGTGCTGCTCCTGACCCGCGACGGAGAGAACCGGGCGTTCTCGCTCGTGCACGCGCTGGTCCAGCCGGCACTCGAGTGCCTGCAACGCGAACTCGAGGCGCGTTCCAGCGTCGAGGGCCTGACGCGCGACCTGCAGTCGCGTGACGACGACCTCGAGCTGCTGCTCAAGCTGGCCCCGGCCGACCCGGCGAGCCCGCTGGCGGGCGACGAGCTAGGTGTCCTGACGCAGGCCTGCGTCGAGCACCTCGGCTGCCATCTCGGCGCGCTGGTGGTCCCGGAGCGAAACATCGCGATCTGCCGGGCGCCGCGCGGCGAGCGGCCGCAGGTGGAGCTGTTGACCAGGATCCACCGCCACCTGCTGAACTGGGTGCAGATGCAGCGGCGCAACCTCGTGATCAACAAGGTCAAGGTGCGGCCCGTCGAGCTGCCGCCCCTCAAGATCCTGTGCGTGCCGGTGCGCCACGACTCCGGCCGCGTGAGCGGCTTCATCGTGCTGTTCCGTGCCGAGGACGCGCCCGACTTCGCGCCCCGCACCGAGCGGCTGGTCGAGCTCCTGTCGCGCAGGATCACCACCACGCTGCAGAACAACTATGACCCGCTGACCGCGCTGCTCACGCGCCGGGCCTTCGAAAACCAGGTCCGCGTGGTGCTCGCGGGCCGGCGCCAGGCGGTTCCCGACTGCGTGTTGTACTTCGACGTCGACATGGTGCACGTCATCAACGACAACTTCGGCATGCACGTCGGCGACGAGGTGATCGGCAAGATCGCCGAGGTGCTGCGCAGGAAACCGCGTCCGGGCGCGCTCGCGGCGCGCATCGCCGGTGATCGTTTCGCGGTGTACCTGCCCGACTGCACGCTCGAGTTCGCGCAACAGATCGGCGTGCTGCTGTGCCGCCAGTGCGCCGAGCTCACCTACGTGCGCGGCGACGGCACGGTGCAGGTGTCGGTCAGCGCCGGCGCGGCGGAGCTGCCGCAGGACTCGCCGAACGGCCTCGCGCACGGCCTTGCCAACGCGGAGATCGCCTGCAAGGCGGCCAAGGACCGCGGCCGCAACCGCCTCGAGATCTTCCAGGACAACGACAAGAGCATCATCCGCCGCAGCACCGACGTCATCGTGGTGCAGGCGCTGCACAAGGCGCTGGCCGCGGACGGCTTCGCGCTGGTCGCGCAGCCGATCCTGCCGCTCGGCGCCGTGCGCAGGGACCCGCACTTCGAGATCCTGCTGCGCATGGTCGGGGAAAGCGGCGAGCTGGTGCCGCCGGAGAAGTTCCCGTCGGCGGCGGAGCGCTACCAGTTGCTGCCGGCGATCGACCGCTGGGTGATCCGTAACGCGATCGGCACGCTCGCGCGCCAGGCGTCGCTGCTGCGCGGGCGCGCGATGCGCTTCTCGCTGAACATCTCCGGCGCCTCGATCGCCGCCGACGAGTTCCTCGAGTTTGTGGAAGGCACGATCCGTGAATCGGACCTGCCGCCCGGAATACTGTGCTTCGAGCTGACGGAGACCTCCGCGGTGTCGAACCTCGCGCGCGCCGACAAGATGATGCAGCGGCTGCGCACGCTCGGCTGCAGCTTCGCGCTCGACGACTTCGGCACCGGACTGTCCTCGCTCGTGTACCTGAAGTCGCTGCCGGTCGAGGTGCTGAAGATCGACGGCGCCTTCGTGCGCGATGCCGGCGTCAACCCGCGCACCGAGTCGATGGTGCGCGCGATCGCCCAGCTGGCGCATACGATGGGCATGGAGACGGTCGCAGAATATGTCGAGACGGACGAGCTGCGCACGCGCATGGCGGCACTCGGCGTGGACTACGGCCAGGGCTTCGCCATTGGCCGCCCGGTGCCCGTGGAACAGGTGCTCGGGGACCTCGCCCTGTACGAAGCGATGGCCCGGCAGGACTCCGCGACCGGCTGACCCGCGGGGATGCCGCGTTACGGCAGGCGCGCGGTAACATGCACCCATGAAGCCGAACCGGCGCACCGTGCTCGCCGCACTCGTGGGCTGCCTCGCAGGCCTGCTGCTGGCGGTCCTCGCCGGCTGGATGTCGCGCCAGGGCCGCGAGGCGCCGGGCCTGCCGCCCGAGGACGCGCATCTGCTCGCCGAGGTCATCGGCCTGATCCGGGACGATTACGTCGACCAGACCGACAGCCACGAACTGATGGCGAATGCGATCCGCGGCATGGTCGGCGAACTCGACCCGCACTCGTCGTTCCTGGATGCAGGCGAATTCGCGGATCTCCGGGTCGCGACCGAGGGCAACTATTCCGGCATTGGCGTCGAGGTGGCGGTCGCGGACGGCGTGCTGATGGTGATCGCGCCGCTCGACGGCTCGCCCGCGGCGCGCGCCGGCATCCGGGCGGGCGACACGATCCTCTCAATCGACGGCCGGGCTCTGCGCGCCGGCCCGCTCAACAACGCGATCGCCGCGATCCGCGGCAAGCCGGGCACGGTCGTGAAGCTCGGCATCGGCCGCGAGCCGCTGCCGGGCCCGCTCGAATTCTCGCTGGTGCGCGCCATGGTGTCGGTGCACTCGGTGCGCCACGCCATGCTCGAGCCCGGCATCGGCTACCTGCGCATCTCGCAGTTCAGCGACTCCACGGGCGCGGATACCGAGGCCGCGGTGCGGGCGCTCGAGGAGCAGGCGGGTGGGCGCCTGCGCGGCCTGGTGCTGGACCTGCGCAACAACCCGGGCGGCGCGCTGGACGCCGCCGTCGAGGTGTCGGACTTGTTCCTCGAGCGCGGCACGATCGTTTCGGCGGAGGGACGCTCCGCAAAGTCGCGCTTCCGGATGGAAGCGGCCGAAGGCGACCTCGCGCAGGGCACGCCGATCGCGGTGCTGGTGAACGAGGGCTCGGCGTCCGCCGCCGAGATCGTCGCCGGGGCGCTGCGTGATCACGGCCGCGCGCGCCTGTTCGGGCAGAAGACCTTCGGCAAGGGCTCGGTGCAGACCGTGCTGCCGCTCGAGGACGGGCAGGCGCTGAAGCTCACCACCTCGCGCTACTTCACGCCCTCGGGTGCCTCCATCCACGAGCGCGGCATCGAGCCGGACGAGCCGCTGCTGCGGCCGGAGGCCGCGGCGGCGCCGGTGCCGCCGCCGGAGGGCAAGGCCGATCCCGAGATCCGCGCCGCAATCTTCTGGCTGCAGGCTGGCGGCACCCAGATCGCCGCAACGCGATGAAACGCGTGCTCGTGCCGCTTGCCGAGGGCTTCGAGGAGCTCGAGGCGGTCACCATCATCGACATCCTGCGCCGCGCCGGAATCGAGGTCGTGGTGGCATCGCTCGCCGGCGGTACCGTGACCGGCTCGCACGGCATCCGGATCGCCGCCGACACGCCGCTCGCGGCGCTCGTCGAGCAGGATTTCGACATGATCGCGCTGCCGGGCGGCATGCCGGGCGCCGAGCACCTGAAGAATGACCCGCGCATCGCCGAGTTCGTGCGCCGGCTGCACGCGCACGGCCGCCCGGTCGCCGCGATCTGCGCGGCGCCCATGGTGCTGGCGGCCGCCGGTGTGCTGGAAGGCCGTCGCGCGACCAGCTACCCCGGGATCCTCGCCGGCGCGGCGGAGACCGCCGTGACCGGCGATGCGGTGGTCGTGGACGGGAATGTCATCACCTCGCGCGGGCCGGGCACGGCGCTCGACTTCGCGCTGGCACTGGTCGAGGCGCTGATGGGCCGCGAGTCGCGGCAGGCGATCGAGTCACGGCTCGAGCGCGGCAGGCCGGCGGCCGCGTGACCGGGAGCGCGGACAAGTCGGGCATCTCCCAGGCGCCGCAGCACATGCGGCGCAAGATGGTGCAGCAGGACGAGCACGCGAGCATCGTCCGGAGCCTCGCGCGCGTGGACTGGATCGTGCTGCTCGCGGTCGCGCTCTATGCCGTCGTCGCCGCGCCGCAGGCGGAGCGGCGCCTGCTGTACGGCGCAGCCGCGGTTTATGCGCTGGTGGTCCTCGCCTACCGCTGGCGCCGATTCCCGCTGCAGGGCACGAGCGGCCGCATCGCGCTCGGCGCTTGCGCGATGATCGCATTCATCACGGTCGTGGCAGGCCGCACCGGCGCGACGCTGAGCCCCCTCGTGAACCTGTACCTGCTGCCGATCGTGGTCGTCGCGATGACGCTCGGCCGCCGCGGCGCGCTGGTCGTGTCCGCCGCCGTCCTGCTGGCATGGCTCTCGCTGCTCGTGGGCGAGGGCGCGATGCCGCCCGTGGGCGCGCTGCTCACGCGGCTGTTCGGCCAGCTCGGCCCCTGGGCGCTGGTCGCCTACGTCACCCAGGCGCTGGCCGGCACGATCCTGACGGCGCGCCGCAGGATCGAGGAGATGGTCGAGCGCGACAGCCTGACGGGGCTGCTCAACCTGCACACCTTCCAGGCGACGCTCACGCGTGAGCATGGGTTGCGGGCGCGTGACGGGCGCGGCAGTTACGCGCTCCGGCTGGTGGACATGGACGACCTCAAGACGCTGAACGCCGAGCACGGCCACCAGGCGGGCAACCGCGCGATCGCCGCGGTCGCGGGCGCGATCCAGCGGGCGATCCGCACCACCGACATGGCGGCGCGCGCCGGCGGCGACGAGTTCGTCGTGTTCCTGCCCGAGGCGACGCCGGAGGTTGCGGAGACCGTCGCGCAGCGCATCCGCAATCTCGCCTACCGCAGCCTGTTCCCGGTCGGCGAGCGGCTGCAGCGGATGACGGTGAGCGTCGGCGCCGCGACCTGGCCGCGCGACGGGACCCGGCACGATGACATCCTCTCGGCCGCGCACGAACGCGCCCGCCGCGACCGCGAATTGCGCCAGTCGGCCGGGCCGGCCCCGGGATGAGGCGGCAGACGCGCGGCTACATGCAGAGCTTCGAGACCACCGCGAGCGCGGCGGCGCTGTGGCGCGCGCTCACCGATTCCGCGCTGGTCATCACCTGGCTGGCGACGGATGCCGTCGTCGAGCCCCGGGCGGGCGGGCGCCACGTCACGGTCTCCCGCCTGTTCGGGCGGCGCGAGGCGCATATCGAGCGATTCGAGCCGGGGCTGCGGCTGCGGCTCCTCTACGAGCCGAACTCCGACTGGCCGGCGCTGCCCGACAGCGCCCTGATGGAGGATTTCATCATCGACGAGAAGAAGGGGCAGCGGATGCTGCGCGTGATCGGAGCCGGGATTCCCGCGGACGAGCAGTACTCGAAGATGCTGGTGCGCCTGCGCACCGGCTGGGCGCTCGCCTTCGCGCAGCTCCAGCTGCGGATCAAAGATGGCACGATCAGGGAGGCGGCGCCGTGATGCTCGCTACGATCCTCGCGGGCGCGGCGCTGGTGCTTGCCGGCGGCACCGTGGTGGACGGCTACGGCAACGACCCGATCCCGGACGGCATCGTGGTCATCGAGGGCGACCGGATCCTCGCGATCGGCGGCGTCGGGCAGGTCGTCATCCCGGACGGCGCGCAGATCATCTCGACCGAGGGCATGACCGTGCTGCCGGGCCTGTGGGACATGCAGGTGGACCTGATGCGCCTCGGGCATGGCGATGCCACGCGCTGGAACGAGACCTACGGGCCGCTCGCCGAGCGCGTGGTGATGCCGATCGCCGCGCGCCAGCTGCTCGCGGCCGGGGTGACCAGCGCGCGTGACGTCGCGGCACCGCTTGAGGCCGCGGTCCGCGTGCGTGGCCGGGTGCGCGAACGGATCATCGACGGGCCCGACCTGTACGTGTCCGGGCCGGCGCTCAGGAAGCTCGCGCCCGCGGGCACCGGCGACTGGCAGTGGGAAGTGGCCGATGCAGCGGACGCACGCGCGAAAGTGCAGCGCCTCGCGACTGCCGGCGTGGACTACCTGCTGCTCGCCGACATCGAGCTGTGGACCGCGGAGGAGCTCGAGGCCGTGATCTCCGAGGCGCGCATCCGCGGGTTGCTGGTGCACGCCGTCGCCGAGCGGCCGGCGGACATCATGCGCGGCGCCGCCGCGCAGTTCGACGGCTTCCTCGGCACCGGCATGGGCGCGGGGCCGCTGCCCGCCGAGGTGACGCAGGCCGTCACGGGCCGGCTCACGCAGCCGGGCGCGCGGCCGGTCGCCTGGACGCCGGCGATCTCGGCGCTGCTGAATCTCGAGTCGCTGCGGCTGAACGACGAGCCGCTCGACAATCCGCGGACGCTCGAGCTGCTGCCCGAGCTGGTCGCAGCGGACATCAAGGGCTCGCTCGCGAGCCTGCCATCGGTCGATTCGACGGGGCTGTGCGACCGGCTGCGCCAGCTCGACGAGGCGCAGGTGCTGCTGCTGCTCGGCTCGGGTGCCGGTGCGCCCGGCCACCTGCACTCGCGCGCGACCTGGCAGGAGATCGACTTCTGGGTGAGCCGCTGCGGCTTGCCCGCGCTGCGCGCGATCCGCGCGGCGACGCACGACGCGGCGACCGCCATGGGCGTCGGCCACCAGTCCGGCGCCCTGTCGCCCGGCAAGATCGCCGACGTCATCGCCGTGCGCGGCGACGTGCTGCGCACCCCGGCGCTGCTGCAGTCGGTCGATGTTGTCATCAAGCGCGGCCGTCGCATACGCTGAGCCCATGGCGTTCTTCATCCTGCGGGTGCTGATCGCGGCCCTCGGCCTCTGGCTCGCCACGGAATGGGTCTCGGGCATCACGGTCACGACGCCGATCACGCTGCTCCTCGCGGCGTTGCTGCTCGGCGTCGTCAATGCGATCGTGCGGCCGATCGTCGTGCTGCTGACGCTGCCGGTGACCCTGATCACGCTGGGGCTCTTCCTGCTGGTCGTGAATGCGGCGATGCTCGGCTTCGTCGCCGCCTTCCTGCCCGGGTTCTCGATCGCCGGCTTCTGGCCGGCGGTATGGGCGGCACTCCTCATCAGCCTCGTGAGCTGGCTCGGTTCCGCGCTCTTCAAGAAAGACTGATCCCGGAAAAAGCAACCGCTGCATGAGCATCCCGTTGCGCCTCACGGTGATGAACTTCATGCAGTTCTTCGTGTGGGGCGCCTGGCTCATCTCCTTCGGCGCCTACATGAGCAAGGCGCTCGGCTTTACGGGACTGCAGATCGGCAGCATCTACGGGACCATGGGCATCGCCTCGCTGTTCATGCCGGGGCTCATGGGCATCGTCGCGGACCGCTGGCTGAATGCCGAGCGGCTGTACGGGATCCTGCATCTCGCCGGCGCGGCGCTGATCGTCTGGGCGTCCACCGTGCACGACTACGAGACGCTGTACTTCATCATGCTGCTGAACGCCTGTGTCTACATGCCGACCATCGCGCTCAACAACGCGATCTCCTACCGCGTGCTCGAGCAGCAGGGCATGAACTTCATCCAGAAGTTCCCGCCGATCCGGGTCTGGGGCACGATCGGGTTCATCCTGGCAATGTGGGCGACTGACCTCTCGGGTTCGGTGCTGACCGTCGGGCAGCTCTACATCAGCGCGGCCGCGGCGGCGTTTCTCGGCCTGTACGCCTTCACGCTCCCCGCCTGCGCGCCCGCGCGCGGCGCGGGCAAGCGCACGATCGTCGAGGCGCTGGGGCTCGACGCGTTCGTGCTGTTCCGGCGCGTGCAGATGCTGGTTTTCTTCCTGTGCGCGATGCTGCTGGGTGGCGCGCTGCAGATCACCAATGCCTTCGGCGGCGACTTCCTGACCGACTTCAACACGACTTACCCGGACTCGTTCGGCGTGCGGCACCCGATCCTGCTGTCCTCGATCTCGCAGATGTCCGAGACGCTTTTCATTCTCACGATCCCGTTCTTCCTGCAGCGTTTCGGCATCAAGGTGGTGATGCTGATCGCGATCTTCGCCTGGGTGCTGCGCTTCGGCCTGTTCGCCTTCGGCGACCCGGGGCCGGGATTGTGGATGCTGGTGCTATCGATGATCGTCTACGGCATGGCCTTCGACTTCTTCAACATCTCGGGCTCCATGTACGTGAACCTCGAGGCGAACCCGCGCATCCGCGCGAGCGCGCAGGGGCTGTACATGGTGATGACCAACGGCCTCGGTGCCTTCCTCGGCACGATGGTCGCGGGGGCGGTCGTCGACCACTACACCGTGGACGGCGTGCGCGACTGGCAGGGCATCTGGCTCGCGTTCGCGGGCTACGCGCTGGCGCTTGGACTCGTGTTCCCGTTCGTGTTCAGGTACCGGCATCGACGAGCGGATTGACGATGCGGATCCCGGCGATGATGCGATCGGCCTGGAGGTCTTCGCTGTACAGGAGCGAGGCGCCACTCTGCTCCGCCGATGCGACGACGAGAGCGTCCCAAAAGGCCAGTTGTACGAGATCAGAGATCTCCGCGCCGCGCAGCACGATCGCGGGGCTCGTGGCCTCGCGCACCCAGGCTCCATAGCTCTCGATCACCTCGCGGGCGACCGACCGCGCAACCGGCGTGGCCAGTTTACGGGTCACGTTGACGTAGAATTCCTGCAAAACCTGCACCGAGAGCCTGCCGTTGCCGGACTCCCAAAGGTCCTCCAGCAAGCGGATCGCGAGCTCGCGCTTGAATCCCGCATCGCGGTCGTACGCGTAGACGAGGATGTTGGTGTCAACGAAGGCGACGGCGGTCATGCGCGGCTTCGCGGGAAAGCGGCTTGCCGCCCAGCTCGAGCGGCGTGCGGAACAGCGCGGTGGCACGCCGCCGCGCAGCGGTGTAGCGCGCGTCGTCGGCGACGAGCTCGCGAAGCTGCGCCGCGAGCAGCGCGCTGACGCTGATGCCGCGGCGCGCCGCGAAGGCCCGGGCCTTCTTCAGCAGCACCGGATCGATCGCTACCGTAATGTTGTGTTTCGCGGCCATCTGCATGCGCTGGTTTCACCCTAGTTTCACGTAAGTTACGTGAAGCTGGAGTGTACCGTCAATACGAGGGTCCGGACCCGCGATTTTCCGCGACAAGCGTCGAGAAAAGGCGTCCTGTTTACCGGCGTTTCTCGGCGACGATCTCGAGCACCATCGGCATGATGAGCAGCGTCGCCGCCTGCTGGCCGACGGCGGCGAACTCGGCGCGCACGGCCTCGGCCCAGGACGCCTCGATCCGGCCCAGTTCGAGCTGGTGGCGCAGGCGAATGTCGATGAAGGTCGCGGGCCACTGCCACATGAGGTCGCCCGGGCGCGCGCAGAACACGCGCGGCATCGCGTCCCGCACCGAGAAGCCGCGCTCCTGGAGCAGCCGGACGACTTCCGGCGCGATGTTCGGCTCGCCGCCGGCCTCGCGCCAGCCGTGCTCGACCTGGCGCACGAACTCGCGCAGCCGCGGACCCTCCGGCAGCAGTCACAGCGTGTCGTACTCGATGTACTCGTGGAAGATCGCGACGCCGCCCGGGCGGATCACGGCGGCGATCTTGTCGAGCAGCCGCGCCGGGGAGGCGACGAAGCAGGCGACCCAGCGGCACCAGCTTGCATCCATGCCGCCCGCCGGCAGCGGGTCTGTCATCAGGTCGAGCTCGTGGTACTCGAAGTTCGCGTGGCCGCGCCCGGCGAGCAGCGCACGGCCCGCTTCGACGAAGCGCGCCGAGCGCTCGACCGCGACGACGCGGCCAGTCGGGCCAACGATCTACGCGAGGTCGGCGGCCGCGAACCCGGGGCCCGCGCCGACGTCGAGGACCTTCGAGCCCAGGCCGATACCGGCGCGCTGCCAGCACTCGAGCATGGTCGGCCGCCAGACGCGGTGCTGCAGCCCGAGGCGCTCGAGCTCCTCGTCGTGCGTACCAAGGAAATAGGTGCGTTCGGCCGGCATCGCGCCCCGGCTACTCGGCGAGCAGCACCCCGGAACCGCCGAGCTCGGCCAGTACGCCCTTCTGCTTGGGCTTGCCGTCCGGGATGCGCAGCGCCGTCTCCTCGTAGAAGACGTGCAGGCCCGGGCTGAACTTCAACTTCGGCAGGATGGCGGCGTAAACGTCGGTCAGGCCCATGGCGGGGTGCTCGGCGAGCAGGTGGCCGCCGCAGTTCTTGCACCATTGGCGGATGCTGTTCGGCGTCCTGGCGTACTTGCCGACCTGGTCCGCGCCCTTGGTGATCTTCACGTTCGCCGGTGGCCAGAGCGTGAAGGCGTTGACTGGCCCGGCCGACCAGTGGCGGCAGGACTCGCAGTGGCAGTATAGCCCATGGCAGCCGGCTCGCCGGTCGCCGTGACCTCGACCGCCCCGCAGAAGCAGGTTCCCTTGTAATCACTCATGGTTCTCCCCTCAGCTGCCGTTGCGCAGCGCGGTGCCGTGCTTCAGGTAATGGTTCAGCCGCGACTCCCACTCACGCATGAACTGCACGTAGTACTCGGCCGTGAACCCGGCGATGAACACGTCGCCCTCCGGGCCGAGGCTGGTATGGCTGTAGGTGACCTCTGCCTCGCAGCCGGGCTTGGACGGCCGCACGCGGATGGTCAGCTTGCAGGCGGTCACGCCGGGCGTGACCTTGACCATCTCGACGAAGCCGCGCGCCGGGTCGTGGCGCGTGATGAACCAGATCGCGTCGTGCGCCTTGGCGTCGGTGACGAACACGCAATCCTGCTCCGCATAGCCGGACTGGGTGAGGACCAGGACCGGGTTCCAGCCGTGGGCCCACTCCGCCTCGCGCACCGGGCACAGCAGCGGGAATACTTTCGGCACGGAGCCGTTCAGGCGCTGCTTGTAGGTACGGGTCACCCGGTTGGGCGCCCGGACATTCAGGGACCTCGACACGGGCTTCTGCTTGGCGAGCGGCATGTTCAAGACCCCGGCAGCATACTCCGCGCGGCCGCCTGCGGTCGATCCGCAATCATGGCAAAGCGTTCACTGCGCGCGCCTCTCGTGGGAACATGCACCACAGCGTCGCGGTGGCGAGCGGTCCCTCGCCGGTCACGGCGAATCCGCCGCGGCGGTAGAGCGGCAGGTTGACCGGGCTTGCGGTCTCGAGATAGACGCCGGTCGAGCGCGGATCCGCGGCCGACAGCGCGCAGAAGGACGCGATCAGCGCGCCGCCAATGCCGCGGCCCTGTTCGGCGGGCGCGACGCCGAGGATGCCCAGGTAGTAATGGGGCTCGGCCGGCATGTGCCGGTCGGCCAGGCCCTCGTACGAACCCAGGCGCTCGACCACGCCCGGAACGCCCGCCATCAACCGCTTCCATCGCTCTTTGAGCGGCTCCGGCCAGCCCGGGCGCGAGGTGTCATAACCCATCACGGCGCCGACGATCCGCGCGCCTTCGCGGGCGACCAGGACCGGCATCGAGCATCCCAGGCGGGCGGACATGAGCAGCCGGAAGAACTCGCATGCGCATTCGTCGCGCCGCTCCCCGGCGGAGTCGAACAGAAAGCTGATCAAGGGGTCGGCGGCGAATGCTGCGCCGAGTGCCTCGACGGCGGCGGCGAGATCCGCGCGCTCCGCCCGAGCTACTTCGTAACCCGCCCTGGAATCTCCCACGTCGTCCCTCCACGATTCGCGGCACTCTGAACTCGATGCGGGATACCGTCCAGCCCGCCTCGATGGCGCGCGCGGACAAACCCATGCCGCAATCCGGTTACCGTTCGCCGCCGGCAGACACCATACTGCCGGGCGTACCGGCCGGCGTACCGCCCGAGGAGAGCGCCACGATGGACGAACAGCAGACGCGGCCCGCGGCGCCCGCCCGCCGCACCGGCGCGCGCGACGCCAAGCGGGCGGCGCGCGTCGCGCAGGCGAGCCAGTCGATCCCCTACATCACGCGCCGGATCCCGCTCTACGAGGTCCTCGACGAGGACGGGCTCGCGCTGATCGAGCGCAATGCCGACACCATCCTCGAGGAGATCGGCATCGAGTTCCGCGAGGACCCGGAGGCGCTCGCGGTCTGGAAAGCCGCCGGCGCGGACGTCCAGGGCGAGCTCGTGCGCATGCCGCGCGGCATGTGCCGCCGGCTGATCCAGGCGAGCGCGCCGCGGCAGTTCACCCAGCACGCCCGGAACCCCGCGCGCAACGTCGAGATCGGCGGCCCGCACACGGTGTTCGCACCGGCCTACGGCTCGCCGTTCGTGCGCAGCCTCGACGAGGGGCGGCGCTACGCGAACATCGAGGACTTCCGCAACTTCGTGAAACTCGCGTATCTCTCGACTTCCCTGCACCACTCGGGCGGCACGATCTGCGAGCCGGTGGACCTGCCGGTCAACAAGCGGCACTTCGACATGGTCTACAGCCACATGAAGTACAGCGACAAGTGCTTCATGGGCTCGGTGACCCACCCGGAGCGCGCCGCGGACACGGTCGAGATGGCGAAGATCCTGTTCGGCGACGGCTGGATCGACCCGGCGACGGGCAAGCCGAAGACCTGCATCGTGAGCCTGATCAACGTCAACTCGCCGATGACCTACGACGCGACCATGCTCGGCGCGCTCAAGGTCTACGCGCGCGCGAACCAGGCCTGCATCGTCACGCCCTTCATCCTCGCCGGCGCGATGTCGCCCGTCACGGTCGCGGGTACAGCGACGCAGACGCTCGCGGAGGCGCTCGCCGGCCTCGCCTTGATCCAGCTCCTGAATCCCGGCTGCCCGATGGTGCTCGGCAGTTTTGCCTCGTCGCTCTCGATGCAGTCCGGCGCGCCGACCTTCGGCACGCCCGAGCCCGCGCTCGTGCTGTACGTGATGGCCGCGCTCGCGCGCCGCCTCAGCCTGCCGTTCCGCTCGGGCGGCAGCCTGTGCGCAGCCAAGATCCCGGACGCGCAGGCGGCGTTCGAGTCGGCGCAGACGCTGCTGCCGACCTGCCTCGCCGGCGTCAACTTCGTGCTGCACACGGCAGGCTGGCTCGAGGGCGGCCTCGCGATGGGCTACGAGAAGTTCGTGATGGACGCTGACCAGGCCGGGATGATGCACACGCTGCTCGCGGGGGTGGACCTGTCCGAGAACGGCCAGGCGCTGTCGGCGATCCGCGAGGTCGGCCCGGGCAAGCACTTCCTGGGGTGCGCGCACACGCTCGCGAACTTCGAGACCGCCTTCTACCGCTCGCGGCTCGCCGATAACAACAGCTTCGAGCAGTGGGAGGCGGAAGGCCGCAAGGACATGACGCAGCGCGCCAACGAGCGCTGGAAGAAGATGCTCGAGGAATACGTCGCGCCGCCGCTCGAGCCGGCGGTGGATGAGGCGCTCATCGACTACATGAACCGGCGCAAGGCCGCGTTCCCGGATTCAAACGTCTGAAAAAAGAAGGGGCGCCGCGGGGCGCCCCTTCGTTCTCAGCCGACCGATTCTTTATCAGAAGTCCTGCTTGAAGCGGATGCCGATCGTGCGCGGCCGGGCCTGCACGCCATAGATCTGGCTGCCGCAGACCTGCGGGGTGCAGTTGCTCGTGACATAAAGCGGCGCATCTTCGTCCGTGGCGTTCGCCACGAAAAGCTCGATCCCGTACTTCTTGTCGTTCTCGAAACCGAAGGCGAAATCGAAATAGGTAGTCGACGGGATGTCGCCATAGATCGCGAGGTCCGCCTGGTCCAGAATCGACGAACGGTCCGTCTGGTACACAGCCGCGCCTTGCGTGTAGGCGTCCCAGTTGCCCTGCCACTTAATCGGGAACGTGTAGCGCGCGATCAGGTTGGCCTTGAAGTCGGAAGTCAGCGGCAGGGGCGTGCCGGCCGGCGCCTTGACGTTGACGCAGTTGCCGGCATCGTCGAAGTCGCAGTAGTCGTCCTTCAGCTCGGTGTCGTAGTAGGCGAGCCCGATGCCGATGCGGAAGTTGTCGGACGGCAGCCAGTCAAGTTGCGCTTCGACGCCCTGGATCTCCGCCTTCGGGCCGTTCGCCACCTGCGTGATGCCGTTCGCGCCCTGGAAGGAGATCTGGATGTTGTCCCACTCGTCCAGGAACACGGCACCGTTGAACTGGAAGCGGTCGTCCGCGAAGCGCGTCTTCCAGCCGATCTCGTAGTTGGTCAGGAAATCGGAGACGTACGCGCCGGCGAACGGGTTGCGGTTGATGCCGCCCGGTCGGTAGCCCTCCGACCAGGTCGCATAGAGCAGCGTCGTGTCGCTCGCCTTCCAGGACAGGTTCGCGCGGTACACGGCGTCGCTTTCCTTGTTGGTCTTGTCGACGTTCACGCAGGGCGCATCCTTGCGATCCTCCTGCGAGGGGCAGCGCCACTCGCCGTTGCGCGACCAACCCTGGCCGGTCGGCTCGAATGCACCGTCGCCGCCGTTGTCCGGATCGCCGGGCTCATCGTTTCCGTCGGATACGCGCGAGCCGGGCACGCGGGCCGGGTTGAAGCCGAGGCCGAAGCCGAAGAAGCCCTTGACGTGCACCTCCGGCTCGAAATAGCGCGCGCCGAGCGACAGCTCGAGCTTGTCAGTGAGATCGAAGGAGACGTTGGCGAATACCGCCTGGTCGCGATCCGTGCGGTCCATGCTGTTGAGGTACACGTAGTTCGCGTACTGGCCCGCGCCGCCTTCCTGGTTGTTCATCTCGCGCACGTCCGCGAGGCCCTCGACCAGGCCGAACGGCTGGTAGAAGTCGTGATACTGCCTCTGGTAGAAGAAACCGAGCAGGCTGCGCACACGCTTGTCCTGCGGCGTGCTGATGCGGAGCTCGTGGCTCGTCTTGCTGTAGTAGTCCTGGTTCTCGTAGGCCGCGTCCGGATTCAGCTGATGGCCGTTGTTGTCGACGAACAGCCTCGCGAAATAGCCGGTGTAGTAGACCTGGTCGTAGAAGAACGAGTAGTCCGAATAGTCAAAGGCGCCGTCCTGGTCGCGGTCGAGGTAATTGCCGGAGTACACGACGTCGAGGCTGCCGATGGAGCCCTCGATGGTAAGGCCGGCCTGGTACCACTCGTCGTTCGAGAACTGCTCCCGGTACTTCGCGACGGCATGATCGCCGGTCGCGCCGACGTTGTTGATGTCGTCGCCCCAGAAGCCCTCCTGCTCCGTCTTCTGGTACATGAGCTGCGGCGTGATGGCCCAGTTCTCGCCGAGATTGATTCGCAGCGCCGCGCGCGCGCCGATCGTGTCGATCGTGTTGTAGTTGTCTTCGACGAACGCGGCATTGTCCGTGGTGAAATCGTCATCCGGGTCATTCTGGTCGATCGAGTAGGTGCGCGTGGCGGGCTTGTTGTCGATCCAGCCCGCCTGCGTGAGCGACCAGCCGACCAGGCGCAGCGCGGCATTCTCGCCGATCGGCAGGTTCACGAAACCTTCCGCGACGTAGCCGACGTCGTCCATGTCGACGAAGTTGGCTTCCAGCGAGTAGCCGGCGGCGAAGCCGGACAAGTCCGGCTTGTTGGTGATGATGCGGATCGTGCCGGCCTGCGAGCTCGCGCCGTACAGGGTGCCTTGCGGCCCTGCGAGCGCCTCGACACGCGCGATGTCGTAGAGGTGGACGTCGAGGTTGCCCTGCACCGTCGTGATCGGCTGCTCGTCGAGGTACATGCCGACGCTCGGCACGGAAGTCGTCGCCTGGCCGTCGCCACCGGTCGCGACACCGCGCATGTACACGGAGGTGTATCCGGAGCCCGTTTCCGCGGTCGGCTGCATCGTCACGCTCGGCAGGAACTGCACGTACTCCTTGAAGTTCTTGACGTTCAGCTCCTGCAGCTTCTCCTCGCCGATGGCGTCGAGGCTGATCGGCACGTTCTGCAGGCTCTCCGCGCGCTTCTGCGCGGTAACGATGACTTCGCCGAGGGTGGCGGTCTCCTCCTGCGCCATGGCGACCGGGCTCGAAAGCGCCAGAAGAACGGCGGATGCGACAGGCGTGCGCGCAAGCAGGGACTGGGGACGCTTGGGAAGGATAACCGGCATTGCCATGCTCCAGTGAGGGACCTGTGGGGGCAAAGACTACGACCAAAGCCCAGACAACGCAAAAACTGCAATTGCCCTGTCGCGCTGACGCAACAACCGCCGTTACGGACCGGGGGCACGCGGGTAGGCGTCCAGGACCGGCCCAAGAGCCGCCTCGAGCGCACCGAGCCAGGGTTCGTAGTGCCTCCATTGCTCCAGGCCATCCCGGTAGATCGGCTGGCGGACCTGCTCGGAGCTTGCCGTACGGACCGGGCGCTCGTTCTCGAAAAACCGCAGACACTCCGGCTCGAATGGCAGGCCGCAACAGTCAAGGAGCCGCCGCACCTCGGCTTCCGTGTTGTCCACCAATTGCTCGTAGAACACGCGGTGGATGCGACCCGGGAGGACGGCATCGAAATGGGCCATCAGTCCGACGTAATCACGGTAAAACCGGCCCATGTCCGACAGGTCGTAACTGAAGCGCTGGCCGCGGGCGTAGTGCTGCTTGAAGTTCGAGAAACTGCAAGCCATCGGGTGGCGGCGCGCGTCGATGATCTTCGCGTTTGGCAGGGCGAGGTGGATCATCGCCACGTGCAGGAAATTGTTCGGCATCTTGTCGATGAAATGCGGGCGATTCGTCTTGCGGTGCACCAGCGTCCGCTGGATGTAGCGTTCGCCCAGATCGCGCACGCCTTCCGGGAGCATGGCTGCCAGCACGTCCGCGTAAGCACCGATGTCCTCATTGTCCGCAATGGCTCGCAGATCGCGGGCCATGGTGGTCAATTCGGGCAATTCCGTCGTGCCCTCGACCGCGGAGTGGCTGGAGAGGATCTGCTCGAGGAGCGTCGAACCGGCACGCGGCATGCCGACGATGAATATCGGGGCCGGATCGGGCCAACCCCCACCGACGCGGGAGGCGAAGAAATTGCGCGTGAATACCGATTTCAGCCGCTCGATGCGTTTCGCGTTGAGGTCCGCGTCGTAGTGGTTTTTCGCGCGGTGCAGAGCGTTGCCTTTCGCGTACTGCTCGAAGGAAGCGGCGTACTCACCGGCATCCTCAAGCGCCTTGCCGAGCGCAAAATGCAGATGCAGGCGGTCCTCGTCATTGGTGCCGGCGTCGGCGATGCCCGCGCGCATGGCGGCGAGGTCGGCTTCGCCAAAGCGAAAGGTCTTCAAGTTGGCGAGGCTCCAGTAGGCCTCCCCGAAGCTGGGCTCGCAAGCGATCGCCCGCCGGTAGGCCGTGACGCTCTCGTCGGCCTTGCCCTCGGTTTTCAGCACGTGACCCCAGCTCAACCAGACCTTGGCGTTCTCCGGGTACTCCTGAACAAGCTGCGCGTACAGGCGGCTAGAGCGCTCGTACTCCCCGATGCGGGCGAGGATCACGGCCGCGAGATTGCGGTAACCAGGATTGCGCGGGTCGACAGCGAGCAGCCGCTCGATCTCGGCAAGAGCGCCTGCGGGGTCGTTCCGCCTGTGCAGAAGCATGGCGAGCTGGTAGCGGGCGGGATGGAAGCCGGGCGCGAGCTCGAGGGCCCGTTCGAGCAGATTCTCCGCGTCCTCATCGCGCCCGACGCGCATGGCAACCTCGGCGAGCATGCGGATCGCCGGCACGTCGGTCGGCGCGTCGTGCAGGTAGCCCTTGAGCAGCCGTTCCGCCTCCGGGATGTCGTTGCGGTTCATCGCGATCGCGGCCTGCCGTAGCCGCAGGTTGTCCACGGAGGCCTGAAACGGCTTCATCTGACGAAAGCGCGCCTGAGCCGCGCGATGCCCTCGTGGATATCCGAAACTGAATAATGAGCGAAGGACAGTCGTAGGCAATTGCGCAGCCCGCCGGCATTCGAGCAGGCGCTGCCTGTCAGGAAACCGGTGCCGGCCGCGCGCGCGGCCGCCTCGAGCGTCGCGGCGTCAGTGCCGTCCGGCAGCTCGAGCCAGAAGAAATATCCACCGCCCGGCTTCTCCCAGCGCACGACGCCGGCGAGGTGCTTGCCGAGCGCCGCGTCCATTGCCTGCGCGCGCTCCGCGTATCGGGCACGCAGCGTTGCAACGAAAGCGGCGAGCTCGCCGGCTTCCAGGATCTTGCGCACGACGTGCGAGGCGAAGTGGTTGAAGTTGCCGCCGGAAATCAGCGCGCCGCTCGCGAGCAGGCGCTGCATCGGCTCGGGCGACGCCTGGATCCAGCCGAGGCGCAGGGCCGGAGCGAGGATCTTGGAGAACGTGCCGAGCGCAACGACGTTGCCGGCCGCGATCCGCGTGCCGAACGAGGGCGGTGGCGGCGTGCCGTGGTACAGGAGCTGGTAGACCTCGTCGGCCAGGATCGTGAAGCCGTGCTGGCGCGAGAGCGCGAGGAGCCGCTCGCGGTGTGCGGCCTCGAGCACGCGGCCGGTCGGGTTGTGGAATGCCGGAATCGTGTAGACCAGCGTCGGGCGATACTGCGTGAGCAGCTGCTCGAAGCGATCGACGTCCATGCCGCCGGCGTCCACCGGCACGCTGATGATCTCGAGGCCGTGGTCGCGGAAGATCGGGAACGCGAAGGGGTAGCTCGGCTCCTCGACGAAGATCACGTCGCCCGCCTTCGCGAGCCGGCTGCAGGCGTAGTCGAGCGCCTGGGAGATGCCGCCGGTCAGCATCAGCGTGTCGGGATCGACCGCCGCACCCGAGGCGCCCGCGAGGAAATCCGCGAGTACGGTGCGGAAACGCGCGTCGCCCTGGCGCTGGCCGTAGTTCAGGTCGAAGGGTGCTGCGTCCTTGAAGAATCGCTCGCAGCCGCCGGCCAGCAGCGCGAGCGGCAGCAGGTCGGCCGAGGGCTGGCCGACGCTGAAATTGATCGTGCCGCGCTCCGGCGCGCCGTCGAAACTCGGCTGCGCGCTCATGCCGCGCCCGCCGCCGGCGTGACCAGGCGGAACACGTCGCCCGGCCGCCCGTCCAGGAACGCGCGGATGTTCGCCGCCGAAATACGCCTGAGATCCTTCAACGCAGTTTCCGAATAGAAGGCCACGTGCGGCGTCAGGAGCACGTCGCGGCGGCCGACGAGCGGATGATGCCCGAGGTCGGGCGAATCCTCAGCCAGCACGTCGAGGGCGGCGCCCCGGACCAGGCCCGCGTCGAGGGCTGCCACCAGGTCCGCCTCGACCACGAGTCCCCCGCGCGCCACGTTGATGAGGGCCGGCCGGCGGCGCATCTTCGCGAACGCCGCGCGGTCGATCAGCCCCCGGCTGCCGGCGTCAAGGTTGCTGTGCAGGCTGAGAATGTCCGCGCGAGCGAGGACGTCGTCGAAGCTTGCCGGCTCGGCGCCCTGCCGGCGGATCGTGTCCGCGTCCACCCGCGGGTCACAGGCGAGGACGGCGAGACCGAAGCCGCGCGCCCGGCGGCAGACCGCCTGGCCGATGCGGCCGAAGCCGATGAGGCCGAGCCTGCGCCCGGCCAGGCGCTCGATGCCCTGCACCTCGTTCCAGCGCCAGTTGTGTTCCAACTGCACCTGGCGGTGGTAGTCGAGCAGGCGCCGCTCGAGCGCGAGCAGGAGCGCGAGCGTGTGGTCCGCGACCTCGTCCGTGCAGTACTCGCCGACCGCTGCGACCGCGATGCCCCGCTCCGCGGCGGCCGCGACGTCGACGCAGTCCCAGCCCGTGGCGGCGACCGAGATGATCCGGCAGCCCTCGAGCCGCGCGAGCATCGCGCGGTCGAAAGGGACGTAGTCGGTCAGGATCGCCGCGGCGCCGCGGCAGGCGGCGGCGAGCGCCGCGGGATCGCCGCGGTGCGTGTAGGTCACGACGCGGCTCTCCGGACCCAGTTCGTGCCGCTCGATCGAGAGGTCGCGCCCCTCGGCCTCCGGCATGTCGGCGAAGAGGATCCTCACCGGGCCCGGACCGACAGCACGAGCAGCAGGAGGGCGGAGACGGCGAGTCCCGGCCACAACGGGTCGATCGCGAAGACGCCGCCCGCGCCGGCGTCGGCGGCGATGCGCCAGGCGATCACGGTGATGAGCGAGGCGGTCGTGCTCCAGAACGCAGCGGAGGCGGGTACCCGGTTCGTCCACAGCGCCGCGATCGTCGGCAGGAAGAGCCCGGCCGAGTTGAGCGTGAAGCCGAACTGGAGGATGTCGATGATGTCGCGCATCTTCCAGGCGAGGAGCAGACCCAGCCCCCCCGCACCGAGCGAGGCCAGCGTGCCGATCCGCAGCATCGCCGAGGCCGGCAAGTCCGGCCGCAGGTAGCGCTGGTGAATGTCCCGCGCATAGTTCGCTGAGGCCGTGAGCACACTGATGGCCGCGACCGACATCACGGCCGACAGAATCCCGATGACCATCAGACCCTTGAGCCCCACCGGGAAGCGATCCAGCACGAAGGTCGCGAGGATGCTGGCGCTGGCGTCCGGGTCGGGGTACAGCACGGCCGCGGCGAGGCCAAGCCAGGCGACGGCGACCGCGATCGGCAGCATCAGGAGCGGCGCAAGCAGCGCACCTCGCCGTGCGGTCCCGGTGTCGCGTGCGGCGAAGCTGCGCGAGAAGCTGTCCATGGCGACGAAGAAGCTGAGCACCATCGAGACGACGAGCGCCGCGACCTTGTCCCAGCCCTGCGCGCCGAAGTCATAGTGGGTCGCGGGGAGCACGGCCTGCATGTCGGCCCAGCTTCCGGCCTGTGAAATGGCGACGGGAATGCCGATCGCGACGATGCCGACGAGGACCAGCGTGACCTGCACGCGGTCGGTGTAGGTGACCGCGAGGTAGCCGCCGGCCGCGGTGTACAGCGTCACGATCGCGCCGGCGAGCAGCAAGCTCTGCCCGTAACTCCAGTCGATCAGCACCTGCAGAATCGCGGCCGCGGCGGCAAACTGGCCGGCCGAGTAGGCCGTGTAGGCGAGGACGGTCGTGATCATCGCCACCGCGCGCGTGCGGTTGTCGTAGTGCTTCTCGATGAAGTCCGGGTACGTGAGGTGACGCTCGCTGTCGCCCAGCTCCTTCACGCGCCTCGCGACCGTCAGTCCGAACAGACAGCAGCCGATCGC
The DNA here is from genome assembly GCA_016874295.1 of Gammaproteobacteria bacterium. Lineage (GTDB taxonomy): Bacteria > Pseudomonadota > Gammaproteobacteria > Steroidobacterales > Steroidobacteraceae > SCUD01. The sequence continues at coordinate 80,001 of VGUH01000001.1, read as the reverse complement.
CATGCCGAGGACGTACCAGATGCCGGTGATGCCCTGCCCGTACACGCGCGCCGACGTGCCGACGATCGCGGCGCCGCCGATCCAGGCCGCGACCCACATGCAGGCGATCGTGACCGGCCCCATGCGCCGCCCGGCGACGAAGTAGTCCTCGACGTCGGGCTTGCGGCGCTGGGCGTAGAGGCCGATGCCGACGAGGAGCGCGAGGTACGCGAACAGGATCACCGTGTCTACGACGCCCATGCGATCCGCCTCCCCCGCTTCAGGTATCCGCCGTCCTTCGTCCGCGACTGCCGGTGCCGCGGCGCCCGCGCGCGCCTTGGGCCGCGGACTCGCGGGGGGCGGGCAGCGTCACGACCTTGCGGAGCTCAGTATAGGCCGCGGTCTTGTGCGGGATCGCCATGGCCTCGACGAAGTGCGCCTGGAAGCGCGGCTCGATGGCGGTCTCGATCTTCTCGACCCGGCGGACCAGGTCCTCGATGGCGGCGCGGGCGGTCGCATCGAGCAGCGCGATGCGCGCCCCGGCCCCGGCGGCGTTGCCGACCGAGGCGACCTTGCCGAGGTCGCAGTCCGGGATCATGCCGAGCACCATCGCGTGCTTGACGTCGATGTGGCTGCCGAAGGCGCCGGCGAGGCCGATCCGGTCGACCTTCGCGACGCCGAGGTGATCCATCAGGAGCCTGACGCCGGCGTAGAGCGCGGCCTTCGCGAGCTGGATCGCGCGCACGTCGTTCTGCGTGATCTTCATCATCACCTCGCCGCGGTGCAGCACGTACGAGAACGTGCGCCCGTCCGCGACGATCCGGTCGGCCCGGGTGGCGAGCGCGCCGTCGATCACGCCGTCCCGGGTCAGGATGCCGGCGAGGTACATCTCAGCGATGACCTCGATGATGCCGGAGCCGCACACGCCGGTGACGCCGCTGCGGGCCGTTGCCTCCGCGAAGCCCGGGTCGTCCGACCAGAGATCGCTGCCGATCACCTTCACGCGCGGCTCGAGCGTCGCGGGGTCGATGCGCACGCGCTCGATGGCGCCCGGCGCCGCGCGCTGCCCGCAGCTGATCTGCGCGCCCTCGAAGGCGGGGCCGGTCGGGCTCGAGCAGGCGAGCAGCCGCTCGCGGTTGCCGAGCACGATCTCGGCGTTGGTCCCGACGTCGACCAGCAGGGTGATCTCGTCGCGCTGGTCGGGGCGCTCGGCGAGGATCACGCCGGCGGCGTCCGCGCCGACGTGGCCGGCGATGCAGGGCAGCACGTACACGCGGGCATTCGGGTGCACGGCGATGCCGAGCGCGGAGGCGGGCACGGTCAGCGCATTGTCCACCGCGAGCGCGAACGGCGCGCCGCCGAGCTCGACCGGATCGATGCCGAGCACCAGGTGATGCATGATCGGGTTGCCGACCAGCGTCATCTCGAGGATGTCGGTGGTCGCGATCCCCGCCTCGCGCGCGAGCTCGGCGGCGAGCTGCCCGAGCGCGCCCCGGATCGCGCCCGTCATCATCGCCGCGCCGCCGGGGTTCATCATCGCGTACGAGACCCGGCTCATCAGGTCCTCGCCGAAGCGGATCTGCGGGTTCATCGTGCCGGCAGCCGCGACCAGCTCGCCGGTCTCGAGATCGCACAGGTGGGCGGCGACGGTGGTCGAGCCGACGTCCACCGCCATGCCGTAGGCCTTGTCGTGGAAGCCCGGCCACAGCGCGATCACCTGCGCGGCGTCGTGCACCGCGACCGTGACCTTCCATTCGCCCTTGCGCAGGCAAGCCTGCAGTTCGCCGAGGATCGTGAAGTCCGAGGCGAGCCCGGTGAGCTGCCACTCACGCTCCAGCGCCTCGTACAGGCGGCGCAGGTCGCCGGAGGGGTCGTGCATGTCCGGCTCGCGAACCTCGACGTAGTGCAGGCGCACGACCGGGTTCAGCTTGATCACGCGGGCATCGGCGTCCTTGCGCACCACCTGGCGGTGGACCTGGCTGCCGGGCGGCACGTCGACCACGACGTCGCCCTGCACTGTTGTCGAACAGGACAGGCGCAGCCCGCCCGCGAGGCCGCGTCGCTTCGCGTAGCGCAGTTCCGTCTCGCTGACCGCGGAGACGCTCGCCGCGCCCGAGCGCACGCCGTGCTTGGCGAACTCGCCCTCGGCGATCAGCACCTGGCAGCGGCCGCAGATGCCGCGCCCGCCGCACACCGAGTCGAGGTCGACGCCGAGCGCGCGCGCGGCGGAGAGCAGCGGCGTGCCGACCGGGAAGCGGCCGCGCTTGCCCGAGGGCGTGAAGACGACCAGCGGATCCCGGGCGGTCATGGCGAGCCGCGGAGTGCCGCGCCCCGCTAGGCGCGCGGCCGGCAGCCGCGCTCGCGGCGGCCGCGTCCGGCCTCGCCGTCGGCGCCCGGCGGCGGCGCCTCGCGGAAGCGGCCGATCCAGCGCTCGCAGTGCGGGTCGTGGCCCATCATCACGTCGGCGCCCATGCAGGCCTGGATGGTCTCGGGATGCAGCGGGTTGGTGATCGCCGAGGTGAGGCCCGAGGCGATCGCGATGGCCAGAAAGGCGCTGTTGATCCCGCCGCGGTTCGGCAGGCCGAAGCTGACGTTGGACGCGCCGCAGGTGGTGTTGACCCCGAGTTCGTCGTGCAGCCGGCGCACCAGGCGCATCACCTGCACGCCCGCCGAGTTGATCGCGCCGATCGGCATCACCAGCGGGTCGACTACGATGTCGCTGCGCGGGATGCCGTGGTCGGCGGCACGCTCGACGATCTTCTTCGCGACCGCGTAGCGCACGTCGGGATCCTCGGAGATGCCGGTCTCGTCGTTGCTGATCGCGACCACGGCCGCGCCGTATTTCTTTACCAGCGGCAGCACCGCCTCGAGGCGCTCCTCCTCGCCGGTGACGGAGTTGACGAGCGCCTTGCCCCGGTACATCGCGAGGCCCGATTCCAGCGCGGCCACGATCGAGGAGTCGATCGACAACGGCACGTCGGTGATGGACTGCACGAGCTGCACGGCCTTCGCCAGGATCGCCGGCTCGTCGGCGAGCGGGATGCCCGCGTTGACGTCCAGCATCTGCGCGCCCGCCTCGACCTGGGCGCGCGCGTCCGCCTCCACGCGGCTGAAGTCGCCGGCCGCCATTTCCGCGGCGAGCAGCTTGCGCCCCGTGGGGTTGATGCGCTCGCCGATGATGACGAACGGCCGGTCGAAGCCGATCACGACCTCGCGGGTGGCGGAAGAGACGACGGTGTCGGTCATGCGGTTTCCCCGGCGAGTCCCTTCGCGCGCACCAGGCGCTCGAGATCCTCGTCGCTGTAGCGTTCCTCGATGCGGCGCGCCGCGGCGGCGGCCTCCTGCTCGATGTCGTCGCCGCAGGGCGCCGGCTCGGAGCGCTTCCACTCGGCGAGGTAGAGATCCGAACTGCCCTTGCCGGCGCGCATCGCGGCGCGATCGACGGCTTCGTGGAAGCGGTCGGAGAGCTTTACCTTGGCTGTCTCCCGCCCGCGCTTCACGACCACCTGCGCGGGAATATCGCGCCAGGAAATGACGGTCAGGCTGGCCATGTGCGCACCACGGGCCGCCCGGCAAAATTCCGGAGCGTCGAGCCGAGCCCGCCGTAGCCGGTCTGGCGCACGACGAGCTCGAGCCCGAGACGGTCGGCGACCTTGCGGGCCGCGGCTTCCGCGTCCGGCTTCGGCGCCTGGGCGAGGTAGACGAGCCGGCGGTAGTTGCCGAAGTAGGTCTTCATGAGCTCCGGGTGACGGTCGATGCCGAGCGCCTGGATGACGAGGCGGTCGAAGTGCCGCAGCAGGAAATCCGTCAGGTAGAACGTGCCGGGCTCGGCCTCCGCGAGTTCCGCGAACGCCGCGGGCCCGGCGAAGAACTCGTAGCAGTGCGCGCCCGGGATGCGCTCCACGCCCTCTTCCGCGAGCACCGCGTCGAGCGCGCCGCCCGTGCCGCAGTCGGCGTAGGCGACGAAGATTTCGTCGTAGTCCCTGCGGTGCGCGCGGATCTTCTCGCGCACGCTGCCCGCGATCTTCTCGGGCCGGTTGTGCAGCTCGGGCGGCAGGCAGATGACGTCGAGGCTGGACCAGCCGTTCGCCTTGCGCAAGGCCGCGATCTCATGCGCGAGCGCGCCGCAGGCGATCACGAGTTTGCGCGCCGGGGCGTCCACCGGCGGTCTCAGTGGACGCGGGCCGCGCGGCGCTCCGCGAGCAGGCGTTTTGCGGTCTCGACCGCGATGGCCGCGTCGCGGCAGTAGGCATCGGCGCCGATCGCCTTGCCGAATTCCTCGTTGAGCGGCGCACCGCCGACGATCACGATGTACTTCTCGCGCAGCTGCTTTTCCTTGAGCGTATCGATGACGACCTTCATGTACGGCATGGTGGTCGTCAGCAGCGCCGACATGCCGAGGAAGTCCGGCTGGTGCTTCTCGAGCGCGTCCAGGTACTTCTCGACCGCGTTGTTGATGCCGAGGTCGATGACCTCGAAGCCCGCGCCCTCCAGCATCATCCCGACCAGGTTCTTGCCGATGTCGTGGATGTCGCCCTTCACGGTGCCGATCACGATCTTGCCGATCGGCTCGGCGCCGGTCTCGGCGAGCAGCGGGCGCAGGATCGCCATGCCGCCCTTCATGGCGTTCGCGGCGAGCAGCACTTCGGGCACGAACAGGATGCCGTCGCGGAAGTCGATGCCGACGATGCGCATGCCTTCGACGAGTGCGTCGTTCAGCACTTTGTCGGGCTTCCAGCCGCGCTCGAGGAAGATGTGGGTCGCCTGCTCGACCTCATCCTTGAGGCCGTTGTACATGTCGTCGTGGACCTGTTCGATCAGCTCCGCGTCGTCGAGCGAACGCAGGTCGAACTCGCCTTCTGCCTCGGCCATCGGAAACACCCCGGTACGTCGTTATTGAACGAATGTTAAACAAAGGGCTTTGGCGAGACTAGCCCTTATGCGACAACGGCTTGTCGCGAAGCGACGCTGACCACGCCAGCCGGCTCTGGGCTTGCTCAGCGTTATAACATTAGTTAAACTGCGACCTCATGACCGAGACCCTGAAAGTCCGAAAGATCGGCAATTCATACGGATTCACCGTGCCGAAATCGCTCGTCGATCACCTGCGAGTCAAGGAAGGCGATCTCCTGCACGTGGTCGCAGAACCCGGGGGAGGTCTGCGGGTGTCGCCTTTCGACCCCGCATTCGAGGCGACAGTTACGGCCTTGGAGCGCACCCGCAGCAAGTACCGCAACGCGCTGCGCGAACTCGCGAAGTGATCGGGTTCCGGCAATAAGTGGAACCCGTCTGGCTGTCGGAGCGAACGGCTCGCTACATCCATGCGGAGTTGATGGCGGAGCACGGCGGTCTCCTGGGCCCGTCGCGTGAAGGGGCCCTGGAAGGCGCCCTTGCCGGGCCGCAGGCCCGTTACCGCTACGCGCCGGAATCAGCGAGCCTCGAACAGCTGGCCGCGGCATACGGTTACGGACTTGCCCGTGGCCACTGCTTTGCGGATGGAAACAAGCGCCTCTGCCTTGCGGTGATCGACGTCTTCCTCCAGCTGAACGGGCGGGAGCTCACGGCTGGCGAAGCCGACGCCGTCGTTACGATTCGTGCGGTCGCGGCGGGCGAGATGAGTGAGGAGGCGCTTGCCGAATGGATCAGGGCCAACTCGGGCCCGTTGGTGCAGCAGACCGATTAGAGCTTGATGCGCCGTTCGGCACTCGGCGGGTAGCCAAACAGCGCCCGATAGCAGCGGGAGAAGTGGGGCGGTGACTTGAAGCCGCAGGAGGTCGTCACGTCCATGATGGGCATGGCCGTCTGCAGCAGCAGTTCCCGGGCCCGACGCAGGCGCATCTCGAGGTAATAGCGCTTCGGCACGCAGTCGAGATGGCGCCGGAACAGGCGCTCGATCTGCCGTCGCGACAGGCCCGTCGCGTGCGCGATCCGCTCGAGCGACAAGGGCTTCTCGATGTTCTCCTCCATCAACTGGGCGACCTCGATCATGCCGCGGTGCGAGCTGCCGACCAGGGCGCGCAGCGGCACGACCTGGCGGTCTTCGGCGCTGCGGACGCGCTCCAGCACGAACTGTTCGGAGACTTGCTGTGAAATCCGGCGCCCATGCTTCAAGCGGATGAGGTTAAGCATCAGGTCCAGGGGGGCCGTGCCGCCCGACGCGGTGTACCGGTCACGGTCGACGCTGAACACCTGGTCGTTGAGCTGCACGCGCGGGAATTCCTCGCGCAGCGCCGGCAGGTTCTCCCAGTGGATGGTGGCGCGGAAGTTGTCGAGCAGACCCGCGCGCGCGAGCGCATAGCCGCCGGTGCACAGCGCGCCGAGGCCGACACGCCGCTCGGCGAGCCGGCGCAATGCCGCGAGCAGCGCGGGCGTCACCGCCTCGCGCACGTTGATGCCGCCGCAGATGAACAGGATCTCGACCTTGCCGAGCTTCTCGAGCGCGATCGTCGGCCCGAGCTCCAGACCGCTGCTCGCCGCGACCGGCCGGCCGTCGAGACTGACGAGGGACCATTCGTAGACCGGCTGGCCGACGATGCGGTTCGCCATGCGCAGCGGCTCGAGCGCGTTCGTGACCGCGATCAGCGAGTAGTTCGGCAGCGTGAGGAAGGCGTAGCGGGTCTTCTCCATGCGCGCCCGAGTATGCCACCCGCGGTGCCCGGGATGTCTGTTTCCGACATCCCGGCGTCGCATTCGGGGCTGCCTGCGATATGCTAACGGCTACACTGCCGCCATGAAATCGCACGCAAGGGTGGTCGTGATCGGCGGCGGCGCCGTCGGGGTGAGCACCCTCTATCACCTCGCTCACAAGGGCTGGTCGGACGTCGCGCTCGTCGAGCGCTCCGAGCTGACCGCTGGCTCGACCTGGCATGCCGCCGGTCTCCTGCCGCTCTTCAACATGAGCTATACGGTCGGCCAGCTCCACAAGTACTCGGTCGACCTGTACAAGCGCCTTCAGGCCGAGACCGGACAGGACGTCAGCTTCCACGCGACCGGGAATTTGCGGCTCGGGACTTCGCGCGACCGTATGGACGAGTACCGCAAGTACTGCGGCACGGCGAATACCATCGGCGTGCCGTTCGAGATCATCGGGCCGAAGGAAGTGAAGGAACTCTGGCCGCTGCTCGAGCTCGGCGGCACGGCGGACACTGCCCCGATCCTCGGCGCGCTCTATCACCCGCAGGACGGGCACATCGCGCCGGCGGATCTCACCATGGCGCTGCGCAAAGGCGCGCGCGCGAAAGGTGCCGAGGTCTACGAGCAGACCGAGGTCACGGCGGTCGCGCGCACGCGCAGCGGCGAATGGAAGCTCACCACCACGAAAGGCGAGATCAGCTGCGAGCACGTGGTCTGCGCGACCGGCAATTACGCGCGCCAGACCGGCAGGATGTTCGGGCTGAACGTGCCGGCGATCCCGGTCGAGCACCAGTACATCGTCTACGAGGAATCTCCCGAGCTGAAGGCCTACCGTCAGGGCGGCGGGCGCGAGCTCGCCGTCATGCGCGAGCCCGACCAGTCGTACTACATCCGCGAGGAACGCCTCGGCTGGATCCTCGGGCCGTATGAAGCCGGCGCTCCGGCGTGCTTCGCCGACGGCGTGCCGTCCTGGTTCGGCAAGAGCCTGTTCGACGGCGATCTCGAGCGGCTCATCCCGCACATCGAGGGCGCGCAGCGACGCGTGCCGGCGCTCGCGAACTGCGGCATCAAGGACATCGTGAACGGGCCGATCTCGTACACGCCGGACGGCAGCGCTCTGGTCGGTCCCGCCTGGGGCGTGCCGAACGTCTGGCTCAACGAGGGCCACAGCTTCGGCATCACCGCGGCCGGCGGCGCCGGCTGGCAGCTCGCGGAGTGGATCGTCGCGGGCGAGCCGGGCATCGACATGCTGGCCGTCGACCCGCGCCGCTTCGGGCCGTACACCGGCAAGCGTTACCTGGTGCTGAAGAACGAGGAGACCTACCGCAACGTCTTCACCGTGCACTACCCGGACGAGGAGCGGCCGGATGCGAGGCCCGCCAAGACCAGCCCGGTCTACGAGAAGCTGAAGCGCATGGGTGCGGTCTTCGGCCAGCGCTACGGCTGGGAGCGCGCCAACTGGTTCGCGCCCGCCGGCGTCAAGGGCGAAGACGACATGAGCTTCCGCCGCACCAACTGGTTCGAGCACGTCGGCAACGAGTGCCGGCGGTTGCGCGAGCGGGTCGGGGTTATCGACCTCACGCCGTTCACCAAGCACATGGTCGAGGGGCCGGGCGCGGAGGCCTGGCTCGACTCGCTGGTCGCCAACAAGGTGCCGGCGAAGACCGGGCGCATGGCGCTCGCGCACGCGCTCACGAAGCGAGGCGGCATCCGCTCCGAGTTCACGATCACGAAGCTCGGTGACGAGCGCTTCTACGTCGTGAGCGCCGGCGCCGCCGAGCGCTACGACACGGATCTGCTGCACAAGCGCCTGCCGGCGGACGGCTCGGTCCGGCTCGCGAACATCACCACCGCGCGCGGCTGCTTCGTCCTCGCCGGTCCGCGCTCGCGCGACGTGCTCGCGAAACTGACCGACACGCCGCTCACGAACGAGGCGTTCCCCTGGCTCACCGGCCAGGTCGCTGAGGTCGGGCTCGCGACCGACGTGTACCTCCTGCGCGTCAACTTCGTCGGCAGCCTTGGCTGGGAGCTGCACTTTCCGATCGAGTACGCCAATCACCTGTTCGAGGCGATCTTCGCCGCTGGCGAGGAGTTCGGCATCGGCATGGCGGGCATGCGGGCGATGGAGTCGCTGCGCATGGAGAAGTCCTACCGCATGTGGGGCAGCGACCTGACGCGCGAGAACACGCCCTTCGAGGCGAGCCTCGACCGCTTCGTGCGGATGGGCAAGGGCGACTTCACCGGCAAGGCCGCGCTCGAAGCGCAACTCGCGAAGGGCGTGCCGAACCGTTTCGTCACGCTCGACGTGCACGGCGTCAGCGACGCGGACCCGCTCGGCAACGAGCCGCTGTTCGACGGCAAGGGCCGCATGATCGGCCGCGCGACCTCGGGCTTCTACGGCCACGTGCTGAAGAAGAGCCTGGCGATCGGCTACGTGCAGGCGGAATTCGCCGAGGTCGGCACGCGGATCGCGATCGAGATTTTCGGCGAGCGGCGCGAGGCGACCGTGCTCCCCGACTCGCCCTACGATCCCGAGAACAAGGAACTGCGCGCCTGAAGCGCCAATCCTGGTCCGGTCTCGCGCTCCTGCTCGCGAGCCTCTCGCGCCACCGCGGCTGGCGCGAGCAGTGGCGCAAGCCCGAACCAAAGGTCGCCTACGACGCGGTGATCGTGGGCGGCGGCGGCCACGGGCTTGGCACGGCGTACTACCTCGCGGCTGAGCATGGCCTCACCAACATCGCCGTGGTCGAGAAAGGCTGGATCGGCGGCGGCAACACCGGCCGCAACACCACGATCATCCGCTCGAACTACCTGTTCGACGAGAGCATCGCGATCTACGAGCACGCGCTGAAGCTCTGGGAGGGCCTGTCGCAGGCGCTCAACTACAACGTGATGTACTCGCCGCGCGGCGTGATGATGCTGGCGCACAGCGTGCACGACACGCAGATGCTGAAACGCATCATGCACGCCGACCGCGCAAACGGCGTGGACAACGAGTGGCTGACTCCGGAGGAGGCGAAAGCGTACTGCCCGCCGCTCGAGATTGGCACGCACCTGCGCTACCCGGTGCTCGGCGCGACCCTGCAGCGGCGCGGCGGCACGGCGCGGCACGACGCCGTCGCCTGGGGCTACGCGCGCGCCGCCGACGCGCTCGGCGTCGACATCCTCGAAAACTGCGAGGTCACCGGCATCCGCCGCGGCGCGGGCGGGGCGGTCGAGGCGCTCGAGACGACGCGCGGGCTGATCCGCACACCGCGGGTGGGCGTGGTCGCGGCGGGCAACTCCAGCGTCGTCATGGGCCTCGCGGGCGTCAGGCTGCCGCTCGAGAGCTTCCCGCTGCAGGCACTGGTCTCCGAGCCCGTGAAGCCGGTGTTTCCCTGCGTGGTGATGTCCAACGCGATTCACGCCTACATCAGCCAGTCGGACAAGGGCGAGCTCGTGATCGGCGCGGGCACGGACGCCTACAACTCCTACACGCAACGCGGCGCGCTGCACGTGGATCTGCACACGCTGGAGGCCATCTGCGAGCTGTTCCCGGCATTCCGCCGCCTCAGGATGCTGCGCAACTGGGGCGGCATCGTCGACGTGACCGTGGACCGCTCGCCGATCGTCGGCAAGACGCCGGTGCCGGGCCTGTACCTCAACTGCGGCTGGGGCACGGGCGGCTTCAAGGCGACGCCGGGCTCCGCGCACGTGTTCGCGTGGACCATGGCGAAGGACGAGCCGCATCCCTACGCCGCGCCGTTCTCGCTCGAGCGCTTCCGTGACGGGGCCATGATCGACGAGGCGGCGGCGGCAGGAGTGTCGCACTGATGCTCCTGATTCCTTGCCCGTACTGCGGCGAGCGCCCGGAGATCGAGTTCTCCTATAGCGGCCAGGCACACCTCGTGCGCCCGCCGCGGCCTGCGGAACTCAGCGACGAGGCGTGGAGCGAGTACCTCTACGTGCGCGACAACCCGCGCGGCCGCCACGCCGAGCGCTGGCGGCACCTGCGCGGCTGCGGCCGGTTCTTCAACGCCATCCGCGACACGACGACCGATCGCATCGCGGTGACCTACCGGATGGGAGAGCCGCCGCCGTGAGCGCGTTCCGGACCGCGAGCGGCGGCCGCGTGGACCGGGCGCGCCGGCTGCGCTTCACGTTCGACGGGCGCGCATGGGAGGGGCTCGCCGGCGACACGCTCGCCTCCGCGCTGCTCGCGAACGGCGTGCACCTCGTCGGCCGCTCCTTCAAGTACCACCGGCCGCGCGGCATCCTGACCGCGGGCGCGGAGGAGCCAAACGCGCTCGTCACCGTACGGCGCGACGCGGCGCGCGAGACGCCGAACCTCAAGGCGACCCAGGTCGAGCTCTACGACGGGCTGGTGGCGGAATCCCAGAATCGCTGGCCCAGCCTCGGCTTCGACGTCGGGCGCGTGAACGACCTGCTCTCGCCGCTGTTCCCGGCGGGCTTCTACTACAAGACCTTCATGTGGCCGCGCTCCGCCTGGGCCAGGCTCTATGAGCCGGTGATCCGCCGCGCCGCGGGTCTCGGACGCGCGCCTGAAGCGCCCGACCCGGACCGCTATGCGCAGCGCCACGCGCACTGCGACGTGCTCGTGGTTGGCGCGGGTCCGGCAGGAATCGCAGCGGCGCGCGCCGCCGCGGACGCCGGCGCGTGCGTGATTCTCTGCGACGAGCAATCGGAGCCCGGCGGCGCGCTGCTCGACGGCGCGCCGGCGCAGATCGACGGCCTCGCGGCCGGCGACTGGCTCGCGCGCGCGGTCGCGGCCCTCGCTGCCGATCCGAAGGTCCGGATGCTCGCGCGCACCACGGCCTTCGGCTATTTCCCCCACAACCACCTCGGGCTGGTCGAGCGATGCACGGATCACATCGCCGCGCCGGCGGCGGATAGCGTGCGCGAGCGTCTCTGGCAGGTGCGCGCGCGCGAGGTCGTGCTCGCGGCCGGCGCGATCGAGCAGCCGCTGGTATTTCCCGGCAACGACCGGCCGGGCGTGATGCTCGCGGGCGCCGCGCGCAGTTACCTCAAGCGCTACGGCGTGCGTGCCGGCACCCGCGCCGTGCTCGTGACCGCAACCGATGCCGCTTACCAGGCGGCGCTCGATCTGCACGCGGCCGGCGTCGCCATTGCCGCGATCGCGGACCTGCGGCCCGCGGCGGCCGGCGTGTGGGTCGAGGCCGCGCGGCGCGCCGGCATCGAGGTGCTCGCCGGCGCCGCGATCGGCGGCACGCGGGGCGGGCGGCGCGTCAGCGGCGTCACCATTTCCGGTCGGACGATCGCCTGCGACCTGGTGCTGATGTCGGGCGGCTACGCACCCTCCGTGCATCTCTTTTCGCAGTCGCGCGGTCGGCTCACCTGGAGCGACTCGATGCGCTGCTTCGTTCCGTCCCAATCGGCAGAGCGCGAGCGCTCCGCGGGCGCCTGCCGCGGCGTGTACGGACTCGCCGCGGCGCTCGCCGACGGCGCCGCGGCAGGTCTTGCCGCCGCGCGGGCCTGCGGGTTCACAGGCATCGAACGCGGCTATGCGGTCGCCGGCGAGTCAGCCACGCACCAGGCGCCGGGCGCCACGCCGCCCGCGGTCGCGGACCGCGGCAAGGCCTTCGTGGATTTCCAGAACGACGTGACGATCCGCGACCTCGTGCTCGCCGCGCAGGAAGGTTTTCGTTCCATCGAGCACGTGAAGCGCTACACGACCGTCGGCATGGCGACCGACCAGGGCAAGACCTCGAACCTGAACGCGCTCGGCCTCGTGGCGGCGCGCCTCGGCAAGCCCGTCCCGGACGTCGGTCACACGACCTTCCGCATGCCCTACACGCCGGTGACCTTCGGCGCGCTCGCCGGCGCAGCGCGGGGAGAATTGTTCGACCCGGTGCGCACGACGCCGATGCACGAGGTGGCCGTCGCGCGCGGCGCGGTGTTCGAGGATGTCGGGCAGTGGAAGCGCGCGCGCTATTTCCCGCGGGCCGGCGAGGACATGCATGCCGCGGTCGCACGCGAGTGCCTGGCGGTGCGCAACGCCTGCGGCGTTTTCGACGCCTCGACGCTCGGCAAGATCGCGGTCGTCGGCCCGGACGCCGCGGAGTTCCTGAACCGCCTCTACGTGAACGATTTTGCCGGTCTCGGCGTCGGGCGCTGCCGTTACGGCGTCCTGCTGCGCGAGGATGGATTCGTCTACGACGACGGCGTCATCGCGCGCCTCGCCGCCGACCGCTTTCACGTCACGACCACCACCGGCGGCGCGGCGCGCGTGCTCGCGATGATGGAGGACTACCGCCAGACCGAATGGCCCGGGCTCGCGGTCTGGCTCACCTCGACCACCGAGCAGTGGGCGGTGATCGCCGTGCAGGGCCCGCTCGCGCGGCGCGTGATCGAGCCGCTCGCTGCCGGCATCGACCTCGCGCCGTCCGCGCTGCCGCACATGGCGGTCGCGCACGGCAGGATCGCGGGCGCCCCGGCGATGCTGTTCCGGGTCAGCTTCACCGGCGAGCTCGGCTACGAGATCAACGTGCCGGCGGCACGCGGCGTTGCGGTGTGGGAAGCAGTCTGCGCGGCCGGACGGGCGCACGGCATCACGCCCTATGGCACCGAGACGATGCACGTGCTGCGCGCCGAGAAGGGCTACATTATCGTCGGCCAGGAAACCGACGGCACGGCCGTGCCAGACGACGTCGGCCTCGCTTGGGCGATCGGCCGGAAGAAGCCGGACTTCGTCGGTAAGCGCTCGATCGAGCGCGCGGGCATCCGGCGCGCAGGCCGCAAGCAGCTCGTGGGCCTGCGCACCCGCGATCCAAAGATCGTGCTGGAAGAGGGTGCGCAGCTCGCTGACCGGCCGGGGATCCCGGCGCCGATGAAACCCGTCGGTCACGTCACCTCGTCGTACGCAAGCGCGGTACTCGGACATTCGATTGCGCTCGCGATGATCGCCGGCGGGCGGGCGCGCATCGGCCAGACGCTGTTCGTGCGGGTGCCCGGGGGCGATGTCGAGGCCAAGGTGACGATTCCGGTCTTCTACGATCCGGAAGGAGCACGGCTGCATGCCTGAGCCGGTCGAAGCGCCGCGGCTCCTGCCGCCGGCGACACGCTTTATCCTGCAATGCGGCAAGGACGCACGCGACGCAGCGGGTCGCGGCTTCGGTCTCGCGCTGCCGGAGGCCGCCTGCCGCGCGGAATCGGCGGGCGGCCGCGCGGCGCTCTGGCTCGGGCCCGACGAGCGCCTGCTGCTCGCGCCGGCCGGCCTGGAAGACGTCCTTGCCGGCGAGCTCGAAGCGGCGCTCGGCGGATTGCCGCATTCGCTGGTGGACGTCAGCCACCGCCAGGCCGCCCTGGCGGTTGCCGGTCCCGCGGCGCGCGAGCTGCTGTCCCACGGATGCCCGCTGGATCTCGACGATGCGGTCTTCCCGGTCGGGATGTGCACGCGCACGGTGCTGGGGAGGGCAGAGGTCGTTTTGTGGCGGTCACGCCCCGAGGAGTACCATTTGGAAACGGGGCGATCGTTTGCCAGTTATGTCCTCGGGTGGTTGAGGGAAGCGGAACAGGGGGGTTGATCATGCTTCGCATTCAGTCGACAGGTGTCCGGGCCGCGGTTCGCGGCGTGTTGTGCTCGGCATTCGCATGCGGCGTACCCGCGGCGCTCGCGGACCAGGCGGAGGCGCCGCCGCCGACCGCCGCCGCGCAGCCGCGCGAGGTTACGCCGTTCGAGGAGATCGTGGTCACGGCGCAGCGCCGCGAGCAGAACATCCAGGACGTTGGCATCGCGGTGACGCCGCTCGACGAGCGCGCGCTGCAGAACCTCAACATCACGACCGCCACCGACATCGTCAAGGCGGTGCCCAACCTGCGCATGAACGCATACTCGAGCGCCCAGGTCGTGTTCAACATCCGCGGCGTCTCGCAGAACGACTATGGCGACCAGCAGGAACCCCCGGTCGCCGTGTACCAGGACGACAGCTACTCGAGCTCGATCAACCTCGCGGGCTTCCCGGTCTTCGACCTGGCGCGCGTCGAGACGCTGCGCGGCCCGCAGGGCACGCTGTTCGGACGGAACGCGACCGGCGGCGCGATCCAGTTCATCTCGAACGCGCCCACCGAGGAATTCGAGGGCTACGGCAACGTCACGGTCGGCAGGTTCAATCAGGTGATCGTGGACGGAGCGCTCTCCGGCCCACTTTCAGACAACCTGCAGGGGCGCTTCGCGTTCATCGTCAACCAGGACGATGGCTGGATGAAGAACATCGATCCGACCGTCCCGGACATCGGCGGCAACGACCACTATGCGCTGCGCGGCCGGCTCGCCTGGCAGCCGGGCGAGGCGACGGACGTCAACCTGATCGTGCGCTACCTCAAGGCGGACGGCGAGACGCAGGCGGGGCTGTACTCGCACGAGCCGGCCTGCCCGAACGACCAGTTCCAGGGATTCTTCACGCCGGCCGACTACGCCTGCCCGTTCTGGGGCACGGGTCCCGGCGAATCGGGTACCGGCTTCCAGGAGCCCTCGATCATCCCGAGCCGCGGCGGCGACCCGTACAAGACGGCCGAGACCGAGCCCTCCTACGTGGACCGCAAGATCCTCGCCGGGCAGCTGCGCGTCGACACCGATGTTGGCGCCGGCACGTTCACGTCGATCACGGATTATCAGACCTCCGACAAGTTCTACACGGAGGGCGGCGACTCCTCGCCGGACGACGGCGTGTATTTCTTCCAGGGCGCCGAACTCGACCAGGTCTCGCAGGAGTTCCGCTACGCATGGAGCTCGGGGCAGCACCAGACGGTGGTGGGCCTGTACGGCATGTACGTGGACGGCGACTACATCGGCAAGTTCGCGAGCCGCTTTTACGGCTACGACCCGGACGTCACCATGGCGCAGGAGACGGTCTCGTACGCGGCTTTCATCCAGGACGAATGGAGCTTCGCAGAGGGCTGGAAGCTGACCGGCGGCCTGCGTTACTGGAACGACGAGCGCGAGGGCGCCTATCGCGGCGTTGCGCCGCCGATCCCGGACTTGGCGCAGCCGCAAGTGCTCATCGTGTTCAACACCGACGTGGTCTCGCCGGTCGGCAGCGGCGTCACGCCTGACGACGCGAAGCAGTCCTTCGACGACTTCACGGCGCGGGTGCAGCTCGATTTCCGCCCGAATGACGACCTGCTCTGGTATGCGTCCTACAACCGCGGCAGCAAGAGCGGCGGCTTCACGTTCTCGACTGGCACGCCCTTCGATCCCAACCAGTTCACGTTCCTGCAGGGCCTGGTATTCGAGCCGGAGACGCTGAATGCGTACGAGATCGGCATGAAATCGAGTCTCGCCGGCGGCACGATGATGCTGAACGTCGCGGGCTTCTACTACGACTACGACGACTACCAGGCCTTCGCACAGCTCGGCCCGGTGCAGACCGTGCTCAACCAGGACGCCGAGGCGACGGGGCTCGAGATCGAACTCAACGCGCGGCCGACCGACGGCCTGCTGCTGCAGATCAGCGGGGCGCTGATGGACAGCGAGGTCAAGGACATCCTGCTGCCGGACACGGTGACGATCGTGGACCACGACCTGCCGCAAGCGCCGTCATTCGCCGGCAATGCCCTTGTGCGCTACGAGTTCGCGGTCGGCAGCGGCATCGCGTCCATCCAGGGCGACGTGTACTACACGGACGGCTTCTGCTTCACCGTGCTCTGCGCGCCGGTGGAGGAGGAGGAGTCGTACACGGTCGCCAACGCGCGCATCGGCTATGCGGCGGCGGATGGGCGCTGGGAAGTTGCGGCGTTCGTGAACAACCTGTTCGAGGAGGAATATCGCGTGTACGCCTTCGACAGCTCGCTGTTCGCGGGCGTGGTCGCGGGCGTGTACGCGAAGCCGCGCACCTACGGCCTGACTGCAAGCTGGCGCTTCGGCGCGGGCTACGAATGACGCGGGCGGGTTGAAGCTACCGAAGCCATTCTTTCGCCTGCCGGTCCGCTTCGACTCGGAGCGGCTGCGTGCCGAGGTCGAGGCGCTCCCCGCGGGCGCCTGGTCGCGGCACCCGAATGAGCACGAAGGCAATACTGCCGCGCGCCTCATCACGGTCGGCGGCGGCGACAACGATGAGATAAACGGCGAAATGAAGCCGACCCCGGCGCTCGCAGCCTGCCCCTACATCCAGCAGGTGCTGGCTTCGTTCAATACGGTCTGGTCGCGCTCACGGTTGATGCGCCTCGCGGCGGGCGCCCATGTCCCGCCCCACGGCGACATGAACCGCCACTGGTTCCACCGTGTGCGCGTGCACATCCCCGTCATCACGCGTCCGGAGGTCCGCTTCCATTGCGGCGGTGAGACCGTGCACATGGGAGCGGGCGAGGCCTGGATTTTCGACAACTGGCGTGAACACAGCGTCGAAAACGCCTCGCGCGAAGCGCGCATCCACCTCGTGGCCGACACGGTAGGCACGTCCGCGTTCTGGCGCCTGGTAGCCAAGGAATGGCCGGAAGGACCCGGCCGGTCGCCGGCGGATGCGCCGCTGGTCGCATTCGATCCGGCCGCCCGCCCATCGCTGCGGATCGAGCGCTTCAACACCATGGACGTCATGCCGCCGTCGGAAGTCGAACAGCTCACGTTCGACCTGCTTGCCGACCTCGCGCCGGCAGATGAGCGCCCGGAGTCGGGTGCGGCGGTCCGTCAGCTCGTCAGCCTGATGATCGATTTCTGCCACGACTGGCGTTCGCTCTGGTCCCTGTTCGCCGATTCGCCCACCGGGCGCGCCCAGTACGAGCAGCTCCTCGTCGCCACGCGCGAGCGCGTCGCACAGCTGCCGCAGGTGCGCGTCGCCAGCACCGGCTACGGTGCCCAGGCGGTCCTGCACGCACGGCTGCTCGCACACGTGCTGATACATGCGGTCGGGGCGCATCGAGAGGCGGCGGAATTCAACGCAGCCGCGGCAGCGCAGAGCGAACGCTCGAGACGCGCCCCGGCGGCTGCGCGAAATCGACCCGTCGCGCCTGACGAACCGCCGGTCATCGAGCGCCCGCTCATCATCCTGAGCGCACCGCGCGCGGGCAGCACGTTGCTGTTCGAGACGCTGGCACAGGCGGCCGGGGTCTACTCGATCGGCGGCGAGAGCCACCAGCTCATCGAGAGCATCGCGGCGCTGCGACCGGGGCGCGGCGTGGTCGCCTCCAATCGGCTGACTCGTGCCGAGGCGTCGTCCACCATCGTCGAGGAGCTGCGGCGGCGGTTCGCCGCGCGCCTCCTGGACCGCGCCGGCCTGCCGCCGGCGGGCGGAGCACGCGCCCGGTTCCTCGAAAAGACGCCGAAGAACGCCCTGCGCGTGCCGTTCCTGCTCGAGGTGTTCCCCGACGCGCAGTTCATCTTCCTGCAGCGCGAACCGCGCGCGAATCTGTCGAGCATGATGGAAGCCTGGCGCGCGCAAGGCTGGATCACGTACCGGCAGCTCCCCGGCTGGCCCGGGCCGTGGTCGCTGCTGCTGCCGCCAGGCTACGAGCGCCTGCAAGGGAGGCCGCTCGAGGAAGTCGTCGCGTTCCAGTGGCGCGTCGCGAACGAGACCATCCTCGACGATCTCGCGCATCTGCCGAGGGGTCGCTGGACGACGGTGCGTTACGAGGCGCTGATCGCCAGTCCGCGGGCGGAGATCGGCAGACTCCTCGACTTTGCAGGACTCGCGATGGACGAGCGGCTCGAGGCCTACCTCGAACGGCCGCTGCCGCTCTCGAAGCACACGCAGACGAAACCCGACCCGGAGAAGTGGAAGAAGAACGCAGCCGAGATCGAACGGATCATGCCGCAGCTCGAGAGGATCATCAGTCGCCTCCATGAATAAGCCCAGCATCTTCATGGTCGACCAGCTGAGCGGCACGTTCTTTCCGGACGGCGGCCCGGCCGATTTCCTGCACGCGCCGAACCTGAAAGCGCTGGCCTCCCGCGCGTCTACGCAACGCCGCAGAATTCGCGGCGGCCATCCCCACGTTCGCCCATCACCTCCGCCGCTCTGGCTACTACACCTGCCTGTCGGGCAAGATGCATTTCGTCGGCCCCGACCAGCTGCACGGGTTCGAGGAACGCGTGACGACCGACATCTATCCGGCGGATTTCGGCTGGACGCCGGACTACCGCAAGCCCGGCGAGCGAATCGACTGGTAGTACCACAATCTCGGTTCGGTCACCGGCGCGCGTTCCCTTGATGGTCGCGGGACCAGGCATCAAGGCGGGAAGACA
This sequence comes from Gammaproteobacteria bacterium, assembly GCA_016874295.1. Classification (GTDB taxonomy): domain Bacteria; phylum Pseudomonadota; class Gammaproteobacteria; order Steroidobacterales; family Steroidobacteraceae; genus SCUD01. The sequence goes on along the minus strand of VGUH01000001.1, from coordinate 61,193 downwards.
TGGTGCGCCAGTCTCGATTCTCGATGTGACGCCCACGCCGTGCGACCTTGCGGGGATTCCTCCGGACGACGTCGCGGCCTGCAATGCAAGGACAATAGCGCCGAAGACAGGTAGGTTCTCAATGCAGTTCGCATGCGCTCGCATTCCACGCTCATACCACCCTGCACCCTCGATCTGATCAGCCCGGAAGCTGGCGATGCGCACGGCTCCCGTCAGAATTCGGCTCCACCGGTAAACCCCGACCGTGGCTATCAGCAACAGCACGGTTCACACCGCGAATCCCAGCAACATCCAGACCGGTAAAGTTACAGCGCGGTCGCCATGCGTGGCGTCTAACGTCCGCGATCAGCGGCGGCGTGCCGACGCGCGGCGACCGCTGCATCGCATAGTTAGACCGCGCTGATTTTGAGTGTTTCAATGCCGCGGAGATCGACATTTCGCTTGGCCTGCCACAGATCGTAACTGTGCTGCATGGCGAGCCAACTCTCAGCAGAGCGACCAAGACACTTCGACAGACGCAGAGCCATCTCTGGGGTAATGCTGCTGATACCAGTCAGCACACGGTTGAGCGTGGACGGCGATACCCTGAGCTTGGCCGCCAGCTCGCGACCGCTGATGCCATTCGGCTCAAGATACACCGCAGCAATGAACTCGCCCGGATGCGGAGGGTTATGCATGGCCATCAGTGATAATCCTCATAGTCCAACAAATAGGCCTGTCCGTCCCTGAACTCGAATGTCAGCCGCCAATTGCCATTGACCCACACCGACCAGCGGCCCCGTTCGGTGCCTTTAAGTGGATGCAGCTTGAATCCTGGAACATCCATGTCGGCAATCACCTGGGCAGTCTCCAGGGCAATCAGCAGCATCCTCGGTCGTTTGGCATGCTTCGGCTGGATACCTCCCAAGCTTCCGGCCTCATAGAAGCGTCGCAGCCCCTTGTGCCGAATCGACTGGATCACAAGCGGAGTGTAGCATGTTGCGCATCACGCAACAAAACGCTGCTCGCCCTTGAAGGTGAAGGGCGTCGCCGTCAGGAGCAGTCGGTCACTTGCGAGGGTAAAGCTTCGCTCGTACGCGACCCCGAACTCATTAGCACCCGGTCCGCCAGCTTCTCCGCCAGCATGATCGTCGGCGCATTCAGATTGCCGGTCGTGATGGACGGCATGATTGAGGAGTCGATCACCCGCAGCGACCCGACGCCGACCACGCGCCCGTCGGGATCAACCACGGTCGTCGGGTTACCGGGTCGCCCCATGCGGCAGCTGCACGAGGGGTGATAGGCGCTCTCGACCTTGGCGCGCACGAAGGCGTCGATCTCGTCGTCCGTCTGCACGTCCGGGCCCGGCTGGATCTCCCGCCCGCGGTAGGGATCGAACGCCTGCTGCGCGAATATTCCGCGCGTGAGGCGCGTAGCGGCGCGGAACTCGGCGAGGTCGTCCGGGTGGCTCAGGTAGTTGAACAGGATCTTCGGCTTGTCGCGGGCGTCCGCGGATGCGAGCCGCACGTGGCCGCGGCTCTTCGAGCGCATCGGCCCCACGTGCGCCTGGAAGCCGTGCTCGTTCGCGAGCGAGGAGCCGTCGTAGGTCACGGCGAGCGGCAGGAAGTGATACTGGATGTCCGGATAGGGCACGTCGGGGCGGCTCCTGATGAATCCGCCGGTCTCGAAGTGGTTGGTCGCGCCGAGCCCGTTCTTGCAGAGCAGCCAGCGCGCGCCGATCATCCCGCGCGCGAAGAGCCCCATGGCCGAGTACAGGGTGATCGGTTGCGTGCAGGCGACCTGGAAGTAGTACTCGAGGTGGTCCTGCAGGTTCTCGCCGACGCCGGGTAGCTCGTGCACGAGCGGGATGCCGTGCTCGCGCAGCTCGGCGGTTGGGCCGATGCCGGATAGCTTCAGGAGCTTCGGCGAGTTGATGGAACCCGTGCTGACGATCACTTCGCGGCGAGCCGTGACACTCCGGATCGATTCGTCCTGGCGGTATTCGACGCCCGTCGCCCGCCTGCCTTCGAACAGCACGCGCGTCGCGAGCGCGCCGGTGCGCACGGCGAGGTTGGGCCGCCGCATCGCGGGGCGCAGGTAGGCGTTCGCGGTACTCGAGCGGCGCCCGTCCGGGCCCACGGTCATGTCGAGCCGGCCGAAACCATCCTGCGTGCGGCCGTTGAGGTCCTCGTTGTACGGGTAACCCGCCTGCCGGCCCGCTTCCAGCCAGGCCGCGTGCAGCGGATTCGCGAGCGTGCCGTAGCGCGTCTGCAGCGGGCCCGAGTCGCCGCGGTACCTGTCGCCGCCCGCGGCGCGCGTCTCGGCGCGGCGGAAATACGGCAGCACGGCCGCGTAGTTCCAACCGGCCGCGCCTTCGGCCTCCCAGCGGTCGAAGTCGCGCTGGTTGCCGCGCACGTACACGAGGCCGTTGATCGACGACGAGCCGCCGAGCACTTTGCCGCGCGGCGTGTGCAGGCGCCGCCCGCCGAGGCCGGGCTCCGGCTCGGTGTAGTAGCGCCAGTCATACCTGGCCATTCCCATCGGTATCGAGAGCGCGGAAGGCATCTGCACGAAGACCGAGCGGTCCGAGCCGCCATACTCGAGCAGCAGCACGCTGTGCCTGCCGTCTTCCGTCAGCCGGTTGGCGAGCACGCAGCCCGCCGAACCCGCGCCGACGATGACGTAGTCGAATTCCTCAGTAGGGCGCATCGATGTCGCCCTTGGCGACGTACACGCTCTTGAGCTGCGTGTAGTGCTCCATCGCGGCGCGACCGTTCTCGCGGCCGAGGCCGGAGAGCTTGACGCCGCCGAACGGCAGCTCGATCGGCGTGACGTTGTAGTGATTGATCCAGCAGGTGCCGGCCTCGAGCTTCGCGATCACGCGGTGCGCGCGGTTGAGGTCGTTGGTGAACACGCCGGCGGAGAGGCCGAACTCCGTCGCGTTGGCGCGCGCGACGACCTCGTCCTCGTCCTCGAACTCGAGCACGGCCATGACCGGCCCGAAGATCTCCTCGCGCACGATCGTCATGTCGTCGCGGCAGCCGTCGAACACGGTCGGCTCGACGAAAGCCCCCTTCGCGAGCGCGCCCTCGGTGCGGCGCCTGCCGCCGACCAGGATGCGCGCGCCTTCCTCACGGCCGCGCGCGATATAGCCGAGCACCAGTTCCATGTGGTCCTGCGAGATCAGGGAGCCGACCTGCGTCGCCGGGTCCAGTGGATCGCCGATCTTCATGGCGCCGACGCGCGCGGCGAGCTTCTTCATGAACTCGGCCTTCGCCTTCCTGTGCACGAACACGCGCGTGCCGTTCGAGCAGACCTCGCCCGCGGAATAGAAATTGCCGAGCAGGGCGCCGGACACGGCCTGGTCGAGCTTCGCGTCGTCGAACACGAGGATCGGCGACTTGCCGCCGAGCTCGAGCGTCACGGCCTTGACCTGGCTCGAGGCGTCGCCCATCACCGCCTTGCCGGTGCCGACCGAGCCGGTCAGCGAGACCTTGCGAATCAGCGGATGGCGCGAGAGCGCGCGGCCAGTCGGGGAGTGACCCTGCACGACCTGGAACAGGCCGGCCGGGAGCCCTGCCTCGCGGTAGATCTTCTCGAGTTCGACTGCCGTGAGCGGCGTCAGGCTCGCCGGCTTGAAGATCATCGCATTGCCGAAAGCGAGGGCGGGCGCGGACTTCCAGCAGGCGATCTGCAGCGGGTAATTCCAGGCGCCGATGCCGGCCGTGATCCCGATCGCCTCGCGGCGGGTGTAGCCGAAGGCCGAGGGGCCGAGGTCGATGTGTTCGCCCGAAGCGCTCTGCGCGAGGGCCGCGAAATACTCGAGGCACTCGGCGCCCGAGATCACGTCCACGACGCGGGTCTCCTGGATCGGCTTGCCGGTGTCGCGGGTCTCGAGTTCGGCGAGCGCGTCGTTGCGCGCGCGCAGGAGATCGGCCGCGCGGCGCAGGATGCGCGCGCGCTCGGCGCCGGCGAGGGCCGCCCAGGCGGGCTGCGCGGCACGCGCCGCCGCGACGGCGGCCTCCACTTCGACGGGTCCGGCCACGGGCAGCTCGGCGAGCTTTTCGCCGGTCGCGGGATTGAAAGAGGCGAGATGATCCATGGTTGTCACGAGGTCCATTCCGGCAAATTCAGGATTGTACCCCAGCCTGCCCGCCGGCGGCGTGCTCGGCCAGCGTGCCGGACTTGTGTCGCTGCACGAACCAGTAGTACGCGAACCCGCCGATCATCACGCCGCCGACGAACAGCAAGCCGCCCCACTTCAGGTACCAGTGGAACGGCTCGGTCGCGTTGTAGACCGACTGGCGCGGCCAGATCAGGTTGGTCGCCATGAAAAGGCCCCAGATGACGGCGGCAATGTTCACCGGCAGACCCCAGCGGCCGAGCGTGAAGTAGCCCGGCGCGGCGTCCTCGGAGCGCCACTGCCCGCGCAGACGTGCCAGCAGCATCGGCACCGTGACCAGCAGGTAGGCGATGTAGATCATGATGATTCCCAGGCTCGTGATCACCACGAAGATCTGCGGCTGGCGGATGTTGACGATGAGGATCGCGATCGCCAGCACGCCGATCAGGATCGACGGAATGATCGGCGTGCGCGTCTTCGGGTGGACGCGCGCGAGATGCGTGCCGCCGGGCAAGTTGTTGTCGCGCGCCATCGCGAACATCATCCGGATCGCGGCCGTGTGGACCGCCAGGCAGCAGACGGTGATGGCAATCACCACCGACCACAGGAAGATGTCGCCGACCGTCCCGCCGAGCACGTCGAGGACGATGAACTGCAGGCCGCCGACACTGAGCTCTTCACTGTTGATGTCCGTCACCGCCATCATCGCGAACAGCAGGATTGCGCCGCCGATCAGGAATGACGCGACCAGCGCGCGCAGGATCGCCCTTGGCGCGTTGCGGCGCGGATCGAGGCTTTCCTCGCCCAACGAGCTGGCGGTGTCGAAACCGTACATGACGTAGGCGGAGGCGAGCGAGGCGGTCAGGAACGCGCCGAGGTAGCCGAGCTCCCAGTCAGCCCCCAGGCCCTGCGTGTCGGTTACGACGCCCGGGCCGCGCGTAATGTTGACCGCGAACGCAAGTACGAGCAGGACGGCTGCGATCAGCTCGATGATGACGGCCGCGCTGTTGATCCACGCCATCAGCTTGACGCCGATCGCGTTGACGATCGTGGTGAAGACGATCAGCGCCGTGCCGAGGATCACGGCGTTGGCGGCATAATCGTACTTGCCGGTGCCGTCGCCGTAGAACTGAAAGAACGCGTCGATCTGCGGCAGCGTGATCTGGTACGCGAGCGCGACTGCCGCGACGGTGACGATGGAAGCGAACAGCATCGTCCAGCCTGCCAGCCAGGCGACATGCGGCGTGCTGAGCCGCTTGGACCAGTTGTAGATCGATCCCGCGATCGGGTAGCGCGAGGCAAGTTCGGCGAAGCAGAGCGCGACCATCAGCTGACCGGCGAAGACGAGTGGCCACGACCACCAATACGCCGGGCCGCCGAACGCGAACCCGAAGTAGAACAACTGGAAAGTGCCGGTGAGGATCGAGATATAGCTGATCCCGGCGGCGAACGTGGCGAAGCTGCCGAGCGTACGGTCCAGCTCCTGCTTGTAGCCGAACTTGGCTAGGTCGACATCGTCGGCCGCGCCTGGAGCACCCGTCGGGCTCATGCAACTCTCCCGTTAGGTGCCGTACTCGACGGGATCACCGGCTTTGCCCGGCCCCCTCGACACCCGATGCCAACGACGATATTTCAACGGCGAAGCCTAGCCAAGCGCTATCTGGGTGCCGGCGGGCCGAGCCCATCACGAAGCCATTCAGGCCGCGTTTCCATTGATTTGACAGGCCGGCGTCGTTAGCATGCCGCTGCGCGATTGATGCAGCGAGACACGGATGAAATCGAGATCCGCCGGTGCGGTCTGCGCGCTCGCGTTCGCCTCGGTCTGTAGCGCCAGTGATTTTGACCTGCAGGGACACCGCGGCGCACGCGGCCTCGCGCCCGAGAACACGCTCGCCGGCTTCGCGCGAGCGCTCGCGGTCGGCGTCTCGACGCTGGAGCTCGACTGCGGCGTGACCAAGGACGGCGTCGTGGTCGTCAGCCACGACCGGCTCCTGAATCCCGACCACACGCGCGACGCGGCCGGCAATTTCCTCGCCGTGCCGGGACCCGCGATCGTCGACCTGACCTACGAGGAACTGCGTGTTTACGACGTCGGCCGCATCAACCCGGCGAGCCCGCTCGCCGCGGCGTTCCCTGACCAGCAGCCGGTGGACGGGGAGCGCATCCCGCGCCTCGCCGACGTGTTCGCGCTCGTCGAGCGCAGCGGCAACGGCACGGTACGCTTCAACATCGAAACCAAGATCGACCCGGCGCACCCGGAGCAGACCGTCTCGCCGCTCGCCTTCGCCCGCGCGCTCGAGGCGGCGATCCGCGAGTCCGGCATGGCGTCGCGCGTGACGGTGCAGTCCTTCGACTGGCGGACGCTACGGCTGCTCGGCGCGCTGGCGCCGGACATCGCGCTGGTCGCGCTCACCGACCAGCAGGAGGGCGAGGACACGATCGAGGTTGGCAAGCCAGGGCCCTCACCCTGGCTGGGGGAACTCGACGTGGATGATCACGGCGGCTCGGTGCCGAAACTCGTGCAGGCGCTCGGCGCGAAGACCTGGTCTCCGCACGCGCTCGACCTGACGCCCGCGCTGGTCGCCGAAGCGCACGCGCTCGGCCTCGCCGTCGTGCCCTGGACGGTCAACGAACCTGCGGACATGGAGCGCGCGATCGCCCTCTGCATCGACGGGCTCATCACCGACTACCCGGATCGCCTGCGCGCCGTGATGCAGGCACAGGGCATGGCCCTGCCCGCCCAGACGCCGGTGAAATGATCGGCTTCCTCGCGCCCGCGGCCTTCCGGCCCGAGCTGCCGGCCGAGCGCATCGACGAGGAATACCGCCGGCTGCGCCGGCGCGTGTACGCGGGCATCTTCGTCGGCTACGCGGGCTATTACCTGGTCCGCAACAACCTCGCGCTCGCGATCCCCGACCTGCTGGCAGCTCACCCCGAATACACGAAGGCGGCGCTCGGCACGGCGCTCACCGCGCTCTCGATCGCCTACGGGCTCTCGAAGTTCCTGATGGGCTCGGTTTCGGACCGCAGCAACCCCAAGTACTTCCTGCCGCTCGGGCTCCTGCTCTCGGCGGGGCTGATGGCAGCGTTCGGCCTGGTCGCGGGGCTCTCCGCCTCGCTCGCAGTGATCATCCTGGTGATGACCATGAACGGCTGGGTACAGGGCATGGGCTGGCCGCCCTGCGGCAAGACCATGGTGCACTGGTTCAGCAAGCACGAGCGCGGGCTCACGGTGTCGACCTGGAACGTCGCGCACAACATCGGCGGCGCGCTGGTTGCCAATCTTGCGCTGCTCGGTGTCGTCCTGTTCAACGACTGGGGCGCCAAGTTCTACTTCAACGCAGCGATCGCCGCGGCGATCGCTGTGGGCGTCTTCTTCCTGCTCGAGGACACGCCGCAGTCGAAGGGGCTGCCGCCGGTGGAGCGCTGGCGGAACGACTATCCGGAGGAATACACGGAGGCGGACGAATCGACACTGCCGTTCCGCGAGATTTTCCTGAAGTACGTGCTGCCCAACAAATTCCTGTGGGCGATCGCGGTCGCGAATGCCTTCGCCTACTTCGTGCGCTACGGCGTCGTGAACTGGATCCCGACCTACCTCGAGACCGCGAAGGGATTCTCCTTCCACGAGTCGAGCACGGCCTGGGCGCTGTACGAGTACGCGGCGATTCCCGGCACGATCCTCTGCGGCTGGCTGTCCGACCGCTGGTTCCGCGGGCGGCGCGCGCCGATGACGATGATCTTCATGGCGCTGGCGCTGGTCGCCGTCGTCGTGTACTGGCTGAACCTGCGCGGGCCGATCTGGATCGACTACCTGGCGCTGCTCGCGATCGGCTTCCTGATCTACGGGCCGATCATGATGATCGGGCTGCACTCGCTCGACCTCGTGCCCAAGAAGGCGGCGGGCACGGCCGCGGGGCTCACGGGCCTGTTCGGCTACGTGTTCGGCTCGGCGATCGCAGGGACCGGCGTCGGCTGGATCGCCGACCGCTGGGACTGGAACGGCGTGTTCATCGCCATGGTCGCCTGCTGCCTGCTGACGATCCTGTTCGTCTCGCTGACGCTGAAGCACCGCGTGACGAGCACGGTGCGCGACTAGCGCGACTCAGCTCCCGAGCGCGCGCGCGAGCGCCGCCTGCCAGCCGGCGTGCAGCGCTGCGCGCCGGTCCGCCGCCATCGCAGGACGGAATTCCGCGCCACTCGCCCAGGTCGCGGCGAGCGCCGCGAGGTCGGTCCACACGCCGGTCGCGAGGCCGGCGAGGAATGCGGCGCCGAGCGCCGTCGTCTCGACCTCGACCGGCCGCTCGACGCGCGCATCCAGCACCTCGGCGAGAAACTGGCAGAACCAGTCGTTGGCCGCCATGCCCCCGTCCACCCGGATCGCGGCGGCGCGCGCCGTCCCGTCGGCCGCCATGGCGCGGATCAGGTCGACGGTCTGGAAGGCGACGGATTCCAGCGCCGCGCGCGCGAGGTGCGCGCCCGTGGCGTCGAGCGTGAGCCCCGAGATCAGCCCGCGCGCATCCGGCCGCCAGTGCGGCGCGCCGAGGCCGACGAATGCGGGCACGAGGTGCACACCGTGGCTGTCCGGGACCTGGCGCGCGAGCGCGTCGGTCTCGGCCGCGTCGCGGATCAGGCCGAGCCCGTCGCGCAGCCACTTGATCGCGGCGCCGGCGACGAAGATCGAACCCTCCATGGCGTAAGTGGTGCGCCCACCGATGCGGTAGGCGGGGGTCGTCAACAGGCGGTTTCGCGACTCGACCGGCGTCGTACCGGTATTGAGCAGCAGGAAGCAGCCCGTGCCGTAGGTGGATTTCACCATGCCCGGCTCGAAACAGGCCTGGCCGAAGAGCGCCGCCTGCTGGTCGCCAGCGATGCCGGCCACCGGGATCGCGGCGCCGAAGAGACCCGGCGCGGTGGTGCCGAATACGCCGCTGCTGTCGAGCACTTCCGGCAGCAGCGCGCGCGGGATGCCGAACAGCCGCAGCAATTCATCGTCCCAGTCGCCGCGTCGGATGTCGAGCAGGAGCGTTCGCGAGGCGTTCGTCACGTCGGTCGCGTGCACGCGCCCGCCGCTCAGGCGCCACAGCAGGAAAGTGTCCACCGTGCCGAAGGCGAGCTCGCCGCGTTCCGCGCGCACCCGCGTGCCGGGCACCGTGTCGAGCAACCAGGCGAGCTTGGTGCCGGAAAAATAGGGATCGAGCAGGAGCCCCGTGCGCCGGCGCACGAGCGCTTCGGTGCCGTCGGACCTGAGCCGCGCGCAGGCTTCGGCCGTGCGCCGGTCCTGCCAGACAATGGCGCGGTGGATCGGACGGCCGGTCGCGCGCTCCCAGACCACCGTCGTCTCGCGCTGGTTGGTGATGCCGACGGCGGCGACGTCGCGCGCCGCGAGGCCGGCACGCTGCAGCGCCTCGCCGGCGGTCGCGAGCGCGTCGCGCCAGATGTCCTCCGGATCGTGCTCCACCCAGCCGTCGGCCGGGTAGTGCTGCGCGAGCTCGCGCCGGGCGAGCGCGACGGCGCGCCCGCGCGCGTCGAAGACGATGCTGCGGGTCGAGGTCGTGCCCTGGTCGATGGCGAGTATGTGGCGGGGGCGGGTCATGCCGCTGCACCGTAGCACGGCGGAAAACGCTCCGGCCGGAACGTTCTTATGTAAAAGAAGTACTTATAAGATACTATTAATGATATAAATAATCCCTAAAAGGAGAGTGATGGCCAAGAGCGCTCTGAGAATCCACGATCGCAGCCAGGCGGAGGGCCTGTGCTGCGCCTTGGAACGCGGCGCATTCGCACCGGCAGAAGCCAGTCGGGTCATTCGCGCGCTCCAGGGCCTGTCGCAGCAGGATGTCGCGGACCGGCTCGGGCTGAGCTTGAAAGTCATTCGCGCGATCGAGTCGGGTCGCGCCAACCCGGGACTGGCGTCCCTGGAAAAGCTCGCGGCGGCCGCCGACCTGCGCGTCGCCTTCGTGGGCCGGTCCCGTCATGCGGAACTGATGGACGCCGGCGATCGAATCGAAGAGGAACGCCGGCGCAGGCACGCGGATGCCGACGCGCTCGCGTCCGGCCGCCATTCCGTGCGCTCGCTGCACGAACGCAACGCCCTGCGCGTGGACGACGTGGCGTTCGAGCTCCGCGGTCTCGAGTGACCCGACGACTTTCGATCGGCGACGTCCGGGCGATTCTCGCCATGCTCCCGGATCGCGCGGACATCGTCCTGGTCGGCGGTCAGGCGCTCAACTTCTGGGCCGAGGCACTCGCAATAGCGGATGCGCGTTCGACCGGGGCGTTCGGCCCGGCTCTGAGCGAGGACATCGATTTCCTCGGTCCGCCGGCTGCTGCGCTCGCATTTGCGGAGGCCACGGGCGGCAGCGTCAAGCTTCCACGCTTTGACGACGCGGGAAGCCCCAATACGGGACTGGTCACGTTCGACATCGACGGCGAGCTGCATGTCGTCGATTTCCTGGGCGGACTCCAGGGTTTTTCGTTTCGCGAACTCGAGGAGCTGCGGCGCTTCGCCGTGCCGGTCGGTCGGTTCGTGGAAGGTCTGCCGCCGTTGCTCGTGATGCACCCCGTCCACTGTCTGCAGTCCCAACTCGAGAATGTCTACGGCAAGGCCCTGAACCGGCGCACCGAACCGGGCGGGAAACGCTACATCGGACGGGTTCGGCTCGCGATCGAGGCATGCCGGCGAATCACCGAGCGGTATCTTGCAGCCGGAGACGCCCGGTCCGCGCTCAAGGTCGCCGAGAAGGTGCACGCCCTTTCGCTGCCGCAGGCGGCCCTGCGTGCCCAGGTAGAGGATGGCGTGCGAATCGATGAGGGCATCCTGGAATCGCCGGCGATGCCAGGCGAGTTTCTCGAGCAGCGCCTGCCGCAATATCGCCGCATCCGCGCACGGCGTCTGAAGAGTTTCCGGCCAGAACGTCGCCGCGCGTCAAGCTGACGGCGCGACGGGATCTGCAAGGTAGTCGTCCAAGCGCCTCCGGTCTTCCGCCGTAGCGCGCAAGCCCGTCTTCGAGTGCAGCCAATGAATGTCGTGCGCCGTGCGCGCCCATTCCTCGCATACCAGGTAGTCCACCTCGAGCCGCGTCATGCCGCCGCCGAAGTCCTCACCGAGGTCGGCGGCAGCGCGCACGGGCTCCAGCAGGCCGATGGCGCGCGTGCCGTAGGCCCGGGTGAGGCGCCGGCATCGCCGCTCGCCGACGAACGGCCAGCGCCGCGCGAGTTCCTGCGCGAACGTCTCGACGTCGCCGCCCGGCAAGTCCCCGCCTGGCAATGGCGCAGTCGCCGTCCACTCGCCTGGCAGCGTGCCAAGCCAGGGCGCGAGCTTCCCGAGCGCCAGATCCGCGAGGCGGCGATAGGTCGTGAGCTTGCCGCCGACCACCGAGAGCAGCGGCGCGCGACCTGCACCCGCATCGAGCGCCAGCTCGAACTCGCGCGTCACGGCGGAGGCGCGTGTCGAGTCGTCGTCCTGCAGCGCGCGGATGCCGGCAAAGCTCCAGGCGACATCGGCGGGCGAGATCCGGTGCTCGAAGTTGCGATTCACCACCTCGCACAGGTAATCGACTTCCGCCGGTTCGATCTCGCATCGGCCGGGTGCGCCCTGCCAGGGCACGTCCGTGGTGCCGATCAGGGTGAAGTCCTCCTGCCAGGGAATCACGAACACGAGGCGGCGGTCCGAGTGCTGCAGCGCATAGGCCTGCGTCCCTTCGTACAGCCGCGGCACGACGATGTGGCTGCCCTTCACGAGCCGGACGGACTTCTTGCCGCCCGCCTGGCAGCCGCCGATGACCTCGGCGACCCAGGGACCCGCGGCATTCACGAGCGCCCGCGCATGTTCCACCGCTGTCTCGCCCGTCGCCTCGTCGCGGATCTCGGCGCGCCACTCGCTGCCCTGGCGCGACGCGCGCAGCAGGCGGTGGCGCACGCGCACCTCGGCGCCGCGCTCCGCGGCGTCCTTCGCGTTCAGGATCACGAGCCGGCTGTCGTCCGCCGTGCAGTCGGAGTAGACGAAGCCGGAGCGCAGCCGCCGCTGCAGGGGTTCGCCGTACGGCGAGTCCGCGAAGCGGATGCGCGTCGAGCCCTCGAGCGAGCTGTTGCGCCCCAACCGGTCGTAGAGGAAGAGTCCGAGCCGCACCGCCCAGGCAGGGCGCAGGCGGCCGCGGTAGGGCAGCACGAAGCGCTGGCGCTGCACGAGGTGCGGCGCGATGGCGAGCAGCGACTCGCGCTCGGAGAGCGATTCGCGCACCAGGCGCAGCTTCAGGTATTCGAGATAGCGCAGCCCGCCGTGCACCAGCTTCGACGACGCCGACGAGGTGTGGGCCGCGAGGCTGTCCTTCTCGACGAGCAGCACCGAGAGGCCGCGGCCCGCGGCGTCGCGCGCGATCCCCGCGCCGTGGATGCCGCCGCCGACGATGAGCAGGTCCCGGGCCATTCCCGACTATGCCGCCAGCAGCCGCTCGAGCGCATCCGCCGCCGGCCGGCCGAACCGGCGGGTGATGCGCCGCAGCAGGTCGAGGTCAACGCGCCGGTTCGTAGCCCGCATCGCGTCCTGCGCATCCAGGAGATCCTGCGGTCCGCCGGCAAAACACTTCATGGCGATGAAGTCCTCGCGCCCGATGATCCGCAGTGTCCGGCCGGAGAACGGGACTGGGAGCGTGCGCTCGAACGCTGCCGGATCGAGGCCGCGCAGGCCGCCGAGCAGGTCGACGCGGTTTCCGAATCCGTCACTGACCGCGATCAGCGCCGGTATCGGATCGTCAGCATCGCCGCGGTGGAGGGCTGCCGTGAAGCCCTGTCTACGCAGGCGCCTCTCGAGCGCGGCGAGTTTCGGGGCCGGCAGGGACACGAGCGCATCGGCGTCGGTCGTCGCGCGCACGGTGCCGTACACCGACGCGGCGAGGGCGCCCACGACGCCGTAGGCGATGCGCTCCCGGTCGAGCAGCGCGACGACGTCGAGCAGCAGCAGCAGTGACTGGCCGGGACCCGTGGCGCTCATCGCCTGTTCCGCGGCCGGTTGCCGGCGATCCGGGCGCCCGCGCGATGCAGTGCCGTGACCAGCTCGGTGTGCCTGAGCTGCGCCTCGAGGCGCTTTTCCGGGCTCAGCATGAGCAGACACTCGCTCGCTGCCGCGCGTGCCTGCTCCGCGAGCCGGGACGGGACCCGAGCGGGCCCGGGCTGTGCCGCACCGGCCGCATACACACCCGCTTCGGCGGGGTCCTTGCCGGTCTGCAGCACGACGGCGAGCCCGGCCCGCAGCGCGATCCGCAGCAGTAGCTCAAGCGACACGGCCTCCACCTGCCCGCGCACGATCTTGCTCAGCGTGGGCTGGGGAATGCCGAGCCTTGCCGCTGCAGCCGACTGGGTGAGTCCGCCGCGGCCGACGTGACGGGCGATCTGCAAGGCGAGATCGCCGCGCAGCGCCCGAATGACCGCCTGGTCTGCGCCCCTCATAGTGAATAAACTATATAACATAACGATTCGCTATGAACAGATCCGCGCGTTTATCCTGCGTGGCATGCAGGCAGGACGACTGGAGACCTTGCTGGCGACCGCGGTCGCGGCGGCGGAAGAGGCCGGCGCGGTCATCCGCCGCTATTTCGGCGGGAACCGGCTCGGCCTGGAGCGCAAGCCCGACGGCTCGCCGGTGACGCGTGCCGACCGGGAAGCGGAAGCGGTGATCCGCGCGCGCCTCGCCGCCGCGCCGGGCGGCGCCTTCGACATCCTCGGCGAGGAGGAGGGTCTTTCGGGCCCCGGCACGCGCTGGCGCTGGGTCGTGGACCCGATCGACGGCACGCGCTCCTTCGTGCGCGGGATTCCGCTCTGCGGCCCGATGATCGGGCTCGAGAACACGGCGGACGGGCGCGCGCTGCTCGGCGTCATCCACCTGCCGATGCTGGGCGTGACTTACGCGGGCGGAGCCGGCCTCGGCGCGACGCGCAATGGCGCGCCGGTCCGGCTGCCGGAATCCGCCGCGCTCCCGGATGCGATCATCGCCACCGGCGATGTGGCTGCGTTCCGCGAGGCCGGCCGCGAGAACGACTATCGCCGGCTGACGGAACTGCACGGCTACGTGCGCGGTTACACCGACTGCTTCGGCCACGGTCTCGTAATCGAGGGCGCGCTCGGCGCCATGCTCGACCCGGCGCTCAACGTCTGGGACATCCGCGCTTCGCAGGCGATCGTCGAGGCGGCGGGCGGAGCGGCGGTCGTCGTGCCGTCGAAGAGGGCGGGCAAGCTGGATGCGCTGATCGGCAATCGCGCGCTGGTCGCGGAGCTCGACCGCGAGCTGGGATTCTCGGCGCGCTAGCGGCCGCGCCTGCGGTCTGCGCGCGCGAGCAGGCCGGTCGAAACCGTGGTCAGGAACACGATCACGACCAGCAGCAGGAATACCGAGTCGAGTCCCTGCGTCTGTTTCAGCCAGCCGATGACGGGTTCCTGCACGATCGGTCCGATCGAGCCGAGGCCGTTGATCACGCCCGCCGCGACCGCGGCCTGGCGCCGGCTGCCGGCCTCCATGGCACTCGGCCCGGCGAGCAGGGAATCCGGTCCCATGGCCATGAAACCGATCAGCCCGAGCAGCACCACGAACAGAACGGGCGAGGTGAGACCGATCATCCACATGGCGGTCACGGCGAGCAGGCAGCCGCAGGTCATCCAGAAGATCACCGGCGCACGGCGCGAGCCGGGCAGTCGGTCGGACCAGTAGCCGGCCACGAGCACGCCGAGGAAGCCGACCCAGTCGAACGCGGTCGAGAAGTAGGCGGCGAAGGCCGCGGACATCCCGAAATGCTCGCCGAGGATCAGCGCGGACCAGGAATCGAGCGCATAGCGCAGGAACTTGAAGCCGAAGTAGATGAGGCCCATCGCCACGACCGACAGGAGGAAGGCGCGCGGCAGCGCCCCCGGGTGAGCGGCGCCGCCCCTGGCTTTCGCGGCACCCGGCTCCGGCTCGGACTCGTCGTGCAGCGTGAGCCCGGCCGACTCCGGCCGTTCGCGCGCGTTCAGCACGAAATAGAGCGTGAACGCGAGCAGCACGAGGCTCGAGCCGTAGAACGACCAGGCAAGGCCGAGCCAGCCGAGCAGGAAACCGGCGAGCCCCTTGCCGAACACGGCACCGAACTGGTAGCAGGTGCCCCAGACGGCGAACAGCGTTCCGCGCTCGGACTTGCGCGTCCAGTTGGCGAACAGCGCGACGTTGTGCGGCCAGCCGGTCGCCTGCGCGAAGCCGAAGATCCCCATCGTCACGCACATCCACAGGAAGGCGCGCGCGGCATCCGCGTCCACCAGGAAGCCGATCACGAAATTCGCCGCGGCCGCGACGCACATGCCGACCGTCAGGATGCGGCGGCTCTCGAAGCGCCGGCCGGGCCCGGCCGCGACGAACTGGCCGAGCATGTAGGTGATGAGGTAGACGGTCCAGGGCCAGGCGACCTGCAGGTCGTCGAACCCGAAATGCTCCTTGAGCGGGAGCTTGACGATCGCGTAGACCTTGCGGACGACGTAGAAGCCGAAGTACGAGAGCCAGGTCGCGACGAAGAGCTGGAGCCGGTAGCGGCGGAACAGCGCCGCGTCGCCGGCGCTCACGCGTACACCTGGCCGGCGAAGTCGAGGCTGCCGTCGGCGATCCGCGCCCAGAACTTCGGCGGCAGCGCGAGGTAGTCGCGCATGGAAGCGGTCGCGAGCGCCGAGTTGCCCGGGATGTCCGCCGCGCAGCAGGTGATGAACATCGAGCACATCCCGGCGTTGTGCGCGGCCATGAGCCCCGCCTGGCTGTCCTCGAACACAAGGCAGTCCGCGGGCGCGGTGCCGAGCGCACGCGCGCCCTTGAGGTAGCCGTCCGGATCGGGCTTGGAGGCGCGCACGGCGTCGCCGCCAATGCGCGCTGCCGGGACGATGAGGTCGGCGATGCCGAGCTTGAGAAGAAAGGTATCGATCACCGCGCGCGGACTGGAGGAGACGACGCCGAGCTTGAGGCGTCGCGCAGCCGCGCGCAGCGCCTCCGGCGCGCCGGGCACGGGCGTCACGTCGGATGCGATCTCCGACCAGTACACGAGGAGTTCGTCGGCGAGCGATGCGGTGTCGACGCCGAGCCCGCCGCGCGCTTGCAGGACGCCCGCGATGTGACCCCAGGTGCGGCCACGTGTCTCGGTGTGCGGCAGGGCGAGGCCGGTGACGCCGTGGCGCTCTCCCACGACGCGGATCGCCGTGTCCGTGTGCACCTCGCTGTCGATCAGCGTGCCGTCCATGTCGAAGAGCGCGGCGCGCACGGGCCGGGCGTTCATGCGCGGACGGCGAGCTCGGCGAGCGGCAGCGTCCAGCGCAGGCGCTCGCGGCCGGTCGCGTCGGTGATGCCGAACGCGAGTGTCGTGGCCTCGCCCCGCCAGTCGATGTCGATCCAGCCGAAGTTCGCATCGGGGACGATCTCGCTCGCGCGGTTCGCGTTGGGGGTCGCGACGCGCCACTCCTCGGTGAGGCCGCTCGAAGTCAGGTCCCACAGCGGGTAAGGCACATTGACGTCGAGCTTGCTGAGCTCCGCGTAATGCATATCGCCCGAAAGGAACAGCACGCCGTTCGCGCGCTTGCGGCGGATTACGTCGAACAGGCGATCCTGGTCGCGCGCGAAATTAGCCCAGGCCTCCCAGCCGGTGAAATCGGCGAGCACCTGTACGCTCGAGCCGAACAGGCGCAACTCCGCCGGCACCTCGAACTGGCGCTCGAGCCAGGCCCACTGGCGCTCGCCGAGCATGGTCGCCGCCCGGTCAGGATTGCGCTGGTAGGGTCCCGGCAGCGGCCGGCCCGCGGCAACCTGCCCGCGGCCCCAGGCCTGGTATTCCGCGCCCTGCAGCGCCATCGGCGTCATCGCCGTGCGGTTGAAGCGCAGGTCCGGCAGGAGCACCTGCACGCGCGCGCCCGGCGGCCCGAACACGTAGGATGCGTACACGCCGTCGCGCTCGCGCCGTGGCGAGCCGGCAGGCTCGGCCCAGAAATCGAGGAAGATCTGCCGGGACTCCTCCTTCATCGGGTATGCGCCGCCGGCGTCGTTCTCGCCGAAGTCGTGGTCGTCCCACATCGCGACCAGCGGCGTCGTCTCGCGCAGGCGCCTGAATCCGGGCTGCGCGGCGAGCTTCGCGTACTTGGCTCTCATGACCGTCATGTCGCGCGTATCGGCGTAGATGTTGTCACCGAGGAAGATGAAGAGATCGTTGCGCCGCGCGAGCACAGGGCCCCAGACCGGCTGCGGCCGGTCCTGTTCCGCGCAGCAGCCGAAAGCGATGCGCGAGAGCCGGCGATCGAGCGCCGGGTGGGGATCGGAGACAGGCGCTGCGGATTCTTCGCCGCGCGCGCTCGGCGGCAGGCCCGCGAGAGCGGCGACCGCCGCGGTTCCGGCCAGCGCGAGCGCCTGCTCGAGCAGCCGCCGCCGGGCCGGGTCGTGGTCGTGCCGCCGCGTGGTGCCGGGTGATCGCCATTTGTTCATGCGTTCGCGTTCCGTTCAGGGGGCCGGGACGGCGGCAGCGGCTGCCAGTAGCCGGTGACGAGGGCGATGCCGGCAAGGATGACCGCCATTCCGCCGATCTGCACGATCGTGAGCGTCTCGCCGAGCAGCAGCCAGCCGGCAATCGCCGCCACGGCCGGGCAGACGTAGCCGTAGGAGCCGACCAGGACCGGCGTCGTGTGCACGGTGAGCCAGGCGTAGGCGGTATAGGCGAGGCAGGAACTCGCGAGCGTCAGGTACAGGAAAGCGACGCTTGCGCGCGGCGTCCAGTCGAATGAGAACGACTCGCCGGCGACCGGCGCGACAGCGAGCAGTCCGATCCCGCCCGCCAGCATCTGCAGTGCGACGAACATCAGCGGCGGGTTCGCCGCGCCGGCATTGCGGTGGTAGATCGTGCCGAGCGACCAGGCGAGGCAGCCGAGCAGGATCAGGAGCTGCCAGCCGAGGCCGGCGGCCTGGAAGCCGCCTTTCGGCGAGAGGATCAGGAGCACGCCTGCGAGTCCGACGATGAGCCCCGCCTGCTGCGCGACCGAGAGCGGGCGCCGCTTTGCGCCCAAGGTGCCGAGCCAGGCGATCCAGAGCGCGGGCGTCGCGTTCAGGAAGGCCGCGGTGTTCGACTGCACGTATTGCATCGCGATCACGTGGCAGGCGTTGCTGAACAGCACGGCGAGTGCGGCCATCACGAGAATGTGCCGCAGCTCCATGCGTTCCAGATTCGGTCGCCCGTAGCGGACGTACGCAAACGCCGTCAGCAGGATGCCGGCCAGCGTGAAGCGCAGCCCCGCTGCGACCAACGGCGGCTCGTCCGTCACCATCACCTTGGTCGCGATGTAGCTCGTCCCCCAGACCACGTAGATGATCGCGAGGGCGATGGCGACGCGGCGGGACTCACGCATGCGTGAGAGCGTACAGCAAGACCGGGCAGTTCCCTTGTCGGCCTCGCCTACTGCCTCGCCTTCTGGATGGCGACGCGGTACATCCACCAGCCGACGGCGGCGAGCGCGGCGAGCCCGGCCCACTGGCCGGGCCGCAGATTCCCGGCCACGGCGAGCGCGTCCGCATCGCCGCTCGCGACGATCGGGATGGCGATCAGCACGCCGACGATGGCCTCGCCCGCGATCAGGCCCGCGGAGAACAGGAGGCCCGCCTGCTTGAGCAGTTCCGGGTCGCCGCCCGGGTTGCGGCGTCGGTGCCAGCGGGTCGCGAGCTCGGAGACCAGGCCGCCCGCGAAGATCGGCGTCGAGAGCTCGAGCGGCAAGTAGATGCCCACCGCGACCGCGAGCACCGGCGCGCGCCAGCTCCTGCCGGTCTTCTTGAGGTATTCGTCGAGCGTGATGACGACTGCGCCGACCGCGGCACCGATCGCGACCATGTTCCACGGCAGGCCCTTGCCGAAGATGCCGCCGGCGACCGCCGCCATCAGCGTCGCCTGCGGCGCGGCGAGGGCGTTGACCCCCTCGCGGGCCGGCGTGGCGATGCCGTAGGCCTCGAGCAGCAGGTTGAGCACCGGCGCCATGACCGCCGCGCTGGCGATCGCGCCGATGCCGAGCATCACCTGCTGGCGCCAGGGCGTCGCGCCGACGATCTGGCCGGCCTTGAGGTCCTGCAGGTTGTCGCCCGCGACCGCGGCGGCGCTGCAGATCACCGCGCCGATCATGATGGCCGCGACCGGCCCGACACTCGACCCTTTGCCGAGCAGCGCGAGCAGGATCAGCGAGGTGAACAGGATGGTCGAGATCGTGATGCCAGACACCGGGTTGTTCGAGGAGCCGACCAGGCCGGCCATGTAGCCGCTGACCGAGGAGAACACGAACCCGGCGATCACCATCAGGATCGCCATCGCAAGCGCGATCCCGACGCTGCCGACCACTGCGTGATACAGCGCGAACAGCGGCAGCACGAACAGCACGATGCCGCCGAGGATCGCGTTCATCGGCAGGTCACGCTCGGTGTGCGGGACGTCCGCGGTTGCGCCGGCCCGCATCGCCATGCCGGTCCTGATGCCGGACAGCAGCGACTTGCGCAGCGACCACAGCGACCAAAGGCCGCCGATCAGCATCGCGCCGACGCCGATGTAGCGCACCTGCTGGCCCCAGATGAGCCCCGCGGCGGCCTCCGCCTCGAGGCCGACCAGGCGGGCGGCGAGCTCCGGATTCGTGTCGATGAAGAAGGTGTTGTAGATCGGGATGAAGATCCACCACGACAGCGCGCCGCCCGAGAGCATCAGGCAGCCGGTGTTGAAGCCGACGATGAAGCCGACACCGAGCAGCGCCGGCGAGAGATTGATGCCGAAGAAGCCAATCGTGCGCTCGCCGAAGAAGCGTGCGACGGCGAACGATTCCGGCGACAGGCGCAGGCCCGCGAGCGCGAGCTTGAACAGCGCGCCGGTCGCGGCGGCGAGCGAGAGCATTTTCAGGCCGCGGCCCGGATTCTCGCCGACCTTCAGGACTTCCGCGGTCGCGACGCCCTCGGGGAACTGCAGGCCCTGGTCGAGGATCAGCGTGCGGCGCAGCGGCACCGAGAACAGCACGCCGAGCAGGCCCCCGAGACCCGCGATGCCGACCACCCACCAGTAGTCGAACCGTGCCCAGTGACCCATGATCACCAGTGCCGGGATTGTGAAGATCGTGCCGGCGGCGATGGAGGAAGCCGCCGAGGCGCCGGTCGCGACGATGTTGTTCTCGAGGATGTTCGAGCGCCCGAGCAGGTGCAGCACGCCCATGGAGACCACCGCCGCCGGGATCGCGGTCGCCACGGTCAGCCCGGCGAACAGTCCGAGGTAGGCGTTCGCGGCGGCGAGCAGCATTGCGAGGATCAGCGACAGGATGATGGCGCGTACGGTCAGCTGCGCCGGATCGTGCGAAGTCACGGGCTATCCCCCCAACCGCATGCGCGGCCAGTGTTCTGCTGGTCGAGCCACTGCACGAGCGGCTGGAAGTACTCGAGCAACGCCGACGCGTCCATCCGGCGCTGCCCCGTCAGTTTCTGGAGCGCATCCTGCCACGGCTTGCTGCGGCCGAGGGCGAGCATGTCCTGGAAGGCGCGGCCGGCGTCCGGGTTGCCGTAGACCGAGCATTCATGGAGCGGTCCCGTGAACCCCGCCTTGTCGCACAGTGCCTTGTGGAACTGGAACTGCAGGAGGAAGGACAGGAAGTAACGCGTGTAGGGCGTGTTGCTTGGCACGTGGTACTTCGCACCCGGATCGAAATCGTCCTCGGTCCGCATGACCGGGGCCTCGATACCCTGGTACTTGCGGCGCAGCTCCCACCAGGCCTCGTTGTAATTCGCAGGCTCAATGGCGCCCGAAAACACGCCCCAGCGCCACTGGTCCACCAGCTTGCCGAACGGCAGGAAGGAGAGCTTGTCGGCGGCGACCTTCATCTGCCGGTTGATCAGCGCCTCGCGACTCGACTTCGTGCCGGCCGGGAGCAGGCCGACGGTCGCGAGGTAGCCCTCGGTCATGGACAGGTTGATCGTGTCGCCGATGGCTTCGTGGAAGCCGTCATGCGCGCTCGTCTGGTAGAGATGCGGTTGACCGATGAAGCTCAGGTTGTAGTAGATGTGCCCGAGCTCGTGATACGTGGTGTACAGGTCCTCCTCGGTCGGGCCGATGCACTGCTTGATGCGCACGTCGCCCTTGTCGTCCATGTTCCAAGCGCTCGCGTAGCAGTCCACCTCGCGGTCGCGCGGCCGCGTCAGCATCGAGCGCTCCCAGAAGGACTGCGGCAGCAGCGGGAAGCCGAGCGAGGTGTAGAACGACTCGGCGGACTTCGTCATGCGCACCGCGTCGTAGCCCTGGCGCTCGAGCTCGGCGGTGACGTCGAGCTGCGAGACGCCCGGGTAGGGCTCGAGCAGGTCGTAGATGTTGTTCCACTGCTGCGCCCACATGTTGCCGAATAGGTGGGCGGGCACGGGCTTGCCGTCGGGGACCAGCTCCTTGCCGTACTTGTCCTGCAGCCGCGCGCGCGCGTAGCAGTGCAGGCCGGCGTACAGCGGCTTCACCTGCTGCCACAGCCGCTCGGTTTCCGCGGAGAACTCCGCCGTCGTCATATCGTAGCCGGCGCGCCACATGTCGCCGAGATCCTGGAAGCCGAGGCCGGCCGCTCCCTCGTTCGCCAGTTCGACGAAGCGCCGGTAGTCGGGGCGGATCGACTTCGCGATCGCGTGCCAGCCGGTCCAGGTGTCGAGCAGCTCCTGCGGATCGCGGCTCGTCGCCATGGTCCTGGCGAGTTCCTCGAAGTTCCGGCAGCTCGCGTCGCCCTGTGGGCAGTACTTACCGGCGCTGTATACGGAAACCATCCGCGTCTCGATCTGGGCGAGCTCGGAGCGCTTGGTCGGGTCGTCCGGCGCCGGGGCGTCGAGACCGGTGCGCAGCAGATGGATCGTGCGCGCGGCGTCCGCCGACAAGGGCTGGCCGTCGAAGGCCTTCGACTCCGCGACCAGGCGCGCGTAGGCTGCCTGCCGGCGCTCGCCGGCGCGCGCGGCGATGGCCCCGGTGTCGGGCGTGATGTAGGTGCGCTGGACCCACTCGGCTTGGGCGGTCTCGGTGTCGACCTGCTGCAGTTCGCGGTTGACCCGTGCGGCGAACTCATCGGCCGTCTCCGCGGCCGCGCCGGTCGCGAGCAGCGCGGCGGCACAGGCCGCCAGCGCGCGCAGTCGCACGACCGGCCTCACTTCGCGGTCTTCTCGGCGCCGTGCATCCACGCGACGGCCCGGCCGGAGATGGCCCAGAGCGCGAGGCTGAAGGCGAACAGCACGACCGCGAGCCCGCCGAATACGCCGAGCAGGCCCGCGTGCTCGGGGCGCACGTCGAAGTCGCCTGCCAGGTCCACCATCCACGGATACTGGCCCATGTTCTCGGTGAATGCGCCGATATAACCGGCGAGCGTGTTGCCGAACAGGTTGACCAGGAACCAGACGCCCATCATCAGCGATGCGAGACGGAGCGGCGCGAGCTTGGTGACCATCGAGAGGCCGACGGGACTGATGCACAGCTCGCCGGTGGTGTGGAAGAAGTAGGCGAGCACCAGCCAGATCATGCTGGACTTCGCGTCTCCGGAACGCTGCATCTCGAATACCGCGATGACCAGGCACACGAAACCGAGCGCGACCTGCGCGAGACCGAGGTACATCTTGACCGGCGACGCGGGGTTCCGGCCCTTTGCGCCCAGCCGGGTCCACAGCATCGTGAACGGGATTCCGAGCAGGACGATGAACAGCGGGTTCAGCGACTGGAACCAGCCGGTCGGCACGAGGAAAGAGCCGAGTTCGCGCCGCGTGTACTTCTCGGCGAACAGGTTCATGAGACCGCCGGCCTGCTCGAATGTGGCCCAGAAGATCGCGACGAAGGCGAAGATCACGAAGATCACGCGCAGCCGCTCGCGTTCGACCTGCGTGAGCGGCTGCTTCGTGCCGCCCGCCAGTGCGAGCGAGCGCCGCGCGGCCGGCACGCGGCCGACGTCGCCGATGTAGCGCTGGGCGAAGGCGAGCTGGATGATCACCGACAGCAGCATGCCGACACCGGCGGCGAAGAAGCCGACGCGCCAGCCATACGCCGGATCCTCGCCGAGGGTCGAGCAGACGAGCGGCGCGAGGAAGGCGCCGACGTTGATACCCATGTAGAAGATGATGAAGGCGCCGTCGCGGCGGGCGTCGCCCTGCGGATAGAGGTCGCCGACCATCGTCGAGATGTTGGGCTTGAAGAAGCCGTTGCCGACGCACATGCACACGAGGCCGAGGTAGAACGTGCTCGGCGTTTCGGGAAAGGCAATGCCGAGCAGCGGCAGCGAGAACGCGGCGGTGCTGCCCAGCGTGTCGAGCGGCGCGGCGAGCAGGAACTGCCCGGCGGCCATGACCAGGCCGCCGAGGATTACGGCCTTGCGCTGGCCGAGCCAGTTGTCGGCGATCCAGCCGCCGAAGATCGCCGTGCCGTAGACCAGCCCGAGGTACCAGCCGTAGAGCTTCAGCGCCTGCGCGTCCGCCCAGCCGAGTCCGGGATTGACAGCATGCGTCGCGGCGGCGGCGTACAGCACCAGCAGCGCGCGCATGCCGTAGAAGCTGAAGCGCTCCCACATCTCGGTCGCGAACAGGAGGTAGAGCCCCTTCGGGTGGCCGAGGAAAGTGCCCGGCGGGATGTTGAGGTCCTGGCTCATGCGGCGGCCACTCCGGCTGAAGTCGGGCGAGTCTCCGCCATCTTGCGGTGCAACTTCAAGCCGGATCCTCTTCCGGGTCCGCCGGTTTGCCGGGGACGAGCGCGCGCGACATGAGCATGCCCGCCTCGTAGAGCGCGTACATCGGCAGCGCCATCAGCGTCTGCGAAACCGGGTCGGGCGGCGTCAGGAAGGCCGCGACGATGAAGATCACGAGCAGCACGTAGCCGCGGTTCTTCGCGAGCTTCTCGCGCTTCACGAGCCCGGTGCGGACCAGCAGCACCGTGGCCACCGGGATCTCGAATGCGAGCCCGAAAGCGAAGAACAGCAGCACCGAGAAGTCCATGTACTGCGTGATATCGGTCATCATCGCGACGCCCTCGGGCGTCGTAATGACGAAGAAGCCGAAGATGACCGGAAAGACGACGAAATACGCGAACGCGGCGCCGGCGTAGAACAGGATCACGCTCGACACGAACAGCGGCAGGGCGAAGCGCCGCTCGTGGCGGTACAGCCCGGGCGCGACGAACGCCCAGACCTGGTAGAGGATCACCGGCATCGCGAAGAATACGGCGGCGAGGAGCGCCAGCTTGAATGGCGTCATGAAGGGCGCGACGACCGAGGTCGCGATCAGGGTCGCGCCCTCGGGAAGCCGCGCGCGCAGCGGCTGCGAGAGCCAGGTGAATATGTCGTTGGCGAAGAACAGGCAGGGAACCGAGATGACGAAGGTCGCGACCAGCGCGCGCAGCAGGCGATCGCGCAGCTCCAGCAGGTGGGAGAGCAGCGTGCTCTCGGCCAGCTTCTCGTCGCCCGCGTCACTCATGACGGACGCGGCGGTTCCTGCTGCGCTTCGGCGGGCGGTGCGGCGGGGGGCGTGCCCGCAGCGGGGCTGCCCGGCGGCCGCCGCGCGGCCGGGCCGAATTCATCCTTGCCGATGATCTCGACTTCCTCGTCGAGCTGCTGCCTGAGCTGGCGCGCCATCGCGCGGGCGCGCCCCGCCCAGCGGCCTACCTGGTTCGCGAGCTTGGAAAGTTTTTCCGGACCCAGCACCAACAGCGCGATGCCGAGGATCAGGATGATCTCGGTGAAACCGACCTCGAACATGGATCCTTACGCTTGCTTGGACGAGTCGGCGCTGTCGCGGTCGGTCTTGCCGGCGCTGAAGTCCGCGTCCGGGCGGCCATCCTGGGCGAGCTTCTTGCCGGCTTCTTCCTCGTCGCCCTCGTTCATGGACTTCTTGAAGCCGCGTACCGCGGCGCCGAGGTCGGAGCCGATGTTGCGCAGCTTCTTCGCGCCGAAGATGAGCAGCGCGATCGCGAGGATGATCAGCAGTTCGCGAAAACCGATTCCCATGTCCTTGACTCCGGCCCGCCGGTCGCGGGGTGATGGATCATGATACGCCAATCACTCCGGGGCATCGTGCGGCGGCACGCGGATCCAGAAGGTGACCGGGCCGTCATTGACGAGCGCGACCCGCATATGGGCGCCGAAACGGCCGGTTTGAGCGCCGGAATGGCGCTTTTCGGCGCGCCTGGCCAGGTATCCGAACAGGCGCTCGGCGTCGCCGGGCGGCGCCGCCCGGCTGAAACCGGGCCGCAACCCCTTCGAGGTATCGGCCGCGAGCGTGAACTGCGGGACGAGCAGCAGGCCGCCGCCGGTGTCGGAGACGGAGAGGTTCATCCTTCCGTCGGGATCGGCGAACACGCGGTAGGCCACGAGACGCTCCAGCAGCCGATCGGCGACCGTTTCGTCGTCGCCGTGCTCGACGCCGACCAGCACGAGCAGGCCCTTGCCGATGCGCGCGACTTCGCGGCCGTCGACCTCGACGGCGGCGCCGTCGACGCGCTGCAGCAGCCCGATCACGCGCGATCATCAGCCGGTTGCGAGCGACGGCGCGGCTTGCGCAGCCGTTTCAGGAACACGCCCATTTCGTTCGCGGCCTGGATGTCGCCTGCCTCGCGCGCGGCCCGGATGCCGCGCTCGTAGATTTCCGCCGCGCGCGCGGCCGAGCCGGCGCGCGCGTGCGCCTGGCCGAGCGTCTTCCAGGCCGCGGAATAGTGCGGGTTCTGGTCCACGGCCTGCCGCAGGTGGTCGATCGCGGTCACCAGGTCGCCCGCCTTCAGGCACTCCTGGCCGAGCGCGAAGCGCAGCAGCGGCGAGTCCTGGCCGCGCTCCAGCATCAGCTCGAGGTTGCGGCGCAGCGCCATTCAGCGCTCCCAGAAGGCCGGCGTGAGCAGCAGCAGTATCGTGAAGATCTCCACGCGGCCGGCGATCATGGCGATTGCGCTGATCCACTTGGCTCCCTCCGGCACGTCGCGGAAGGTGACGGCGACATCGCCCAGCCCCGGGCCGACGTTGTTGATCGCCGAGGCGATCGCGGACCAGGCGGTCACTTGGTCGAGCCCCAGCATCATCATCATCAGCATCAGCACGGCAAAAACCACGAGGTACATCGCGAAGAAACCCGCGACGCCGATGATCACGCGCTCCGGTACCGGCCTGCCTGCCAGCTTGACCGGGATCTCGGCGCTGGGATGCACGAGCCGCTTCAGCTCCGCAACGCCCTGGCGGAACACGAGCAGCCAGCGGATCACCTTCATGCCGCCGGTGGTCGAGCCGGCGCAGCCGCCGATGAAGGTCAGCAGAATCAGCAGGGCCGGCATCGCGCCGGGCCAGTGCGCGAAGCCGGTCGTCGTGTAACCGGTGCCGGTATGAGTGGATATCACGTGGAACGCCGTGTGGCGCAGCGATTCGACCAGCGTCGGGAACTCACCCTCCAGCCAGAGGTACGCAGACGCGACGGCGACGATGGCGGCAATCAGCGAGAAGAAAGCCAGGAACTCGGTATCGCGCGTGTAGAGCCGGAGATCCTGCCGGCGCATGACCGAGAAGTGGAGCGCGAAGCTCACGCCTCCGGCGAACATGAACAAGGTCGCGACGACGTCGACCGCGACGCTGTCGAAATGACCGAGGCTCGCGTCATAGGGCGAGTAGCCTCCGGTCGAAATGGTGGTGAAGGCGTGACCGATCGCATCGAATGCATCCATGCCGGCGAGCCAGTAGGCGCCGGCACAGAGCACGGTCAGCAGCAGGTAGACCGCCCACAACGCGCGCGCGGTCTGCGTGATGCGCGGAGTCAGCCGCTGATCCTTGATCGGCCCCGGGGTGTCCGCCTTGGCCAGGGACATGCCGCCGATGCCGAGCATCGGCATCAGGGCGACGGCGAGAACGATGATGCTCATGCCGCCCAGCCACTGGATCTGCTGCCGGTAGTACAGGATCGACTTTGGCAGCGCATCGAGGCCGGTGATGACCGTCGCGCCAGTGGTCGTGAAGCCGGAGACCGCTTCGAAGACCGCGTCGGTCACGGACAGGTCGGGAACGTCGCTGATGAGCAGCGGCGTCGCGCCCGCCAGGCCGAGAAACACCCAGAACACCGTGATCACCAGGAACCCGTCGCGCAGCCGCAGGTCGGCGGACATCCGGCGCACGGGCAGCCAGAGCAGCACGCCGAGCGCCGCGACGATCGCGAACGACGCCAGGAACGGGTACCAGTGACCGTCGCCGTACAGGAACGCGATGCACGCCGGCGGCAGCATGGTCGTGCTGAACAGCATCAGCATCAGCCCGAGGATCCGCTGGACCGCCGCCAGGTTCATGCCGGCGCGCCGGCCTGGAACAGCCGGCCGACATCCTCCACGTGGCGGCGGTCGGTCAGGAACAGGATGACGTGGTCCTCCGCCTCGATGATCGTGTCGTGGTGCGCCATGAGCACCCGGCCGCCGCGCACCACGGCGCCGATGGTCGTGCCCTCCGGCAGGTCGATCGCGTCGATACGCTTGCCGGCGATCGGCGAGCTGCGCCCGTCCGCGTGCACGATCGCTTCCATTGCCTCGGCGGCGCCGCGACGCAGGGAGTGCACGCGCACCACATCGCCCCGGCGCACGTGCTCGAGCAGCGCGCCGATCGTGATGGTCTGCGGCGAGATCGCGATGTCGATCGGGCCGCCCTCCATGAGCTCCGAATAGGACGGCTTGTTGATCAGTGCCATCACCCGCCGCGCGCCCAGCCTCTTGGCCAGCATGGCCGACAGGATGTTGGCTTCCTCGGCATTGGTGACCGCGGCGAACACGTCCGCGTCGTCGATGTTTTCCTCGAGCAGCAGTTCCTCGTCGGCGGCGTTGCCGGTCAGCACCAGCGTATTGCGCAGCCGTTCCGCCGCGCGGCGCGCGGTGTCCGGGTTGCGCTCGATCAGCTTGACCCGCAGCCGGTCCTCGAGCGCGCGCGCGAGGCGCAGGCCGATGTTGCCGGCCCCCGCGATCACGACGCGGCGCACGCTCGCTTCCTCGCTGGAGAATTCCTTCATGACCAGGCGCATGTCCTCGCGCGCGGCGACGAAGAACACCTCGTCGTGCTCCTCGATCGTCGTGCCGCCCTCGGGCCGGATGCTGCGGCCGCCGCGGTAGATGGCCGGGACCCGCACTTCGGTATTCGGAATGTGCGCACGCAATACCTGGAGCTGGTGCCCGACCAGCTTGCCGCCCTTGAGCGCCCGCATGCCGACCAGCAGCACGCGGCCCTCCGCGAACTCGAGCACCTGCAGCGCGCCGGGGTAGCGGATCAGCCGCTCGACGTGGTCGGTGACGAGCTGTTCCGGGCTGATCGCGAGGTCGACCGGGATGGTGTTCTCGCCGAACAGCTCCGGGCGTCCGTAATAGTCTCCCGAGCGGATGCGGGCGATCTTGGTGGGCGTGCGGAACAGGGTCCAGGCGATCTGGCAGGCGACCATGTTGACTTCGTCGCTGGAGGTCAGCGCGACCAGCAGGTCGGCGCCGCGGCTGCCTGCCGCGAGCAGCGTCGACGGATGGGCCGCGTTTCCGGATACCGTGCGGATGTCGAGGCGGTCCTGCAGGTCGCGCAGCACGTCGTCGCGGGTGTCGACGACGGTGACGTCGTTCGCCTGCTCGCGTGCGAGCTGCTGCGCGGCACTGCTCCCGACCTGGCCCGCTCCCAGAATGATGATTTTCACGGTTGTCCTCCGGGTCGGACGCGGATTCTAGCGCACCGCGAAAGCAACCGAAGCAGATCCGCGTCCCGCCCGCGCAGGCTTTACATCAGGGGATCTGTTCGAGATGCGCCAGCGAGTACATGAGGATCTTTCGTCCGGCGCCCTCGAAGTTCACGTGCACCTGCCGCGACTCGCCCTGGCCCTCGAAGCGCAGGACCGTGCCCTCGCCGAACTTCGGGTGCCGAACACGCGCGCCAAGCCGCATCGGCAGATCCTCGCCGGCGACCGGCACCGCGCGCGAGCGGCGGCGCGATGCATCCGCCTGTCCGGCCGTGGCGAGCGCGATGCGGTCGGTGCCGTACAGCGGCCGGCTCACCGAAATGCGCGGGCGCACGTCCTCGAGCGCCTCGGGCGGAAGTTCCGACAGGAAGCGCGAGCGGTCGCGGTACGATGTCCGCCCGAAGATGCGCCGGCTCTCGGCGTGCGTGAGGTACAGGCGCTGCATCGCGCGCGTCAGGCCGACGTAGCAGAGCCTGCGCTCTTCGGGCAGCCGGTCGGCGTCGAAGGCAGAATGTTCCGAAGGGAACAGGCCTTCCTCCATGCCGACCACGAACACGGTCGGGAACTCGAGCCCTTTCGCCGCGTGCAGGGTCATGAGCTGCACGCAGTCGAGGCCGGTCGCGGCCTGGGTCTCGCCGGACTCGAGCGTCGCGTGCGCGAGGAAGGAGCCGAGCGGCGAGAGCCCGTCATCCCGCTCCGGCGTGAAGGCTTCCGCAGCGTTGACGAGCTCGTCGAGGTTCTCGACGCGCGCCTCGCCCTTGGTGTCCTTCTCCTTCGCGTGGTGGTCGCGAAGCCCCGACTTCTCGATGACGTGGCGTACCTGCTCGTGCAGAGGGAGTTCGGCGATCTCGAGGGCGAGCCGGTCGACCAGCGCGAAAAATCCCCGCAGCGCGCCGGCGGCCCGCGCGGGCAGGGCGGACTCGAGTTCACGGCCGGCGCGCCAGAGACTGCGGCCATGGTCGCGTGCATCGCGGCGCAGCAGCTCGAGCGTTGCGCCGCCGATGCCGCGCGCCGGCAGGTTGACGACCCGCTCAAAGGCGATGTCGTCGTCGCGCGATTGCGTCAGGCGCAGGTACGCGAGTGCATCCTTGATCTCGGCACGCTCGAAGAACCTGAGGCCCCCGTACACGCGGTAGGGAATGCGCGCGGCCATCAGCGTCTCTTCGAAGCTGCGGGACTGGGCGTTCGACCGGTACAGCACGGCGGCGGCGGCGAGCGGCAGGCCGCGGCGCTGGTGGTCGCGGATGCGGTCGATGACGAAGTCCGCCTCATCGCGCTCGTTGAACGCGGCGTAGACGCGGATCGGCTCGCCGCCCCGGGTCGCGGTCCACAGCTCCTTGCCCATGCGGTCGGTGTTCTTCGCGATCACCGCGTTGGCAGCACCGAGGATGATCTGGGTGGAGCGGTAGTTCTGCTCGAGCTTGAAGAGGACAGCCCCGTATTCGCGCTTGAACTGCTGAACATTCTCGACTCGAGCGCCTCTCCACCTGTAGATCGCCTGATCGTCATCGGCCACGACGAATGGCGCGCCGGTCCTGCCGGTCAGCTGGCGCAGCCAGTCGTACTGGATGCCGTTGGTGTCCTGGAATTCGTCGACCAGAATGTGGCGGAAGCGCTCGCGGTAGTAAGCGTCGAGCTCCGGCACGTCGCGCAGGAGGTCGAAGCTGCGCAGCAGCAGTTCCGCGAAGTCCACGACGCCTGCGGCTTCACAGCGGTCCTCGTACAGCTTGTAGAGCTGGATCAGCTGCTTTCGGGTCGGATCGTTGCGGTCGGCGAGCTGCTTCGAGCGCCGGCCCTCGTCCTTGTTGGCGTTGATGAAGCCCTGTACCTCGCGCGCGACCCAGCGCTGCTCGTCGAGCTTCTGCTCGCGGATGATCTTGCGCACCAGGCGCTCCTGGTCATCCTGGTCCAGGATCTGGAAGGACTGCAGCAGGCGCGCCTCGCGCCAGTGGCGGCGCAGCATGCGGTGCGAGAGGCCGTGAAAGGTGCCGATCCATAGCGTATCCGCGGGCAGGCCGAGCAGCGACTCGATGCGCCCGCGCATCTCCGCGGCGGCCTTGTTGGTGAAGGTCACCGCCATCAGGCCGTGCGGTGACACGCCGTGCTCGAGGATCAGCCAGGCGGCGCGGTGCGTCAGCACCCGCGTCTTGCCGCTGCCGGCGCCGGCCAGCACCAGCACCGGCCCGACCGGAGCGGTGACGGCGGCGCGCTGTTCCTCGTTCAGCGCCGAGAGGAGATCCTGGGACGACATGGGAGGGCGATTGCCGTCAGGCCGGCCTTTCCCGCGCGAATTCGAGCAGGGCGAGCACGAGCGCGATGATGACCGGGCCGACGAACAGGCCGATGAGGCCAAAGGCGGCGAGGCCGCCCAGCACCCCGAGAAACACCGCCAGCGTCGGCAGCGGCGAGCGGCCCGAGATCAGGATCGGCTTCAGGAAATTGTCCACGCTGCTGACCACGACGCCGACGGCTAGGACGGCCGCGGCCTGCCCGTATCGGCCCTGGAAGAACAGTGCCGCCAGCGCCGGCACCCAGACCAGCGCCGTGCCGCCGAAGGGGACGACGGACAGTACCGCCGCCACCACGCCGAACACGACGGGCCCCGGCATGCCGGCGAGCGCAAAGCCGACGCCGAGCAGGATGCCCTGCACGATCGAGGTGAGCACGGTACCGCGGACCACGGCCCAGGTGACCGACGAGAGCCGTTCTGCGAGCGCCTCGCGCCGCTCCGCCGGCAGCGGCACGAGCGCCGAGACGACCCGCGCGATGGCGCGCCCGTCGCGGATGACGAAGAACAGGATGAACAGCATCACGGTGAAGGCGAGCACCGTGCCGACCGCGCCCATGAACGCGATGCCGCCGTAGCTCGCGAGATGCTGGAACAGCGTCCTGCTGCCTTCGGCAATCCAGGTCTGCACGTGGGCGGTGCTGATCTGCAGGTTGTCGTCGAGCCACTGCAGCGCGCGACCGGTCACCGGAATCTGGTCGAAGCTGGCGAGCGTCGCGTTTCGCTGCCCCGCCAGCCAGTCCTGCAGCCGCCCCGCGAGGTCCGCGGCCTGGCGCGCGAAAGCGATCGCGAGCGCGGTCAGCGGGCCGAGCAGCAGCATGAGTACCAGCAGCGTCAGCAGGAAAGCCGATGCCGAGGCGCGCCCGCGCAGCAGGCGCGAAAATTTCTCCTGCGCCGGCTGCAGCAGGAAGCCGAGGAACAGCGCCCAGGTGATCGGGCCGAGGAAAGGCTCGATGATCCGGAACACCAGATAGGCGACGATCGCGAGCGCGGCGACGCCCAGCAGGCGCTGGTAGAACTGCAGGTTTTCGTTTTCGGCCATGCGCGCTCAGAGCGCCGCGCGGATGCGCGCCGCGTGCGCGGCGAGGGCCGCGGGATCGGCGGGGTCCGCCGCGTGGATGCCGAGGTCCTTGCACGTGTAGCGCGGGATCACGTGGAAGTGCAGGTGGAACACGCTCTGACCGGCGGCCGGGCCGTTCAGCTGCGCGACCATGATGCCGGGGGGTGAGAACGCCTTCTTGATCGCGCGCGCGACGCGCTGCGTGGTGTGTACCGCAGCTGCCAGCGATTCCGGCGGCGTGGTGAAGATGTCCTCGCCCGCCGCCTTTGGAACGACCAGGGTGTGGCCTTCTGCCTGCGGCATGATGTCCATGAAGGCGAGCGTGTCCGCGTCCTCGTAGACCTTGTGGCAGGGAATCTCGCCGCGGACGATGCGGGCGAAGATGTTGTCCTTGTCGTAAGTCATCTCAGGTCTCCCGCCGGAGCTCGATCGTGATCATGCAGTGATCCGGCCAGCGGCCGCCCTCGGGATAGTCCCAGACCCGGAACGAGCCCGGCACCAGCCGCGCCGCCAGCCGCTCGCCAAGGATAAGGTAGTCGATCGGCATGCGCTTTGGGTGGCCGTTGTTGCAGCCGATCGCGCCGTGCTCGACACCCGGATCGACGAGGTCGGCGCCGGCCGGATCGCCATCGTCGATCTCCGGCCACATCGCGACCACCGCGCCCTGAGCATCGCGCGCCGCGGCCTGCTCCCGGTCGAAGCGGCGATTGAAGTCACCCACGACGCCGAAGGCCTCGCCGGCGCGCGCGCGGCGATCGATCCACTCCTCGAGCACCGGCACCTGGCGCTGCAGGATCCGGCAGTCATCGCGGGCGTCGCTCAGCGGGTCGCGGTTGCAGGAAGCTTTCAGGTGCACGGCCAGCAGCCGGAACCCACGCGGCGTTCCGGGCTCGATCGTGACGTCCGCGCCCCAGCGCACTTCGTTGCCTGGCAGCCCGAGCGCGCGGTAGTCGCGATTGCAGCGGAACTTCAATCCCTTGCGGATCGCGAAGCCGACATTCTGCACCTGCTTGCGCGCCGTGAAGCAGAACGCGTGCGCCGGGAAAATCTCGCGCGCGATGTCCTCGCCGTCGATCTCCTGCAGCGCGATCACGTCCGCGGGCAAGCCCGCGACAAAGGCGCGCAGCCGCGCGAGGTCCGCCTCGCTCCAGCGGCCGCGCGGAACGAGGTCGCAGGGAATCGCACGCTCGCCGCCGCCCGGCCGCGCGTCGCGCCCGAAGCAGTCCGGCGCCAGCGCGTCGAAAACGGCAGGCCGCATCATCCACTCGAGATTCCAGGTCGCGACAGTCAGCCGCTCGGCGGCGCCGGCCGAGGTCGCGGCGAAAATCGCGAATGCCGCGGCGGCGAGCCGCCTCACGTACCGGGTTGCCGCCGGTTCGCGACCAGGTCCGTGACCACGGAGGGATCGGAGAGCGTCGAGGTGTCGCCGAGCTGCTCGTGCTCGTTCGCGGCGATCTTGCGCAGGATCCGGCGCATGATCTTGCCGGAGCGCGTC
This sequence comes from Gammaproteobacteria bacterium, assembly GCA_016874295.1. Classification (GTDB taxonomy): domain Bacteria; phylum Pseudomonadota; class Gammaproteobacteria; order Steroidobacterales; family Steroidobacteraceae; genus SCUD01. Next base: position 27,543 of record VGUH01000001.1, on the reverse strand, counting down.
TTCGGCAGGCCCGGCGCCCACTGGATGAAGTCCGGCGTCGCGATCGGCCCGATCTCCTTGCGCACCCACCGCATCAACTCGGCGCGCAACGCCTCGGAGGGCGCCTCGCCGCTCTGTAGCGTGACGTACGCGTAGATGCCCTGGCCCTTCACCTCGTGCGGGCAGCCGACGACCGCCGCCTCGGCGACTTTCGGATGCGCGACCAGCGCGCTCTCGACTTCGGCCGTGCCGATGCGGTGACCGGAGACGTTCATCACGTCGTCGACGCGGCCGGTGATCCACCAGTAGCCGTCCTCGTCACGACGCGCGCCGTCGCCCGTGAAGTACTTGCCGCGATAGGTCGTGAAATAGGTGTCGATGAAGCGCCGGTGGTCGCCGTACACGGTGCGCATCTGTCCGGGCCAGCTGTCGAGCAGCACGAGGTTGCCCTCGGTCGCGCCTTCGAGAATTCGGCCTTCGCCGTCGACGAGCGCGGGGCGCACGCCCGGCAACGGCAGCGTCGCCGAGCCCGCCTTCAGCGCCATCGCGCCGGGCAGCGGCGAGATCAGGGCGCCGCCGGTCTCGGTCTGCCACCAGGTGTCCACGATCGGGCAGCGCCCGTCGCCGACCACGCGGTGGTACCACTCCCAGGCCTCCGGGTTGATCGGCTCGCCGACCGAACCGAGCAGGCGCAGGCTGCGGCGCGAGGCGGCCTTGACCGGTCCGTCGCCGTCGCGCATCAGGGCGCGGATCGCGGTGGGCGCGGTGTAGAAGATGTTGACCTTATGCTTGTCCACGACGCGCCAGAAGCGCGAGCTGTCAGGGTAATTCGGCACGCCCTCGAACATCAGGCTGGTCGCGCCGTTCGCGAGTGGCCCGTAGACGATGTAGCTGTGCCCGGTGACCCAGCCGACGTCGGCGGTGCACCAGTACACGTCCTCCTCCCGGTAGTCGAACACGATCGCAAACGTGTAGGTCACGTAGGTGAGATAGCCGCCGCTGGTGTGCAGCACGCCCTTCGGCTTGCCGGTCGATCCCGAGGTGTACAGGATGAACAGCGGGTCCTCCGCATTCATGCGCTCCGGGTCGCAGGTCGCGGGCTCGCCGGCGACCAGGTCCTCGTAGCGGACGTCGCGGCCCTCCACCCACCCGTCCTCGTGACCGGTGCGGCGCACGACGATGACCTGGCGCACGGGGAGTCCCTGCGAGGCGATCGCCGCGTCCACGTTCGCCTTGAGCGGGATCCGCTTGCCGCCGCGCACGCCCTTGTCCGCGGTGATGACGACCCGCGAGTCGCAATCGCGGATGCGGCCCGCGAGCGATTCCGGGGAGAAACCGCCGAACACCACCGAGTGCACCGCGCCGATGCGCGCGCAGGCGAGCATCGCGACCGCGGCTTCCGGGACCATCGGCATATAGATCGTGACGCGATCGCCCTTGCGGACCCCGAGCCTGCGCAGCGCATTGCCGAGGCGACAGACGGACTCGTACAGCTCGCGGTAGCTGACGTGCCGCGAGACGTCGGGTTCATCGCCCTCGAACAGCAGCGCCGTCTTGTCGCCGCGCTTCGCGAGCTGCCGGTCGAGGCAGTTGACCGAGACATTCAGCTCGCCGTCCTCGTACCAGCGGATGCGGAAATCGTCCGGGTCGAAGGAAACGTCCCTGATGCGCGTCGGGAAGCGGTACCAGTCGATGCGCCGGGCGATGTTCTCCCAGAAGCCCTCGGGGTCACGGACCGAGGCTTCGTACGCAGCCTGGTAGTCCGCCGCCTTGACGACGGCGCGGGCCGCGAAATCCGGCGGGACGGAATGCGTGTGGGCGCTCAAAGGTCGGCCGCCTGGAAAGCGTCGCATGCCTCGAGTGAGCCGGACTCGAAGCCGGTGTTGAACCAGCGGATGCGCTGCTTCGAGCTGCCGTGCGTGAACGCATCGGGCACGACCGCCTGGCCGGCGTTGCGCTGCAGCGTGTCGTCGCCGATCGCGCTTGCGGCGTTGAGGCCTTCCTCGATGTCGCCAGGCTCGAGGAATGCTCCGCCCCGGTTCGCCTGGTGCGCCCAGATGCCGGCGAAGCAGTCGGCCTGCAATTCCTGGCGGACGGACAGCTGGTTGCCCTCAATCTCGTCCACGCGCCGGCGCAGCTCGTGCACGCAGCTGGAGATGCCCATCAGGTTCTGCACGTGGTGGCCGACCTCGTGCGCCACGACGTACGCGCGCGGAAAGTCGCCGCCAGCGCCGAGCTGCCGTTCGAGCTGCTGGTAGAAGCGCAGGTCGATATAGAGCTTCCGGTCGCCCGGGCAGTAGAAGGGGCCGACCGCCGAGTCGGCCGTGCCGCAGGCGGACTGCACGAGGTCGGTGAAGAATACCAGCGTCGGCTCGCGGTACTGACCGCCGAGCTCCGCAAAGATCCGGTTCCACGCGTCCTCGGTCTCCGCCAGCACCACCGACGTCTGCTGCCGCCACACGGACTCCTCGGCGGATTCGACGTAGGGCTCGCTGGACGGCTCCATCGTCGCCGGGGCATTGCCCGCCTGCTGGAGCACGGCGGTCGGGTCGCCGCCGAGGAACATCACGAGCAGCACGATCGCGAGCGTGCCGATGCCGCCGCCCACGAGCCCGCCGCGGCTGACGCGCATGCCGCGCCGGTCCTCGATGTTGTCGCTCTGCCGGCGTCCTTCCCAGCGCATAACGTTTCCCGCAGTCAGTGCCTCAGAACGGCGCACGCGGCAGGTAGTGATCGACGAGCAGGGCCGCGAACAGGAGCGCCAGGTAGTTGATCGAGTAACGGAAGGCGCGCATCGGCAGGTCGGCGCGCTCGGAGCGCAGGAGCTGCCATGAATGACGCAGGAAAAATGCATCGAGCACGAGCGCGGCGCAGAGGTAGAAGAGTCCCGCCATGCCGGCCAGGAAGGGCAGCACGGTGATGACCGCGAGCAGCACCGTGTAGTACCAGATGAACTGCTTGGTGTAGGCGACGCCGTGCGTGACCGGCAGCATCGGGATGCCGACGCGCGCGTAATCGTCGCGGCGCGCGATCGCGAGCGCCCAGAAGTGCGGCGGCGTCCAGGCGAAGATGATCAGGAACAGGAGCAACGCGTTTGCGTCGACGACGCCGGTCACTGCGGTCCAGCCGAGCACGGGCGGCGCGGCGCCCGCCGCGCCGCCGATGACGATGTTCTGCGGCGTCGCGCGCTTGAGCCAGATCGTGTAGACGACCGCATAACCGATGATCGAGGAAAAGGTCAGGACCGCGGTCAGCGCGTTGACCAGCAGGGCAAGGATCAGCATGGAACCGGCGCCGAGCACGAAGGCGAAAGAGAGCGCGTAGGCCTCGGAGACCGTCCCGCGCGGCAGCGGCCGCATGCGGGTACGGGCCATTTCCGCGTCGATGCGGGCGTCGAGCACGTGATTGATGGCGGCTGCCGAGGAAGCGGCGAGCGCGATGCCGATCGTGCCCCAGACCAGCGCCGCCGGCGGCGGGAATCCGGGCACGGCGAGGAACATGCCCACGATCGCCGTGAACATGATGAGCGACACGACCTTTGGCTTGGTCAGCGCGAAGTAGTCGCGTGCCCGGGCAGACACCCTGCCGGCCGTCGCCTCCGAATGCGTTTCGCGGGCGCTCATCGCAGCCGAAATGCTATCACGCACCTGTCGGAGGGGACGCGCCTCTTCATATTCATGAAGGGGCGCGTCCCCTTCGTGCTGCGCGTCAGGGGATGGGTTTCAGGCCGGTGTGGGCCGCTGCGCGCTGCACGACGTACTCGCAGAGACCGCGCAGGAACTCGGAGAACACCCGCACCCGGGCGAGGCGCTGGGCCGCCGGCGTGTGGACGATGGACAGCGCCGGCCCGAGACGCGTGTGCTCGGGCAGCACAATCATGAGGTTGCCGTCCACGAGCTCGCGGGCCGCGAGCAGGTCCATGGTCTGGGTGATGCCGACGCCGCGCGCGGCCGCGAGCATCACAGCTTCCGCCTCGTTGACCGTGGTGCGGAACCGCAGCTCGAATGGCGGCGGCGCGTCGTTCGCGAACAGCCACGGGCGCGGATGCGTGCCGCCCGGCGGGATCGAGCCGATCAGGACGTGGTTGGCGAGGTCGGCGAGCGTCTCAGGCCGTCCGTGGCGGGCGAGGTAGGACGGCGCAGCGCAAGTGATCCAGCGCGAGCCGGAGACCCGATGCGCGACCAGGTCGGTGTCGGTCACCGTGCCGGCGCGCACGGCCAGGTCGACGCCTTCGCGCACCAGATCCACGACCCGCTCGTTGAAGCACAGGTCCAGGTCGATGCCCGGATAACGCGCGAGGAACTCGGGCAGCGCCGGCAACAGGATGTGCCGGCCGAATGAGCCCGGCACATCCACGCGCACGCGGCCCGTCGGCTGCTCCTTCCCGCGGCGCAGCGTCTCCTCCGCCGCGGCGAGCTCGACGAACACGCGCCGGCAATGTTCGAGATAGTCAGTCCCGGCGGGCGTGAGCGCGACCTTGCGCGTCGTCCGGTTAAGCAGCTTCAGGCCGAAGCGCCGCTCGAGGCGCCGGATGTGGGTGCTCACCATTGCCCGCGATAACGCGAGCTCGTCGGCCGCCCGGGTGAATGAGCCGAGCTCCGCCACCTTGGCGAAAGCCTGCATCGCCTGGAGCGTCTCCATCCTTTAGTAGTACGTAATATTGACCAATAAAGTCAATATTGAACTGTTTATAGAAACAATAGCTGGGCGTACTGTCGCTGCCGTATCAAGAACAGGAGTGCCCGATGCTCCTCTTCGATCGCTCCGGCTTTGCAGTCTGCCTGGCGCTCGCCGTTGCCGCGTTCCCGGTTCTTGTCCAGCTGTTCTGACGCTCAGCTCAGGCCCGGCCGGTAACGGCTGACTTCCGAGCGCGGGCTGAGCGCTCGCAGCAGCGCGACCGTCGCGAGTACCAGGAGCGCTGCCCCTGCGTTGTGCGCGGTCCCGAGCCACAGCGGCCACCCCTTCCAGATCAGGTTCATCCCGATCAGGATTTGCAGCACGAGCGCGATCGCGACCGCGATCGCTGCTGATTTCGCCGCATGCGATCGTCCCCGCCGGAGCGCGCCCACGACGACGAGCGCGAGCACGATCGCAGTCAGGTAAGCACCCAGCCGGTGCGTGTAATGGATCGCGATCCGCGCCGGCGCGTCGAGCACGCCGCCCTCGTAGTCGATGCCGAGACCGCGCCACAGGATGAACGCGTTCCGGAAGTCCATAGGCGGCCAGAAACTCGCCTGGCAGGCCGGAAAATCCGGGCAGGCCGCGGCGGCGTAGTTGGTGCTCGTCCAGCCGCCGAGTGAAATCTGCACGACGAGCACGACGAGCCCGGCAATCGCGAGCCGCCGCACCCCGCGCTCCGCGGCCTTCAGTTCGCGCCGCGCGGGCGGCAGCGCGAGCCAGGTGAGGAGCGCGAGCGTCGTGAGGCCCCCGAGCAGGTGCAGTGTCACGATCAGGGGCTTCAGGAGCAGCGTCACCGTCCACATGCCGAGCAGCGCCTGGACGATCAGCAGCGCGACGAGCAGCCAGGGCAGGACGCGCGGCTGGGCCGGGTCGCGCCGGTTCAGGACCGACAACACCGCGAGCGCGATCACCAGCAGGCCGAGCGCGCCGACGATGTAGCGGTGCACCATCTCGTTGATGGCCTTCTGGTAGTCGAACGGGCGATCGGGATGCGCGGCGTTGATTTCCGAAGCACGCTCCGCCGCCTGGGCCGGGTGGACGTGGCCGTAGCAACCCGGCCAGTCCGGGCAACCGAGGCCGGCATTCGTGAGCCGTACCCAGGCGCCGACCACGACCACCACCGCGCACAGGACCGTCGCGGCGAGCGCGGCGCGGCGGAACCAGATCAGACCGCGGGTTTCGTGCATGCGCATCCCCTAACCGATGTTCGACAGCCGCAGCAGCCGTTCGAGATCCTTGAGCAGCCCGCGCGCCGAGCCGATCGCAGGGTAGCTCATCATCAGGTTGGCGTGCGGATCCACCAGGTAGATTCCCGGTGCGCCATCGACCGCGGACGGTATGGAAGCGAGGAATGCCTCGCCCTCGGGTCCCGACGCCGCGAACACGACAAGATCGGTGTCGCCCGCGGGAGGCGCCGCGCCGGCGCAGTTGCCGCCATGCAGCAGCACGCGCCGCACGCGCGGCGTGTCCTTGTCGAGCGCGATCCGCACGCGGCCGAGTTCCTCGAAAAGCGCCTCGGTGCGTGCGTCGCAGGCGGTGGCGGGGTGCAGGATGGACCACTTGCCCTCGAACACGTCCGCGGGCGCCGGCCGTCCGTCGGGAAAGTAGAGACCGGAAGCGGTCAGCGTGCGCGGCGGGTCGATCAGCGTGCCTTGCGAATTAACGACCGGCCGCCAGTCGGAGGAGAAGTAGAGCGCGGCGGCCGCAACGAGAGGCACGATGAAGATCGACGCCACGAGCAGCAGCTGGCGGCGCCCGGAGCGGCGCGCCTCGTCCGGCACGCTCATGCGGATTCCCCGGGCTTGCGGAAGCTGAGCACGAGCCAGATCGCCGCCGCGACCGCCGCGAACGCGAACCACTGCACGGCGTAGCCGAGGTGACGGTCCGCCGTCGTGCCCGGCACCACCCAGTCGCGCAGGTATCCATCCGGCACCGCGGGATCGAGCAGCACCTGGGACGGCGCGAGCTCGCGACCGAGGGTCGCCGCGAGTTCTTCCATGCGCGGGTACTGCACGAGCCGCGGCCAACCGCTGGCGGGCGGCGCCTTGAGCCAGATGCCCGGCTTCGGCAGCTCGTCGATGCGACCGACGATCGTGCGCGGCTCGCCGGCCACGGCGACTTCAGGCAGAAGTTCGCGCGTCGGGCCCCAGGGCAGCCAGCCGCGATTGACGAGCACGGCGCTGCCGTCGTCCAGGACGAGCGGCGTCAGCACCTGCAGGCCCGCGACGCTCTCGTGGCTCATGTTGTCGAGCAGGAACTGGTGCGCCGGGTCGTACAGGCCGCGGACCCGCACGCGCTGGTAGCGCGGCGCGTCGGCCGGGAGATCCCGCCACTCGACGGCGGGCCCGCCGCCGGCGAAATCTTCGGCGAGTGCGTGCTTCTTGCCCGCGCGCCCGAGCTGCCAGAAGCCGAGCGAGGCGAACAGGGCCGCCGCCACTGCGGTCAGGAGGGTGGGGACGAGACGCGGGGCGAATCGCGATCGGCGTGGATTCAGCACCGGGCTATACTCGCGCATCCGGGGAGGCGAGGTCGAACCATGTCGGGCGTGAAGTGGCTGGTGCTGCTCATCTTCTTCGCGATCGTGCTGAGCCTCGCCTCGGCCATGGTCCAGCTGGTGCACGACCACAAGGGCGAGACCCGGCGCATGGTGCGCGCGCTCACGGTGCGCATCGGGCTCTCGATCCTGCTGTTCATCGTCCTGTGGTGGACCTGGAAGATGGGCTGGATCGAGCCGCACGGCGTCGGCGGCTGACGCCCGGGCGCTCAGTCCGCGGTTTCCGACAGCGCGCGGATCGACGGCAGGTTGCGCCAGCGGCCTCCGACGTCCATCCCGAACCCGAACACGAACCGGTCCGGCAGCCGAAGACCGGTGAAGTCCGCCATGACCCGCGGCAGCTCCTTGCGGATTTTACGGCGAATGCGGCGAGCAGCACCTCGATCGCGCCGAGCTCGTAGAGGCGCGAACGGATGGCGAACAGCGTCTCGCCCTCGTCGAGGATGTCATCGAGCAGCAGCACCGTGCGCCCGGTCACCGGCTCCTGCGGCCCGGCGATCCAGACCAGCTCGCCGCCCCCGGTCTCGCGCCCGTAGCGCCGGACGTGCACGTAGCTCACGTCGAGCGCAAAAGGCAGTCGGGGGAGAAGCTGGCCCGCGAATACGAGCCCGCCGTTCAGCACGGTGATCACCAGCGGATTGCGGTCCGCGAGCCGGGCCGTGATGTCGTGCGCCAGGCGGTCGAGGGTGGCCTGTACCGCCTCGGCGCCGACGATTTCCTCGGAGCGCGGGACGTCCTGGGTTATGCGTGCATGGTACGGCTTCAGGGGCGGATGACGCAGCGCACGCCGTCGCCGAAGACCTCGAGGCCGTCCAGCACGCCGTTTATCGACTCGGCGTCGAGCGGAACGACCTGCGTGACGGCTTTTCCGAGATCCAGCTCGCCGCGCTCGACGAATTGCAAGAGCTCGCCGATCTCCGAGGCCAGGTGGTCGGAGACGCCGATGATTTCGGCCTCACGACCGAGCAGGTCGCGGTACACGGCGATGGACAGCCAGTCCTGCGTGAGGCCCGCGAGCGCCGCGCGCCCCAGGGGCGCGAGCGACCGCACGGCCTGCTCCATCACCTTGGCCGAGCCGATCAGCTCGAGCGCGACGTCGACGCCGCGGCCGAAGGTTGCTGCGCGGATGGCTTCGACGGGGTCGCCGGCTTGCGCGTCGATCGCAATGGCGCCGAGCCGCCCGGCCAGAGCGAGCTTCACGGGATTGAGGTCCACGGCGTACACCACGCCCGCGCCCAGGGCCCGTGCCAGCTGTACCGCCGATACGCCGAGGCCGCCGACGCCGAATACCGCCACCGTGTCGCCCGCGCGGACGCGCGCCTTGCGCAGCGCGTGCAGCGCCGTGGCCGACGAACACATCATGATGGCGCCGTGCTCGAAGGGGATGGCATCGGGCAGCGGATGGGCATTGCGCGCCGGCACACGAATCAGTTCGGCGAAGCCGCCGTCGCGATCCTTGCCGATCATCTGCCCGGTCACGCAGAACTGCTCGCACCCCGCGCGGCAGTCGCGGCACTCGCCGCAGGCGACGAGGTAGTGCAGGCACACGCGGTCGCCGACACGCGGCGACGCGACACCGGCGCCGGCCGCGGCGACGATGCCCGCGACCTCGTGCCCGAGCGTCAGCGGATGGTTCGTCCAGCCGACGCCTGCGCGGTAGTGCGCGTCGGAGTGGCAGATGCCCGCCGCCTGCACACGCACGACGACCTCGCCGGGGCCCGGCGCGGTCATTGCGAGCACCGCGGTCTGAAGCGGCCGGCCCGGTGCCGCCAGGCGCACGGCGCGGTAAGTCTTAGACCCGGTCGTCATCCCGCAATTCTACGGAACGAACGGCCATCGTCTCGACGCATGATCGCCGGCGATGCCGCGGGTCAGTCGTCGTCGAGGATGTCGACGCGGATTTCGGCGCCGCCGTCGAGCAGTACGCGGAAGCTCCGCGTCGGTTCCGGCACCGAATCGTTCGTGAGCGGCACGTAGACCGTGCGGCTCGATTCGCCGGGCGCGAAGCGCTCGCTGCGCGCGCCGAGGTCGGCATAGTCACGGTCCGCGACGGCCGTGCCGTCGACGGTACGCCACGCGACCTCCGCCGTGCCCGACTGGTTGCCCGACCGGCGGATCACGATCCGGGCCGCTACGTCGCCCTCGCGCACGGACAGCGATTCACGCTCGAAGTTGAAACGAACCATGCCGGCGGCCACGGCCGAGGACGTTGCCGCAGGTTGCGCGACGGCGGTGGGCGCGGGTGTGACGCTTGGCCCCGCCACCGGCGGCGCCGGCAGTGACTCCGAAACCGCCGTCGCCTCATCCGCAGGCATGGGTGTCGGCTCCGGGGCTGCGACTTCCTTCACCACCGTCCGGCCAGCGCCGTCAGCGATCACGGTCGCGGGCGTGTCGTCGATGACGGCCGGCGCCTGTGTCACCGGCGCTTCCGCAGCGGGCGCCGCGCTCGGCGCATCCGCGGCCCGGATGCGCTCCATCTCCGTCTCCACCGTCGCCACGAGCTCGGTGCCAAAGGCCGCAAGCGGCTCGCGGTAATACCAGGCGGCGGCGCCAACGCCGATCAGCACGAACAGCAGGAACAGCGTGCGCGCTCCGCTCGATCGTGCCGGCCTCGCCGCGGCCGCGCGCACTGCGACGTCGCGTGGCACCGGCCCCGGCACTTCCACGGCCGGCCTGAGCGACCCGACGACGGCGCGCAATTTCTCCGATGGCGAAACGCCGAACTCGTCGAGGAACTGCGCAACGCCCGGCGTGCGGTCGTCGCGTTGCACGGCAAGCGCATTCGCGAGCGCGCGCCACTGCCGGTCAAGCATTCCTTCGATGGGCGCCGGCTCGAGACCCGCGCGGTAAGCCTCCTGCGCGGTATTGCCGTTGTAAGGATGACGGCCCGCGAGCATCTCGTAGGCGAGACAGGCGAGACCGAACACGTCGTCGTGCTTGTCGGGCGCGCGCGCCGGTACGCCGAGCGCGTCGTTCGGGCTGACCAGCCAGCCTGCGGGCACGATGTCGAGCAGCTTGACCTCGTAGCCGAATGTGACCAGCACGTTCTCCGGCCGGAGATCGCCGTGCACCATGCCCTTGGCGTGCAGGTACTGCAGCGCGTCGCCGACCGGGCGCAGCACGGCGGCGGCCTCGCCGGCGGGCAGCGCGCCGACGTCGTTCAGCACGAAGCGCAAGGACGCGCTCTCCAGCAGTTCGTTCACTAGGTAGTAATGGCCGCGCTCGCAGCCGTACTCGAGCAGCTTGACGATGTTCGGGTGCGTGACGGACTGCAGCTCGGCAGCAACGCGCTCGAATTCCTCGGCAAACCCGTCCCGCTCGGCGATCCGGGCGTCGATCAGCGTGACGGCCGCGAAATGCCGGCTGCCGGAGATGCGCGACAGCTCGTCCTGGGCCTCGTAAACCGCGCCGAGGCGGCCATGGCCGATGCGCGCGCGCAGCCGGTAGCCGCGCTCCGCGAGCCGCTCCGGCGGCGAGCTGTCGAAGCTCGGTTCCTGGCGGTTCGGGGGCGAAATCGGTGCTTCCTCCCAGGGAATCGGCTTGCCCTCGTGCATGCGCCAGGACAGGGGCTGGGTCTGGGTCGGGTCGAACATTTTCTCGTCGCGCAATATGCTATCGGGCATCGGAACTGTTCCGGGATTCATGGTCGCACTGCTGCGGGACTTGGACGCCCGATGCGAGTCTCCGTTCGGAGACGTCCGCAATCGCCCCTGCAGCCTGTGCGTAGCCCGCCGACTGGTTGCGAAAGAATCTCAAGCCTCGGGAAACAGTCGCGGAAACAGGACGTCGACCGTATCCGCAGGTAAGCGCAGGGATACCGGGCCTTTGGGAGTGTCGGACCCCAGCAGCCCGGCCTCCAGGACATCATTGAAAACCCGCCGTGCCGATCGCTCGGGCAGCCCAGTCAGGCGCGGCATCTCTCCGCGCTCGACCTCGCCGCGCAACAGCGCTTCCTCCAGTAATCGTGCGGACTCCGGCTTCAGCGTGCCGCTCCGCTCCACCAGCGTACGCAGCCTCTGCATCAGCGTGTCGAGGTCGAACAAGCGGGACATGAACGAAACCTGGTCGAGGCAGATGCGCAGAAACCAGTGCACGAACTCCGCCAGGGCGTGCTGGGAAAGATTGCCGCGGCCGTCCAGGTCGCCTTCGCGCGGCGAGTCCGCAAGGTCCATCATTCGCCTGTATTCGACACGGCTGTCTAGGCCGCGAGCAAGACCGCGGGAGATGGACCACAAGCCGTGCGCTCCGATACCGGCACGATGTGCCATTGCGTGACTCATCAGTCGGCTGACCCGACCATTGCCGTCTGGAAACGGATGTATGAAGTTGAATCGGTGATGGGCCGTGGGGATCGCAAGAATCCGGGCTGATTTGCCGAGCGGCTCGAGTTTGTAATGCGACTCGAAGTACGTCATGAACTCCTCGACATGAGCGCTTGCCGGTGGCACGTGCCTGCCGACGGCGACGTCGTGGTCTGGCCTGGACCGCCACTCTCCCGGTGTCATGGCAAATGGCGGTCCGTTGCCTCGTATGCGAAGTTGTTCCGGCGCTGCGTCCCGGTAGAACTCCCGGTGTAGCCACCTGAGGTACTCCGACGACGCCGGTTCGGACAGCGTTCCGGCCACGGCCTGTTTGTCGATCTCCCGCTGAACGCGAATGTGGCCCAATGCCTCGACCTGCAGGTTCCGTCGCTCGCGGTCCGCAGCGAAGTCCCCCCGGATGGCACGTTCGATGTCGCGGGGTCGCGTGTTGTGCCCTTCGATAAGGTTGCTGTAGTAGGTGTTCATGATGCGGACCAGATCCGCGAGGCTGGCTGCGGTTCGCGGGTTGAGCGCGCGGTCGAGTCGGGCCGTTGCCGCGGCGAGTTCGGCGACCAGATCGGAAATGACCTCCGGGACGGTCTCGAGTCGTGTCGGCTCGATGCGGTAAGGCGTCTCCGCGGGCATGCTCATTCTGGCCGATCCCGAAGTGATCCTAAGCGTTTGATAATACTTGATGAGGGACTCGCTGATGCAGTATTTTGGCCGATCTTCTGGCCGATCTTCTCCCCGCCACGCAGTTGCCCACTACCCTGCTCGGCCTCAGTCGAGGTAACGCTCGATCCGGCGGAACAGGTCCGCGCGGTCCACGAGGTCGGTCAGCCAGTCGAGGCGGTCGGTCTCGAGCCGCATCACGGGCGAGAGGTTCCAGCGCCGGAACCAGTCCTCGTACAGCCGGTTCAGCCGGCGCAGGTACGGCAGGGGGATGTCCCGCTCCATCGCGCGGCCGCGCCAGGCGGATGCGTTGCCGCAGCGTCCGCACCGGGCAGGAGAGCTGGATCATGAGGTCGGGCGGCCTGAGCGCCTTCGCGATCGAGCCGTACAGCTGCCGGTACACCTTGTAATCGCGCGCGTCGATGAAGCGCTGCCGATAGAGGTTCTTCGCGAAGATCTCCGCGTCCTCGTAGATCGTGCGGTCCTGCACGACCGTGCCGGGCTCGTCCTGCAGCTCGAGCTGCAGGCGGAACTTGTGCGCGAGGAAGAACAGCTGGGACCGGTAAGCCCAGGCCTTCATGTCCCGGTAGAAGTCGGCGAGGTAGGGATTGTGCTGGTTCGGCTCGAAGAACGGCTTGATGCCGTAGCGCCGGCAGAGAAACTGCGTCAGCTCGGCCTTACCGGCGCCAATGTTGCCGGCGATCGCGATGAAGCGCTTCCCCGCTGCGGGCGCGGCGCCCATGGCCGGAGCCGCGTCAGATCCAGTAGACGAAGATGAACAGCCCGAGCCAGACGACGTCCACGAAGTGCCAGTACCAGGCGACCGCCTCGAAGGCGAAGTGCTGGCGCGGCGTGAAGTGGCCGGCGAGGCAGCGCAGCCAGATCACGACCAGCATGATCGCGCCCACCATCACGTGCAGGCCGTGGAAGCCGGTCAGCATGAAGAAGGTCGAGCCGTAAATGCCGGTGCCGAGCTGCAGGCCGAGGTCCTTCCAGGCGTGCCCGTACTCCAGGATCTGCACGCCGAGGAAGATGAAGCCGAGCAGGAAGGTCAGCGCGAGGAACACCTTCAGGATGCCGCGATGCCCGCTCTTCAGCGCGTGGTGCGCGACCGTGATCGTGAGACCGGAGGTGAGCAGCAGCGCGGTGTTGAGCGCCGGCAGGCCGAAGGCGGGGATGATCTCGAAGGTGCCGTCGTCGCGCGGCGTGACCGAGCCCGGGCCGGCGGTCGGCCAGCCGGCGTCGTAATTGGGCCACAGCAGGGACGTGATCGCCTTGGCGCCCTCGCCGCCGAGCCAGGGTATGGAGAGCTGGCGCGCATAGAACAGCGCGCCGAAGAACGCGGCGAAGAACATCACCTCGGAGAAGATGAACCACATCATCCCCATGCGGAACGAGCGGTCGACCTGTTCGCCGTAGAGCCCCGCTTGGTTCTCGCGGATCACCTCGCCGAACCAGAGGAAGAACAGCGTGAACAGCAGGACGAAGCCGAGTCCCAGCGCCCAGCCGCCGATCGCGACGCCATTCAGCGTCGCCGCGGCGCCCGCCATCAGGATGAACAGCGAGAGTGACCCGAAGAATGGCAGCCGGCTGCCGTGCGGGAAGTAGTATTGCTGGTCGGTCGCGTAGTCGGCGTGTGGCATTCAGACTCCCTGGCTCTGCCCGGCCGCCTGCGGCGCGTCGTAGAAAGCATAGGACAGCGTCAGGCGGTCGATGCCCGGCGGCAGCTCGCGGTCGACGACGAAGCGGACGGCCATCTCGCGCTCCTCGCCCGCGGCGAAATGCTGCGGCGTGAAGCAGAAACACTCGGTTTTCACGAAGTAGCGCGCCGCGCGCATCGGCGCGACGCTCGGCACCGCCTGGCCCGTCACCGGGCCCGCGGCGAGATTGCGCGCGCGGTAGTGCGTCTCGTACAGCCGCCCCGGCTGGACTTCCATCGTGGCGGCGACCGGCACGAAGTCGAAGCCGCCGGAAGGCACCGAGGCGGTGAACTCGATGACGACGGTGCGGCTCTCGACCGGGGCCTGGCCCTCGGCCGTGCCCGCGCGCGAGAGACGGTCGCGGCTGCCGATGCCGGTGACCTCGCACACGACGTCGTACAGCGGCACCAGCGCGAAGCCGAACGCGAAGCTGCCCGCCGCCATCAGCACGAGGCGCGCGGCGAGCCCGGCATTGCGGCGCGGTGCCGGTTCACTCACGGGCTGCGCTCCGCAAGCCTGAGGCCGATGTACAGCGCCCACACCGCGAAGGCCACGAAGCCGAGCGCGAGCGCGAGCCGGACATTCCGCGACGGCGCGGTCAATGGACCTCCGGCGCCTTCTCGAAGGTGTGGTACGGGGCCGGCGAGGGCACGGTCCACTCGAGGCCGTGCGGCCAGTCCCAGACCCCCGCGGTCGCGCGCTCGCCGCCGCGCACGCACTTGACGATCAGCCAGACGAACAGGAGCTGCGCCAGGCCGAAGCCGAACGCGCCGACCGAGGAGACCATGTTCCAGTCGGCGAACTGCATCGCGTAGTCCGGGATGCGCCGTGGCATGCCGGCGAGACCGACGAAGTGCTGCGGGAAGAACAGCACGTTGACGAAGATCGTCGACAGCCAGAAGTGCCACTTCGCGAGCCGCATGTCGTACATGTGGCCGGTCCACTTCGGCAGCCAGTAGTAGACCGCGGCCATGATGGCGAACACCGCGCCCGGCACCAGCACGTAGTGGAAGTGCGCGACGATGAAGTAGGTGTCGTGGTACTGGAAGTCGGACGGCACGATCGCCATCATCAGCCCCGAGAAGCCGCCGATCGTGAACAGGAACAGGAACGCGAGCGCGAACAGCATCGGCGGCTCGAAGCTGATCGAGCCGCGCCACATGGTCGCCGTCCAGTTGAAGATCTTCACGCCGGTCGGCACCGCGATCAGCATGGTCGAGAGCGTGAAGAACAGCTGTCCCGCGAGCGGCATGCCGACCGTGAACATGTGGTGCGCCCAGACGATGAACGACAGGAACGCGATCGATGCGATCGCGTACACCATCGCCTCGTAGCCGAAGATCGGCTTGCGCGAGAAGGTCGGGATGATCTCGGACACGATCCCGAACGCCGGCAGGATCATGATGTAGACCTCGGGGTGTCCGAAAAACCAGAACACGTGCTGGTACAGCACCGGGTCGCCGCCGCCCGCCGCGTTGAAGAAGCTGGTGTGGAAGAAATAGTCGGTCAGCAGCATGGTGACGCCGCCGGCGAATACCGGCATCACCGCGATCAGGAGATAAGCGGTGATCAGCCAGGACCAGGAGAACAGCGGCATCTTGAGCAGCGTCATGCCCGGCGCGCGCATGTTGACGACGGTCACGATCACGTTGATGGCGCCCATGATGGACGAGGCGCCCATCAGGTGGATCGCGAAGATCGACATCGGGAAGGCCTCGCCGGTCTGCAGCACCAGCGGCGGGTACAGCGTCCAGCCCGCAGCCGGCGCGCCGCCCGGCACGAAGAATGTCGCGAGCAGCAGCATGAACGCGAAGAACAGCAGCCAGAACGAGAACAGGTTCATGCGCGGCAGCGCCATGTCGGCGGCGCCGATCTGCATCGGGATCATCCAGTTGGCGAGGCCGACGGTCGCCGGCATGACCGCGCCGAACACCATCACCAGCGCGTGCATGGTCGTCATCTGGTTGAAGAACCCGGGATCCACGAGCTGCAGGCCGGGCTGGAACAGCTCGGCGCGGATCACGAACGCGAACAGCCCGCCGAGCAGGAACATGACCAGCGAGAACACCAGGTACATCGTGCCAATGTCCTTGTGATTCGTGGTCGTGAGCCAGCGCACGATGCCCTTCGGCGGTGCGTGGTGCGCGTGGTCGTCGTGTGCGCTCGCGTGTGCCATGTTCCCTTACTCCGCGGCCGCGAGCTGCGTCGCGGCCGCCTGCTGCGCTTCGAGCCAGGCCTCGAACTCGGCGCGCGGCTTCGCGATCACGACGATCGGCATGAAGCCGTGGTCGGCGCCGCACAACTCCGCGCACTGGCCGCGGTAGGTGCCGGGCTTGTCGGGATCCACCCGGATCCACATCTCGTTGATGAAGCCGGGGATCGCGTCGCGCTTCATGCCGAAATCGGGCACCCACCACGCGTGGATGACGTCGTTCGCGGTCAGCAGCAGCCGGATCTTGGTGCCGGTCGGGATCACCAGCGGCTTGTCCACGTTCAGCAGGTAGTGGTCGACCGTGGACGGGTCGATGCCGGACTGCTTCTGGCGGGCGAAGTTGCTGTCGCGCGCGAGGTGGCTGTAGAAGGAGACGCCGGTGCCGAGATACTCGTACTGCCAGTACCACTGGTGACCGGTCGCCTTGATCGTGAGCTCGGAGCCGGAGGTGTCCTCGATCCGGATCAGCTTGTCCACGGACGGGATCGCCATGCCGACCAGGATCAGGACCGGGATGATGGTCCAGGCCGCCTCGAGGCGCGCGTTGTGCAGCATCTTCCGGTCCGCGACCGCGCCCTTCGACTTCCGGAAGCGCGTCATCGCCACGATCATCGCGCCGAAGGTGAGCACCGCGATGATCGTGCAGTTCCAGAGCATGATCATGTGCATGCCGTAGATCTCGCGCGACAGGTCGGACACGCCGCGCGGCAGGTTGAGGAGGGTCCAGTCCGCGCGCGCCGGCAGGGCAGCGAGCGATGCGAGAAGGCCGGCGACGGCCGACCGCTTCAGGAACCGGCTGGCGATGTGCAACGGAGCCCCCGCTTGTGGCCCAAGGTAACGCGGGCTCACGGCCCGCGCATCGTAAGGGTTGGGCGCGGGGGCCGCAACCCGATTTTTTCCTTTAAATCCGGATAGATGTGGGCATCAGCCGGATCGCGGCGAGGGCGCGCCAGGCAGCGCAGCCACAGCGTAGCCGACGACGCCCCCAGTGGTCGGGAAGGACGGCGTCAAGGTAGCGTATCCCGGCGGCGGATCGTCTCGATCGGAACTGCAAACTCATCGTCTGGCCGGGGGCGCGCGATCGCGCCCCACGCCTGCCCGAACACGACTTCATGAGTCGCGGGCAGCACGCCGCCGCTGCGGAACTTCTCGTACGCCTGCTCCAGCGCGCGTAGCTTGCCGCGGCCGGTCAGGCCGCGCGCGCGGCCTGTCGCCGCGCCCTGGGCGCCGGTTTCCCTGAGATCGCGCAGGAGCGCGGCGGCATCGGGGTAGGTGAGCGTGAAGCGGCTGACGTCGAGCACCGGCTCCGCGAGCCCGGCGCGCACCAGGCCGTCGCCGAGGTCGTGCATCCCGGTGAACGGATGCAGGGCGGCCTCGCGGTCCGCTTCGCGCCAGGCCGTGCGCAGCTCGACCAGCGTGTCCGGACCGAGTGTGGTGAAGATGAAGAGTCCGCGCGGCTTCAGGATGCGCGCGACCTCAGTCAACACCGCGTCGATGTCCTCGCACCAGGGCAGCATCAGGTTGCTGAACACGAGGTCGACGCTAGCGTCCGGCAGCGGGATCGACTCGGCCTCGGCGAGCAGGCGCTCGATGCGCGCGCTGCCCTCGCGCCGCGCGGCCTGCCCGAGCATGGCGGGCGAGGCATCGAGCGCAATCACGCGCGCCTGCGGCCAGCGCGCGGCGAGCGTCGCCGCGCCGTGGCCGGTGCCGCAGCCGAGGTCGAGGATCGTCTCAGGGACGATGGCAGTCCATTCCAGGCGCCGGAACATGTCCTCGCGCAGGCGTGCGGCGAGCACGGCCGACGCGTCATAGCGGGCGCTCGCCCGGTCCGCGTGGCGGCGGATCGTGGCGCGGTCGAGCAGGGGCGGCTTTGCGCCACTCACCGTCGCATTGCTCCCCATTCCGGCCGGAAATCCGCCGCATGCCGGGCGTGCGGACGGCGCAACTTGGCGCCGTGGCGCAGTATTCGAACGCACTCCGCGACTGTCAACCGAGCCTGCTGCGGCAGGCTCTCGGTGTGTCGAAGGCGCTGATCCATTGGCTCATCACGCCCACCTGCCTGCTCTGCCTCGAGCCGGGCCAGGCGCCGGCGCTCGACCTGTGCCGGGGGTGCGAGGACGACCTGCCGCGCACCGGCCGCGGCTGCGCGATCTGCGCGACGCCGGTCGCGGGCCCGGCGATCGCGTGCGACGCCTGCCTCGCCCGGCGACCGGCCTTCGATGCGGTGCTGGCGCCCTACCGTTACGAGTTCCCGCTGGTCGAGCTGGTGCACCGCCTCAAGTACGGCGGACAAGTCGCAATCGCGCGCATCCTAGGGACGCCGCTCGCGCGGCGCATCGCCGAGCGCGGGCCGCCGGCCGTGGATGCGCTCATTCCCGTGCCGCTGCATGCCGCGCGCGAAGTAAAACGCGGCTACAACCAGGCCGGCGAGATCGCGCGCTTCGCCGGGGAGATCCTGTTGCTGCCCGTCGCCCGGAATTTCGCGACGCGCTTGCGCGCGACCGAAGAGCAGGCGGCCCTGCCCGCGATCGTCCGGCGCATCAACGTGAGCGGCGCTTTCGCCGTGCGCGACGTCGAGCTGCCTGCCGCCGTCGCGATCGTCGACGACGTGCTGACCACTGGCTCGACGGCGGACGCGCTCGCGCGCGAGCTCAAGCGCGCGGGCTGTCGGCGGGTCGAGGTCTGGGCAGTCGCGCGCGCGGCGCGCGCACCGGACGCGGCAGGCTACGAGACGCGATAGAAATAATCGAGCGCGAGGCCGATGAACACGACCATACCGACGTAGTGGTTGTTGTTGAAGGCCTGGAAGCAGGCCGCGGGCTCGCGGTGCCGGATCAGCCACAGCTGGTAGATGAAGTGGAGCGCAGCCGCGGCGAGACCGCCGCGATACCAAATGCCGAGCCCGGCCTCCATGCCGGCGAGCCAGAGCGCGAACAGCATCATCACGATCATGACGGCGATGATGAAGCGGTCCGCCCCGCCGAACAGGATCGCAGTCGACTTCACGCCGATGCGCTCGTCGTCCTCGCGGTCCACCATCCCGTACATCGTGTCGTACACCGCGGCCCACAGCACGACGGCGCTCAGCAGCAGCCAGGCGATTTTCGGCACTTCGCCGGTCAGCGCGGCGAACGCCATCGGGATCGACCAGCCGAAGGCGGCGCCGAGGTAGAACTGCGGCACGTGCACGATGCGCTTCAGCCAGGGATAGGTGACGGCGAGCAGGGCGCCCCCGATCGCGAACAGCTGCGCGTATGGGTCGAGCTGCAGCGCGAGCCAGACCGCGACCAGGCCGAGCGCGACGAACAGCAGCAGGGCTTCCGCGGGCGTCACGCGCCGCGCGGCGAGCGGCCGGTCCTTCGTGCGCGCGACCTGGGGGTCGAAGTCGCGGTCGGCGTAGTCGTTGATGACGCAGCCGGCCGAGCGCATCACCACGACGCCGGCAACGAACACCAACAGGATGCGCGCTGCCGGCCGCCCCTCGCCCGCGATCCACAGGCCCCAGAGCGCCGGCCACAGGAGCAGCCAGATGCCGATCGGCCGGTGCAGCCGCATGAGCTGCGCGTAGTCGGCGAGCGTCCGGCCGAGCGCGCGGAATGCATCGCGCACCGCGTGCGGTTCATACTCGGGCCTGTACGAGGGATCGTTGTTCACGCGTGCGACTCGGGCAGGAAGACTTCCTGTACCAGCAACCGGTGACCCTCGATCGCGTACCAGGACCGTCGCGCCCACAGTGCGGCGGGTGGGTCCGGCCGCTCGCGCAGCGCACGGCGATACAGGCGGCCGCCCGCAGCGAGACGCGCGTACTCGAGCGGGCCGCGCTCGATACCGGGGACGGCGGCGAGCCGTTCGCCGAGCGCCGCACGGCCAAGCGTCGTGAGCCAGCGCTGGCGCGCGAGCGTCGCCTGCGGAATCAGCGTCTGTGCGAACACCCAGGGTCTGCCATCGCAGGTGAGTTCGATCTCGCGCACGAATGCGGCGCTGCCGGCCGCGCGCAGCAGTGCCACGTCCTCGGCCGCGAGCGGCGCCTCGGCCTCCGAGACCACGACCAGGGCGGTCTCGCCTCTGCAGCAGGTGCGCAGGCGCTCGGTCAGCAGTCCCGGCTCGGAAAGCCAGGCCGCGGCCGCGGCCGGCGCGGCGGGGAGCCAGTCGTCGAGCCGGCCGGTCCAGCTCGGGACCGGGTGCGCGTCGCTCTTGGCGGCAAATGATCGGTTCATACCTTCCCGTAACGGTTCGAGCCGCCGATCCACCGGCGCTCGAGTGGCGCAATGTTATCCGCATGCGCCCGCAGCATCACGTCCGCGGCCGCCTGCACGCCGGGCAGCAGGTCGGCATCGCGCATGAGATCGGCCACCTTGAGCTGCATGAGCCCGGCTTGGCGCGTGCCGAGCAGCTCGCCCGGTCCGCGCAGCTCCAGGTCGCGGCGCGCGACCTCGAAGCCGTCGTTGGTCCCGCGCAGCACGGCGAGGCGCTGCTTCGCGAGTTGCGAGAGCGGCGCGTGCCAGAGCAGCACGCAGCTCGACGCCTCGCTGCCGCGACCGACGCGGCCGCGCAGCTGGTGCAGTTGCGCGAGGCCCATGCGCTCGGCGTTCTCGATCACCATGAGGCTCGCGTTCGGTACGTCGACGCCGACCTCGATCACCGTGGTCGCGACCAGGAGGCCGATTCCGCCGGCCTTGAACTTCGCCATCGTCTTCTCGCGCGCGGCGGGCGGCATGCGCCCGTGCACGATGCCGACCGCGACGTCGGGCAGCGCCGCGGCGAGCGCGGCGGCCGTGTCCTCGGCCGCCTGCGCCTCGAGCTGCTCCGACTCCTCGATCAGCGGGCAGACCCAGTAAGCCTGCCGCCCCGCGAGACAGGCGCCGCGGATTCGGGCGACGACTTCGTCGCGGCGTGAGTCCGGCATCGCGACGGTCGCGACCGGCGTGCGGCCCGGCGGCAGCTCGTCGATCACCGACACGTCGAGGTCCGCGTAGGCCGTCATCGCGAGCGTGCGCGGGATCGGCGTCGCCGTCATCACCAGCTGGTGCGGGTAGCGGCCCGCGGCGCCTTTCTCGCGCAGGCGCATGCGCTGGTGCACGCCGAAACGGTGCTGCTCGTCGACGATCACGAATGCGAGCTTCGCGAAGCGCACCTCGTCCTGGAACAGCGCGTGGGTGCCGATCGCGACGCCGGCGGCGCCGCCGGCGAGAGCGGCCTCCGCCTCGCGCCGCGCCTTGGCGGGCATGCGGCCGGTGACAAGCAGCGGCGCAAGGCCGAGCGGCGCGAGCCAGCGCGTGAAGTTCTGCGCGTGCTGCTCGGCGAGCAGCTCGGTCGGCGCCATCAGCGCCGCCTGCATGCCGGCCTCGACGACGTCGGCCGCTGCGAGTGCGGCGACGATGGTCTTGCCCGAGCCGACGTCGCCCTGCACCAGGCGCAGCATCGGGTGCGGCGCCGCAAGGTCACGGCGCAGTTCGGCGATCACGCGCCGTTGTGCGGCCGTGAGCGTGAAGCCGGTGCCCGCAAGCAGGCGCCCGGCGAGCGTGCCGCCCGCGGCGACCGGCCACGCCGGATCGCGGCGGATCACGTTGCGCAGCCGGCGCAGCGTCAGCTGGTGCGCGAGCAGCTCTTCGAAAGCGAGGCGTCGCTGCGCGGGATGCCGGCCTGCCTCGAGCACGGCCAGCTGCGCATCCGGCGGCGGGCGATGCACGTACTTCAGCGCCTCGCCGAGGGATGGCAGGCCAAGGCGCCGCTCCACCTCCGCCGGCAGGAAGTCGGGCAGTCCGTCGTCGTCCACGGCCGCGAGCGCCTGCGCGGTCAGGTTGCGCAGGCGTCCCTGCTGGAGCCCCTCGGTGACCGGGTAGATCGGCGTCAGCGCGCCCTTGACCGCCTGCGTGTCCGGCGCGCCGGCGTCGCGATACTCCGGGTGGACGATCTCCGGCCCGTGCTTACCGCGGCGCACCTCGCCGAAGCAGGCGAGCCGCGCGCCGCGCACGAGTTGCTGCTGCTGCGCGCCGCTGAAGTGGAAAAAGCGCAGTGTCAGGAAGCCCGTGCCGTCGGCGAGGCGCACGAGCAACGAGCGCCGGCCGCGGAACACGACTTCCGCGAGCTCGATGCTGCCTTCGACCGCCGCGCGCATGCCGGGGCGCAGCGAACCGATCGGCACGACATGCGTGCGGTCCTCGTAGCGCGTCGGCAGCCAGAACAGGAGATCGGCGACGGTGTCGATGCCGAGCCTGCCGAGTCGCTTCGCGAGCGCGGGCCCGACGCCCTTGAGCGCGGTGACCGGCCGGCGTTCGATCGTCACGGAGCCTGCGCCGTCACGGCACCAGTATGCAGTCGACCTCGATCGCAGCGCCGCGCGGCAGCGCGGCCGCCTGGATCGTCACGCGCGCCGGGTAAGGCTCGCTGAAGAACTCCTGCATGATCCCGTTGACGGTCGCGAAGTCCGCGAAGTCCTTCAGGTAGATCGTGACGCGCACCGCGGCGGCGAGACTCGAGCCCGCGGCCCCGGCGACCGCGGCGAGATTCGTGAACACGCGCCGCGCCTCGGCCTCGATGCCGCCCTTGACCAGCTCGGTGGTCGCGGGGTCGAGCCCGATCTGGCCGGAGAGATAAACCGCGCCGCCGGCGGCGACGGCCTGCGAGTAGGGGCCGATCGCCCTGGGTGCACGGTCGGTATGGATGATTCGTCGGGTCACGCGAGGCTCCGTTCAACTTTCATGACGTCCGGCATGCTGCGGATCGCGCGGATCAGGCGCGCGAGGTGCGCGCGGCCCTTGACTTGGATCTCGAACAGGATGGTCGAGTGGTCGCCCTGCGAGGAGTCCACGTTGACGTGGCTAATGTTGCTCTGCTCGCCGGCGATGCGCGTCGCGACCTCGGCCAGGATGCCCATGCGGTTGCGGGCCTCGACCAGCAGGCCCGCGCTGAACAGGTGCTGCTGGTCCTTCTGCCAGACCGCGGGGATCCACTTGTCCGGCTGCTTGCCGAAGGCGGCGACGTTCGAGCAGCTCTCGCGGTGAATCACCACGCCGCGCCCGCTCGACAGGTATGCGACCACCGCGTCGTAGGGGATCGGGAAGCAGCAGCGCGCATAGCTGACGACCAGACCTTCCGTCCCGGCGATCGCGAGCGGCTGCGCGATCGCGGCGTCCGGACGCGTGTCGTCGTCGGGCAGCAGCCGGCGCGCGACCAGGCGCGCGAGGCGCTCGCCGAGGCCGATCTTCTCGAGCAGCTCGTTGCCGTCCCTGAGCGACAGCGAGCGCGCGACCTCATCGAGCCGGCCCGCGGGGAGCTTCTTCACCGAAAGCTCGAACTCCTCGAGCGCTTGGTTCAGCATGCGCCCGCCGAGTTCGGCGGCCTCGCCCTTCTTGAGGTTCTTGAGGTACTGGCGGATCGCGGAGCGCGCCTTCGCGGTCGCGACGAAACTCGCCCAGGATGGGTTCGGCTGCGCGCCCTTGGCGGTGACGATCTCGACCGTCTGGCCGTTGCGGAGCACGGTGCGCAGCGGCACCAGGCGGCGATCCACCTTGGCCGCGACGCAGCGCTGGCCGACGCCGGTATGCACGGCATAGGCGAAGTCGACGCAGGTCGAGCCGCGCGGCAGGCGCATGATGTCGCCCTTGGGCGTGAACACGTAGACCTTGTCCGGGAACAGGTCGACCTTGACGCTCTCGACCAGCTCCTCGGCCGAGCCCTCGTGCAGGTCCATCATGCCCTGCAGCCACTCGCGGGCGCGGGCCTGCTGTGTCTCGCCGTCCTGCTCCCCGGTCTTGTACTGCCAGTGCGCCGCGATCCCGGACTCGGCCAGGCGATGCATGTCCTGGGTGCGGATCTGCACCTCGATCGGCGTGCCGTTCGGCCCGAACAGCGAAGTGTGCAGCGACTGGTAGCCGTTGACGCGCGGGATCGCGATGTAGTCCTTGAAGCGCCCCGGCATCGGCCGGTACAGGCCGTGCACCAGGCCGAGCGTGCGGTAGCACTCGTCGACGCTGCCGACGATGATGCGGATGCCGAACATGTCCACCATTTGCGACAGCGACAGGTGCTTGCGGCGCATCTTCACGTACACGCTGTACAGGTGCTTCTCGCGCGCCTCGACCCGGCCGTTGACGCCGGCGTCGGCGAGCGACTTGCGCACCGCCTTGACGATCTTGGGCAGGAACTCGCGCTGGTTGCCGCGCGCGCGCTTCAGCTCCCGCTCGATGATCCGGTAACGCTGCGGGTAGAGCGTGCGGAAGCCGATCTCCTCCAGCTCGAGCTTGACCGAGTGGATGCCGAGGCGATTCGCGATCGGGGCGTAGATGTCGAGCGTCTCGCGCGCCACCGCGCGGCGCTTCTCGGGCGGCATCGCCGACAGGGTGCGCATGTTGTGCGTGCGGTCCGCGAGCTTGACCATGATCACGCGGATGTCGCGCACCATCGCGAGCAGCATCTTGCGGAAGCTCTCGGCCTGCGCCTCCTTGGGGCTCTTGAACTGGATCTGGTCGAGCTTGGTGACGCCGTCGACGATCTCGGCGACTTCCTGGCCGAACTTCTCCGTGACCTCGGCCATCGAGGAGGGCGTGTCCTCGACCACGTCGTGCAGGATCGCCGCCTGCAGGGTCGCGCCGTCGAGGTGCAGGTCCGCCAGGATGTCGGCCACCGCGACCGGGTGGGTGATGAAGGCCTCGCCGGAGCGGCGCTTCTGGCCCTTGTGCGCGGTCTCGGCGTAGTCGAAAGCCTCGCGCACCCGCTCGACCTGGTCGGGCGGGAGATAGCCCTCGATCTTGGTGATGAACTGCCCGATCCCGGGAGCGCGTCTTCCGCCCGGCAGGAGCCCGAGGATGGAAGACGCGTAGTTCATCGGGCGGGCGCGCTCGCGGTCAGTCCCCCAGGCCGAGCTGCGGGGCGCGGAAATCGACGCCGAAGTCGAGCGGGTTCTCGGGGATCAGCTCCGGCTCCGGATCCGGCTCGGACAAGAGGTCGATGGTGATCTTGCCTTCCGCGATTTCGCGCAGCGCCACCACCGTGGGCTTGTCGTTTTCCCAGTCGACGCAGGCTTCAGCGCCATTGACGAGGCGGCGCGAACGCTTGGCGGCGAGCAGGACCAGGTCGAACAGGTTGTCGACCGTGGTAAGGCAGTCTTCGACGGTGATGCGGGCCATGGAAAAGACCGTGATTTCAGGGAATTGGACCCAAAATCATACCCTAATGAATGGTGCCGAGGCCATCACGGAGGGGGCAATCCCCTTGGTTTCAAGGGGTCTGGCCCCTCCGGTTCTTGCGGCTGCGCCGTTCGTTGCCAATCCGCGGCGAGCGGGCGAACGCGTCCAGGTCGTCTGCCCGGCGGGTGCTGGCGCGGCGATCGTCGTGATGGCTGTAGGTGCACTGGCAGGTGTCGGGCCGGGTGCAGCCCGGCAGGGACAGCAGGGGCGCTTCGCGCGACAGCCAGCGGCGGCTCTTGCCGGAAATGGCTGCATTGCAGGCCGTCGCCCCCGGCTTGACCGAAACCGCGTGCCAGCGACGGTCGATTCCCTTAGGGTCCTTGTCTGCCATGAGTCGCGCCTCGCCCGGATGCACCATGCTAGCGAATCCCCGCGGGAAGGGAATCCGGCATCCCGGGATCGTAATTCAGTTGTCGAGCAGCTCCCGGGTGAGGGCGAGGAGCTCCGGCCGGTCCCGGCAGCTCGCCTCGCCCTGGCCCTCGAACACCGCCTCGAGCTCGGCCAGCGCCCGGTCGAAGTCGCGGTTGACAATCACGTAATCGAACTCGCGCCAGTGCGACATTTCCTCGACCGATTCGCCGAGCCGGCGCGCGATCGCCTCGTCGCTGTCGCTGCCGCGCTTGCGCAGCCGCGCCTCGAGTTCGGCGCGCGACGGCGGCAGGATGAAGATCTGCACGGCCTCGGGCAGGCGTTCTCGCACTTGCCTTGCCCCCTGCCAGTCGATTTCGAGGATCAGGTCGCGGCCGGCGACGAGCGCGGCCTCGACCACGCTCCTGCGCGTTCCGTACCGGTTGCCGAATACGTTCGCGTGCTCGATGAACTCGCCCGCGGCGACTAGGCGTTCGAACTCCTCGCGCCCGATGAAGTGATAGTCGCGGCCGTCCTGTTCGCCGGCCCGCGGCGGGCGGGTCGTGCAGGAGACCGAGAAGCCGACGCCGGGCCGGCGCCGCATCAGCGCGTGCAGCAGGCTGGTCTTGCCGGCACCCGACGGCGCCGCGATCACGTAGAGATGTCCGCGTTTCATCAGCGGTAGCGGCGGCCCAGCCAGTCGTCCGGCTTCGGGAATGCCGCGGCCTCTTCGCGCAGCCACTGGCGAAGGGCGAGCACCATCGGCAGCTCGGCGTAGGCGGGCGGGCAGACGAACCAGTACCTGAACCGCGAGGGCACGATCGTCTTGCTGGCGAGCACGAGATTGCCGTTGTCCAGGTCGTTGGCCGCGATCGACCAGCGCGCGGGCGCGTAGCCGAGCCCCTCCATCACGGCCGAGATCACGCTCACCGAGTCGTCGATGATGGCCGGTCCCGCGGGCCAGGGCGCGGGCGCCGCGCTCTTCTCGAAGCGCGCCCAGGGCTCGTCGCGCGCCTGCAGCATCGGGATCCCCTCGAGGCTGTCGCGCTCGTCGAGTGAGCCGAACTTCCTGTAGAGCTTCGGCGAGGCGACGACGACCAGCCATTCGTCCATCAGCGCGTCGGCCTCGAGTCCCGCCGACGCGCGCTCGGCGAGGCGCACCGCGCCGTGGAAGTCGCTGCGCGTGAAGTCGACCGCCTCGCGCGAGGTGTGCCAGTCGACGCGGATCTCCGGGAACCGCGTGTGCAGCCGGTGCAGCCGCGGCGTCACCCACTTCTGCAGCAGCGAAGCGAGCGTCGAGATGTAGACGATGCCGCTCGCGCGCTGCATGCGTATCTCGCGCAGCGCGTTGAGCGGCAGTCGTCCGTAGGCGGAAGCAGGCACAAGTTTCCCTTAACGAAGCTTGAGTTAATGCGTTTGTTCGGCGGTCGCCGGGCGCTCAAAGTCTAGCCCGAACGAAGGGCGAATGGGCGCGGTGCCCGACGCCCGGAACGGAATGAGGAGATAACCATGAACGGTCGTTTACAGGGATTTC
This sequence comes from Gammaproteobacteria bacterium, assembly GCA_016874295.1. GTDB lineage: Bacteria > Pseudomonadota > Gammaproteobacteria > Steroidobacterales > Steroidobacteraceae > SCUD01. The sequence goes on along the minus strand of VGUH01000001.1, from coordinate 375 downwards.
TGAACTTCCTGGACCTCCTGGCCGAGGGTCAGCGGCGCCAGGCGGAAGTTGTCACCGGGCGTCGCTTCGAGGTCCCTGCGGGCCTCGCCCCGGTCCAGGCGCAGAACGTGGTCAAGTTTCCCTTAAGCGGGCATCAGAAACCGCGTTTGTTCGCGGGCCGCCGGGAGCCCAGAGTCGCCACCAGGCATTGATCACCGAGGAGATTGAAATGAACGCCTATTCGACAATCCGCAACACCGGCTATGCCGCGGTTCAGTACTGTCAAATTAAGCGGCCTTGGGCAACCTTCCCGGCATGAACCGATCCACCAACCCCTATAAGCGGCACCGTTTCCCACCGGACATCATCCAGTACGCGGTCTGGCTCTACCATCGC